>CAJTYJ010000020.1:0-32635 GCA_910583895.1 uncultured Lachnospiraceae bacterium
CACTTCTGATCATAAAAGGCGGCACACAGTAAGTAAAACCTCTGCCGATCATAAAGTCTCTCGCATAAGAAATAACAGCAGAATGCAGTCTGGCAATATCACCCATCAGATAGTAAAAACCATTTCCGGCCACGCGTCCGGCAGCATCCATATCAATACCATGGAATCTCTCCATGATCTCTGTATGATAAGGAATATCAAAATCCGGCACCACCGGCTCACCGTACTTTTGAATCTCCACATTTTCAGAATCATCCTTACCAATCGGAACAGAAGGATCAATGATATTCGGAATCGTCATCATATTCTTCTTGATCTTTTCACGAAGTTCGTTTTCCTTTTCTTCCAACTCTGCAAGACGGGCTGCGTTGGCCGCTACTTCTGCTTTCTTTGCCTCCGCTTCTTCTTTCTTACCCTGTCCCATCAAAGCGCCGATCTCCTTGGATATCTTATTCCTGCTGGCACGGATATCATCCGCTTCCTGCTGTGCTTTTCTGACTTCTGCATCCAACTCGATCACTTCATCCACAAGAGGAAGTTTGCTGTCCTGGAATTTCTTTTTGATATTCTCCTTAACTACATCCGGATTCTCTCTCAAAAACTTAATGTCTATCATAATGTGCCTCCAATTTATTATATTATTTGTTTATAGTTTCGTGCTGCTTTTGCAAAAACACATTCTCTTTATAGTCTTCTAAATATCCATGGCAATATCCAGAGCTTCTCTTTCTTCCTCTCCCAGTGAAATGTCACACGATCCGTTTCTGATCTCTTTCGTGTAAGAGTAACATCCTTCCGTGCTGTGCACGCAGTTTAAGATAAAGCCACTGTTATTTTCATCCAGCAATGCAAGTGAAAAACTAAGCTGTCCGCCCATCTGGTTGAATGCATCGTATTTTACAATACCGACTTTCTGGAAAGTACTGGCAAGTTTTTTATACAGAAATCTGATATCGCTTTTATTTTTTTCTGTAGAAGCTTTGATAAATCTGTTATCTTCGTAAAGACCAATAATGTCTTTTTCCAGGCTCTTGGCATTTTTACCTGACATGAACTTCTTATATTTCTTAGACAGCTTACTCAGCTTGACTGCCTGTACGATCACCATTATGATCAATATCAGAATCAACGCATACGAAACAATAAACAAATATGTCAGATCAAATCCACTCAGCCCTATCATTTCCAGTAAATTATAATTCATCTGTTCGTACCTTTCTCAGCCAATTATTTTATCTGCATGTACTACAATATTCTATACCTTTTTTCAGGATTTAGACAGCAGTTCAATAATCCTGTCCAGGTCATCATGATTATAAAATTCAATCTCCAGTTTACCGGCGCCGTTTCCCTTGGAAGAAATCTCGACCTTCGTTCCAAGAGACTGTTTCAATTTTTCCTCAATAGCCTCATAAATGATATCCAGACTTTTATCTTCTTTATTGCTCTCCTTCTTCGGCTTTTCCGGCTTATTCAGATCCTTGACGAGTTTTTCCACCTCTCGAACGCTTAACTTCTCATCAAATATCTTCTGTGCGATCATGTACTGCTGTTCCGGATCTTCGATAGAGATCAGCGCTCTGGCATGACCGGTGGAAAGCATATCATCAATGATCATCTGCTGCACTTCATCACACAGTTTCAAGAGCCGCATGGAGTTGGTAACGGCGGTTCTGCTCTTGGAAACCCTCTCCGCAACCTCATCCTGCTTGAGATTAAACTCTGTCAAAAGTCTCTTATAAGCCTGCGCTTCTTCGATCGGATTTAAGTCTTCTCTCTGGATATTTTCGATCAGGGAGATTTCCACGATCTCCTGATCCGTATAGTCACGGATGATAACAGGAACTTCTTTTAACCCTGCCAGCTTAGCCGCACGCCAGCGACGCTCACCCGCTATGATCTCATAATGTGTCTTCCGGTCCTGCACCAGAATAGGCTGCAAAAGTCCAAACTGCTTGATCGAATCCGCCAGTTCCTGCAACGCATCTTCGTCAAAATTCTTTCTCGGCTGTTCCCTGTTAGGTTCTACCTGTGTAATTTTGACTACGGTTTCTGTCGCTTTGCTGTCTTTACTCTCTTTATTTTCTTCTTTGCTGTCAGCCTTTTTTTCGGATGATACCGATCCCATGGGAATCAGGGAATCCAATCCTTTTCCTAAACCCCTTGATACTTTAGCCGCCATACACTATACACCCTTTCTATTGATCACTTCATCAGCAAGTAACATATATGCTTCGGCTCCCGCAGACTTCGGATCATATAGATTGATCGGCTTGCCATAACTGGGCGCCTCAGCTAATCTTATATTTCTGGGTATCACAGTTTTATATACATTTTGCTGTAAATGATTTTTTACATTCTCCACTACCTGCATGGAAAGGTTTGTTCTCGAATCGTACATCGTAAATACAACACCTTCCATATCCAGTTCCGGATTCAGTCTTTCCTTTACAAGATTCACCGTATGAATCAACTGGCTCAAACCTTCCAGAGCATAATACTCACACTGAATCGGCACCAGTACTGTGTCTGCCGTGGTCATGGAATTAATTGTCAACAGATTCAGTGAGGGAGGACAATCAATGATGATAAAATCAAATACATCCTTTACCCAGTCTACTTCATTTTTTAATATGTATTCCTTCTTGTCAATACCGATCAACTCAATCTCGGCCGCCGCCAGATTGACATTAGACGGAATAACCGAAACACCCGGTATCACTTCCTTGATGATACATTCATTGATAGAACATTCCCCCAGGATCAATTCGTAGATTGTGTTATCCAGATCATTCTTTTCAATGCCGAATCCACTGGTTGTATTTCCCTGCGGATCCGTGTCGATCACCAAAACTTTTTTTCCTTTCTCTGCCAAAGAAGCAGATAGATTAATGGAAGTTGTCGTCTTACCAACTCCACCCTTCTGGTTTGCAATCGCAATCGTTCTTCCCATAATGATACTTACCTTCACCTTTCGTTTTGTAAAAATATTATTTTTTCGACAAAACGCTTTCTCTCCAAAAACTTTGTTTTCTGTCCGCTTACGATTATATCATTAAACAGAAAGATAATCTATATAAACTTTCCATATAAATTTTCCAAATTATACTCCACTTACTGTTTACAGTAACAGTCGCCGGTTGTTTCACGTATATCTTAGTTTCATTACTGCATTTTGACTAAAAAAGAATGTTTCACAATAAGATTTCTATACAAAATTAGATGTTTCACGGTACTGTTCACAATATATTGGGTTAGATTGTTTCACGTGAAACATTATCTTGTGTCCATACTCCAAATATAGGGAATGTTTCACGTGAAACATTGTCTTTATTATTATAAAAACACTCACTTCTTATAGTTAACGGTATTAGAAATTTCCAAGTTTAAAATTTACCCAATAAAAACAAAGTTTTTGGGAAGTTCCATTTCATCATTCATTTTCACAAATCCATACTTTTTATAAAGGGGACGCCCTGCCTCAGTGGCTTCCAGAAAAACCGTATTCTCCTTCGGTCTTATTTACATTGCATGAATCAACCTTGACTACACCAGATCAGGTATCTTAATATCAATCTTAAACTCTCTGCCCATCCTGATATCAATGTTTCCGCCCAATACAAATACAATTTTCTTTATGGCGTCCAATCCAGAAGCCGTATCACCAATACAATCACTATCACCTTCATTATCAGAATAACCAGCGCCAGCATCTACTTGATCTGCTTTTAAGTTGTTCTTCACATTGTCTTCTACAATATCAGAATAATCAATACCAATATGATCAGGCGCATTATCTTCTTTCCTGTCATATCTTCCCTTATTATCCTTGATCACTATCCAATACTTATACTTCTGCTTCTTCACCTTAATCGTAATCCTATGATCATCTGAATACGAAACAAAATCATTTATATACTCGACAATTATTCTATATGCAGCAACAAAAGCAATCTCTCTGGCGAAGTCAGAATGATCAATTCTAATATCATCTATATCTGCCTTAATACAAAAAGAACGATTCAAATGTAACGCATCGAAATATTCAGAAAGCATATCATTAAGGCTTACCTCATCAGATAATAAATTCAATTCCGAAGACAAAAGATTTCTATGAAAAATCAGATCTTTAGCATCCGCAATTACCGTGCCAATATCCTGCTCTATTCCTGATAAAACCTGTTTCGCTTTTATCATATCCCCATCCCCGACTTCCATATTGTCAGAAACCGATCTGATCTCAGGAATAAGTCGGGACAATATCTGTAAAGAAGAAACTTTCAAAGCAGAAAATTGTTTCACGTGTAACATTTTCAAAAGATCAAACTTCAATTTATCCAGACGCTCAACCTTTTCATACTCTGACTGAATATATCCCTGCAGACTGTCACACTCCAAAATCAGTTTTTCTCTTTCTTTTCTGCACTGCTCTATGTCATCACGGTACAAGTTTTCTACCCGCCTCGGCAGGAAAACCTGCAGATCGTTTTCCTCCTTGCTGAGCAATCCATTCATATAAGAATCAATTTCTTCTATTCTTTTTCTTTTCTCAGCCAACTCTGCAAGATGCTTTTCCAGTTCTTTTTTCATATCACTGTGTATTTCACATAACACTTCATAACTATTTCTGTCCATATCCATACTACCCATAACAATCATCACCCGCCTCACATTTTATCTGATCAACTTTCCAACTTTCCTGATCCATGCCAGAAAGAATATACTGAGCACAACATCCTGCACATTATAAATTCATACTCTAATCATATAACAAAACAAAAAATATGAAAACCCTGACCGTCCTTTTCATAATTGCACACTTTACCATTTAAGTATATAATATATAATAAGCGACATAACAAATCTCTATTTCCGGCTCTTGCAGGAGTCATATGCGGAAGTACCTGCAGGCCAAAACAAAATTTCTAATATCATTAACTATAAGATAAGACAAAGAACAGATTTGAAGCCGCGACAATCCACTATGCAGTCGCCAAGATATTCGGTCCTCTTGTCTTTGGCAGAGGCTGGTGCGGGTATGCATGTTGGACAGCCATGATCCTTGATTTTCTTCCCTACAAAGAACCGCGCAGACCAAGAAAGAAAATCGGCTTCATCAGATATATTACCTTTGCCGTATCCCTCATTTATGTAGCGGCACTGTTTCTCACTCATACAGGAAATATAGAGAAGATAATGTTCTGGTCATTTCTGATCGGAAATATCCTCTACTATCTGACAGGTATCGCACTGGCATTTCTGTTTAAGGACAACAGGGCATTTTGTAAATATATCTGCCCGATCACGGTATTTTTGAAACCGATGAGTTACTTTTCTCTCATCCGCATTACATGTAACCGGGACAAATGTGTTTCATGTGAAAAATGCAAAAGAATATGCCCGATGGACGTTGATGTAACAGACAACTCACGAAAACGGAAAAACGCAACAGAATGCATTCTCTGTATGGAATGTGTCAAAAATTGTCCAAAAAACGCACTCTCATAATAATTCAAAAGGAGCAACACTATGAACAAAAAAGCAGCCACGGCCGTAATCTTAACAGCATCCTCCATCAGTGCAATGCACGTCATGAACAGGATTCATACGTCCCTTAGCACTGTCAAAAATTTACTCGGAAATTCAGAAAACCGCTACTATGAATGGCGGTTCGGTAAGATCAGATATCAGAAGAAAGGAAGCGGAACCCCTCTTCTCTTCGTACATGATCTGACCATAGGAAGTTCCAATTATGAATACCACAGACTGATCAATAATCTCACCGATAAACATGAGATTTATTCCATTGATCTGCTGGGATACGGATTGTCTGACAAACCGTCCATGACCTATACCGGCAATATTTATGAACAGATGATCAGCGACTTTATCAAAAACGTGATTGGAAAGAAGACATCCGTAATCGTGACAGGAGAATCCGTTCCGTTTATCATCATGTCCTGTCACAATAATCCGGAACTGTATAATAAACTGATCTGCATTAATCCTCAGAACCTTTATCTGCAGAACCAGATTCCGTCCAAACAGACGATGCTCCTGAAATTCTTCTTTGAGCTGCCGGTCGTAGGGACTTTTACCTACCATATCTTTGCCAACAGATATATGATCCGCAAATCATTTGAGGAAGAGTACTTCTGCCAGCCCGGTGAGATCAAAGAGAAATATATCTACAACTATCTGGAGGCCGCTCATGTCGGCAGGTATAACGCTAAATTTGCATTTGCCAGCTATGTTGGCAAATATATGAATATGAATATTCTTCATGAATTGAAAGAGATCGACAACAGCATCCTAATGATCGGCGGCGAGAAAGAAAAAGAAATACAGACTACGATCGAGAATTACAAATATTACAATCCAGCGATCGAAGACGTCTATATTCCCCAGACAAAACATTTTCCTCACCTCGAATCCCCGGACGAAGTGTTAAGAGAAATTGAAATGTTCTTATGATCCTGACATAAGAAACCGGAGAGACAGCAACATATTTACTGTCTCTCCGGCTTTATAGTTAACGACATCAGAAATTTTGTTTACTATAATGATATCAGCAGTCCGCTACAGGTTTCGTATATATCTGTCGCCAATATCCAATCTGACGCTCATTGATCTCTTTGATCACATCAGCATTCACCTTAAAGTTCCGGTCAATATCCATCAAACCGTTGATCTCCTGCTGCACGTCTGTCACCTGTGTATAACAATAACCGCACACGTAAGGAATCTCCTTAACAGCCGTAGTGATCTTATCAAATCTCCTGATGAAATCTTCTTCCGTATTCACCTTATTGCCGTAGCCCCATCCGCTGTCATCATTGTTAAAAGCGATACCGCCGTATTCACTGATGATAACCGGTTGACCAATATAGTCATAGCCATTTGCCATAGCTGATTTAAAGAGGCTGTGATATACTTCCGTATCAAAGATCTCTTCCTCACAATCAACATAACGCTTCTTCAAGAGCTTGCCCACTTCCTCATAATCATGCAGCGTGAGGATATCGGAGATCGTATGCTCCCAACCGTCATTGACGATCACAGGGCGATACCTGTCAATACTCTTGGTCAGATAGTAGATACCTTCCGTGAAATGCTGCTGCCGCTCACAGGTCTCCACCTGACTGATTCCCCAGGATTCATTAAACGGCGTCCATGTAATGATACAGGGATGATTGTAATTCTGCTTCACGATCTCCAGCCACTCTCTCGTGAACTCTTCCACCGCGTAATCAGAAAAATCATAAGCAGCCGCCATCTCACTCCATACCAGCATACCCTTCACATCACACCAGTATAAAAATCTCTCATCTTCCGTCTTCTGATGTTTCCGCAGCCCGTTGTATCCCAGCGCATGAATCTTATCAATATCTTCGATCAATGCCTCCTCGCTGGGCGGTGTCAAATGGGAATCCTTCCAATAACCCTGATCCAGGATCAGCCTCTGATAAAGCGGCCTGCCATTCAACAGAATATTTCTCTGCTCAATCCGGATCTCACGCATTGCGAAATAGGAACCGACCGTGTCCACTACTTCCGCATCTTTTACAACCTTAAAAGTGATATCATACAGATTCGGCTCTTCCGGACTCCACATCTTCACGATCCACGCATAACCGCTGTTCTTCTTTGAAATGTCGATCTTTGTATTCACATGCTCCGACACCACCGCCGTACACACCTTATTGATAAACTTACCGTCAAAAGTAACCGTCGCCTCCACGCTCAGGCTTCCGTCCCACATGCAATCAGGTGCATCAACCTGATACTCCACTTCCAGCGTACATTCTTCCAGATGCGGCGTCATCTTAACAGCCTTTAAGCTCACCTTCGGCACGTACTCCGTCCACACCGTCTTCCACAATCCTGTCGTCTGCACATACCAGCACTGATAATTCTCATCACACCAGCGCTGCTTTCCTCTCGGCTGCTGCATGTCAAAAGTATCTTCCACCCTCACTACCAGCTCATTCTCCCCGTCCTTCACCAGATCGGTAATATCAAAAGAAAATCTCGCATAGCCGCCCCTGTGGCTGCCTGCCTTCTGTCCGTTCACCCACAGAGTTGTCAGAAAATCGCTTCCCTCGAAGTGAATCACAAAATTCTCCTTCTCCAGTCTGCTGCCGTCAACGCTGATCTTCTTCGCATACCAGATATGATCATGACGTCTCTCATCCTCAATACCGCTCAGCTTCGTCTCATAGGTAAAAGGAACCTGAATCTCATGCTCTTTCTCAAAGCCCTCATACCACCTGTCCCGCTCTCCGACATTGTCATCGTCAAAGCGAAAATCCCATGCTCCGTTAAGATTCTCCCAATTATCCCTCACAAACTGCGGCCTGGGATAATCCTTTACATAATACTTCATAACTTAAACTCTCCTCTCTTTATCACTTAAGATTTAAAATGAACTACCGGCAGAATATGTATAAAATAACCTGTCACCAACAGTATAACAATAAAATAAGTGTAACCGTACCCCACAGACCGGAAACTGAAACTCGAGCAGTCCAGTGCAAAGATCATCAAATTACTGAACAGCAGATAAAACAAAGACTGCGCACCGATTCGCTCAAAACAGCCGATCACCTTCTTACCAATCCTGCCTCGCACCTTCTCCAAAAAACAGGCCAGCACATAATACAAGTATGCAAATAAACATCCACCGAACAGATACCACAGAGAAACCGGAAAACGTTCCGGCAGATATCCCGTCTGCGCATAAGAATAGAAACAGGGAATCCCCAGACAGATACATAATACAAGAAGCTGCCACTTCCACCGGATCTTATTCTTACAAAACCAGACACCGGCCGCAAAGAAAATACTGTACTGCAGAACCGGAAACGTAACAAAATGTCTGGAACCGACCAGCAAAGCCAGCCAGGAATTCGTAATCCTCTCATAAGGAAGAAAACAGAAACCACCGCTTATGAGCGCACATAAGATCAAAATCTTACCATTCATCCTTTTAAAAACAGGAAAACAGACAATGCCGATCAAAAGCATGGCCGAGAAGGACACAAGAAATTCCGACCATCCCGGATATTTCTGTAAAAACAACACTTCCCGGATAAAATCCATACGGAAGATTTTTCCTTCCACAAGAGCTACATAGGCAATTCCCGACAGGTAGAAAGCGATCAGGATACGCAGCACATTTTTTCCCATCTTCTTTGCAGCCGTCTGCCAGCTTTTTTGGAAATAAGCCATCTCCCCCACATAACCGAAACAAAACACGAAACCGGAGAAAGTAGTGAGATTGATCACATTGACCAGCAATCCCTGAACCGGGTCTTTTTCCACACCGAAAAACTGGATCGAATGACACAGGATCATGGTAATCGTCAGGATTCCTTTTAGAATATCAATCTCTCTTTTTCTTCCTGTTGAAACCTTTCCTTCGGCATCCATACTTTATATTCCCCCTGTCTGCCAGCCGCCTGACACTGTTTCTTATCAACCCTTCACTGCACCTGCCGCAATACCCATTTCCGCCACTGCTCCTCCATCTGCTGTTCTTGTCAACCCTTCACTGCACCTGCCGTAATACCTGCCACGATCTGTTTCTCAAATATCACATAAATAATGATCATCGGCAAAGATGCCACCATACTTGCAGTCAGCGGACGCACATAGTCCACCGTATAAGTACCGGCAAAAGTCGGAATACCGATCGGAAGCGTAAAGAGACTTTCATTCATCGCACATAACAACGGCCACAGATAGTTGTTCCAGCTGCCGATAAAGGAAAAGATACAAACCGTAGAGATGATCGTCTTCGATAAAGGCAGTGCGATCACGAAAAAGGTTCGCAGCTCATTGGCTCCGTCAATCCTGGCAGCCTCCAAAAGTTCCGTCGGTAGTCCCTTGAAAAAGGAAACCATAATGATTAATGTCATCGAACCTGCAATGGACGGCAATATCATACCCGCATAACTGTCGATCATATGCATTCCGTTTACCGTGATAAACAGAGGAACGATCGTCGCCTCGCCCGGCACCATCAGACCAAGCATAAAATATAAAAACAGCAGATTACTTCCTTTAAAAGGCAGTTTCGCGATCGCATAAGCAGCCAGCGCGGAAAAGATCACCGTCAAAGCGGTTGTAATGACAGCAATGATCAAACTGTTTTTTAACCAGACCGGCACAGAAGAATTCAAAATGATCTCCGGATAATTCTGCAGCGTATAAGGCGGCTTAAACCAGTCAAACACCGACACGATCTGCTTACCTTCGATCTGGAAGGACACCGCGAGCGCCCAGATGACCGGACCGATAAAAATAACGGCCAGAAAAACAGATATCACATTCAAAGCCCAATAACCGGGTGTTTTCTTCTTGATCATATTCTAATCCTCCCCTCTCCTCTGCAGAGTCTGCTGCACAATAGAAAGCACCAACAGAATCGCAAATAATACGTAGGACATAGCAGCCGCATAGCCCATATTATTTTTACCGAAAGCCGTCTCATAAATATACTGGATCAGCGGCCGCGTAGTAGAACCAGGTCCGCCGCCCGTGATCAGCTGGATCTGACCAAACACCTTGAAACATGCGATCAGCTGCAGTAAAGATACAAGCCACAAAGTCGGCTTCAAGAGCGGGATCGTCACATAGAAGAGAAGCTGCTTACTCGAAGCCCCGTCGATCATCGCCGCCTCATAGATATCAAAAGAAATATCCTGCAAAGCAGAGAGGAACAAAAGCATACTGAAACCGATCGTCCACCACACGGTCATGACAGAGATCGTGATCCACACAAGATTCGGATCCTGCAACCACTGCGGTTCCACATCCGCAGCAATAAGCCCGGTAGAATGAAGTACACCATTGACGAGACCTCTGTACGGTGTAAATACATATTTTGCAATAAAAGACGCAACGGATACCGAAAGCACGCTGGGCAGATAATAGATGATACGAAGACTCTTCTTCATCTTCGTCACACGGTTTGCCAGCATAGCCAGAACCATCGCCAGGATCACCAGCATCGGCGTTGTAATGATCACGAAGAAAGTAGTCGCCTTTAATGCCTTCCAAAAATTTTTATCCCCAATAAATTTTACATAGTTATCGAAACCGATAAAACTCTGTTTTCCCATCAAACCCCATTTATGTAAGCTTACATAGAATCCCTGAATGACCGGCCAGATCGTAAAGACAGTATATAAGATAAAAAACGGGAGAATAAAGGCTATCGCCGTCAGGAAAGTTCTTCGTTTTCTTGCTTTACTCATAGATCGTATCCTTCCTTTCATGCAACTAAGACAGAAAAGGGGAGCAGTCTATGCTCCCCCTTAAGTTATCGATAAGCTTAATCCAAATTGGATTCTAACTCGTCATAAAGACCCTGAATAGCAGTGTCAACATCAGCTACATTAGTCCAATAAGTATTCAGATTCTCGATGATACCGTCCTTCATCGCATAGAAATGAGGATTCTTAGAGGGTAATACAGCTGTCTGTAACGCAGACTTGTAACTGCTTCTGTAAGGCATACTCAGATATTCGTCGCTCTCCAGTACGCTCATGTTAGAAGGAATCTGTCCGGAACCTGCCCAGATCGCGCCGCCGTCACCGGATACCCCAACCAGGAACTCTACCGCTGCGAGCGTCTCTTCTTCTGTTCTGTCAGGATTTACCGGAAGGATCATTGTATGGGAATCAGCCCAGCAGGAATCATTGTCAAACAGTTTCGGCCATGCCTGTGCACCAAAATTCAGGTTTTCCGTTTTCTCAAATGCGCCTGTAGCCCAGGTTCCGCAGGTAGCAAAAGCTGCCTTGCCGCTCTGGAAAAGCTGCTGATGATCATCAATACCTTCGATAATATAACCATCTTCGAATAAAGATTTCACGGTTTCTGCAGCTTTCTTCGCAATATCCATATCAAGCGTCACTTCTGTGCCGTCATCATTTACGAGAGGTGTTCCGCCCATCTGGAAATAAGTAGCCCACCAGATACGATACGGATCGTCGCCCGCATTCGTCATCGAAAGTGTTGTTTCGCCATCTTCCAGAACTGCCTTACACTGATCCATGATCGCCTTAAATTCATCCCAGCTGTTGATATCCAACTGACCGTCAGCATTCAAAGCAACCCCTGCTCTCTCAAGAATGTCTGTATTATAATAAAGAATCTCTGCGTGCGTATCTAACGGAATTGCATAAATCTGTCCGTCAAAGGTTACGGAGTCGATAGAATTAGATGCATATACAGAACTCATATCAAATCCCATCTGCTCCAAATAAGAATCGATCGGCTCTACAACACCCTGATCTACAAGCTCGGGAAGCTTGGATACATGGGATACACCGATGTCAGGACCCTTGCCGGCTGCAACTGCAGTCTGCAGCTTCGTATAGTAGTCTGCCCATACCAGCATGATGGACTGTACTTCCCTGCTCGGTCCTTTAGAATTGTAATCAGCAATGATCTCATCCATGAAACCACCGTCACCGCCGCTGAATAGAGACCAGAATACCAGCTTGTTCTCATCCACCTGTACGGCTTCCGGGTTATTTACAGTACCGTCTTCATTTACATCTGCCGTATCACCTGACGCTTCACCTTCTGCGTCAGCCGCTTCCGTATTACCCCCCCCCGATTCTTCCTGGGAGTCCGCCTCTGCTGCAGGCGCATCTGTACCTGCCGTCGATCCTGTATTACTGCCGCCACCGCCGCATCCGGATAATAGACCTGCTGTCATCGTCAGAGTCAACAATGCCGCTAACCATTTACGCTTCATAATAATATCCTCCTTCTGCTTTTGATAAATTTTTACCATAACTGCTACACGGCCGTTGATAGCTTATTACAGTTATATTGTTTCTTATACTTTTTTCTAAACTAAATAATAATATTTAAAACAATATAACTGTTGTTATGTGTTTACAGGATATATTATATAATGCATACTGTCAACATAATTTTAATTTTTATATATTTTTTAGTTATTTTGTATATTTTTCCAATATTAAAAACATAAATAATATTTTTATAATTATACCTATCTATATTTTTACAGAATTATTGTTATAACAGAATCATTTGACGCACAAACTTATATATGCTATAGTTTGATTTAGACAGAGAATTAACTTATAGTAAATTTCAATCATGCTCAGCCTACTGCCTGACAGGCCGCATGGCCATCCCTGCTGTGAAAATCTCTGATCTTCACAGCAGATTTCGACAGTAATTTGACAGTATAAGACAGGGTAATAAGATGGCTAAATTTAAAAACTATGAAATCGATAACGAAGAAGAAGTCTGTGCGATAGGCCGCGCATTCTCTTCTCCGATCCGGTTAAAGATTCTGCAGCTTCTATATGAAGATTGTCTGATCATCGGCGATATCGCACGCATCATGAATATTCCTGCATCCAGCGCTGCTTTTCACCTCAAAATCCTGGAAGAAGCAGGACTGATCCGCATGGAAGAAAGACCGGGTGCAAGAGGCTCTTCCAAATTATGCAGCAGAAAGATCGACTCCGTCTCAGTCAGATTGATCAGAAGAGATAACAATGTCAGAGAAGTCTTCAGCAGTGAAATGCCTGTAGGCATGTATTCGGAATGCAATGTTCATCCAACCTGCGGACTGGTCGGCGTAGACGGTGTGATCGGCAATGAAGATCAGGAGTACAGCTTCTATCTCCCCGAAAGGATCAACGCAGGACTTCTCTGGTCCTCGGCAGGATTTGTAGAATATAAATTTGCCAACGGCCTTTTCAGCAACGATGATGTAAAAAGGATCTGCCTGACAATGGAAATCTGTTCCGAAGCGCCCGGCTTTCGTGAAGACTGGAAGTCGGATATCACAGTCTGGATGAACGGCGTGGACTGCGGAACCTGGACATGCCCCGGCGACTTCGGCCACAGACGCGGTAGACTGACAAGCGCCATCTGGCCCAACGGCTCCACACAATACGGTATGCTGGTAAACTGGGAATTACGCAAAGACGGATGCTATGTGAATGAGGTGCATGTGAAAGATGTAACCGTAGACCAGCTTGGCCTCAATCAGAAATCCTTCGTCACGGTGCGCATCGGCAACAAACCCGACGCTAAATATATCGGCGGTTTTAATATTTTCGGCAAAACCTTCGGTGACTACGAACAGGATATTGTGCTGTCACTGGAATGTTGATCATTGTATAAAAAGAGCGGATTTTTTGCCGCTCTTTTATCATGATCGGAAAGCACCCGGGTTCTTTCCCGTCACCTTCTTAAAAGCACGAATAAAATGCGCAGAATCATTATAGCCCACCGCCTGCGCGATCTCATACACCTTCCTGTCAGAATTCCTGATCAGTTCAACCGCTTTCTGAATCCTGTAATTTTGAAGGTATTCCCGATACGTAAGTCCCACCTTATTTTTAAAGAAAGTAGAAAAATAACTCTTGTTCAAATAGACATGAGCGGCGATATCGTCCAGGGTAATATAATCATTATAATTATCCTCAATATATCGTTTTGCTTTCTCAATGATATGATCGTCTTTATCAGGCAGTCCTGCGATCACCGTCTCCACCAGATGATTCAGAGATTCAAAAAGTTCTCTTTCCAGAATCGACAGACTGGGAGCCGTCTCAATCTGATGAAAAATATCATGCTCCGTAAATTTCAACCGGCTCAACGGTTCAATATACCTCGCATTCTTTCGCAGAAGTTCATAAAGCATATCATTCAACAATTTATGCACCTTTTTTACAGAAGGCTTCATCGTGTTACAGATATCAAAAAAGTGAACAAGATGGCGCCATGTATCCTTCATATCATAAAGATTCAAGGCTTCCGTAATAGAGACGAGAACAGACTCCATATCATCATCTTTATACAAAACCGGAACATCTGTCAGAGGAAGATCATAATATCCCTGCTCGAACATAGAAATACATTCGCAGAAAGCAGGAAACATTTCTCCCAGAATCAAATGTTCCTCACTGATGCATATTTTTAATTCATTATCTACCAGAATATCCTTGAAATGAGTCAGTGCATTCAGACAGTGAAACGGCATACCATCAACAAAAACCATAAAAACAAAACAGGAAGCAACCTCACCGCTCAATATTGTCTTATATCGGATATGATTTTTATTCAGACAATTATACAGGTCTTCCCGAATCTGCTCCTGAAGCTTGAAAAGTCGTTCAGAAGAAGGATATTCCATTTTGACACAGCCAAGAATACAGGGTGAATCCTGCCGCAGCATGTTTTTTTCCTCAAATGCCAGCAGATCGGCGTCTCTTACAACATGCTCTTTCAGATACGACTCCATAAGCTTCTGCATATTGACCGGAGCATTACTTCCGAAAGCATTGCTGCGTTCCATGATCACTTCCGTAAGCAGTTTATACAGAATATGATGCAAAGCCGGAAAATCCACCGGCTTGAGCAGATAGTCGGAAGCCCCGGCACGCATGGCATCCCTGACAAGATTAAAATCATCATAACTGCTCAGCACTACGCTCTTACAGGAAATATTGTTCTCCCGGATAAATTCAAGCAGCTCGATTCCATTCATATAAGGCATTTTAATATCTGTCACCACAATATCTACCGTATTACATTTTAAAAGGTCAGCGGCAACCAGTCCGTTCTTACAATTCAAAACAACCGCTTTATTTTCAAATTCCTTCTCAACCTCTCTCGTAATTCCTTCTCTGATATTGGGATCATCATCTACAATTAAGATATAATTACTTATCACGACTACACCGGTTCCTTTCCTGTCAGCAAATTAAGTTCAATCGTTGTCTGTTATAAGCGGCAGGGTGACGGTAACTGACGTACCCTGTCCCGGCCGGCTGTCAATCGACAGATTATATTTTTCTCCATAGTAAAGCTGAATTCTCTTCTTGATATTTTTTAATCCGATGCTTTTGAAAGCATTGTTCTTATCATCCAGATAATCTCTCAAAAGCTGCAGATGTTCTTCATCCATTCCATTCCCGTTATCGGTTACCATAAACACCAGCATATCTTCCCTTTGAAATCCCCAGATCTGTATCATGCCATTTTCCGTATCATCACCGATACCGTGATTGACGCTGTTCTCCACCAATGGCTGCAAAAGAAGCTTCAACATCCGATACTGTAATATGGAAGGATCGATATTTCTCTGTATGACAATATTGGAATACCGCAGATTGATCAATGTGATATATTCACATAAATGATTCTGTTCCTCTTCCACTGTGACAAGATTCTTCGGACTGGAAACCCCATATCGAAGTATTTTCGCCAAAAGTTCACACATACTCGCCAGATAATCATATCCCACATTCAATGCAGCCATTCGCATACTATCCAGTGTATTATACAGAAAATGAGGATTGATCTGAGAACGGAGCATCTGCAGATTTAAATCTTTTTCCGAAATTGTCTTTTGATAAACCTCCTCCGTCATTTTGTTGTACGAGCGAACAACATTCTTTGTGATCGTCATGGCCACTATCAAATTGAAAATAATGATCACAGGAATCAGAAGAAAGAAAAGCAGCTTTAAATAAAAAGAAATACCCGCAATATCTTTGCGCTCCGTCCCGATCACACTATAGATCTGATAGGTCTTATCATAATTTACCTGATAACTGATCTCGGAATTCTCCTCCGCATGTAAAATCTGCTGCAAAGAAACCTCCTGCATACCGTCAGAAGCAAAAAGCATCGTCCCCTCATGATCAAAGCAGGCGAATTCCTGCGTTTCAAATAATTTCTGACTCTCAAAAGAAGTATAGATATCTGAAATATTGATTCCAATAATGACTATAACTGCAGGCTGGGAAGAATAGATATCATATAACCATCGTCCCGCATAGAGTACTTTCGCGTCAACAGTATATCCGATCGAATCCAGTTTTTCCTGTTGATATAACTGCAATTCCCCTCCGCTCTCTTTCAGAGAAGCAAGCCATTCTTCTTCCGACAGATTATCCAACATGAAATATTTTATATTATTATATTTGTAACTGAGAACTTTTCCATGCGGATCAAAAATAAAAAAGGCATTCATCTGTGGAAACAATAAATTCATCTGATGATACTTATCAATGAACAACGCCTCAAATTTGTATGGATTCTCTTTCTGTTTCGCCGGAGATATCAGATAACTCCACAAAGTGGGAACAGCCGCATAGGAATCACTGCTGATCGGAGCCTTTGTCAGGGTATCCAGCATATCAAGAGTATGACGGATATTGGTAGTCAATGTATAATTCATCTGCTGGATCGAGCGCTCCGTCTTCTGCCGTTCTATATTACTGAACATACCCATGATTATGCCATAAGCGCCAAAAAGCAGCAAAGCCTCCATAGCGATCATAACCTTCAGATACTTATTCATTTTAGACGGAGCAAGATGGAAATCGGAAATACTCATTACAATGCCTCTTTCTCTATATTCTCTATATTTATCAAAAATCAGTTTACAGTTCCTTAACTTTCATTATCACAATCACATTATATATAAAACAGTTTCAGATAGCAAAAACTTTAGACAAGGCATGAAGAAATGGCAATAAAACAAGAAAATATGGCAAGCCTAAAATGAAGAAGTCATATATGATAAGTTTATCAAATAAAATTTCAGGAGGATTGACAAATGAAAAAGAAATTACTCAGTTTGATTCTCGGCACTGCTATGATCGCCGGCAGTCTGACCGGATGCGGACTTGCCGGACAGAACAGTCAAAGCACCGACAACAGCAGCCAGAATACAGAACAGACGCAGGGTACACAGCAGCAGGAATCTGCAGCAGAAAGCGACGGTAAAGTCGAACTTGAATTTTTCAACTGTAAGGTGGAAGGGGAAGCCGTGTTTAACAAGGTGATCGAGAAATTCCAGGAAGAAAATCCCAACATCGTCGTGAAACAGACAGCTCCTGCCGATGCGGAAACCGTATTATTCACAAGAATCTCCACCGGCGACGTTCCTGACGTAATGTCCGTATATCCTGCGGAGACAGCTTATCATACCATGATGGATGACGGCGTTTATACAGACCTGTCAAATGAAGAATGGCTTCACAGAGCTTCTGACAAAGCTCTTCAATTTTCATCCTGGAACGGCAAATATTATGCGATGCCTTTTGCCTTGAATTCCTTTGGCATCTATTGTAATGACGCAATGTTTGAAGAAGCCGGTCTTGAATTTCCTACCACCTGGGATGAATTGATGGAAGTATGTGAAGCATTCCAGGCCAATGGAATCACACCCTTCACTTTCGTAGACAAAGATCCCGGTAACCTGGTACAGGAGGCGGAGCGTCTGATAGGTATCGTGAAAAACGACATCTACAAAGACTGTGAAGAAGTGGGAACAGGCGATGCATCCTTCACCAGTGAAGATAAGCCTTATTTCCGTCAAATGGCTGAGGCGATCTTAAAAACCCGCGAATATGCAGGAGATACACTGTCCTTCGGCGTAGAACAGGCAACCTCGGACTTTGCAAATGGAAAATATCCCATGTATGTTTCCATTACTGCAAAATATGCTGTGATATCACAGAACAATCCTGACTTGAAATTTACATTGATTCCTTATCCGAATCCGGTCAGTGATGTACAATCGCTGCCAATCAATGTAGATATTGCCTACGGCGTATCCAGCAAAACGCCTCATCAGGAAGAAGCCAAAAAATTTATCGAATTCCTTTCCCGTCCGGAAATCTATCAGATGGTTGCCGATGAAGAAGGTACACCTCCGGTGATCGAAGGCGTAAATTACAACATTGAACCACTGAAAATGATCAAGGAAACGATTGATAACGGCAATACATTCCTTACAATGGTTAACTTCTGGCCGTCAGGATGGCGCTCTGAATGGTCCGTATATGTACAGCAGTTAATCTCTGACAAAAATATTGATACATTATTGACAGAAACCGACAGAATCTGTAAAGAAAAATATACTGCGCAATAACAGATAATGCCAGGAGGGAAGGCCCGTTATACACTGGCCTTCCCTTTTTGTACCCTTTAACCACTTCTGAACAGAAAGGTTGTGAATCATTTGAAAAAAAAGAAAACCATAAATGAACGTACTGTTACCATGTTTCTCTTTTCCACACCGGCTACCATCCTTTATCTGCTGTTTTTCATCTATCCTGTGGCAGCAGGTATCTACTACAGCCTCACTAACTGGAACGGACTTACGAATAACTATCAATTCACAGGATTCAAGAACTACGTAAATGCACTTAAGAGTACCCGCTTTCAAAATGCGATCCTCTTCAACTTCAAATATACGATCCTGCTCGTCATCTGTATTGTCGGATTGAGTCTGATCATGGCATTGATCCTCAACAGTCAGATCAAATTCAAAGGATTTTTCAGAGGAATGTATTTCTTTCCTGCCGTTGTCAGTATGCTCACAGTGGGATTGATCTTCAATGAAGTTTTTTTCCAGGTACTTCCCCAGATCGGACAGTTTCTTCACATTGAATGGCTGAGTAGAAGTATTCTTTCCAATGCCAAAACAGCGATCTATGCGATTCTGATCACAAACGTATGGCAGGGAATCGCCATTCCTACCGTACTTCTGATGGCCGGTCTGCAGAACGTCCCCTCAGAACTGACAGAATCTGCGAAACTGGACGGAGCGGGCAAATGGAATATATTCCGCTACATCACATTTCCCTTTCTGCTCCCAGTTCTGACCGTAGTTATGGTATTGACCATCAAAGACGGCCTGACAATTTATGATTACATCGTCGCATTGACAAACGGAGGACCCGGAGGAGCAACGGAAAGTACTGCTTTACTGATCTATAACCATGGTTTCAAGGAAGTCAATTTTTCCTTCGGTATTGCGGAAGCAGTGATCGTGACCATCATTATCTGCAGCATTTCTTTCCTGCAGATCGGTTTCAGCAACAAAAAAAGTGTATACTAGGAGGATTGCATGATGAAAAAAAAGATCAATATTTTTATTTATATTTTTCTGATGATCGGTGTGCTTCTCATTGTCTATCCGATGATTCTGACAGTGATCACCTCCTTAAAAACACCGCAGGAATTGAGCCGGAGTTTTTTTGCACTGCCGGAGCGATTAATGCTTGACAATTTCATATCAATTCTGACAGACTCAGAGTATCCGAGAACGATCTTAAATACACTGGTCATTACCATATTTTCCAGTCTCGGCGTTGTGCTTTTCATACCCATGGTCTCCTATGCCATCGCCAGAAATATGAAAGACAAAAAATATTATAAATATCTCTATTTCTTCTTACTGATGGGTATTTTTGTGCCGTTTACAGTAAAAATGCTGCCCCTGATCAAAGTAATGTCCATGATGAACATGCTCAATATTTTTGGACTGATCGTCGTCTATGTGGCAAGTGCAGTCTGTGAAGGTGTTTTCCTCTACGTCGCTTTCATACAGGGAATTCCCACAGAACTGGAAGAAGCCGCCTATATTGACGGGGCATCAACGTTCACTACTTATTATAAGATCATTTTTCCGCTTTTGGCTCCGATGACATCCACTGTATTGATCAAGAACGGCTTATGGTTCTGGAATGATTTCCTCTTACCGCTGCTGGCACTGAATAAGTCTCCGGATAACTGGACGTTGACTTTATTCCAGTATAACTTCAAAACAACACATGCCGTGAATTATCCGATGGTATTTGCCGCTTTTCTTCTCTCCATGCTTCCCGTAATGGTCTTTTATGCCTTCATGCAGAAACAGATCATCGGCGGACTGACCAACGGTGCAGTAAAAGGCTGATCAACAAAACAATTCATGAAAGGCTGCGTTATCATACACATGCTACATACAAAAAATGAAATAAAACAAATAAAGATTTACGAGAAGAAATATATTCGGCTTCTGTTCGTATTATGCTGGATGGTATATTGTACTTCATATCTCGGCCGGCTGAATTACTCATCCGCCATGATGCTGATGATCAATGACAATATCCTGACCGCTTCACAGGCCGGTTTTATCAGCATGATCTACTTCTTTGCATATGGTACGGGTCAACTGGTAAACGGCATTCTCGGTGACAAGATCAATCCAAAATGGATGATCTTTACAGGTCTGGCAGGGTCGGGGATTGCCAATATCATCATGGGAATATGTCCTTATTTCTATGGTATGGCTTTCATATGGGGAATCAACGGTTATTTCCAGGCAATGATCTGGGCTCCCATCATCCGCATTTTTGCCGATATGCTTGATGAAAAGAACAAAGTAAACTGCTGTGTCAATATCGTTACAAGCCAGCTTATAGGCACACTTCTCTCCTACATTCTCTCTGCCGCAGTTCTGACAGTTTTTCCATGGCAGGGGGTTTTCGGAGCTGCCGCGCTTATGCTCTTTCTGGCTGCTTTCATATGGAACGGCGGATTTTCCAACGTATGCCGCCATGGAGAAAAAAACTTCGAAGACATAAACAGTAAAACAGAACCGGATACCAATACTACACAATATACGGCATCCTTAACCGGAAAAAACAGTCTGATCTTTTCCTCCACGATACCGGTCATTCTCATTCCGGTGATCATACATGGTATGCTGAAAGATGGTGTGACAACATGGGTCCCTACTTATATCAACACCTCTTTTGAAGTCAGCGCTTCCTTTTCTATCCTGCTGACTACACTTTTACCGATCATTAATCTGTCCGGCGCCTATATTGCACGATACATTTATCGTAAAACCAACGAAAGAATCATTCTCTCAATCGGTTTGTTCTTTCTGACTGCCACAGCTGCCCTTGTCTTTCTCTATATCGGCAGCACATGGCACCCTTTATTGTCCGTTTTACTTTTGTCTGTCATCACGGCATCCATGATGGCAATCAATACACTGGCTGTAAATATCTATCCGCTGCGTTTTCAGAAATACGGACGGGTATCCAGCATATCCGGTTTTCTAAATGCCATGGCTTATCTTGGCACGGCTGTTTCGACATACACAATAGGATTATTAGTGCAAAAATATGACTGGCATATTACAATATTGACATGGCTGGCAGCAACCATACTCGCGGCAGTGATCTGTCTGACAGCATCAAAAGCCGAATAAATCAAAAGAAAGAAGGAGGCATAATCATAAAATGAACAACATCGAACTTGCCATCTCCACAGATTTCATGGGAGAACAACCAGAACTGGAACAATTACAATCCATACTCAGGAAAATTGCAGATGCCGGATTCACACACATTCACTGGTGTCATGAATGGGAAGGAGACTATATCTATTCTTCCTTTGAAATGCAGCAGATCAGAGAATGGATGGACGAATGCGGTTTACAGGGAAAAGCCCTTCACGCTTCAAAAGGAAGCCGGAAAAATGTAAATATCAGAAGAGAACACTATCGCAGAGACTACACATCCGACTGGGAATACAACCGAAAAGCCGGCGTAGAACTGATCAAAAACCGCATTGATATGGCCGTCTGCCTCGGAGTTCATGAAATTGTACTTCACCTGTATCCGCCGCATTTTACCATTCTCGAAAAACCGGAGACAAAAGAAAATTTTTATGACTGCGTATACAAGTCATTTGATGAACTCATGCCCTACTGCCTGGAAAAAAATGTCAGAATCTGTCTGGAAAATCTATTTGACATGCCCGGTGAATACATGCTGGAAATATGGGACCGTCTGTTTGAAAAATATCCTGCGGAATTTCTCGGTCTCTGCTTTGACACAGGACACGCCAACATCATCTGGAGAGAGAAGACGACCGATATCATGAAGAAATATCAGGATCGCATCTATGCAGTCCATCTTCATGACAACAATGCATCCGTCGATTTCCACAGACTTCCGGGTGAAGGTAATATCTCATGGAAATCTGTTATGAAAATACTGGCAGATTCTCCCTATAAAGGACCTGTTGTGCTTGAAGTAAATTCCTATGATCCTGAACCTGAGATCTTCTTGAAGAAGGCATATGAGGCAGGGTGTTATTTGAATTCATTATTGTAAAATTGTTAGTGTCCGCATGGAAGTTGTGATTTCTTTTTTAGTTACTGTTTTGGCTGGTGTAGCCTGCCACTACATCATCAAATGGTTAGACAGTGAAAACAAGAGCAACAACTAACCTGGTGGGTGCTTTGCCACTATAAAAAGAAAAGAAGAATCCCCGAATCGTGTTGCAGCACAATTCGGGGATTCGTTCCTTGTCCACATGGACTTGTGATTTCTTTTTGCCTATTGGCATTATAGCATATGATAATTTCTGTTACAAGATACATTTTTTCCAAAAAAATCAAAACACTCAATTTGTTTAGAATAAAAAGTGGGGATTACCCCCTTTTTAACGGCTTCTTACTTGCCATCCCGGCTTTTCTTGGATATTTAGCAGGTGTCAGATCACACTTTTCAACTACAAACAAATTGCGAAACAAATCCGAATCAGGAAGCGTAAAAGAAACCTGTTCCCCGATTCTTCCGCCTAATAACTGAATCGCATACTCAGCATCTTTCATCTCTTCTACGATCTTCTCAGACTTATAGGAGATAAACTTTCCGCCAACCTTAACATATGGAAGACAATATTCCGAAAGAACAGACAGATTGGCTACCGCCCTTGATACACACAGATCATACTGCTCTCTCAACTGACCAGGTTTTGCAAAATCCTCCGCTCTTCCATGAATTACATTAATATCACTCAAATCAAGCTCTTCTATTACTTCCTTTAAAAAATCAACCCGCTTATTCAAAGAATCCATCAAAGTCACCTTCAAGTGCGGAAAAGCAATCTTAAGTGGAATTCCCGGAAAACCACCTCCTGTTCCGATATCAATAACAGAAATCGGGAGATTATCTCTACTGTCATAAGCCTTCACAAGAGAAAGACTGTCGATAAAATGTTTCTTCATAACCTCATCAAATTCCGTAATAGCAGTTAAATTCATAACCTTATTTTTCTCTATCAGCATTTCATAATAAATAAGAAACTGCTCAATCTGAGAATCGGACAATATGATATGAAGTTCCTCCAAATCCTTATGAAACTGTCTAAGATCGTACTTTTGTAAAATATCAGCCATCTTCTATTCTCCCAGAAATAATGTAATAACATTTATATAGCATTTTTTACATATACAGGTATGAATTGATTCATGTTGTCTCACACTCTATGATAATGCTCCAAATAGATCAATAACACAGAAATATCAGCCGGCGAAACTCCGGAAATCCTCGAAGCCTGTCCTACCGAAACAGGCTTATAAGCGATCAGTTTCTGTCTCGCCTCCAGCCGCAATGAACTGATATCATTATAATCCAGATCAGCCGGAATCTTTTTCTTCTCCATTTTCTTATACTGCTCTACCTGACGCATCTGCCTTTCGATATAGCCTTCATACTTCACTTCAATCTCTACCTGTTCTATCACATCATCAGGGAGAGGCGTACGTTTCGGATCGATTTCTGCCAGTTTTTCATAGCTGAGCTCAGGACGGCACATAAGTTCCGCCAGATTTGTACCTGTCTTTAAGAGAGCACTTCCATGGGCAGTCAAAAATTCCTGATTCTCCTTAGCCGCACCGATAACAGTATTTTTCAGACGGTTAATTTCCTCTTCTATCATTTTTTTCTTGTGCAGTGTCTTCGTGTAGATCTCCTCAGAAACCAATCCCACCTCATAACCGATCCGGCGAAGACGCAGGTCGGCATTATCCTGACGCAATAACAGTCGATATTCTGCTCTTGATGTCATCATACGGTACGGCTCAAAGTTTTCTTTCGTCACCAGATCATCAATCAACACCCCTATATATGCCTGAGAACGATCAATAACAACCGGTTGTTTTCCAAAAATTGTAAGAGAAGCATTTATCCCCGCTATCAACCCCTGGGCAGCCGCCTCCTCATATCCACTGCTTCCGTTAAACTGTCCGCAGCTGAACAATCCTTTAATATCTTTAAATTCCAAAGTAGGATACAACTGTTTTGGATTGATACAGTCATATTCGATCGCATAGGCATTTCTCACGATCTTACAATGTTCCAGACCGGGTACAGTGCGGTACATTGCAAGCTGCACATCTTCCGGAAGAGAGGATGACATACCCCCTACATACATTTCACTGG
Organism: uncultured Lachnospiraceae bacterium; assembly: GCA_910583895.1. Taxonomy (GTDB): domain Bacteria; phylum Bacillota; class Clostridia; order Lachnospirales; family Lachnospiraceae; genus Hominiventricola. Next base: position 25,092 of record CAJTYJ010000020.1, read on the forward strand.
TATGAATTCCCTCCGGTTCAATAAAAACCTGATGCCTTTCCTTATCGGAAAACTTTACCACCTTATCTTCAATAGAAGGACAGTACCTGGGGCCTGTTCCCTCGATAATCCCCGCATAAATCGGTGATCTGTCCAGATTTGACCTTATAATATCATGTGTTTTTTCATTCGTATAAGTCAGCCAGCAGGAAACTTGGTCGATCTGTACATCTTCCGGATCTGTGGAAAAAGAAAAAGGAATCACTTTCTCGTCTCCAAACTGCTCTTCCATCTTACTGTAATCAATCGAATTGCCATCCATTCTGGCCGGCGTACCGGTTTTGAATCTTCTCATCTCTATGCCAAGACTTTCAAGAGATTCTGTCAGATGATCAGCAGCCTGCAGGCCATTCGGTCCCGTATAGGTAATGGCCTCCCCACACAGACATCTCGCTTTTAAGTAGGTTCCGGTACACAAGATAACAGCTTTACACTCATAAACAGCACCCGTAAAAGTCATAACACCAGTTATTTTCTTAGTAGCAATACATTCTTCACCTGAATAACAGTTGTAATCTTCTGTTAAGATCTTACAGATCTCCGCCTGCTTAATCGTAAGATTCTCTTGATTTTCCAAAACCTTACGCATTTCTCTGGAGTACTCTGCTTTATCTGCCTGCGCACGAAGAGAATGCACGGCAGGGCCTTTTGACCTGTTTAGCATTTTCGACTGGATAAAAGTCTTATCAATATTTTTGCCCATCTCTCCACCCAGAGCATCAATCTCACGGACCAGATGCCCTTTTGAAGTTCCTCCGATATTAGGATTACAGGGCATTAAAGCAATACTGTCCACACTGACCGTAAAGATCACCGTCTTTAATCCCAGTCTTGCACACGCAAGCGCCGCTTCACATCCCGCATGTCCCGCTCCGACTACACATACATCTACTTTTTCCTGTACATAAGATTTATCAAACATCTTTGGCATATTGTGTCCTCTATTTATTTACCCATACAAAATTTAGAGAAAATCTCATTCACAAGATCATCTCCCACTTCTTCTCCGATAATGCGTCCAAGCGATGCATATGCACTCATCAGATCAATAGAATAAAAATCTTCCGGCATATCCATTTCCAGACTTTTCTCAACCTGATTCATACTGTCAAGAGCTTCCCTGATCGCCTCTTTATGGCGCATATTCGTGATATACACCTGATCATTATACAATATTTTCCCGTGAAAGAACATTTCTCTGATCAAATCCATAACTTCTTCCATACCGGAATCCATTCTGGCAGATGTCTTGACAATTTTCACTTTTTCACAAAGGGCAGCGCATGTATTCCTGATTTCTTTTAAAATCTCATCTTCACATACGACTTCTTCAAGGTCCGACTTATTCAGCAATACGATCGTATTCTTATCCCGTATCATACGCATGATATCCCGATCGTTTTCATCCAGTGGAAGGGAAGAATCCACCACGTAAAGGATCAGATCCGCATCTGCAGAAATCTTTCTCGCTCTCTCCACACCAATCTTTTCCACCACATCCTGTGTATTGCGGATACCGGCAGTATCGACGATATTTAAAGTAATACCACCAAGAGAAATAACTTCTTCCAGCGTATCTCTGGTTGTTCCCGCGATATCTGTCACGATCGCTTTCTCTTCTCCTACCATCAGATTCAAAATAGAAGATTTACCCGCATTCGGTTTTCCCACGATCACTGTATTAATACCCTCCCGCAGCATTCTCCCGTCATCTGCAGAATGAAGCAGAGCGCGCAGCTCACTGCTGACAGATTCTGTTTTTTCTGACAGTCTGTCATGGTAACCGTCCAGACTGATATGTTCCGGGTCATCCAGAGCAGATTCTATATAAGCGATTTCATACAGGATATTTTCCCTGAGTTTTCTTATTTTATCGGATACGGAACCTTTTAGCTGCTTTACAGAGGACTGCAGGGCAAATTCATTTCCGGCATGGATGATATCCATAACGGCTTCCGCTTTGGACAGATCGATTCTTCCATTTAAAAAGGCCCTCTTCGTAAATTCTCCAGGCTCGGCAATCCTTGCCCCCGATTTTATAACAGTATCCAGAATCTTTCTCATCATAAGAATACCGCCATGACAATTGATCTCCACCGTATCTTCCGTCGTATAACTGCGGGGAGCCTTCATCACCGTGACCATAACCTCATCTATGATCGTTTCATTCTCTTCTGTTATATTGATATCTACTATAAATCCATAGTGTATCGTATGAGTGGCATACTTTGTCAACACTCTCTCATTCTTTTTATTTCTGTATATTTTATCAACGACTGTAAACGCCTGATCACCGCTGACACGTATGATGCCGATTCCGGAATCAGACATGGCTGTCGCGATCGCCGCGATCGTATCTGTTTTCATATTTCTTATAACCTCATTCTATATAAAATTAAAATTAATCGACTTTCGCCAGACGGCAGGCTGAGCATGATGGATGTTTACTATAATATATACTAAAAACGGCAAGATTGAAATATCCTGCCGTTTTTTAACTTATTTAATATTATCTGTTTCTGTCATACTTCTTTAAAACAACCACCACATGTCTGAACGGCTCATCCCCTTCGCTGTGTGTTGTAACATACTTATCATTCTGGAGTGCGGAATGTATGATCCTTCTCTCGTAAGGATTCATCGGCTCCAAAGATACCGGTCTCTTCGTCCTCTTAACCTTATAGGAAATATTCTTTGCCAGATTCTCAAGGGTTTCTTTCCTTCTCTGACGGTAATTCTCGGTATCTACCTTAACTCTGATATAATTCTCAACATTCTTATTCACTACCAGCGATACAAGGTACTGCAGGGAATCCAGTGTCTGCCCTCTCTTACCGATCAGCACACCCATATCGTCACCGCTCAATTCGATTTCCATGGAATTCTCGATCTCGTCATATTTTACATCCACAACAACTGTCATATCCATGGCTTCGAAAACATCTTTCAGGAAATCCCTGGCGGTATCCTGTATGGAAGATTTCACTCTCGCCTTGATAATGGCCGGCTTCGCGCCTATTCCCAGAAATCCGGAGGAACCTTCTTCTACAACTTCATATTCCAGTTTGTCACTGGTCACGGTAAATTTCTGACACGCTTCCGTGATCGCATCGTTCACTGTCTTTGCGGATATTTCAATAAATTCCATAAATACTAAATCCTCCATTCCTACACAAAATCAATCTATAGTTAACGACATTAGAAATTTCGTTTACTATAACATATCACACCAATGCTACTTATTATTCTTCTCGTTATACTGCTTCACCATGTTAGCCTTGGACATCATACTTCCGGGTTTGGCATTTTTGTTATAATACTCTGTGGATTTCCTCACTGCTTCTTCCTTCTCCTCAGCTGTCATGGAAGGAGTGGACGACGCTTTGGCAGCAGTGCTTACCTTCTTCGTATTCATATTGGCGTAAGCTGCCATCTGTTCGGCTTTTACACCTGCTTTTTCCATTTTCTTCTTAGCCTTAACTTCATTCTTCTTAATGATCTCGTCCAGATCCAGCTTATCAATATGCTTATTGATCACAACCTGCTGGATACTTCTCACGACAGCACCGGCTACCCAGTAAAGACCAAGACCTGCAGGCAACGTATAACAGAAAATAGCAGACATGATGGGCATCATCATATTCATTGTCTTCATGGACTGCATCATGGTATTCTGTGTATCGTTCTTATTGTCCGACTGGGTCTCCTGCTGCGGCATCAGCTTCAAATTGATCCACTGGGTCACAGCAGACAGAACAGGAATCGAGACGGCCGCCAATACCATCAGATAAGAACCTGCGCTGATAGCCTCTTTCATAATATAGGAAGGCGAATTACCGATATTCAATCCCAGAAAGTTATTATACTGGTTCAATAACCCAAGCGTATGATCCACATCTTCCGACAGATTCGGAAATTTATCTTTGATGCTGAGCCATTCCGCCGTCGATGACTTGTTCAGCACATCAATAAAAGTATTCTGCACGTAAGTAGTGACACCGTTTATAAAAGACTCATTCTCAAACTGTTTGCCAAAATAACCGGCCTGAGAAAATGTTTTGATAAATTCCGTGCTCCCGGCCTGTGCGATCAGGTTGTCCACCAGAGGAAAGAAGGCTTCTTTGATCTTATCTACATAAGCGGGCATATTGTTGATGACCCGGTAGAGAGCAAACAGAATCGGCATCTGGATGATCAGCTGCAGACAGTTACCGGTGGGCGAAACGCCGTACTTCGCATAAATGGCTTTCGTCTCCATATTCATTGCCATCATGGCATCATTGTCTTTCCTGTTCTTATACTTGGCCTGAACAGCCTGCAGTTCCGGATTCATCTTCGCAGATAATTTGGAGAACTTCTGCTGCTTGATCGTGAGCGGCATCATAAGAAGATACATTACGATCGTAAACAAAATAATAGCAAGTCCAATATTAGGGATACCAATCTTATCAATGACAAAGAAGATACCCTCCATAATATAACCCAGAAGCTTTGCGATGGGACCGAGTATCTTACCGGGATCCTGGGTTAACAAAATATTTGACACTATCGATTTACCTCCTTGAAATCATGTTTTCTCAACTGTTTAAATCTTCCTGTTCTTTGAGATATAACAGTTTAGCCTGCGGCTTCCCTGTTACGGAACAGGGTCATAACCACCTTTCGAAAAAGGATTACATCTGCATATTCTCCAAATCGCCATCAATCCGCCCTTAAAAGCGCCGTATTTCTCAACGGCCTCCAGTCCGTATTCGGAACAGCTCGGAAAATAAGGACATTTTGTGCTTTTCATCGGAGAAATATAGCTTCTATAGAATTTAATAAGATAAATTAGTAATTTTTTCATATCAATTTCTAAATCTACACTTCGTCACAAAGAATGTGATGAAGGCCCGAAAGATGTAATAATGCGCTTTCGATCTCAAAATAACCTACCGAAGCAGCACTTTTTCTTGCAACGACTACTATATCTAAACCACTATTAAATATATTCTCGTGTAGCCGGTAACTCTCTCTCACCAGTCTGGCGAACCTGTGCCTTACGACGCTGTTGCCCACCTTCTTACTGGCGGATATTCCCAGTCTGTTTCGCTGTGTGTTGTTTTTCAATACATACATTACCAGATACTTGTTTGCGTAACTTTTACCATTTCTGTAAACATACTGGAAATCATAATTCTTCTTTAAAGATTCTGAAAAAACCATTTTTCCTCCCAAATCTATAGCAAACCCCATTATGCTCAGTCTGCCGCATAATAAATTACAACTTACATGAAATCAGGAGAAAAAAAGGCCACATAAATGCGGCCTATGCTGATAATCTCTTTCTTCCTTTTGCACGTCTTGCAGCCAGAACTTTTCTTCCGCCGGCAGTACTCATTCTCTTGCGGAATCCGTGAACCTTGGATCTCTGCCTCTTCTTGGGCTGATAAGTCATTTTCATTTCGATGCACCTCCTTCTATGAAACCTTAATTTATATATAAGGTAGTTTTATTTTACAAATATTTGAAAAACAACATGTTGATTATATATAATTCACCGGGAAACGTCAAGTAAATAAGCCCATTTTTTCAATATAAAATAAAAGAAAAAGGCTGAAAAACCATACACAATATCCACAATCATGTGTATAACTTGTGCATAACTCCTTCATAAAATGGACAAGGTCCTGTTTTTCATTCAAAAATGCGGTGTTCATAATGTTTATATCTGATTTCACAGTTATCCACAGCCTTATTTTGACAGACAAAAAATAATGGATCAATTTGACATTCATTTTCAAGTTGCTTTTCTCCATAAACATGAAGATGTGGACAAACCTGTGGATATAAATATTATTTTGTGGACAACTTCATTTGAATTTTTAGAATATTTATATTAATATATAGTGTAGGAGAGTTTCGACGTAACATAAAAAATGAGGTTTATCAAAATATGGATTCAATCAAAGACAACTGGGATTTAATAAAAGAGACGCTGCGGGAGGAATATGAGCTTACGGATATTTCCTACAATACCTGGATCGTTCCTCTTAATTTCTATCAGGTAAAGAATAATGTGGTGATGATCATCATCCCTTCCGATCAGGCTCACGCTCTCAACTACATCTCTTCCAAATATAAAAGTTATTTTCAGGTAACCATATCGGAGATGATGAACCATACCTACGATATCGCTTTTATTCTGGAAAAGGATGTGGTGGAAGGCTCTCTTGACGAAGACGACCCTGTCTATAATATGAAATATGAGCACGCAAACCTGAATCCAAAATATAAATTCGATACTTTTGTCGTAGGCAGCAACAACAAATTCGCCCACTCGGCTTCTCTGGCAGTAGCCGAATCCCCGGGCGAAATATACAATCCTCTCTATATCTATGGAGGAGCAGGTCTTGGCAAGACGCACCTGATGCATTCGATCGGGCGCTTCATACTGGAACAGAATCCAGACATGAAGGTCCTTTATGTAACGTCGGAAGTGTTTACCAACGAAGTCATCGACGGCGTCAGAAGCGGTGATATCGTCAAGATGAATAAATTCCGTGAAAAATACCGGACTGTTGACGTACTTCTGATCGATGATATCCAGTTCATCATCGGCAAAGAAAGTACCCAGGAAGAGTTTTTCCATACTTTTAACACGCTGCATTCCGCCGGAAAGCAGATCATCCTTTCCTCGGACAAGCCGCCAAAAGATATGGAGATTCTCGAAGAAAGGTTCCGTTCAAGATTCGAGTGGGGTCTGATCGCGGATATCCAGCCGCCCGACTATGAGACGAGGATGGCGATCCTTAAGAAAAATGCGGAAGTCTATCCGAAAGAAATAGACGATGAAGTTTTTCAATATATAGCAAACAACATCAAATCCAATATCAGAGAACTGGAAGGTGCTTTTAATAAGATCCTTGCCTTTTCCAAATTAAACAAGGTGGATATCAATCTGGCCTATGCGGAAGAAGCACTCAAAGACGTGATAGACCCGAATCTGCCAAGGGAGGTCACCCCGACGCTGATCATCAACGTTGTGGCGGAACATTTTAACGTCAACCCGGCAGATATCACCTCAAAAAAGAGGAACTCCGAATTTGTACTGCCAAGACAGATTGTCATGTATCTGTGCAGAACCATGACGGACACGCCGCTTGCAGGTATCGCCAAGATCCTGGGCAAGAAAGACCACACCACTGTCATCCACGGAATCAAGAAAATAACAGAAGGCATAGTGGAAAACGAAGAACTCAAGAATAAGGTGGAACTGATCAAGAAGAAAGTAAGTCCTTCATAACGTTTCTTATCCACATATAAGGTGATAATACTGTGGTAACACTGTTGAAATCCGGTGGAAAAGAAGTTGATATCGTAAAAGAACAGTTTTCGTGCATTCCGTACAGCAGAAAGCCGGTGTTGATAATTTAAGATTTATGATCAGGTTATCCGGAGTTTTTCACACGGTTATTCTTTTACTTTTCTGCTGATAAATAGTATAATAGACGGGGTTATCCACT
>CAJTYJ010000020.1:32735-46917 GCA_910583895.1 uncultured Lachnospiraceae bacterium
GGTTATTCTTTTACTTTTCTGCTGATAAATAGTATAATAGACGGGGTTATCCACTTATCAACACCTGTTATTACTAAGACTATGAAATAAATTATTAATATATTACCTGATGGCAGCCCAAAATTTTTGCACATATACAAGAAAGGAACCTATACACATTATGAAGATTGTATGTTCAAAGTCCAGTCTCTTAAACGGAGTACAAACTGTTTCCAAAGCCGTTCCCAACAAGACGACGATGTCTATTCTGGAATGTATTCTTGTAGATACGAGAACCGGTGAGATCAAACTGACTGCTAATGATATGGAACTTGGTATAGAAACTGTCATTGACGGTGAGATCATAGAGAAGGGTATTATCGCGTTAGATGCCAAAATTTTTCTGGAGATCGTAAGGAAACTTCCGGATAATGATATCACGATTGAGACGGATGATTCTTTTAAGACGACCATTACCTGTGAAAAGGCCAAATTTAACATTATCGGGAAATCAGGAGAAGATTTCTCTTTCCTGCCGGAGATCGAGAAGAATGACTGCGTGATGCTGTCCCAGTTTACTTTGAAAGAAGTGATCAGACAGACGATCTTTGCCATTTCGGATAACGATAATAACAAACTGATGACAGGAGAATTATTCGAGATCAGTGACAATACGTTGAAGGTGGTTGCGCTTGACGGCCACAGGATCTCGATCAGAAGGATACTGCTTAAGAATTCTTATGATTACAAGAAAGTGGTCGTACCCGGTAAGACATTGAATGAAATAAGCAAGATCCTTTCCGGCGATATGGATAAGGATGTGAGCATTTATTTTACAAGTAAGCACATTTTGTTTGAATTCGATAATACGATCGTTGTTTCCAGACTGATCGAGGGCGAGTATTTCAGGATTGAACAGATGCTGTCCAGCGATTACGAGACAAGAGTGCGAATCAACAAAAAGGAATTGCTCAACTGTATCGACAGGGCTACTCTGCTTGTAAAAGAAGGGGACAAGAAGCCTGTTATCATGAGTGTTATGGAAGGCATGATACAGCTGAAAATGAATTCCACTGTCGGAAGCATGGATGAGGAGATCGATATTGACAAGGAAGGGAAGGATCTGATGATCGGATTCAATCCAAAGTTCCTGATCGATTCCCTGCGCGTGATCGAGGATGAAGAGATCAATTTGTTTATGGTCAATCCGAAGGCTCCCTGTTTTATCAGGAATGCGGAAGAGACTTATATCTATGTGATACTGCCGGTGAATTTTACGACGGTGAATTAAGGAAGCATACTCTGAAAGTTGGTTCACGATTATCAAAAGTTGATGGGAATAAGATAGAAAAATATGGAAATAATAAAGATCAGGGACGATTTTATCAAGCTGGGACAGGCGCTTAAGCTGGCAGGTCTGGTGGAATCCGGTGTGGATGCCAAGATCGAGGTACAGGAAGGACAGGTTAAGTTAAACGGTGTTGTGGAGGTGCAGCGCGGTAAGAAGGTTCATCCGGGCGATGTGATAGAATACGGCGGACAACAGGTTAGGGTAGAGAACTGATGATTATAAAATCATTGGAAATTGCAGATTACAGGAATTACGACTCTTTACATATTGATTTCAGCAGCGGCACAAATATTCTCTATGGAGATAACGCGCAGGGTAAGACGAATATTCTGGAAGCGATCTACATGTCGGCTACTACGAAATCCCACAAAGGAACAAAGGATAAGGACGTCGTCAATTTCAGGAAAGAGGAAGCGCATATCAGGACTTATCTGGAAAAAGAAGGTATAGAGACGAGAGTGGATATGCATCTTCGGAAAAACAAGTCCAAGGGAATTGCGATTGACGGCCAGAAGATCAAGAAAGCGGCACAGCTGCTTGGTTTGTTGAATGTTGTTTTCTTTTCTCCGGAAGACTTAAGCATCATTAAGAATGGTCCGGCGGAGAGAAGAAGATTTGTGGATATGGAATTGTGTCAGCTGGATCAGTTCTATCTCTACAACCTGAACAATTACAACAAGATTGTAAACCAGCGCAATAAGCTGTTGAAAGATATGTATTTCAATCCTTCTCTGCGCGATACCCTGAATATATGGGATTCGCAGCTTATCTCTTTCGGAAGTAAGATCATAGAGAGAAGGCAGCTCTTTGTGGAGCAGCTGAATGAGATCATATTGGAGATACACAGGAAACTGTCGGGCGGCAGGGAGAATCTCGTCATTCAGTATGAGCCGGATGTGCTCATAGATGAGTATGAGAAAAAGATGTCGTTGAATCAGGAGCGGGATGTCAAGTTAAAGCAGACCAGTACGGGGCCGCACAGGGATGATTTCAGTTTTGTGGTGGGAGATATCGACATCCGCAAATTCGGATCCCAGGGGCAGCAGAGGACGGCGGCGCTTTCACTTAAGTTATCGGAGATTGAACTGGTAAAGAAGATGACCAGAGATAATCCGGTGCTCCTGTTGGATGATGTTTTGTCGGAGCTTGACAGCAACAGGCAGAATTATCTGTTAAGTACGATTGGGGATATTCAGACGATCATCACCTGTACGGGGCTGGATGAATTTGTGAATAACCGATTTGAAATCGACAAAGTTTTTCATATAGAGAGTGGTAAAATTATAGTATAGCTATTTATTGATACAGGCTGTATGGTCAGCCGAAAAGCGTGGATAGCGGCGTTGAAGAAGGGCATGGTGAATATGGCTAACGAATACGGTGCAGATCAAATACAGATTCTGGAGGGTCTTGAGGCAGTCAGGAAAAGACCCGGTATGTATATAGGCAGTACGTCACTGAGAGGACTTCATCATCTGGTGTATGAGATTGTGGATAACTCGGTTGACGAGGCGCTGGCCGGTTTCTGTAACACGATCTATGTTACGATCAATCAGGATAATTCAATCACCGTGGAGGATAACGGAAGAGGAATTCCTGTGGGGATCAACCACAAGGCGGGTATTCCCGCTGTGGAAGTGGTATTTACGATTCTTCATGCCGGCGGAAAATTCGGCGGCGGAGGATATAAGGTATCCGGCGGCCTGCATGGCGTGGGAGCTTCCGTGGTCAATGCGTTGTCCGACTGGCTGGAAGTGGAAATCTGTGCGGAAGGCAAGGTGCATAAACAGCGCTATGAGAGAGGACATGTGTGTTATCCGCTTAAGGTAGTGGGAGAATGTGAAGCCGATAAGACGGGAACGAAAGTGCACTTTATACCGGATAAGACGATTTTTGAGGAGACTGTTTTTGACTATGATACGCTTAAAACAAGGCTTCGGGAGACGGCTTTTCTGACGAAAGGTTTAAGAATTGTTCTTATTGATGAGAGAGAAGGGAAGGAACAGAAGAAAGAATTCCATTACGAGGGCGGTATCAAGGAGTTTGTTACATATCTGAATAAGAGTAAGGAATCATTGTACAACGACGTTATGTATTTCGAGGGCAGCAGGAACGGCGTGTATGTGGAGGTGGCCCTGCAGCATAATGATTCCTATAACGAAAGCGTATATACTTTTGTCAATAATATTAATACACCGGAGGGCGGTACGCATCTGGTAGGTTTCAGGAATGCGCTGACGAAGACTTTTAACGATTATGCACGCACTAATAAACTGCTGAAAGACAGTGAAGCGAATCTTTCCGGAGAGGATATCAGGGAAGGTTTGACGGCTATTATCAGTATAAAGGTGGAAGATCCGCAGTTTGAAGGACAGACGAAACAGAAGCTGGGGAATTCGGAAGCCAGAGGAGCGGTTGACGGTGTGGTCAGTGAACAGCTCACCTATTTCCTGGAGCAGAATCCGTCGGTTGCCAAGACGATCTGCGAGAAGTCGATTCTGGCGCAGCGTGCCAGAGAGGCGGCCAGAAAGGCGAGGGATCTGACAAGGCGTAAGACGGCGCTGGAAGGGAGCGCTCTTCCGGGTAAGCTGGCGGACTGTTCCGATAAAGATCCTAAGAATTGCGAGATCTATATCGTGGAGGGAGATTCTGCAGGCGGTTCTGCCAAGACTGCCAGAAGCCGTGCGACGCAGGCTATTCTGCCGCTTCGCGGTAAGATCCTGAATGTGGAAAAGGCGAGACTGGATAAAATCTATGCCAATGCTGAGATCAAAGCCATGATCACGGCTTTCGGCACGGGGATTCATGATGATTTTGATATCAGCAAGCTGCGGTACGACAAGATCATTATTATGACGGATGCCGATGTGGACGGGGCGCATATCGCTACGCTGATGCTGACTTTTATCTATCGTTTCATGCCGGAACTGATCAAGCAGGGACATGTATATCTGGCGAAGCCGCCTCTCTATAAACTGGAGAAAAACAGGCAGGTGTGGTATGCCTACAGCGATGAGGAACTGGAAAAAATCCTTACGGAAGTGGGACGCGACCAGAATAATAAGATTCAGCGGTACAAAGGTCTGGGAGAGATGGACGCGGACCAGCTGTGGGAAACTACCATGGATCCGGAGAAACGTATCCTGCTTCGTGTGAATATCAACGAGGAAGAAGAGTCGGAGGTGGATCTTACCTTTAACACGCTGATGGGTGACAAGGTGGAGCCGCGCCGGATCTTTATCGAAGAAAATGCGAAGTTTGTAAAGAATCTGGATATATGATAATGACGGGTTACCGGAAAGGAACATTGTTACAGGATGGATGATAGAATTTTTGACAAGATTGAGGAAGTAGATCTCAAAAAAAAGATGGAAGATTCTTACATAGATTATGCCATGAGCGTTATTGCGGCCCGTGCGCTTCCTGATGTAAGAGACGGTTTGAAGCCGGTACAGCGCCGGGTTCTCTATTCCATGATCGAGTTGAATAACGGCCCGGACAAGCCTCACAGAAAGAGTGCCCGTATCGTCGGTGATACGATGGGTAAATATCACCCCCACGGTGACAGTTCCATCTATGGAGCGCTTGTTAATATGGCGCAGGAATGGTCTACCAGATATCCGCTTGTGGACGGACACGGAAATTTCGGTTCCGTGGACGGCGACGGAGCGGCGGCCATGCGTTATACGGAGGCAAGGCTGAGCAAAATTTCCATGGAGCTTCTGGCGGATATCAATAAAGATACCGTTGATTTTGCTCCCAACTTTGACGATACGGAGAAAGAACCCAAGGTTCTGCCCAGCCGTTATCCGAATCTGCTTGTAAACGGTACTTCCGGTATTGCGGTTGGTATGGCTACTAACATACCGCCTCATAATCTGCGGGAAGTGATCAGTGCGGTAGTGAAGATCATTGACAATCGTGTGAATGAGGACAGAGCCACCGATATGGAGGAGCTTCTGGAGATCGTGAAAGCTCCTGATTTTCCTACGGGCGGAATCATCCTCGGTACGCGGGGGGCGGAAGAAGCCTACAGGACAGGGCGCGGCAAGGTGAGAGTACGCGCTGTCACGGATATCGAGACGATGCCTAACGGAAAGAGCCGCATCATCGTGACGGAACTTCCCTATATGGTCAACAAGGCCAACTTGATCTTAAAGATCGCAGATCTTGTGAAGTTAAAAAAGATTGACGGTATCACGGACCTTCGGGATGAGACGAACCGTGAAGGTATGCGTATCGTGATAGAACTGCGCAAGGATGCCAATGCCAACGTGATCCTGAATCAGCTGTACAAGCATACACAGCTTCAGGATTCCTTCGGCGTTATCATGCTGGCGCTGGTGAATAATGAACCTAAGGTCATGAATCTTCTTGACATGCTGACGCACTATATCAGACATCAGGAAGAAGTGGTGACCAGAAGGACGAGATATGATCTGAACAAAGCGGAAGAACGGGATCATATTTTACAGGGTCTTCTGATTGCGCTGGATCATATTGATGAAGTGATCCAGATCATCAGAAGCAGCCAGACTACGCCGATCGCGAAAGAAAGGCTTATCGAGCGTTTCCAGTTCTCCGATGCACAGGCACAGGCGATCGTGGACATGCGTCTGCGTGCGCTGACAGGTCTGGAGAGAGAGAAACTTGAGAACGAACACAGGGAGTTAATGGCTAAGATTGCCGAGTTAAAGGCAATTCTGGCAGATGAAAAACTGCTGCTGGGAGTGATCAGAGAAGAAATCCTCATTATTTCCGAGAAATTCGGAGATGACAGAAGAAGTAAGATCGGATTCGATGTCTATGACATCAATATGGAGGATCTGATTCCCAAAGGAAATACCGTGATCGCCATGACCAGTCTCGGTTATGTGAAACGTATGACTGTGGATAACTTCAAGTCACAAAACCGCGGCGGCAAGGGCATTAAAGGAATGCAGACGATCGAGGAAGATTATATCGAGGATCTTCTGATGACATCGACGCATCACTATCTGATGTTCTTTACCAATTTAGGACGGGTATACCGGATCAAAGCGTATGAGATTCCGGAGGCCAGCCGGACCGCCAGAGGGATTGCCATTGTCAATATCCTGCAGCTGAATCCGGGAGAAAAGATATCGGCGATGATACCGATCAAGGATTATGAGGAGAATGAAAATCTTTTCATGGTAACAAAGCGCGGTATTGTAAAGAAAACACCTGTTATGGAATTTAGTAATGTCCGTAAAAACGGGCTTGCTGCCATTAATCTGCGGGAAGACGATGAATTGATCGAAGTAAAGACAACTTCCCGGGATACGGAGATCTTCCTGGTGACAAAACTTGGTATGTGTATTCGCTTCAAGGAGACAGATGTGCGGCCCACCGGCAGAAGTTCTATGGGTGTGATCGGCATGAATTTGTCAGACGGGGATGAGATCGTCGGAATGCAGCTGGATCACCAGGGCGATTCTCTTCTGATCGTGTCCGAAAATGGTATGGGAAAACGTACTTATCTGGATGAATTTACGGTACAGAAACGAGGCGGCAAAGGTATCAAATGTTATAAGATCACCGAGAAGACCGGAGATGTGGTCGGTGTGAAAGCGGTGGATGATGAGCATGAGATCATGATGATCACCACAGAGGGCATTATCATACAGCTCCGCATGGATGATATTTCCACTCTGGGAAGAATTACTTCCGGTGTGAAGATGATCAATCTGGATGATAATGTGAAGGTGGCAAGAATTGCCAAGGTAAGAGAGAAGCTCAGCGACGGGCATCATGAGATAGAGAATCTGGATGATATCGTAGATGAAGAAGAGGAAGCAGAAGATAAATGAAGCTGGCGGTGATCGGGGATATTCACAGTAATCATATTGCTTTAGAGACCTGTATTGAGCATGCACTTGCGAGAAATGTGGATGAATTCCTTTTTCTGGGAGATTACGTCAGTGATTGCCCTTATCCGCAGAGAACGATGAAGATTATCTATGAAATGAAAGAGAAGTATCGCTGTACGTTTATTCGGGGAAACAGAGAGGATTATATGCTGGATCACCGGAAAGATCCGCAGCAGAGATGGACTTATTCTTCCGCCAGCGGTAATCTGCTCTATACTTATGAAAATCTGACGAAGCGGGATCTGGATTTTTATGAAGAGATGGACATTCAGGGAATCTATGTGAGAGAAGGGTATCCTGTTTTTCGTTATTGCCATGGGTCCCCTGTAAGATCCAATGAATTATTAACATTTGAAAATGATAATCTGAAAAAGATCATAGAAGCTCTGGATGTGGATTTGATCATCAGCGGACACACTCATATACAGGAGAGTGTTATGTTTGGTTCCAAAAAGCTGATTCATCCGGGTTCTGTAGGGGTTCCCTGGTATTATGAAGGTAAGACACAGTATATGATACTGCATGGAACGGATCATGGATGGAAGGAGGAGTTTTTTCAGTTAAATTACGATGTGGATGCCGTGAAGGAAGAATTTCTGACTTCCGGGATTATGGAGAAAGCGCTGCATTGGCCTGAATTAATTCTGCATTGTCTGTATACGGGGAATGACTATACGCCTCTTTGTCTGCCGCAGGCGATGAAACTGTGCAGGGAGGCGGAAGGAGAAGCAAACTGGCCGGATATACCGGAAAAGTACTGGGAGATGGCGTTTTCTCAACTTGTGCATAAGTAAAAAGCCGGGATTCCGGCTTTTTTTTTCTGACGATCTTAGCTTGTGAGATTTCTGTAACATTTTTGTGTTATCCTGAGCAGGAGGGGGGTGTAATGGCATGAAACTTTTAGTGGTTGAAGATGACAGGCTTTTGAACAATACGCTTTGCTACAATCTTTCAGCAGCGGGTTACACTGTGGATGCTGCCATGACAAAATCAGCAGCGGACGATCTCTGTAAAGCGCAGGACTATGATCTAATTGTGCTGGATGTCAATTTGCCTGATGGAAACGGTTTTGAACTGTGCAGGAAAATCAAGGAGCGCCGGCCTGATACTGCAGTTATTTTCCTGACAGCGAACGACATGGAGAGCGATATGCTCAAAGGCTTTGAGTTGGGGGCGGACGACTATGTAACAAAGCCGTTTCCCATCAGCGTATTCCGCAAAAAGGTTTCGGCACTGCTGGCCCGCATCCGGAAGCAGACAGGCGGCGACTGCTACGCAGACGGTACGCTGTCCATCAATTTTTCGGAATTGACTGCTGCTCTCGCCGGAGAACCGGTTATCTTCACGCCGCTGGAATACAGACTGCTAAAGGTGCTGGTGAGAAATCCGAAAATTGTTCTAACCCGTCAGGTACTTCTTGAAAAACTGTGGGATGCAGACGAAAATTTTGTGGATGAACATAATTTGACTGTTGCGATCAGCCGTATCCGGGGAAAAATCGAAGCGGACGGTCTGCAATATATCAAGACGGTCTATGGCATGGGTTATATGTGGATTGGAGGGATGAAAAAATGAATGGGAGTAAACTTTCCGTTAACCACGTCTGTGCGGCGGGGACAGCTTTTTTAGGTGTGCTCTCCATTGTGACCATCATTTCGGCGTTCCTTTTTGCTCAAAATACTACAGCAATCGTGTGGCTGTGCCTGTTGTTTATTCTGCTGGTGTTTTCCTGTGTAGTTCTTTTTGTGGTCTTTCTGCGCCGGAAGCTGGTGTTATTCTCGGATAATCTGTGCCGGACGATAGACGATATGTTGAATGGAGCGGCACCACCGCCGCAAATGCACGAAGAAGAAAATCTTTTTTTCAAAATCAATTACCGGCTGGCCCACCTCTATGACGTTCTGCGCGAGAATCGGGAGAGTATAGCGAAAGAACGGGCTGATTTGCAGGAATTGATCTCCGATATATCCCATCAGGTAAAAACGCCGGTCAGCAATCTGAAAATGATCAATGCCACTTTGTTGGAACAGCCTGTGCCGGAAGAAAAACAAAGGGAGTTTTTGCAGGCTTCCAGCGGACAGCTTGAAAAGCTGGATTTTCTCATGCAGTCCATGATAAAGACCTCCCGCCTGGAAACCGGAGTCATTTCACTGGACAGAAGGATGCAGCCGCTTTATGATACTCTGGCGGCAGCGCTTGGAGGTATTCTGCTGAACGCCGAAAGGAAGAAGATTCATGTCAGTGTAGATTGTCCGGAAGATATCGCGCTGGCCCACGACAGGAAATGGACAAGCGAGGCCATGTTTAACATTCTGGACAATGCGGTGAAGTACACTCCGGCAGGCGGCGATATTCAGGTTTCCGTTCAAAGCTGGGAGTTTCATGTTAAAATCGACATAACCGACAGCGGCAAAGGAATAGCGGAGAGCAGACAGGGAATCATCTTCAAACGCTTTTACCGGGAAGAAGAAGTACATGATGTTGAGGGCATCGGCATAGGACTGTACCTTGCCCGTGAGATCATTACCATGCAGGGCGGCTACATCAAGGTCACATCGAAGGTGGGGTATGGCTCTACATTTTCCGTTTTTCTGCCCGTGGATAGAATTTATTGAGATGTCAAAGATTTGTGACATTTCAAGTGTGAAAAAAAGAGATCCGTGACATTTCTGTGAGATTTGGCTGTTAGACTGACGGCATCACAGAAAGGATGGTGAAAATCATGAGTATTTTGCAAACAACTGATCTCAAAAAATACTATGGCGTGGAACCGAATATCACAAAGGCACTGGACGGCGTGACTCTGTCCATTGAACAGGGAGAATTTGTCGCCATTGTAGGAACCTCCGGCAGCGGCAAGTCTACTCTGCTGAATATGATGGGTGGTCTGGACGTGCCAACCTCCGGCAACGTTCATATCAAGAGCAGGGAACTGGCTTCTATGAATGACGAGGAGCTTACCATCTTCCGTCGGCGCAACATCGGGTTTATCTTTCAGAATTACAACCTTGTCCCTGTTCTTAATGTCTATGAAAACATTGTCCTGCCTGTGGAACTGGACGGCGATATCGTAGACAAAAAATTTCTGGACGAAGTAGTGGGTCTGCTGGCTCTGGAGGATAAGCTGTACAATATGCCAAACAACCTGTCCGGCGGACAACAGCAGCGTGTCGCCATCGCCCGTGCTCTTGTTTCCAAGCCTGCTATCGTCCTGGCAGATGAACCGACCGGCAATCTGGACAGCCGGACGAGCGGAGATGTGCTGAGCCTGTTGAAAATAACCAGCAATAAATTTCATCAAACGCTGGTGATGATAACCCATAACAACGAGATTGCCCAGCTTGCCGATCGCATTATCCGCATTGAGGACGGCAGGATTTTTGAGTAGAGGGGAGGTGGTGAAAATGAATGACATTTTATTCGGCAACAACAACGGCACTGTCATAAAAAAGCTGTCAGGCCGTTATTTCAAAGCAAATAAGAGTAGAAATATCATTGCAATCATCGCAATTATTTTGACTACGATACTTTTTACCACGATATTCACTCTGGGTTCTGGCCTGATGGACACCGTTCATGATCAGAATATCCGCAAAGCGGGCGGCGATGGGCAGGCGGTCTTAAGCTATATCAGCGATGAAGTATATGACGATGTAGCGGGAAATTCTCTGATCGACCGCATCGCCTATACAAAGGCGGTTTCCTACCGTCTGAAAAATCCGGGACTGGAACGCTGGCGTTCTGATCTGTGGTATATGGATGACATCGCGTTGGAATTTGCCCGTTATACTCCTACCACAGGCCGCCGGCCCGAGGGGTCAAACGAGATCATCGCGGATACAAAGACGCTGAATGCCCTGGGTGTACCGGCACGGATTGGGGAAACCGTTTCATTGACCTATGAAATTAAAGGGACAGAGTACACTACCGATTTTATCCTCTGCGGCTTTTGGGAAACGGACAGTTTGAGTAATATTGGAAGGCTTATTGTATCAAAATCCTTTGTAGATGCGCACTCGGATATTCTGACTTATACCTATCCTGTAGACAATGATTACTCCGGCGTTGTCACTGCCTATGTGATGTTCAGAGGAAACGGTGATTTAGAAGAAAGGCTCCACCGGCTTCTTTCCGAAACAGGTTATACCTGTGAGACAATGGGCGGCAGCCCGAAGGATGACAATTACGTGATTGCCCGTGTCAGTCCAGCCTATCAGAGCGGCGTACTGTCAGATAATATGGCTATGCTTGTTTCCGGCATTGTGGGTGTACTGCTGATTATCGTGACCGGATATTTGATTATCTACAATATTTTCCAAATCTCTGTCATTCAGGATATTCAGTCCTACGGACAGTTAAAAACGCTGGGCACAACAAAGCGGCAGATCAAGCGGTTGATCAACCGGCAGGCGTTTCGGCTTTCCCTGATTGGTATTCCTGTCGGTTTGCTGGCAGGCTTCCTGATCGGCCGGGCGCTGGTTCCTTTCCTGATGAACGGGACCAGTTATACGGCGGACGCCGGTATTAAGGTGACAGTAAATCCGCTGATTTTTATTGGCTCCACGGTGTTTACCTTATTTACAGTCTTTGTCAGCGTCCATAAGCCCGCGAAGATCGCCGGTGCAGTTTCCGCGATAGAGGCTATTCGCTATACCGAAAATGATACGGCGGCATTTGGGACGCACAGGGCAAAAGACAGGAAATCGACCCATGGAGCAAAGCTCCACTTTATGGCTCTGGCTAACCTTGGACGGAACCGCAAACGAACAGGATTGGTTATTGTATCCATGACGCTTAGTCTGGTGCTGTTCAATACTGTGTTTACCCTGTCCGGCGGGTTTGATATTGACAAGTATATCTCAAAATTTATGGATAGGGACTTTGTGATTTCTAACGTGGACTACTTCCAATACAAGATTGAAGAAGGCAAAAACGACTTGTCTGAGAACTTTATTGAGGCGGTCAAACAAAATAACAGCTTCGAGGATGGCGGCAGGCTCTATTCTTCCTGGATGCTGGAAGAAACGTTTTCTACAAATCACAACGCTTTTTTCAGCTATAACAAAGATGAGAACGGTAATCCCTGTGTAAGACTATATGGTGCAGACGATTTTCTTCTGAATAACATGGAGGTCATAGAGGGGACAATCGACATGGAAAAGCTGAAATCAGGAAAGTATATTCTGTTGAGTGTGGAGTGTAACGATGATGGAACCGTTATAGATAACCCGGATATCAATGTGAGTGATACAGTGCAGATCAACCATCTGGAAGTGGAGGGTCTTTCCTCCACCATTACTGACAGCTATGACTTTACCATCATGGCAAAAGTCCGGGTTAACGAGAATACGGCTACTACCCGCAACACGGGAGAATCCCGGTTCTATCTGCCAACAGAAATCTTCCTGCCGCTGTGCGATAATCCTCATCTGGTCAATTTCACCTTTGATGTGAAAGAGAGAACAGAGGCTGAAATGACAGAGTTTTTGAATGACTATATCGACAGTGTGGAACCGGGTATGGATTTTGAATCCAAAGCAACATATGTCAGCTCTTTTGACGATCTGACCTCCCTGATCATTACCATCGGCGGAGCATTGAGCGTCATTATTGGAATTATCGGTATTGCAAACTTTGTGAACTCTGTTTTGACAAGTGTTATCACCCGCAAAAAAGAATTTGCCATGCTGCAAAGCATCGGCATGACCGGCAGGCAGTTAAAGCGTATGCTCTCTTTTGAAGGATTTTATTATGCTGTGGGAACGATTGTCACATCGATTGTTCTTGGAGGTCTGTTTTCCGTGGTAGTCGTGCGGGGAATTTCCAACGGGATCTGGTTTTTCACTTACCGCTTTGTCATGTGGCCCATGCTGGTGATCTATCCGTTCCTTATACTCCTGACTGTGGCGATACCGGCGCTTTTGTACCGTCAAATTGCTAAAGTCAGCATCATAGAACGGCTGCGGCAGTGATAAAATTTATGGTACTAAAAGAGCCGGAAAAATCCGGCTCTTTTATACCCGTTAAATTTGCTGTGATTTTTTGAAGTTGATAATGATAGAGGCAATGGCGCAGCCGATACCGCCGATGGCAAATACTGCGACGGAAGGCATTCCCCATTTATTGAATACGAAACCGGCGATCAGGTATAAGATCGTGGCAATCAACATGATGCAGCCGCATACAGTACGTGTCATGGCGCTTTTTTTGTAAGTGTCGGAATTTTTGTCATTGAGTTGATTGTATTTTTCAATGTCGTATTTATCTTTTTGTGTGCTGTAGTAAACGATAATAGTAGTGGCGATCGAAACAATCAGGAAGAAAAAGGACATCTCGAAAGACTCCAGGTATTCGTTCCCGGATATCTGTGGAAAGATCGCATCAAAACCTGCAAGCAGGATCACATTTATGATAAAAAGAGAAATTCCTGTAGTGGCCATGACCGAAAATTTTCTGTTAAAGCTGTCAATCTCTTTCTCCTGATAGAAGTTTACAATATGAGGGTTTTTCTTCTTAAAATCATCATCGCGGATACCGTACAGGATAAGGATTGCCATGCCGACTACAAGAAAAATCAGGAATATAATACCGCAGAAATCTTCTGTGAGCGGTTCTCCCTCAAAGAAATAATTCAAGCCGTAAACCAGCATCGTAGCAGAAAGGCCGAGTAAAATCAGGCCTATGCCAAGAGAAACGAATTTACTGAATTCATTATAATGTCTGTCATAATTACTCTTATCTTCTACGTAAATCTGGCTGATCTCTTTTTGCATCAAATCATCCATGGTACATTGAAAGAGTTTGCATAATTGAAGAAGTTTCTCCATTTCAGGGTATGCGGTATCAGATTCCCACTTCGATATGGACTGTCTGGAAACTCCAAGCTGTTCTGCCAGCTGCTCCTGTGTGATGTTTTCCTTTTTCCTTAAGAATTGTAAATTTTCTCCTAAACTCATGTGAA
>CAJTYJ010000020.1:47017-60700 GCA_910583895.1 uncultured Lachnospiraceae bacterium
GATAACCGGATCACAAGCGCTCCGCTGGCCAGCAGGCTGCGGCCGGAGACATTGCAGGATTATGTGGGACAGAAGCATCTTCTGGGTGAAGGGAAGATGTTACGGCGTCTGATCGAGCAGGATCAGATTTCTTCCATGATCTTCTGGGGGCCTCCTGGTGTAGGGAAAACTACGCTGGCGCGGATCATTGCCGGTATGACAAGGGCTGATTTTGTGGATTTCAGCGCAGTGACCAGCGGTATTAAGGAAATCAGGCAGGTGATGGAGCAGGCTGAGGGCAGCAGGCGGATGGGAATCAACACCTTGCTTTTTGTGGATGAGATCCATCGTTTCAATAAGGCACAACAGGACGCGTTTCTGCCATTTGTGGAAAAGGGAAGTATTGTTCTGGTGGGAGCCACTACGGAAAATCCTTCTTTTGAGATCAATTCGGCTCTGTTGTCCAGATGTAAGGTATTCGTGCTGAAAATGCTGGAAGAAGAAGATTTGTATGAATTGCTGCGGCACGCTTTGGAGAGTCCGAAAGGATTTGGAAATCAACAGATTGTGATCTCCGAGGAACAGATTCGTGCCATAGCGCGTTTTGCCAACGGAGACGGCAGGACAGCCTTAAATACGCTGGAGATGGCGGTGATCAACAGTCAGCTTGACAGAGAAGGAACCATACACGTGACGGATGAGACATTGGTAGAATGTACGAACCGTCGCTCCCTGCTTTATGACAAGAAAGGTGAAGAGCATTATAACCTGATATCCGCTCTTCATAAATCTATGCGAAACAGTGATCCTGATGCGGCGGTCTACTGGATGAACCGGATGCTGGATGGCGGGGAGAATCCGCTGTATATTGCCAGACGTCTGATACGCTTCGCCAGCGAGGATGTCGGTATGGCAGATTCAAGAGCGCTGCAGGTGGCGGTTTCTGTCTATCAGGCCTGTCATTTTCTTGGAATGCCGGAGTGTGATGTGCATTTGACGCATGCTGTGGTCTATCTGTCCATGGCTCCTAAGTCCAATGCCCTGTACAAAGCCTGCGAGGCCGCGAAAAAAGATATTCATGATTTCCCGGCAGAGCCTGTTCCGCTGCAGATCAGAAATGCTCCTACGAAGTTGATGGAAGCGCTGCACTATGGAGAAGGATATTGTTATGCTCATGATACGGAAGAGAAACTGACCAGAATGCAGTGTCTGCCGGATACTTTGCAGGACAGACGATACTATATTCCGACTGCAGAAGGGGAGGAGAAAGAGACCGGGGAGCGGCTTAAGGAGATTATGACATGGAAAAGCGGTGCTGGAAATGAATAAAAATCTTAGATGAAGGATACCTATACATATGAAGAAACAGATTGAAGGCCAGATAAATCTTTTTGATTATATATCTGCAGAAGATGCTAAAGTTGATGATAAACACGATACGATTGAAATCTCGTTATTTGCGGCATGTGTTTCCTGCTGGTGCAGTACCTGCAGGCATAATGCGGAGGGTAAGGCTGTTCCCCGTGATTTTGCGGGAGTGAAGAAGCCCTGTCCTTCCTGCAGTTTCTGTGTCAGTCAGGACAAGGCGGAAATCTGTGAGATCAATTCCTATGAGAACGGCTGCAAACTGCGGGCGGAGGAAGAGGGTATCACTGAATGACTGAATGTGAGAAATCATTTTCCTATAAGATTTTTTCGAAATCTTCTATGCCGTGTTTGCACCATGGGCAGACAAAATCCGGAGGAAGTTCTTCTCCTTCGTAGACATATCCGCAGACGACGCATCGCCAGCCTTTCACAGAAGTATTTTCAGGCTTTGGTTTGACATATTCATGATAGAAGGAGTAGGTCATCGCCTTTTCACCGGAAAGGACATCGCAGTCCGATACAGATGCCAGGAAAAGCATATGGGTACCGAGGTCGTAACTGTTTAAGACTTTACAGTCCAGGTAGGCAGTGACATGTTCTGTGAGATAAGGAAGTTCCTGGCCTGTCATGGAAAAAGGGATATCTATAAATTTATCCACGGTGCTTCCACTTTGGAATCCAAAACGCTGAAACAGGGAAAAAGGTGCCGTCTCAGAGAGGATGGAGACAGAAAGGATTCCGGATTTTTGGATCAGCTCACAGGTTAGGTTCTGTTTGTTGATGGCCACGACGATCTGCTTCGGGTCGTCTGTCACCTGAGTGACTGTGTTGATGATGCAGCCATTCATTTTTTTGTCATGTTTTGTAGATACGACGTAGAGGCCGTAGGATAACTGAAAAAGTGCTTTTGGATTCATGGGGATATTCGTTTCCTTTCTTTATTGTATTGATATTATTATTTAAATATAATCGATATTATCATAATAATCAATATAATCATATGGATGAAAGATTTTGACTATTGATATCATATTTGCAGATTATGTGGACGTTAAGAACAGTATGTGTAGAAAAATTTGAAATATACGCATTTTTAATTTGTAAAATCCCTGTGGGTGGCAAGTTTGCACAGCAGGCGGTTGTTAATCCGGCCGCTTTTCAAAAGCACAATCATTTCATCACTCAAATGCAATTTTGTTAAAGGCGTGTTGGCCTGTTCCCTGTGATATCGTCTGTCGGATTCCCCCAAATGTAATCTCTGAATTCTTTTGGGGAATATTCATAATTCTTTTTAAACTGCTTACAAAAGTAGGATGTAGAAGAAAACCCGACCGAATAGGCGACGGTAGTGATCGAAAGATAGGGGTCTTTGAGCATGGCGCAGGCCCGTTCCAAGCGGATTTTGTTCAATAACTGGTTGGGTGTGACTCCGTATTGTTTCTTGACACATCTGATCAGGTGGGAAGGGTGGCAGTTTAAAGTTTTAGCCAGGTCATCCATTGTGAACTGTTCAGCATAGTGAAAATTAATATACTGCAGGGCGGAATAGGCAATGCTGTTATGGTCAGAAGTATCCTGGGTGACGGCCAGAATATTTAAGAGGCGCATGAGCAGTTCCTGCTGGTGGAACAGGTTGTTATCCGAGGTAAGGACTGTACGGGAGTCTGTGAAGAAATCAATGGAACGACGTTCCAATTGTTTCAGGATGGAAAGTACGTTTTGCGCCGTGGCGTCAGGCAACGCCTGTTCCTGCAGGAAAGACAGGATATATTTGTTCTCCTTGAAATCCGTATTAGGTTCCCATGGCTGACGGTGGGAGACATCCGACAGTTCAATGGTTTCGTTGGTATTGAAATGCAGCCAGTGAAAAAGAGTCTTTTCTGTACAGATGCGGCTGCCCTGGTGTGGCGTGTAGGGCGGGATCAGCAGGACGTGATCCTTCGAAATTGTGAATTCCTGCTTTCCGACGAGCATATAGAGGGTTCCTGTCTCTACCATGAGTAGATCGAAGAAGTCGACTCCTTTTCGGCTGTTATGTTTATCACCGGGCCGGTAGATTGCGTTTCCGGAATGGGAATACCATGGAAAAGGGGGGACTTGGATGTTGATAAAAGACATTAGAAACCTCCGTAAAATAAAATGAAGCACAATTTCTGTCAAATACAAATTTTGTCATATCAATTATAGCGTGATTACGCTGTTTTTTCAATATTACTTCATTCGAATGCTAAAAATCTACTATTATTTTTGATATTTTTCTTATATATTCCTGCTAATAAAACTGTATAAATTCATGAATAAAGTGGATATAATTTCAATGAAAACAGTAAATAGTGACAAAGAATTCGGATATTATTTCCGAATATGTGGGAAATCCCACAAAAGAAAGGAGTCGAAATGAGAAGAAAATTGTTAATTAGTCTGTTGGTATCTTCTATGATCTTTGGCTTGACGGCATGTGGAGATTCTGGCAGGGGGGGTAATACAACCACGGCAGAGGACACACAGGAACAAGACGGCGGATCAGCGCAGGAGAGTGCAAATTCTGTAGAAAATGACACGGCGGCGGAGAAAAGCCAAGGTGCAGACAGCGGTGAAGCGCTGGAAGTCTGGGTGAGAAATACTTACTTTGATGAAGTAACGACGGCAGCGAAGGATTTTACGGAACAGACAGGTATTCCGGTGACAGTTTCGGAGCCATCTAATATGTCGGATGATCTGGCACTGGCATTATCCTCCGGCGAGACTCCGGACATCGTCTCGATCGATTGCGTACTGGTTCCTTATTATGCTTCGATCGGCGCATTGAAAGATATCACAACGGAATTTTCGGCACTGGATTACAAAGACACGTTTTCCGGAGGCCTGTTGGATCTTTCTACTTATGATGGAAAGCAGTATGCAGTGCCCTTTGCACCGGATGTGAGCGTTCTGCTCTATAACAAAGATATCTTCAAGGCAAACGGTCTTGATCCTGAGGCGCCGCCGAAAACCTGGGATGAGCTGATCGCGGCAGCGCAGGCATGTACCAGCGATGATGTGTATGGTTATATGTTTGCGGCATCTGACGCGGGCGGCATGATGTTTACCTTCTGTCCTTATATCTGGTGTAACGGCGGTGAGTTTACCAGCGAAGACGGTACAGAGTCTATGCTGAACCAGCCTGAGGCGGTAGAAGCGCTGCAGTTGATCACTGATATGGTCTATAAGTACCAGGTTACCCCGGAGAGTATCACGTCTTACGACTGGACAGCAGTAGAAGATGCCTTTAAAGCACAGAAATCAGCTATGATCGTGCAAGGCAGCAGTGCAGTTGGCAATATTGTAAATGAAGGATATGATTTCAACGCAGGCTGTACACTGATTCCCTCCCCGGACGGAAGCAAGTATGCATCTTTCTCCGGCGGCGACAGTATCGCGATCTTAGCGGACACGGACAAGTATGATGCGGCATGGCAGTTTGTACAGTACTGCCTCAGCAAGGAAGTGCAGGTAGACCAGTTGGCGGCTTATGGAAACATTCCTTCCCGTTCAGATATGTTTGAAAATGAGATTTTCGGTTCCCACGCAGAGTATGACGTGCTCCGACAGGCATTGGAAGTAGGAGAGGCGCCTTACAGCCTGAAATATAATGAAATGTATACACCCTGGATCGATGCGGTACAGTATGCGCTGAATCAGGAGAAGACTCCGGAAGAAGCGTTTGATGACGCGAAAGAAGAAATTGACGCTCTTCTTTCAGAATAAGAAGATGTTGAATGAGTCAGCCGCATTTCGTTCGGAAGAAGCGGAATGCGGCGGCTTTTTAAATTTGTGCCTGTTAAGCGGGCAGGGGGTGTTGCTTTTATGAAGAAAAAGAATTGGACAAATATGTTTTTTGTTCTGCCTTTGCTGGTGATCAATATCACGTTTTTTGTGGTTCCTTTCGTGAAATCACTGTATATGTCTTTGTATGACTGGCCATTGTTAGGTGAAAAAACATTTATCGGGATACAGAATTTCATTCGGGCTTTTGTGGATAAGAAATTTCTGCACTCACTTCTGTTTACGATGGAGTATGCATTGATCGTTACGCCGATGTTATTTCTGGTAGCGTTTGTCATGGCAATTTTAGTTAACCAGAAATTCAGGGGAGTCGGTATTTTTCGTACCATTTACTTTATGCCGGTGGTGATTTCCATGACGGCCAGCGCAGATATCTGGCTGTGGATCTATAACGAGTTATACGGTGTGTTGAATCATATATTGCTGGCAGTGGGGATTGTTGACAAGCCGGTCGCCTGGATGCATTTGCCGAAAACATCCCTTCCGGCGGTCTGCGCCATGGTCACATGGAAGATGGCGGGATTCAGTATGTTGATGCTCCTTGGCGCGTTCCAATCTGTGGATGAGGAGGTCTACCAGTCGGCGAGTATTGATGGGGCAAGCAAGATACAGCAGTTTTTCCGGATCACACTGCCGTTGATCCGTCCAACCATCGGATTGTCCATGGTAATTTCTATCATCGGGTCGGTGCTTGCCTTTGAGCAGTTTAAGATCATGACGGCGGGCGGCCCGTCCTCGAAGACACAGACGGCGGTCTACTATATTTACCAGACTTCTTTCGGACATTTTAAGTTCGGATACGGAGCGGCAATGTCTATGATCTTGTTGGTGATCTTGGCTGTTTTGAGTTATTTTCAGTTTGCCGTGATGAAAGATAAGACGGAGTAGGAGAGGGTGCAGATGAATAAAGAGAGAAGTAAGGTAATCATTATCGTGTTAAATATTCTGCTGGGCATGCTCTGGATTATGCCGATCTATTGGGCGGTTGTCACTTCCGTCAAGACACAGAAAGAGCTGTATGGCGGGATCAGCCTGATCCCGCACGTGGTGACGCCGGAGAATTATGTTTCGCTGTTTCAATATAAAGATGGTATTTTCTTCTTTTATTTGAAAAATTCGTTTCAGATCTGCGTTTTGACAATGTTGCTCGTGACAGTAGTCTCTGTGTTGGCAGGGTTTGCTTTTTCGAAATTGAAGATCTGGGGCGTGAAGATCTGGACGGCGATGATCCTCTTTACGATCATGGTTCCGGCACAGGCGTTGATGGTGCCTTTGTACAATACGTTGTCCGATCTGAATCTGCTGGGAACTGTCTGGGGGATGGTGCTGATCTATGTGACCTTCCAGACACCGTTCTGTGTGCTGATGATGAAGAGTTCTTTCGATATGGTGCCGAATGCGCTGCGGGAAGCTGCGCTGATGGACGGGGCGAGCAGCCTGGAGATCTTCTGGAATATTTATTGTCCGCTGGCTCTTCCCGGGGCAATCACGGTGATCGTCTATGCCGCCTATAATACCTGGAATGATTATACCATCGGACTGACTTTTGGCGGCAGTTCCATGAAAACCTTTAATGTGGGGCTGGTGGATATGCTTTCTGCGGATACGACGGTTAACTGGGGGACGTTGACTTCCGGAGCGATTGTGGGAATGCTGCCAATCCTGATCCTGTTCCTGTTGCTGCAGAAGCATTTCGTGAAGGGTATGATGAGCGGGGCAGTCAAATAGGAAGATTTTGCTGGTGAAAATGAGAGAAAGGCTTTAGGGTAGATTAATGAAAAAATATGACAGGCTTACGTTGACGGAAATAAAGCCGTCAGGATGGTTTTACAAGCAGTTACAGATTCAGATGAATGGGCTGAGCGGGAAACTGTATGAAATCTGGGACAGTGTGGGAAGTTATTCCGGATGGCTGGGTGGTACGGGAGACGGGTGGGAGCGAGCGCCTTACTACCTGGACGGGTTGCTGCCGTTGTCCTATTATCTGGACGACAAAGCGCATTGGGATCTTTGTATGAAATTTATTGAATGGACGCTGCAGAGCCAGGATGAAAGCGGTAATTTCGGTCCGCTGTCAACCCGGGGAGAGCAGTGGTCGCGTTTTGCTATGCTGAAAGTCCTGATCCAGTATGAAGAGATTACGGGAGATGGCAGGGTCGTGTCGTTTGCGGAAAAGTATCTGCGTTATATGGACGCCCTAGTAGAGAAGACGGCGCTTTTGAGCTGGTCCAGAGCCCGGGTTCCGGAACTGCTCTATGTAGGAAAATGGCTTTATGAGCAGACGAAGGAGAGTTGGATCTTGGAGGCGATGAAGAAGATTGACAGGTGTAGTCTGGACTGGTGCGATTATCTGGAGAATTTGCCGTTTCCACGTCCGGCGAAAGAATACATCTATTGGGATAAGGTGAAACGGTTCGAGCATTTAGAGATTGAAGATATGTGTCCTTACCATGAGACACATATCGTGAATGTCACAATGGGGTTCAAACATCCCGCCCTGCGGGCATGGTTATGCGATGGACAGGACTACGGAAGGATCGCCAGGGAAGGCATAGAGGAGGTCATTCGGAAACATGGCGTGGTTTCTGGCTGTATCAACGGAGATGAGCATCTGGCGGGAAATCACCCTTCCCAGGGGTCGGAGTTGTGTTCGGTGACAGAGTATATGTTCAGCCTGCAGCCTTTGATGGAGATCTTTGGGGATCCCTGGTATGGAGACTTGATGGAACGTCTGGCTTACAATGCCCTGCCGGCTACCATCACGGAAGATTTTATGGGGCATCAGTATCTGCAGCAGGCGAATCAGATTATCGTGGATGATTCGAGACGGCCCTGGTTTAATAATGATACGGATTCCACTGTTTTCGGGCTGGAACCGAACTTCGGCTGTTGTACGGCTAATATGCATCAAGGGTGGCCGAAACTGGTCAATGCGCTCTGGTATCGGGAAGGGGAGGATACCTTGGTAAACATGGTGTTGGCGCCTTCCTGTGTGGATACCATGCTTGCAGGAGAAAGACTTGCACTTCGTCTGGAGACAGAGTATCCTTTCAGAGAACGATTATGTTATCGACTGGAAGAAGCGCCTGACAGGCCGGTGCGGATTAAGATCAGGATCCCTGCCTGGTGCCAGTCGCCGCAGATTGAGTGCGCCGGAAGCGCATTGACCTTTGATGAAGAAGGGCGTTTCGCGGTGGTGGAGAAGGCGTTTCAAAAGGGAGACCAGATTCTGGTCAGATTTGAGATGAAGGTCATACCTTCCTTCTGGTATCGGGATACAATGGCAGTGGAGAGAGGCCCGCTGGTATATGGATTGGATATTCGGGAGAGATGGGAAGTGAAGAAGGAAACGGCAGGGGTAAAGGACTATTATATTTTTCCGGAGAGTTCATGGAATTATGCGCTTGCGGCATCCCTGTCCTGCCAGGTGGAAGAGGAAGAAGTCTCGGATGTTCCTTTTTCCAAAGAACATGCGCCGGTGCGTCTTAAGGTATCGGCACGAAGACTGGAAGAGTGGAGAGAGCAAAACGGAGATGCGAGAGAGATTCCAGAGAGCCCGGTAACAGAAAGGGGAGAAGAGGAGACGGTCACTTTGCTTCCCTTTGGCTGTACGAAACTTCGCGTTTCCCAGTTTCCCTATTATGGGAAGGCACAGCATTGACAAGAATGATAAAGAGATTGCCGTGTAAACGGCGGAATGAGAGGAATCATGGAGAAATATAGTGGGAGGCCAGTCAGCTTTCGTCAGGTTGACCTGACGGGCGGTTTCTGGCAGACGCAGCAGGAACTGGTAAGGAATGTAACGATCGGAGCGGTTTACGACCGATTCGAAGAGACGGGACGATTTGAGGCCCTGAAAGGAGAATGGAGAGAAGGAATGCCATGTAAACCGCATATCTTCTGGGATTCCGACGTGACGAAATGGATGGAAGGCGTCGCCTATTATCTGCAGAAGCAGCCGGATCAGCGTCTGGAAGAGAAGATGGATATGCTGGTGGAGCGGATGGAAAAGCTGCAGACAGAAGACGGTTATCTGAATTCCTATTTTAGCACGGTAGAACCGAAAGCGCGTTTTACCAGAAGACTGGATCATGAGTTGTACTGTGCGGGACATTTGATCGAAGGCGCGCTGGCTTATTATAAGGCGACGGGGAAACGCAAGATGTTGGATCTTACGATCCGCTATATCGATCTGATTGACAGAGCCTTCCGCATAGAGCATTCGGCGGCCTTCGATACGCCTGGACACCAGGAAATTGAAATGGCTTTGGTGGAACTGTATCAGTTTACCGGAGAGAACCGCTATAAAGAGCTGGCAGCGTTTTTTATGGAGATGCGGGGACGCAGTCAGAAAGACAGGGAAAACAGCAAGGAAGATCCGGTCAGTTTTCAGTCCCATCTGCCGGTCAGGGAACAGAAGACAGCGGATGGGCATGCGGTACGGATGCTGTACCAGCTATGTGGAATGGCAGATCTGGCACTGTTAGATCAGGATGAGGAAATGACAGCAGCCTGTGAGACATTATTTGATAATGTTGTGCATAAAAGGATGCATATTACCGGCGGCGTTGGTTCTACCTATCTGGCTGAGGCATTCACCTTCGATTACGATCTGCCGGAGGTCACGACTTATAATGAGACCTGCGCTTCGATCGCGCTGGCAATGTTCTGCCGGCGTATGTGGCTGATCGAGGCGGATCACAGATATGCGGACTGCGCGGAGCTGGCGCTTTATAATACGATGCTGAGCGGCATGTCCCTGTCCGGGGATCGGTTCTTCTATGAGAATCCACTGGCGGCCGATCCTGTCCGGGATCGTTTCAACCAGTCCAGGAAGGAGAATCTGCGGGAGCATCTTCCGATCTTGGAACGGGTCAAAGTATTTGAGTGTTCCTGCTGTCCGCCCAATCTGGTACGCACGATGGGTTCGATCGGTGACTATATGTATTCCGTGTCGGGAAATACAATATATGCCCATTGTTATATGGATGCTGAGGCACAGATCAGCCTGCCCGGACAGGAAATCTGTCTGCGACAGAGGACGGATTACCCTTATGATGGCAGGATCGATCTGGAGATAGGGACAGGCGGCAGATATACGATAGCACCCCGTATTCCCGGGTGGTGTGCGTCCTACCGTGTTCTTGTCAATGGAGAGGAAGCAGCGTTTGATCTGGAAAAAGGCTATGCCCGTCTGGAACGAACATGGCAGGAGAAAGATCATATTGTCTTAGAGTTGGATATGCCGGTGGAAATGATAGAGGCAAATCCCAAGGTTCCTAATTTGTGCGGGCGTGTTGCTGTGATGCGGGGGCCATTAGCCTTCTGTGCGGAAGGGATCGATAATCCGGATCTGCCGCTGCGGGATATCCGCCTCTGTATGGATTCTGCATTTGTGGTATCGATGGAGGAGATTTGTGGAAGAAGGCTGTCTGTACTTACCGGGAAGGCGTCGGTTAGAAAAGACTTTGATGAACTGTACAGGATCTGCCGCGCGGAGGAAGAGGATGCCGCAGTGAAGATGATTCCTTATTTTGCCTGGGCAAACAGGGGAATCACGGAAATGAATGTGTGGTTCATTAGGAGATAAAAAGACAGAAGAAGAGAAAACGAGGCTGTTCGTCATTAAAGTTTGGTGGCAACGGCCTTGTTTTCTTTTATGCAGCCATAAGCGAATAGAGGTATACTATGAAAAAAGTTTTGACTTTTCTCGAGGGTAATTCGTTATACAGGACATAGGGGGTGGCGCATTAGATTGCTTCCCCATGATTATTTTTTGACATACTTTTAGCATTTTATTGTCTGTCTAGTGGGATTAAAACCCTCGCCTTAAGATCAACATGGAACAATTCAGAAGCGAAAAGGAAAACTGGATCGATCTTACCGAATCTATTTTAAACGTTTTTAAGTCATCTCCAGATATCAAGGCATTAGATATACAAAGGTGTTGCGTAAACGGCAGATAGTTCTAAGGAGTTAGTTGTGATAATTCTTTCTCAGTATAACCGTAGGATAAGATCTGTTCTTTGGTGGCTCCTGCTTTGAGCATCCGTTTTATTGCGTTGATGCGCTCTGTTTCAATACCTTTCTCAATACCTTTTGCTTCAATATTTTCTGACAGGTTGCACATGATCTGTATCCTCCCTTCTAATTCGGCGGTCATTATCATTCCGTAGTCTTTGGTCAGTAGACGCTTCTTTTCGACGGTATCCATCTGTGAAAGCAGTTTTTCCAGCATATCGATGAGGATATTTTGAGAAGCCTTCAGATTTTCGCCGTTTCTGATATTGATAATGATTCCTTTCATTAAATCCGTATGATACGAATCTGATCTATTTCCGAAGACATTCTTGTTTTTAAAACCAAGCTCTATGATAGAATCGCCATCGTCACTGCTGTCCATACAGATCCAGATACTCCGGACTTTTTTCAGGCTGTCATAATCGCTGTGGAAAAATTCAGTCTGCTTCTGTGCGGAGATCATCCGTGCCATGTAAAAGACGATCCTGTTTTCCAGATGATAGCCAAGACTCGATGGGTCAGATGACTTTTGAGCCTCTACGTTGATCAGTATTTTCATTTCTGATTGTCTGTGATATGCAGTAAAGCGGATATCGTAAAAGATGATCCCCTCGCCCGGGATATTATCTTCGGTGTTGGAGTCTTTAATGCGCCCTAAATTAGATAATCCGGCATCCAGCGGCTTACTGCCGATCTCGATATCGTTGCCGATGCAGGACATGATTTCATTGATCGGCATATCCTGGAATTCACTGACGGCGTATTTCAGGATACGGGCAAGGATCTGTCTGTCCGCAAGCAGGAATTTAACATTCGTATCATAAGTGCCTGCGTCGTTTGCAGCATCCACTGCCTGCGATAAATAAGTCTGTGCCATATTTTTCCTCTTCTGTGATCTTGATCAATAAATGCAGGTTCTTTGATATAGTATCATTATACTTGATTAACAGAGTAATAGCAATAATGACAGCATGTTAGAAAAAATCAAGGGGATGATCTTTATACAAAACTGGAGCAAACCTGTATGATAGAAACAGATTTGCCCCGGCTTTATTTTATTTCATCTTTATTGGGTTTCCGGCAGTTCTAAGGAATTAGTTGTGATAATTCTTTCTCAGTATAACCGTAGGATAAGATCTGTTCTTTCGTGGCCCCGGCTTTGAGCATTCGTTTTATCGCGTTGATGCGTTCTGTTTCAATGCCTTTTTCAATGCCTTTCTCAATACCTTTTGCTTCAATATTTTCTGACAGGTTGCACATGATCTGTATCCTCCCTTCTAATTCGGCGGTCATTATCATTCCGTAGTCTTTGGTCAGTAGACGCTTCTTTTCGACGGTATCCATCTGTGAAAGCAGTTTTTCCAGCATATCGATGAGGATATTTTGAGAAGCCTTCAGATTTTCGCCGTTTCTGATATTGATAATGATTCCTTTCATTAAATCCGTATGATACGAATCTGATCTATTTCCGAAGACATTCTTGTTTTTAAAACCAAGCTCTATGATAGAATCGCCATCGTCACTGCTGTCCATACAGATCCAGATACTCCGGACTTTTTTCAGGCTGTCATAATCGCTGTGGAAAAATTCAGTCTGCTTCTGTGCGGAGATCATCCGTGCCATGTAAAAGACGATCCTGTTTTCCAGATGATAGCCAAGACTCGATGGGTCAGATGACTTTTGAGCCTCTACGTTGATCAGTATTTTCATTTCTGATTGTCTGTGATATGCAGTAAAGCGGATATCGTAAAAGATGATCCCCTCGCCCGGGATATTATCTTCGGTGTTGGAGTCTTTAATGCGCCCTAAATTAGATAATCCGGCATCCAGCGGCTTACTGCCGATCTCGATATCGTTGCCGATGCAGGACATGATTTCATTGATCGGCATATCCTGGAATTCACTGACGGCGTATTTCAGGATACGGGCAAGGATCTGTCTGTCCGCAAGCAGGAATTTAACATTCGTATCATAAGTGCCTGCGTCGTTTGCAGCATCCACTGCCTGCGATAAATAAGTCTGTGCCATATTTTTCCTCTTTTGTGATCTTTATTAATAAATGCAGGTTCTTCAATATAGTATCATTATACTTGATCAGCAGAGCAATAGCAATAATGACAGTATATTATAGTAAACGACATGTTACTATTCACGGTGCCCTGCACTCTGCTGCAGGGCATCAGGCCGATAACTTTACGGTTTCAGGCATCCAGCCCCTTGCCGAAGGCGACTTGAAATGGGCTGGATGCGTTACAGTTTGCGGCCGGTTAGGCCGTGAACTGTAAAAACGACATAACAAATTTCTGTTTCCGGTTCTTGCAGAAGCCATATACGGTAGCTCCTACTACCCTGTTACGGATATGTCTACTCGAATTGTTTCCGGTATATTGTTTCTGGCATATTAAAAGTATGGAAGAACCTGTGATTCCTGCATTTGATATTTGTCACATATACGTGCGATAATTTCTGCATCCGACAAATTCAGACTGC
>CAJTYJ010000021.1 GCA_910583895.1 uncultured Lachnospiraceae bacterium
TATACCGAGGATGAGATCGTATCCAGCGATATCATCGGTATGAGATATGGTTCTCTGTTCGATGCAACCCAGACCATGGTTTCTCCGCTTCCGGATGGAAAAGCTCAGGTAGAGGTTGTTTCCTGGTATGACAATGAGAACTCCTACGTATCTCAGATGGTTCGCACCATCAAATACTTCGCAGAGCTTGCATAAACCAATGAGCTATGCAGTTCTTCTGTAATTATTAAGACCTTAAAGGGTCCGGTCTTTGGACCGGATCCTTTTTCCGATTCCTACAAAAAAACAGCAGGAGGCAGACCAACATGGGACTGAATAAAAAGTCAGTAAATGATATCAATGTAAAAGGAAAACGCGTACTGGTAAGATGCGATTTTAACGTTCCTTTAAAAGATGGAAAGATCACCGATGAAACCAGAATCAAAGCAGCGCTTCCCACGATTCAGAAATTGATGAATGACGGCGGAAAGGTTATTCTCTGCTCACATCTTGGGAAAGTAAAGAATGGCCCGAATGAGGGAGAATCTCTGGCACCGGTTGCCGAGAGACTTGCCGAGAAACTCGGAAAACCGGTGAATTTTGTTTCGGATTACAAAGTAACCGGCGAGGCAGCGACGGCAGCAGTGGCAGCCATGAACGAGGGAGATGTGGTGCTTCTTCAGAATACCCGTTTCCGCGGCAAAGAGGAGACCAAGAACGGCGAGGAGTTCTCCAAAGAACTGGCAGACCTCTGTGATGTCTATGTGTGTGACGCATTTGGTTCTTCTCACAGAGCACATGCATCGGTGGCGGGCGTAACGGACGTGGTCCGCGCAAAAGGCGGCGAGTGTGCAGTCGGATATCTGATGCAGAAGGAGATTGATTTCCTGGGCAACGCAGTGGAAAATCCGGTAAGACCGTTTGTGGCAATCCTGGGCGGTGCGAAAGTGGCAGACAAGCTGAACGTAATCGCGAATCTTCTGGAAAAATGCGACACCCTGATCATCGGCGGCGGTATGGCTTACACCTTCTTAAAAGCAAAAGGTTATGAGATCGGAACCTCTCTGGTGGATGAGGAAAAGATTGACTACTGCAAAGAGATGATGGAGAAAGCAGAGAAGCTTGGCAAGAAGCTTTTGCTTCCGGTGGATACCACGGTGGCTTCTGCATTCCCGAATCCCATTGATGCAGAGATCGAAGTTACGGTTGTGGATTCCAGCGCGATTCCTGCTGACAAGATGGGTCTGGATATCGGAACCAAGACAGCAGAGATGTATGCGGATGCTGTGAAGTCTGCCAAGACCGTTGTGTGGAACGGACCTATGGGTGTGTTCGAGAATCCGATTCTGGCAAAGGGAACCATCGCAGTGGCAAAATCTCTGGCGGAGACAGACGCGACGACGATCATCGGCGGCGGTGATTCTGCAGCGGCTGTGAACCAGCTGGGCTTTGCGGATAAGATGAGTCATATTTCCACAGGCGGCGGAGCTTCTCTGGAATTCCTGGAAGGAAAAGAGCTTCCGGGTGTGGCTGCAGCGGACGATAAATAAAACAGGTTGCTTGCTGGATGATACAACAGTAAAATCAAAGACCCCGCTGCAGGCAACGGGGTATCAAACTTGCAGCGCTGCAGAGCAGCGGGGGATTTGCCCCTCGCGGCAGTCGCCAAATGTCTGCAAGCAGCCACTTGGCTCGTTGCCCGCGGGAATAAAAAAGATAAGGAGATGGATAGAGATGGCAAGAAGAAAGATTATTGCTGGTAACTGGAAGATGAATATGACGCCGACGGAGGCAGTGGAGCTGATCAACACGCTGAAACCGCTGGTGGCTACCGAGGATGCGGATGTGGTGTTCTGCGTGCCGGCGATTGATATTATTCCGGCGATGGAAGCAGCGAAGGGTTCCAATATTCAGATTGGTGCAGAGAATATGTACTTTGAGGAGAAGGGTGCTTTCACAGGCGAGATTTCTCCGGCGATGCTGACCGATGCAGGCGTGAAGTATGTGGTGCTGGGACATTCTGAGAGAAGAGAGTACTTTGCCGAGACCAGCGAGACGGTGAACAAGAAGATGCTGAAAGCTTTTGAGCATGGCATCACTCCGATTATGTGCTGTGGTGAGACACTGACTCAGAGAGAGCAGGGTGTGACCATGGACTTCATCCGCCAGCAGGTGAAGGTTGGCTTCCTTGGAGTGACGGCAGAGCAGGCAGCGACGGCAGTGATCGCTTATGAGCCGATCTGGGCCATCGGAACCGGCAAGACCGCGACGACAGAGCAGGCACAGGAAGTGTGCAAGGGAATCCGTGAATGTATCGCTGAGATCTACGACCAGGCCACTGCAGACAAGATCCGTATCCAGTACGGCGGTTCCGTGAATGCGGCGACGGCTCCGGAGCTTTTCGTGCAGCCGGATATCGACGGCGGTCTGGTAGGCGGAGCAGCGCTGAAACCGGATTTTGGAAAGATCGTAAACTGGAAATAAATCCTGGAACTTATGAAAGATAGAGTATGATGGACACTGGATAAGAGGGCAGGATCTTCTTATCCAGTGTTTGTTGCTTTTAAAATTGTGTGGAGGAAAAAGTTACGTTATGAGAAACAAAAGTTTGATGGCAGTTCTTGCAGCACTTGGAGTTATGGTTTTTGCAGCAGGGTGCTCAGGGAAGACACCTGCTGAGACAGAGGAGCCAGCGATCCAGGCGGAGGAAGAAGAGGCAGAGACACCAGAAGAGGAGCCAAAGGAGGAACCGGCGGCTTTGACAGAGGAAGAGGAGCAGGATCTTTACAATCTTTATATCAAAGTGAACAATTCCATGCTGGACAGTGTGAGCAGCTCTCTTACCAAATATTTTGATTATATTGAGTATCAGGAGGAATTTGTCAAGCCGGAAAATGGTTATTTCTGCTATTCGGTATCTGAAAGCTATTTTGAGGATCTGGACAAAGCAGATGCGCTGGTTGCCAAAAAGGAGGAAAAATCCGAGATGGACGAAGCATACCTTGCTTTAAGTCCGCTGATTCGGGAACTGGGTACGGTGTTAAACGAGGTGGATGCGTATACAGATGAGGATTCTTTTTTGGAAGATGATTATGCCAAAGGGGCAGAGCTTCATGCTGAAGTCTGGAAAAACTGTGAGGCGTTTGAGATTGCAAGCATGGATTTTGTCAATGTTTTAAATGGGGTGGCATCCGAGCAGAGAGCAGAAGACATGGAGATGATGAAAGAGGAGGGGTATGTGGTTACATACGCTCTTGTAAAGATGATCAGTACCGCCCAGGAGATCCAGCAGGCGATTTATGAGCAGGGAATCGAGGACAATTCCATGATGCTTGAGCTGGATACGGAGGCGCTGCAGCCTTTGTATGACCAGTATATGGAAGAAGTAGAGACCGTATTGGCTTATCTGGAAGATGAGGAAGCACTGCGCAACGAAGGTTATCCCACCCAGTCTGCATATTATGTGTCCTTTAAAGAGGCAGCGGAGAATTCTGCGGAAGAGTTAAAAGAGATTTTCCGCAAAGTGGCGGAACAGGAAGCGCCAAGCGATTTTACCATATCCAATGCATTTATGGTGGACGGAACGATCAGCGGATTTGACAGCAAAGTTTCAGCAATGGTTACGGATTACAACCGGATGATCAGCTATTAGGAGAAGGCTCAGGTTTAAGGGCGGAAGGATGCCGGGTAAAAGATGAAAAATATCTGAAAAACAGTCCCATCACTTGCATGTTTTGGGCAGTTCGTGTAGAATAAAGGATTAGAGGTTACTGTCCACACGGGACGCTGCATTTCTTCCAAAGTTTGTCAGAAAATGACTTGGAGGTGGGAAACTCTCGTCTGTATAAAGAGATTTCTCATGGATTTGCGGATGCTGCAGACCATGTGAATGGTGACGATTAGAGAAACACATAAAGGAGACAGGCGAATGAGTAAGAGACCTACCGTGTTAATGATTTTAGATGGATATGGATTGAATGACAAGGCCGAAGCGAATGCAGTGGCTGAAGCGAAGACACCGGTGATGGATAAATTGATGGCAAATTGTCCTTTTGTAAAAGGATATGCCAGCGGGCTTGCCGTGGGGCTTCCAGATGGTCAGATGGGAAATTCAGAGGTGGGACACCTGAATATGGGTGCCGGACGGATTGTCTATCAGGAGCTGACCAGAATTACCAAAGAGATTGAGGATGGTACTTTTTTTGAAAATGAAGCCCTCGTGGCAGCGGTGAACAATGCAAAGAAGAACCAGTCTTCGTTGCATCTGTACGGCCTTTTGTCGGATGGCGGAGTGCACAGTCACAACACCCATCTGTACGGCCTTCTGGAGCTGGCGAAGCGCCATGGGCTTGAGCATGTGTATGTGCATTGCTTCCTGGACGGACGTGACACCCCTCCCGCTTCCGGAAAGGGCTATGTCAAAGACCTTCAGGACAAGATGAAAGAGCTCGGCATCGGCCGGGTGGCCACGGTTATGGGACGCTATTATGCCATGGACCGTGACAATCGCTGGGAGCGGGTGGAGCTTGCCTACCGGGCGCTGACAAAGGGAGAGGGAGTACACAGTCCCTGCCCTGTATGCGGCTTAAATGATTCTTATAAAGAAGAAGTATTTGACGAGTTTGTCAAACCGATTGTTGTCACAGAGGACGGAAAGCCTGTGACGACGATTCAGGACAAAGATTCCATCATTTTCTTTAACTTCCGTCCGGACCGGGCAAGAGAGATTACCAGAGCCTTTTGTGACGATGCGTTTACCGGTTTTGAGCGGGAAAAGAAGCTGGATCTGACCTATGTGTGCTTTACAGAGTATGATGTGACGATTCCCAATAAGACGGTCGCGTTCCATAAAGTTGTCCTGAACAATACGTTTGGCGAATACCTTGCAGCCAACGGCAAGACCCAGGCCCGGATTGCGGAGACGGAGAAGTACGCTCATGTGACTTTCTTCTTCAACGGAGGCGTGGAGGAGCCCAATGCCGGTGAGGACCGCATTCTGGTTAAATCTCCGAAGGTTGCAACTTATGACCTGCAGCCGGAGATGAGCGCTTACGGAGTGTGTGACAAGCTCTGTGAGGCGATTCGGTCGGATAAATACGATGTAATCATCATCAACTTTGCAAATCCGGATATGGTTGGGCATACCGGTGTGGAGCAGGCAGCGATCCAGGCAGTGGAAGCTGTGGACGAATGCGTGGGGAAGGCAGTGGAAGCGCTGAAGTCGGTAAACGGACAGATGTTTATCTGTGCAGATCACGGAAATGCAGAGCAGCTGAAGGATTATGAGACCGGCGCACCTTTTACGGCTCATACTACGAACCCGGTTCCCTTCATTTTGGTAAATGCAGACCGGTCCTACGGGCTTCGGGAAGGCGGCTGCCTTGCGGATATTATACCGACCCTTCTGGAGCTAATGGATATGGAACAGCCGGCAGAGATGACAGGAAAGTCGCTGCTGGTAAAATAAAGGCTGCTGTTCACTCTGTGATCAGTGACCAATAAACACATTCAGGTAAGGAGTTTATATGGTACTTGAGATGAGACGCGCTCTGGAGGATCTGAAAAAAGGTGACAGCCAGGGTTACAGAAAACTATAC
The DNA here is from genome assembly GCA_910583895.1 of uncultured Lachnospiraceae bacterium. GTDB lineage: Bacteria > Bacillota > Clostridia > Lachnospirales > Lachnospiraceae > Hominiventricola. Next base: position 5,577 of record CAJTYJ010000021.1, read on the forward strand.
AATGCGGTCTATGAGGAAGCCTATATACGCAGCCTTCTGATTATCCGAAAAGAAGAGCAGATGATGGATTTTATGAAAGATTTCTTCCGGGATCTGTTCGTGGCGCCGGACGAGGCGGAGGATGCTTCGGATCTGAAGAAATGGTTTCTGCAGAAATTTTATCAGAGGCTTCGCAAGCATTATCACAGACTGCTGGAAAAGCAGGAAAAGGGAGTCTCCCAGCAGGAGGGGGTAAAGGCGCTCTTTGAGATCCCGGGGACGTTTCCGCTGCTTCACCGGATCATGCTGGTGATGGCTTTCAAAGATGATTTCACAGCCGGGGAGATTTCTGACATCTTTGGACTGGGAGAGGAAAAGATCCAGACGGAGCTTGACAAGCTGGAAAAGGCATTGTCTGCCCTGGTAAAAGATCAGCCGGAGGAACGCGCAGCTTATCTTTCCAGCTGGAAAGTACTGCTTTTAGGCGCATCCGAAGAAGTGATTCATACAGGCTCGGACAGCTGGGTGGAAGACATGTTCAAAGATTCCGCTGCAACAGCAGGAATTTTGCTGGAACAGGAGCCGAAGAAGGCGGATGATTTTGAATACTTTGTGGCTGATCCAGAGCCGGAACCAGAACCGGAGCCTCCAAAGCCCAGGAAAAAGCCGGTTCCTGTTATGGAAGAGGAGCCGGATGAGGACGACGAAGATTACGAGGATGAAGACGACGACGAAGAAGAGTACGACGAGGATGAGGACGACGATGAGGATGACCATTATGACTGGGATATGGAGGATGGCGACAGGAGATTGGTGATTCTCGGGATCGTGCTGGCTCTGATCATCGTGGCGATTGTCGGACTTGTGGCTTTTCGCCTGCTTGGAAAAGGAGGCAAAGACGAAGAGAGCCAGGACCCGGTCCAGGCCGAACAGGAACTGGAAGGGGAAGACGGAGACAAACTGATCGTCAAGGGCGGTGAGGAGGATTTCGGCGAGGAAGAGCCGGAACCGGAACCGGAGGAAGTACCGGAAGAGACGCCTGTTGAGGAGCCGGAACCAGAAGAACCGCAGACCTTGATCATGAAAGTTGTTCCGGATTCCATGAATGTCCGCAGTGAACCAAACACCAGTTCGAATGTTGTGACAACCGTGAAGGCCGGCGACGAGCTGGAGATTGTAGGCGATCCGGCTGAAGAATGGGTGCAGATCCGTTGTGTCGGTCAGGATGGAAAAGAGGGCTATGTGATGTCTCAGTATCTGAAAGGGACCGAATAAGACAAAGAGAACCTGCTCATACTAACAAAAAAGTGTGAGGAGGTTCTTTTTTTATGAATCAATATCTGCCGATTACCTATATTTATGCAAGAGAAATTCTGGATTCCAGAGGAAATCCAACAGTGGAAGCAGAGGTGCTCCTGGATGGGGTGCACCAGGCCAGGGCATCTGTTCCGTCCGGTGCATCCACCGGACGATTTGAGGCGGTGGAGCTTCGGGACGGGCAGGAGCGGTATCTGGGGCTTGGGGTGGAAAAAGCCGTGGCCAATGTGAATACAAAGATCGCCAATGTACTTCTTGGAGAAAATGCACTGAATCAAGGATATATCGATCACCTTCTGATCGATGCAGACGGTACAGAAAACAAGTCCAACCTGGGCGCCAACGCAATTCTGGCTGTGTCCATGGCAGTGGCCAAGGCCTCCGCCAAGGCTTTGGGGATCCCGGTTTACCAGTACCTGGGCGGAATCCGGACGGATACCATGCCGGTTCCTATGATGAACATCTTAAATGGCGGGAGACATTCCAAAAATGCACTGGATTTCCAGGAATTTATGATTATGCCCGTGGGAGCGGACAGCTTCCGGGAAGGGCTTCGCATGGGCGTGGAAGTCTACCATAAACTGAAGCTGCTTTTAAGCAAAGAAGGACTTATCACTGCTGTGGGGGACGAAGGAGGTTTTGCACCGGATATCCAGGATGCCAAGGAGGTGCTTTTATACCTGAAGGAAGCAGTAGAAGAGGCTGGATATGAGCCGGGAGGGGATTTTGTATTTGCCATGGATGCGGCGGCAAGTGAACTGTATCACGAGAAGACCGGACGGTATGACTTTCCGGGGGAGGCACTTATGTGCGGGCATAAGGTCAGCCGCACTTCGGAAGAGCTGATTGACTATTATGAGGAGCTGATTTCCATGTATCCGCTGGTGTCCATTGAAGATGGTCTTTCAGAAGATGACTGGGACGGCTGGCAGCAGATGACCAGACAGATCGGAGGCCGGATCCAGCTGGTTGGGGACGACTTGTTTGTGACCAACACCAAGAGACTGTCCTGCGGCATCAAACTGGAGGCGGCCAATGCCATCCTGATCAAGGTAAATCAGATCGGTACGCTGACGGAAGCCTTTGATGCGATCCATATGGCCCATAAAGCCGGATACCGGACCATCATTTCTCATCGAAGCGGAGAGACCTGCGAGGATATTATTGCGGATATTGCAGTGGCCTGCGGTGCAGGACAGATCAAGACCGGGGCGCCCTGTCGTTCTGAGCGGACAGAGAAGTACAACCAGCTTTTAAGAATAGAGGAAGAGCTGCAGGGTCTTGCGGCATACCGGAACCCTTTTGACCTGGAATAAGACTTGACAGCTTCTAAAAAAGCACCTATAATGAGAGCGTGCAAAAGATTGCTGTGTCAAGTGCGTGCCGGTGCATATCTGCCGGTGCGAAAAGGGAATCAGGTGTGAATCCTGAACGATCCGGTCACTGTATTCGGAGAGTCTGTCTTCAAGATCCCATTGCATCACCCGTGTTGATGTGCGAGAAGGGGAGGACAGATGCCTGATCCGTAAGCCAGGAAACCTGCTTGACATATGAGATGAGCTTCCGTGCAGAGCTTTCCATCCAGCAGACAGGAGGAATGGCGCTTTCTGTCTTATGAATTGTCGGCTTTATGGGTGAAGGCGGCTTTTATTGATGAATCTCATTGCAGAAATGCACAAAGATAGGATCAGATGTTGATGCGCAACCTCCGTGAAATAATCGCATATGAATGGCACATCTGACAGACGAGAGATCCCCCTGTGGCGCAGGTTTCCTGAATATCCTGCTTCCCCAGGGGGATTTTTCTGTATTTTATTAATATGCTGTATGCAGCGAAAAAAGTCTTGCAGATCAGACCCTTACCGGGACGGGGGATCTTCTTCCGCCATCCGATAACCGACCCCGATCTCCGTAAAGAGATAGACCGGTTCTGCCGGGTTCGGCTCGATCTTCCGGCGGATATTCGCCATATTGACCCGAAGGATCGTATTGTCGTTTTCTGAATAGGGTCCCCAGATTTGTTCGATCAGCCGGTCATAGAGCAGGACTCTGCCGCAGTTTTTGGCCAGCAGCGCCACGATCTTGAATTCATTCTGGGTCAGATGAATCTCCTGACCGTCCCGGGTCACCAGATGCTTTTCAAAGTCAATCATCAGTCCGCCGCAGCGGTAGGGCCGGTGGCCGGTCTGCAGGGAGTTGCTGTGGCGCAGGGCCGTCCGGATGCGCGCCAGAAGCTCTGAATTGCCAAAAGGTTTGGTGATATAGTCGTCGGCTCCCTGATCCAGCGCCTGGACTTTGTCTTCCTCCTGCATCCGGGCAGAGATGACGATGATCGGAGTGCTGCTCCAGGTTCGGATCCGGGTGATGATGGTCATGCCATCCATATCCGGAAGTCCCAGGTCTAAAAGAATCAGGTCTGGACATTGGGATGCGGCCTGGGAGAGACCTTCTTTTCCGCTCAGGGCGGAGATCACCTGATATTTCTGGGACGTCAGCACGGAAGAGATGAAACTTAAGATATTTTTTTCATCCTCAATGACGAGGATTTTAACCATTTGATTCATGAGGATTCTCCTCCTTTGGCAGTGTAAAATAAAATTCGGTGCCTTCCAGGCAGTTTGCCGCACCGATTTCTCCCCCGTGGGCCGTCACGATAGCCTTGCAGATGGAAAGTCCGATCCCCATGCCCTTTCTGGTGTCTGCAGCGGAGGTGGGGGCGGAAGGCGCAGCGTCAAAGATTCCGCTTAATTTCTCCGGAGGGATTCCAACGCCGAAATCCCGTACGCGGATGCAGATTGCCTCTTTTTCATGTTCCAGACTGCACTCCACCGGGCGGTCACTGCGGGCGTGATAGTATGAGTTTTCCAGCAGATTTAAGATCACCTGTTTGACCAGCAGAGGGTCCATGGGTGCGATGAGAAAATCATCCGGTATCTTTACCTGAATCTGCAGATCCGGATACCGCTTTTTTATGGTGGAAATGGCGTCAAAAAGCACCTCTTCCGGGGCTTCCGGAGTTTTTTTCAGCACATCAAATCCCCCTTCGGTAATGCGTGTAACGGACAGAAGATTTTCCACCATATGCAAAAGCCAGTTGGCATCCTCATAGATCTGGCCCACCAGCTCCCGCTTCTTTTCCGCAGGCAGTGTATTTTCGTTCTCCAGATAGGAGGAGCTGGCCCCGATCATGCTGGTAAGGGGCGTGCGCAGATCATGGGAGACCGCCCGAAGAAGGTTGGCCCGAAGCTTTTCCTTTTCTGCTTCCATGATCAGGATCTCGTCCTCTTTGATTCGGTTGGTCTGATCTTTCATATGGAACGTGGTGGCGCTGGTCATGATGGAGATGAAATACATGACCAGAAACGTAAAGGGATATCCGGTCATGGTAAAGTTGAATTCGTAATACGGATAAGTGTATAAGTAGTTGATCCAGAATACACTGAAAATCGCAGCCAGGATGCCATAGCGGTATTTGTCTGTGTGGCAGGAGATCAGAATGATGGCCAAAATATAGATCAGTCCGATATTGGCCGTGCCGGAAGGATTGATCCGGTAGTAAGCCGCTGCCAGAAGGGTTGCCGCGAAGGTGGTGCCAATGGTAAAAAGCAGGCTGAAATGGGCGTGAAACGTATGGGTGGGAGCGATGGCGCTCACAAATTTGGTAAACAGATTCCAGATATATTTTTTCATAAGAGTTTCCTGATTTTGTTCTTTTGGTAAGTTTAAACAACCAGCATTTTCCTTCGGGATTCTTCCTGAAAAGGGCAGTCCTGCAGAAGGGACCGGACCGATTCGTAAAGTCTGTCTGCATAAAGCCAGTCTGCTGGAAGCCGTCTGTCCGAAGGAGTGGTGACCAGCGGCAAAGATGCTTTGGTGGAAAGTTCTTTTAACAGCGGCTCTGCGCTTTTTCGAAAACCAAGGACACGGATCAGATTCGCCGGCTCGCAGGTTCTGATCTGCAGCAGGATATGAAGCAGTGCCCGGCTGACGGCAGTTCTGGTGAAGTTTCTGGTCTTTACCAGGTCTGTAAACTGGGAAAAAGACCGGAAATCTTCCAGACAGCTTCGAATCCGGTTGGACAGCGCTTCCGGCACATCAAAGCAGGACGCAAAATGTTCCGAAGGATCTCTGCGCAGCCGTTCCAGTAAAAGTAAAGAAAAGGCGTCCTCCGTCATGGGGGTTCTGCCCTCATAGGGTTCGTAGATTTCTGAAAAAGGAAGCTGTACTTTTATGGCGTCTGTGAAAAAACCTCTGCTTTCTAAAAGCGCCTGACGGATCCCGGTGGCAGAGGCCGCGGTCTGAGACGAAAGCTGCTGTCCGTGATAGGAAACACCAGTTCGTTTCAGCGTGTGGGGCCGTATGGTGCTTGGCAGCTTTTGGAGGGCTTTTAAGTATTCCACAGCCAGCAGGTTGTTGGGACTGTCAAGAAGGTCCGGCGGAATTTTCGAAAATCCGCACTGGCCAAGCGCCTGGGCCCGGGCTTTTGGATAAGTTTTTCCAAGGCGCAGGGCCTGTTTCAAAGCTTTTTGATAGGACGCAGGTTCTTCTGATAAGAGTTTGGCTATGTCCTCTAAAGGAGGCAGCATGCCGCACTCGCTGCCAAAACACAGGTCTGTGACGACGCCGGTATCAGAAAGCAGTCTGACCGCACCGCAGGCAAAATACTCCGCGCTGGCAGTGGCGATGTGCAGAGGAAGCTCCAGGATCAGGTCAGCACCGCTCAAAAGTGCGGCTTTTGCCCGGGTGTATTTGTCGAACATGGCGGGAACGCCCCGCTGTACATAGCTGCCGCTCATGGCGACGATCACATAGTCCGCTTTTGACAGGCGGCGGGCCTGTTCTAAGTGGAACGCATGGCCCTGATGAAAAGGATTGTATTCGGCGATGATTCCGACGATGTTCATATAGCAGCTCCCTTCCGATCCTTTATAGACAAGTATACCACAAATGTGCTATACTTTCACATGAATTCAGAGAATGGAAGATAGAATATGGCAAAAAACTTATATATTGCCGAGAAGCCAAGCGTTGCGCAGGAATTTGCAAAGGCTTTAAAGCAGAATATGACCAGAAAAGACGGTTATCTGGAATCAGAGGATGCGATTGTCACCTGGTGCGTGGGACATCTGGTGACCATGAGTTACCCGGAAGCTTATGATGAAAAGTACCGGCGCTGGTCCTTAAGTACCCTTCCTTTTCTCCCCGGGGAATGGAAGTATGAAGTCATCGACGGTGTCAAAAAGCAGTATACCATCGTCAGCGGGCTTCTGAACCGGAAGGATGTGTCCTGCATCTACGTGTGCACAGACTCCGGGCGGGAAGGAGAGTACATCTACCGCCTGGTGGAGCAGATGGCCGGTGTCCGGGGAAAACAAAGGAAAAGGGTCTGGATTGACTCTCAGACCGAGGAGGAGATTTTAAGGGGGATCCGGGAGGCGAAGGATCTGTCCGAGTATGATAATCTGTCCAGCTCCGCCTATCTGCGGGCAAAAGAAGATTATCTGATGGGAATCAATTTTTCCAGACTTCTCACTTTGCAGTACGGCCGGGCTGTTTCCAGCTTTCAGAACACGGACCGGACCGTGATTTCTGTGGGCAGGGTTATGACCTGCGTGCTTGGCATGGTGGTCCGAAGAGAGCGGGAGATTCGAAGTTTTGTAAAGACTCCCTTCTACCGGATACTGCTTGTGCAGAAGCTGGAGGGGAAGACCTTCGAAGGAGAATGGAGAGCAGTGGAGGGCAGCGCATATTACCAGTCGCCCCTTCTTTATAAGGAAAATGGCTTTAAAAAGGAGGAGGATGCAAAGGCTTTGGCTGCAAAGCTCAAAGGGGTCACTCCGGCGGAGGCAGAAGTGGTGTCTGTGGAACGCAAGAAGGAAACCCGCTATGCGCCTTTGCTCTACAATCTGGCAGAACTTCAGAACGAGTGCTCCAGGCGATTCAAGATCAGCCCTGATGAGACGCTGAAGATTACGCAGGAGTTGTACGAAAAGAAACTGGTCACTTATCCCAGGACGGATGCAAGAGTACTGTCCAGTGCGGTGGCCAAAGAGATTCACAAACATATCGGCGGTCTGAAGCAGTATCCGGCGGCGGCTTCCTTTGCCCAGGAGATCTTAAACCAGGGCAGCTACAAAGGAATCGAGAAGAGCCGCTACACCAACGATAAGCAGATCACAGACCATTATGCCATCATTCCTACCGGTCAGGGGCTTTTGGCGCTTCCGGGCATGTCTTCCACCGGGCAGCAGGTGTATGAGACGATTGTCCGCCGCTTCCTCAGTATCTTTTATCCGCCGGCGGTGTATCAGAAGACGGCCGTGGTGACACAGATGGAAAAGGAAAAGTTTTTTTCAAATTTCCGCTTTCTTTTCGAAGAGGGATATCTGAAAATCACACCGAATACCTATGACAGCAGCAAGAAGAAAAAAGATGGCACAGAACCGGAAGAATCCAGGTGTGATCAGGCACTGCAGGCGGCCCTGCAGAAGCTTCGGAAAGGGACAAAACTTCCGGTGGAGGACGCCAGGATCAAGGAGGGAGAGACTTCCCCGCCCAAGCGGTATAATTCCGGTTCCATGATTCTGGCCATGGAGAATGCCGGGCAGCTGATCGAGGATGAAGATCTTCGGGCGCAGATCAAAGGAAGCGGCATCGGTACCAGCGCCACCCGGGCAGAAATCCTGAAAAAGCTGGTGCATATTAAATACATAGAGCTTAATAAAAAAACACAGATTATTACTCCGACGCTTTTGGGGGAGAATATCTTTGATGTGGTCAGTGTGTCCATCCGTTCTCTGCTGAATCCGGAACTGACCGCAAGCTGGGAGAAAGGTCTGACTTATGTGGCCAATGGGGAGATTACCCCGGAAGAATATATGGGAAAACTGGAGCACTTTGTAAGAAGCAGGACAGAGCAGGTGCTTACAAGCCGGCAGCATTATGCCATGACGCCGTATTTTGACGCGGCGGCGGCTTTTTATAAAAAAGGGAAAAAGGCGGCTGGGTTTCCGGGCCAGGCTGCAAAAAGCGGCAAACAAGATTCCCTCTCGGATAAAAGAGAACAGGGAGAATAGAAAAGGAGCATAAAAAGTATGAGCAAAATAACGATTCAGGATCTGTTTGATCTGAAAGAAACCATCGGTGCAGAGCTGTTTGAGGGCCTGACCTATCCATGGGAAGCTCTCCCGAAGATCGGTGATTTTATCAAAAAGCTGGGAGCTGCTTTAAGTGAAGAAGAGTACGAAAAAGTGGGAGAAGATGTGTGGATTGCCAAAAGTGCGAATGTGTTTCCAAGTGCGTACATCCATGGCCCGGCCATCATCGGGAAGGGAGCGGAAGTTCGCCACTGTGCATTTATCCGGGGAAATGCCCTGGTAGGAGAGGGCGCTGTGGTGGGGAATTCCACCGAGCTTAAAAATGTGGTGCTGTTCAATAAAGTGCAGGTGCCCCACTATAATTATGTAGGAGACTCCATCCTGGGTTACAAGGCACATATGGGAGCCGGATCCATCACCTCCAATGTAAAATCTGACAAAAAGCTGGTAAAGGTCCACACGCCGGAGGGAGATCTTGAGACCGGCATCAAGAAATTCGGAGCTATGGTGGGAGACCATGTGGAGGTGGGCTGCGGTTCTGTCTTAAATCCGGGAACCGTGGTGGGAAGAGAGAGCAACATCTATCCGCTCTCCTCGGTCAGAGGCGTGGTGCCGGAGCATTCCATCTATAAGAAACAAGGAGATATTGCCAGAAAATATGAAGACGAAGCCCGGGCTTAGCGGAAGTACCCTGAAATGGATTGCCATCGCTGCCATGGTCATAGATCACATGGGGGCGGGGATTTTAGAAGCTTATGTGCTGAACGCATGGGGCGGTTCTCCTCTGGGCGGGATGTTTTTACAGAAATGGGATGAGATTCTGGCGGTGGACCGGGTGCTTCGCTATATCGGCCGTCCATCCTTCCCTATCTTCTGCTTTCTGCTGGTGCAGGGGTTTCTTCACACCCATGATGTGAAGCGATATGCGATGCGTCTGGGACTGTTTGCTCTGATCAGCGAAGTACCTTTTGACCTGGCACTCCACATCCGCCCTTTTTACTGGCAGGCCCAGAATGTATTTTTTACCCTGCTGACCGGGCTTTTGGTCATCTGGTTTATCCACAGCCATAAAAACAGCCTGCCTGCCCGGATGTTCGGACTTTTGGCCGGGGCAGCAGCGGCAGAGTTTTTGCATCTGGATTATGGTGCATTTGGAGTGGCGCTGATTGTACTTTTGTATCTCTTAAGAGAGAAAAAGCCTGCCATGTGTATCCTGGGCGCGCTTTGCTGTGCCTGGGAGACGACGGCGCCTCTTGCCTTTTTGCCCATCTGGTTTTACAACAAAGAGCGGGGAAGACAGCCCAAATGGTTTTTCTACTGGTTTTATCCGGTGCACCTTTTGTTGTATAGTGCCATTGGAATGTATCTTTTACCATTGCTGTTGGCTTAATCTGGCCATTTGAAAAGCAGAAAAGACAATAAGATAGATGAGGAAAATTAGATGAAAACATTGATTTTGACCGGATCTCCGAGAAAAGAAGGACACACAGCCAAGATGGCCGCTTTTCTGGCCGGGCGGCTGCAGGGGGAGGTGGAGATGCTCTCCCTGGATCACCGAACGGATATCATGCCCTGCCGGGACTGCCGCTACTGCTTCCAGAATGATCACTGCTGCATCCAGGATCCCATGCAGGAGATCTACCAGAAGCTTGATCAGGCGGACCGGATCGTGTTTGCTGCGCCTGTTTATTTTTACGGCATCCCTGGTTCTATGAAAGCGGTTCTGGACCGCCTGCAGGTGTACTGGGCGGCCATCGTCCGGGGAGAGAAACCTCCGGTTACCAGAACCGGAGGAATCCTGCTGGTAGGCGGCGCGCCGGAATCGCCGGAGCAGTTTCAGGGCGCCATACAGACCTTCCGGTATATGCTGGATGACCTGGGGGTCTTTTGCGCCGGTGCAGTCACCATGGGCGGTTCAGACAAAAAGGGATTGCAGGACCGTCCGGATGTAAAAGACGCTCTGATCCGGCTTGCGGACAGTCTGAACAAGCCGGTGTGACCGTACTTCTGCAAAGGTTCCAAAGATTATTCCTGGTCTTTGACTGCCTTTGGAACCTTGGGCAGAAACGGGTACAATTCTTCATAATCTTCCATCTCTTCTTCTCCGACCGGTCCTGCAGGAATCAGTCCTGTCATATCCTGGGCCGAACAGGGGGTCAGATAACGGTATCCTTCCGGTGCATTTAAGGAAGTTGTTTTCTCGTGTTTCATGACTTTTTCTCCTTTTTATTCCCGCGAGCAACGAGCCAAGTGGCTGCCTGCAGACATTTGGCGACTGCCGCGAGGGTCAAATACCCCGCTGTTCTGCAATGTTGCAAGTTTGATACCCCGTTGCTTGCAGCGGGGGCTTTGATTCGCTTTTTATACAAAGAACATGGGTTGTTTTTGTTAATATGTGATATAATGAGAAAAATATGCAGGTTTTCTTCAGGAATTCTTTAGAAATATCTGCATTTGTTTTTAAGATTCTGCCCATAGAATACAAGTCAGAAACAGGATGCAGACGACGAAAGGAGCGGCAGAATGAAAATCATATGAAGAAAGTACAGGGAGAAAAGAGTATGGATCAATATCATGTGCTGGTGGTAGAAGATGACAAAGAGATTCGGGATGGAATCGAGATTTACTTAAAAAGTCAGGGCTATGAAGTCTTTAAAGCAGGGGATGGGATCGAGGGTCTGGAGATTATCTACCGGGAGGAGATTCATCTGGCGATTGTGGATGTGATGATGCCCAGAAAGGACGGGATTCAGATGGTGATGGAAATGCGCAAAGATTATGATTTTCCGGTGATCATGCTGTCTGCAAAATCCGAGGAGGTAGATAAAATTCTCGGTCTGAATATGGGGGCGGATGATTATGTAACCAAGCCCTTTACTCCGCTGGAATTGCTGGCAAGAGTCAATTCCCAGCTTCGGCGCTACAGCCGTTATCTGGAAAAACTGGCAAGCGGCAGCCGGGAGGATGGCCATGTCTACCGGATCGGAGGCTTGGAGCTGGACGAGGAAAAAGTGGAGCTTCGGGTAGATGGTACACCGGTAAAAGTGACGCCGATGGAGTACCGGATCCTGCTTCTTTTGATGAAGCATCCGGGCAGGGTGTTTTCGGCGGATGAGATTTATGAGCGGGTCTGGAATGAGAAAGCGGTGAATTCCGATACCATTATGGTCCATGTGCGGAATATAAGAGAAAAAATAGAAATCAATCCAAGAAATCCAAAATACTTAAAGGTGGTGTGGGGTGTTGGCTACAAAATGGAAAAGCAATAAAGGAAAAGGACTCCTGTTGGTTCTTTTATGTGCCATGATCGCATCTACGGTCATGTGCAGCGCCTATCCGTTCTTCCGGAGTCAGGCAAATCAGAGGATGGAAGACTTAGAAGCGGAGATATCCAGGGAGCAAAATGAACCATCTTTGATTCATCTGGACGAGGAGTTTCGAAGATACATTCTTTCTTCAATCTACTATATGAATTATGAGATGACCCCGGATATGGATGCGGCTGCTTATTTTACACAGGGTTATGATATGAGCCGGCTGACTGTCCGGGAACAGGAAGGGATCAAGGAGGCATCTGCCCGGCTGATGCGCAATATGAGGAACCAGTATACGACCATGCAGGGGATCCGGGATTTTGCATGTTATGCGGCAGGGCCGGAAAAATGCTATGGTTCCAATAGTGATCTGCAAGCTATGCTTGACGGGGATAAAGAAAGACTCAGCCAGTATTATGCGGCGGCTCTCGCAATCACCTATGACAGCAGAGGGATTCCAAGCGTGCGGGAGCACTGGGGGCTGGACTTTAATGAGGCAGAGCTTCTGGGTTATCTTCAGCAGGCCTCTCTGAGCCGTCTGATGGAAGACAACGGGATGGATACTGCTTTTTATGAAGGTGAATATGAATATGGAATGGAGGTCTATGAAACCGTAACGGTGACCGATGAAAACGGTGAGACATATGAAAAAGAGATTCCGGTGGAAGGGGTTTCCGAGAACAATGACCAGCTTTTAAAATTAGTTCCGGCTCCGTCTGTTCAGAATGCATCCTTTTTGTTCGGAGTATACAGCGATGGAAATATAGTAGAAGACTATCAGTGGAGAGACTACTGGACAGAACGCAGTGCCTATGCAAGAAGCGGCTATCTGATTGGTATGCTGGCCATCATCGGCATCATGGGAGTTCTGGCGCTGGTCCTGCAGAATCTTCCGGCGCTGGATCTTCGGCGAAGCCGGCTGTTTCGTCTTCCGACCGAGGTGACGGTTTGGGCAGGGGCAATCGGTTTTGCGGCCACAGGGAGCGTTGTGGCATCGGATTTTGGGATCTATACCCTGACTTCCCGTCTTGCTGAGGATTTTGAGACGATAGGTTTTGGCAGTTATGCAGGCGGGGCAGCCACTCTGTTCGTATGGGTTTTCTGGACCTGTTTTGCTTTCTGCTGGTACTGGTTGGCTGCGTCAATTCTGCCTTATCTTACACATCCGATTCAGACCTGCAGGGAAAATCTGCTCTGCTTCACTTTCTGCAGATGGATCAAGAAGCTCTGGCTTCGCCTCTGGCACTGGGCGATGGATGTGGAGGTGGATGAGAATCTCACCCGCAGGATCTGGAAGGTAGTCGGATTAAATGGAGTAGTTGTGGCGGCTTTGTGCTGTATCTGGGTTGGAGGTGTGGTTGGAGCAATCATTTATACCATCATTCTGTATGTGCTGGTTAAGAACAAATGCAGCCAGATCCAGGGAGAGTACAAAAAACTTCTGGACATGACCAGGATGATTTCTGCCGGGGATCTGAATACGGAGACAGACGAAGACATGGGCATCTTCAATCCCATCCGGGATGAACTGGCCGCTATCCGAAACGGTTTTCGCAAAGCAGTCAACGATGAGGTGCGGAGCCGGAATATGAAAACGGAACTGATCACCAATGTATCCCATGACTTGAAGACCCCTTTGACGGCTATTATTACCTATGTGGATCTGCTGAAAAAAGAAGGGATCTCTAAAGAGGAGCGAAAGGACTATGTGGATACCCTGGATAAAAAATCTCAGAGACTGAAAGTATTGATCGAAGATCTTTTCGAAGTCAGCAAGGCGACCAGCGACAATATTGTCATGAATTTTGAAGAGGTGGATCTGGTCAGTCTGATGAAGCAGGTGCGCCTGGAGAATGAAGACAAGATTAAAAACAGCGAACTGGATTTCCGCTGGAATCTTCCGGAAGAAAAGTGTGTCCTGACCCTGGATCCCCAGCGGACCTTCCGGGTGATGGAGAATCTGGTCCAGAATATCCTGAAATACTCCATGCCTCATTCTCGCGTCTACATTGATCTGAAAGACACTGGTCTGGAAGTGACAGTGAACCTGAAAAATATGTCGGCCACGGAGATGAACTTCTCTCCGGAGCAGATCACCGAGCGCTTTGTCCGGGGAGATCTGTCCCGCAACACCGAAGGAAGCGGCCTGGGTCTTGCGATCGCCCAGAGTTTCATCGAACTGCAGAAAGGTACCTTCCGTGTGGAGACGGACGGGGATCTGTTCAAAGTGACAATCTGCTGGAAAAGATAAAAAATTCGTGTTAAAACCAATTCGCCCGCTGCAGGCTTTCAAAGTCCGCAACGGGCGATATCTATATGACGATGGAAGCGGCAGAAGATGCGGCGTCCATCGGTTATCCTTTGTAATCATAGAATACCAGAGATGGTACATTCTAGCCATTGACGACCTGCTGCTGGCGGTACTGCTCCTGCTGAAGCTTTTGGATCTCCTGGCTGTGCTTGGCAGTCACTTCCTTCAGAAGCTCTACATCTTCCAGTGCAGCTTCCATCTTTTCAGCGGCTCTCAGATAACGCTTGTATGTACCCGTATAGCAGGACTCGATCGTATTCAGGCGGGGCAAGATGACATTCTCCTGGAACAGCTTGACGCGGTGGAGCTCATCATTTAAAGATGCGTAATTCTCCTTGAGAGTCTCGACGTCTTCCTTAAGGACGGCTACATTCTCTTTGAGTCCGGTGACATCTGCTTTAAGAACAGTGACGTCTTCTTTGAGCCCGGCAACGTCTTCTTTAAGAACAGTGACGTCTTTTTTGAGCCCGGCAACGTCTTCTTTAAGAACAGTGACGTCTTCTTTGAGCCCAGCAACGTCTTCTTTAAGAACAGTGACGTCTTCTTTGAGCCCAGCGACATCTTCTTTAAGAACAGTGACGTCTTTTTTGAGCCCGGCAACGTCTTCTTTAAGAACAGTGACGTCTTCTTTGAGCCCGGCGACATCTTCTTTAAGAACAGTGACATCGTCTTTGAGTTCCTTTACGTCGCTTTTTAAAGACTTTATATCCTCTTCCATGGGCTTCAGTCTGGTATCCAGCTTTTGGTCCAGCATATCCGACAGGGCGTGCAGTAATTCCTGGTCACTCATGCATGATTTTCCTCCTTTCTTTTCGTGATAATGATATTGTAGCATAGGGAAAAATGGTTTGCAATAGAATTTTTTCGTATAAACAGAATCGGAAAAGCATTGACGCTGTCAGGGGAATTCCATATAATGAAAGGAGAAATTTGTATTCGGTTACTCAATAAGCGGTGGCAGAAGTTCAGGTCAGATGAGAGAGGAATGGAACATGGAGCAAGGAATCAGGATTTCCCAGTGTATGATTGTGAAAAATGAAGAAAAGAATATCCGGCGTGCCCTGTCCTGGGGGAAGGATATTTTTTGGGAACAGGTTGTGGTGGATACCGGGAGCACAGACCAGACTGTTTCCATAGCGCAGAAAATGGGAGCAAAGATCTTTCATTTTGACTGGATTGACCACTTTGCTGCAGCCAAAAATTATGCGATTGAGCAGGCAGAAGGAGATTGGATTGTCTTTTTGGATGCAGACGAATATTTTTTACCGGACGATGCAGAAAAACTGCCGGACCTTCTGGCAAATCTGCAGGACAGTGACAGTCAGGCGGTGATTGCCGGCTGGATTCAGGTGAATAAAGATACCGATGTGCTGCAAAGTCAAAAGGAAGGCAAGCTTGAATGGCTTCAGACTGTTCGTCAGGACGGCAGCAGGGGATTGTCACTTGCAGGCACTCAGATCCGGATTTTCCGTAATCAGCCCGAGATTCGCTTTCAGGGCAGAATCCACGAAAAGCTCTTTGCCGGACAAAAACCAGTATCCTGCGTGGATGTCAGTCAGGAACTTTCCATTCTTCATACCGGATATTGCGATGAGGAAATGAAAGAAAAAAAGAAAACCGAGCGGAACATCGAGCTTCTGAAACAAGAGCTGAACGAGCATCCAAATGATCACCGGATGCTTGTCTGCCTGGGGGACTCGTATTTTCAGCAGAAGAACTATCAGGAAGCGGCGTACTGGTATGAAAAGGCGGCTGCCTGCTTTTTCGATTTACCAGGGGAGGAAACCATACAAGGTACCATGATTTACAAACATCTCCTGCTGATCTATATGGATCTTGGTGATGAAAAAGCAGTGCAAAATGCCTACAAAAAAGGAACAGACCGTTTCCCAAAAGAAGCAGATTATGATTATCTGGTGGGCCGGGACTTTGCTCTTCGAGGGTATTTTCGGGAAGGAGCCGCTTATCTGCAGCGGGCACTTTTACTGCTGGACCAGTACGGAAGTGAGAGCCGTTCTGCACTTCTGGCCCATAACCTTCTGGAAGCGTGGGAACTTCTGATTCAGTGCCACAATGAAAACGGGGACCTGAATCAGTGTGTAAGCTGTGCGGTCACAGTCCTGAAAGCGGCTCCCTATCGCATAGAAGCCTTGAAACAGCTGCTACTTGCGTTCAAAAAAGAAGGACAGGCAAAAAAGTCTGGAACTTTTGCTGCACAGATCAAAGCCTTCCTGGGCAATTTCTATGATTTTCAGAAAGAAGAAGACCGGGTATTTGTCAAAGAAGCCGCAGAAGCGGCGGGGTATGGAGACTTGGGATCCAGTTGGTAACTTTCACAAAAAATACACAATTCCCCCTTATCCGTCCTGTTCTTTCCGCCGATATACTAACCATCAAGTGAAACGATCACAGATTACAGCAGCTCTGAATCAGTCAGATGAGAGCAGGGAGGCGGAGGAGCTGCGATGCTATGGAAGGTGGTTGATAGACAGTGATTATACAACATAATATACCTGGTATAAACTCGACCAGGAATAAAGGAATTTCAGAAAGCAAACTGAAAAAGAATCTGGAGAAGCTTTCTTCCGGTTATCGGATTAACCGTGCGGGAGATGATGCCGCGGGGCTGACGCTGTCAGAGCTGATGCGCTCCCAGATCACGGGTCTGAATCAGGCGATCCGCAATGTGAACGACGGAATTGGTATGACACAGACGGGGGACGGTGTTCTCACAGAGGTTCATGCTATGCTGGGCAGATTAAAAACCCTGGCAGTTCAGTCGGCGAATGGTACTTACACGACTGAAGCGAGAGCAAATCTGGACGAAGAGCGCCTGCAGCTTCTGGATGAGATTGACCGAATTGCTGAGAATGCGAATTTTGACGAGATTCCGCTGTTCGGAAGCGGAACACCTCAGATTCCGCTTCCGAATATGATGTCGGATCCGGAGCAGGCAAACATTCCGCTTCAGATTGGTTATACGGCAGAGGAGAATCTGGATGTACACCGCTACCAGATGGGCAGTAAGGAACTGATGCTGGACCAGACGAGTTTCCGGACAAGACATGATGCGAATGAGTCGATTCCAAAGATTGAGGCGGCGATTGAGGCGGTATCTGATATTCGTGCAGATTTTGGATCTGTGGAGAGTCATCTGAATCACACCCATAATAATATCACGGTAACTGCAGAGAATATGACGGCTGCAGAGAGCCGGATCCGGGATACGGATATGGCGGATGAGATTACGAAGTTTACAAAGAATAATATCTTGTATCAGTCGTCCAACGCCATGGCGGCTCAGTCCAATTCCATCGTGCAGAATGTCCTGAGTCTCCTGCAGTAGCAAAAGAAAACAACGAGAAATATTTTGTAAAAACACTTAAGTTTTCCAAAGCAGCGACGATAAATAAGAATGTAAAGAAAAAGTTAAGATAAAACTTTACAGAGTCTGTTCAAGGTAAGGCCCTCTTTGAACGGACAGCCGGGGACAGGGACGTCCCGGGTTACTACAATCATAAACAGGAGGAATATTTTATGATTATTCAACACAACATAGCGGCTATTAACTCTTACAGAAACTTAGGAACGAACCAGAGTTCTCTGAACAAGAACCTGGAGAAACTGTCTTCTGGTTACAGAATCAACCGTGCAGGTGATGACGCAGCAGGTCTTGCTATTTCCGAGACCATGAGATCTCAGATCAACGGCCTGAACCAGTCCGTTACTAACGCAAACGATGCAATCGGTCTGATCCAGACGGCTGAGGGTGCTCTGACCGAGACTCACTCCATGTTACAGCGTCTGACCACACTGGCTACCCAGTCTGCAAACGGTACTTACAACTCCACCGCAAGAGCAAATATCCAGATCGAGGTTAACCGTCTTCTGGAGGAGATCGACCGTATCGCTAACTACACGGACTTCAACGGTATTAAGCCGCTGCAGAGTTCAAACACGGCTAGCTCCCAGATGACCTTCCAGATTGGTCCGAGTGCAGCAGAGACAATTAAAGTTAATATGTCTAATATGACGACTACGTCTCTGGGCCTTGACAGTTCTGATACTGTAGACCTTACGCAGTTAAGTACCTCTAATAGTGCAATTGATGCGATCAAAGATGCTATTAACATGGTTTCCAAATATCGTGCACAGCTTGGTGCTGCTCAGAACAGGCTTGAGCATACGGTGAACAACCTGAAGGTTACTTCTGAGAACATCACCGCAGCAGAGAGCCGGATTCGTGATACGGATATGGCAGATGAGATTACGGCATTCACGAAGAATAACATTCTTCTGCAGGCTTCCCAGTCCATGCTGGCGCAGTCCAATTCCGTACCTCAGAGCGTCCTGAGTCTGCTTTCCTAATTAGCAGAATCGCAGGATAGATCTTTTTCCGGCGTAAGCCGGAGCATAAAGTAACAGGGCCTTGTAACACAGAAAGCCATTTCAACAGCGTATACTGTGAAATGGCTTTTTCTGTTATCAAAATATAGCCGGAGGAGGTATGGGCAGAGTGAGAGCTGACAGACAGATCCGCATTTCCCAGTGCATGATTGTAAAAAACGAAGAGAAGAATATCGAGCGGGCGTTGTCCTGGGGAAAGCAGATTATGTGGGAGCAGATTGTGGTAGATACCGGTTCCACAGACCGCACGGCAGAGATTGCGGAGGCGATGGGAGCCAGCGTTTTCCTGTTTCCATGGATTGATGATTTTTCGGCGGCAAAAAATTTTGCGATCAGCAAGGCAAAGGGGAACTGGATTGCTCTTTTGGACGCCGATGAATATATAAGACCAGAAGATGCCAGGAAGCTCCCGGGGATCCTTAGACAGCTTTCCCAGCGGGGGCTGGAGGGACTTTCAACAGGATGGCAGCAGCTGGATGATGAAGGGAATATCTTTTCTTCCGGTACTCAGATTCGGATTTTCCGAAATGATCCGGAGATTCGTTACCGAAGGCGGATTCATGAACAGTTGGAGTCGGTAAAAGGAAGAGAACTTCGGATTGGAGATGTGGTTCAGGATCTGTCCATCTTTCATGAGGGATATCAGACAAAAGCGTTAAAAGGGAAAAGCGGCAGAAATCGAAGGCTGATCCAGGAAGAACTGAAAGATCACCCGGAGGATTATGAGATGATGGGATATATGGGGGACGAATGCAGTGCCGACGGAGAGACTGCAGAGGCGATCCGGTGGTATCGTCGTGCTGTCGAACATATGCCGCTGTCCTTAAAGGAATATGATCAGAGAAGTGCGGCTACGTTTACCTACCTCTTGCGTTTGCTGTCAGAAGAAGAGAAAGTTCTGGCAGGAGAGGTCCAAAAGGTGTATGATCAGGCTGTACAGTTACTTCCCAAGGAGGCCGATTTTGACTATATGATGGGCCGTTTTTTTGCGGCGCAGGAGCAGCCAAACCAGGCGAGTGCGTGTTTGGAGAGAGCGCTTCAAAAACTTGAGACTTATGGCTGCAGTAATCGGGCATTGCTTCTGGCAGGCAATCTGCAGGATGCCTATGATTTGCTGGTTCAGTGCTATTATCAGACAGGAGAACTGCAGACATGTGTGAATCGTGCGGTGACTTATCTGAAATATGACCGCTATGGAATGGGAGTATTGTCCAGACTTTTGATGGCACTGCTTCCAGGTGAGGGAACGATAAAAGAATATGAAGCGGTCAGGGACTTTTTGTCCAGACTTTATCATATGGGAGATCTGAAGGACCAGCTTTTCTTGATAAAGGCAGCCAAACTGTCGGGGCGTGAGGGATTTTATGATTTTTTGCTGAACTGCATGTTTACACAGGAGGAACGGAAAGGGCTGGGAATATAGATGCAGGAAAAAGGAAGAAAACAGCCGGAAATTGAGGGAATCGTACGGATTTCCCAGTGTATGATCGTCAAGAATGAAGAGGAGAATATAGAGCGGGCCCTTTCTTGGGGAAAGGGAATTGTGTCAGAACAGATTGTGGTGGATACGGGATCTACAGACCAGACGATGGAGATCGCCCGCCGTATGGGCGCAAAGGTCTACGAGTTTCCTTGGATCAATGATTTTGCAGCGGCAAAAAATTATGCCATCAGCAAAGCGAAGTATGAGTGGATTGCGTTTTTGGATGCAGATGAGTATTTTTCTCACGAAGATGCACAGAAACTTTTATATTATGTCAAAGGGCTTCAAAATACTTCATATGATAATCTGATGACCAGCCTGGTGAATCTGGATCGCCGGGGAAATATCATGTCAGTGATTACGCAGTGCCGGATTTTTCGAAATCTTCCGAATCTTCGATATGAAGGAAAGATTCATGAACATCTGATAATGACAGATGAAAGTTCTATTGTGACAGCGGATGCTTCTAAGGAACTGACTATTTGCCATACTGGTTATGCAAAAGGAGAGCAGAAAAGAATACGAAACCGATCTTTGATCAAGGCAGAGCTTCTGAAAAATCCGAATGACTATCGGATGTTGGGGTATTTGGGCAGTGATTATCATGAGTCAAAACAATATGAGAAGGCAGAGCAAACACTTCGCAAAGCTTTGTCGCTGATACCGGAGCAGGAGAGGAAGCTTTACGGCCAGGCCACATCCAGAACTGCGCTGCTTCTGTTGATCACGATGGCGGAAAATCCAAAGACTGATCGGTTGGCCCTTATGGAAATATATCAACGGGTAACAGACTACTGGCCCGGTGAGGCGGATTATGATTACATCATGGGGCGTTATTATGTGTCTTTGGGAGACTTTATCCATGGAGAGCAGCATCTGAAACAGGCATTGGACATATTAGAGAAATATGGATATGGAAATCAATCAGCACTGTTATCGGCAGAGATTAAAAAAGCATGGGAGCTGTTGTCGGTTTGTTGTTTTAATAATGGAAATCTGTCGGGGTGTGTCAGCTATGGGATGATGCTTTTAAAAGAGGATCCATATCTGATGAGTACGCTTATGGTACTTCTTCGTGCGTTTTGCAAAGATTTGGAGGGGTCTGGACAAGGAGAAGAGGGTGCTGTACAGGTGGCAGCTCTGCTTGGAAGGACATTCTACCATTATGAAAATTTAAAGGACCGTCTCTTTGTACTCCGGGCGGCCATGGCAGCAGATTACAGGAGTCTTGTGCAGGTGATCAAAAAAGAATTATTTACATCGGAGGAGCTTTCGGCAGTGGAACAAAGCCTTGGAAATAATAAGTAGCAGACCAGGAAGAGGGAAGGAGAAGAGATATTTGGGAAGACAGGGGAAAGTAAGAATTTCTCAGTGTATGATCGTGAAAAATGAGGAGCGAAATATTGTCAGGGCTCTTACCTGGGGAAGAGGAATTGTATCAGAACAGATTGTGGTGGATACTGGTTCAACGGACCGGACGGTAGAGATTGCCCGGCAGATGGGAGCGAAAGTCTATCATTTTCAATGGATGAACGACTTTTCTGCAGCGAAAAACTATGCAATCAGCAAAGCATATGGGGAGTGGATTGTGTTTTTGGATGCCGACGAGTATTTTTCAGAGGATGACGCGAAAAAACTTTTGTCTTATGTAAGAGAATTGCATAATACGACTTGTGATCGAATCATGACTGGACTCATCAATTTGGATGATGAGGGTAATGTACTGTCAGTGGTGGCACAGAGCAGGATTTTTCGAAACCGGCCGGATTTACGTTATGAAGGAAGAATTCATGAACATTTGATTTCAACAGCTGGAAAGGTGATAGAGACAGCAGATATTGTGTCGGATCTCTCGATTTTTCATACTGGTTATAAAAAGGAAGAGCTAAGAAAAAAGAAGGGAAGAAATCTTAAGTTGATTCAGGCAGAACTTTCTGAAGATCCAGATAATTACAAAATGCTTGGATATCTGGGAAAAGAATATATGGTTATGGAAAAATATGACCAGGCTGCGGAAGTGTTTCAGAAAGCACTATCTCATATGCCGGACGAGGGTAAGGGCGTGTATGATGGGACTACTTCCGAAATCGCCATGCGTCTGATTGCCATATTGGCAGCGAACTGTGAGACAGAAGAGAAAGTACTGCTGGAAGTTTACAGTCGGGCAGTGGAGTATTGGCCCGAAGAAGCGGATTATGACTATATGGTTGCTCAGTATTATACATCCCATGGCAATTTTCAATCAGGGGAAAAGTATTTAACTAGGGCATTGGATTTGTTGGAAAAGCATGGATATGCATGTAAATCCATGCAATTGTCTGCAAATATTAAAAAAGCTTATGAATTATTGGCAGTCTGTTGTTACAATAATGAGAATCTGTCAGGATGTGTCAAAGTGACCACTGCAATCCTGAAGGAAGACCCTTATCTGATGAGTACTCTCACGATTCTTCTGCTTGCATTTCGGAAAGATGCAGAGCAGAATGGAAAAGAAGAGGACAGTGCAGGAGAGCTGGCAGCATTTTTAGGAAGATTTCTTTACAATTTCCAGGCGATGAAAGACCGTTTGTTTGTGCTAAGGGCGGCGATGGCAGCAAATTATGAAGAATTGGTAATTATGATAAAAGGGATGTTTACACCCCAGGAACTGGAGATCGTAGAGCAAAGTCTGCAGAATTAAGGGATCTACATGGCGGACGGAAAGGAGAAACAATTTTGGAAAGACAGAAAAAAGCAGGAATTTCTCAGTGCATGATTGCGAAAAATGAGGAAAAAAATATCAGACAGGCCCTTTCCTGGGGAAAAGGAATTGTTTCAGAACAGATTGTGGTGGATACTGGTTCCACGGATCAGACCATAGAGATCGCAAGACAAATGGGAGCAAAAGTCTTTTCTTTTTCCTGGATTGATGACTTTGCCGCTGCAAAAAATTATGCCATTAGTCTGGCAGAGTATGAATGGATTGCACTTTTGGATGCGGATGAATTCTTTTCTTCAGAAGATGCGTCAAAGCTGCTTTCTTATATTGAAAACATATCGGATGATTATGACAGCATTGTAACCAGATGGATTCATCTGGATAATAAGGGACAGGTACTGGCTGCTGACAGTCAGATCCGGGTATTCCGAAATCTGGAATCTTTAAGGTATCAAAGAAGGATCCATGAGTATCTGACAAAAACGGATGGAAGCCAGAACAGGGCCTGTGATGCGACAGCAGAGTTGTCCATTCTCCATACCGGATACGGAGATCAGGAAAATCAACAGAAAAAAGGCAGCCAGAGAAACCTTCGCCTGATCAAAGCGGAACTTACGGATCATCCGGATGACTGGGAGATGTATGGATATCTGGGTAATGAATATGATCTGATGGAGGAGTATGTCCTGGCGGAGGAAGCCTATCAAAAAGCGATTGCGCGGATGCCTGAGCGGCTTGCAGAATACGATCAGAGGGCTTCGGATACCTTTGCCCGGCTTTTGCAGCTTCTGGCGCTTGAGGTGAGAGCAGAAGAGGCGAAAATTCTGAAAACCTATGAACAGGCCCGGACGCGGATGCCCAAAGAAGCCGATTTTGATTATATCATGGGAAAATATTATGCTTCCGGCCAGAATTATCAACAGGGGGAAAAATATCTAAAGCAGGCACTGGTGCTGTTGGAGCAGCATGGGAGTACGGCCAGATCCAAAATGCTGGCTGGGAATCTTATGTCCGCTTATGAGCTGCTGGCAGCTTGCTGTTTCAATAATGGGCAGCTGGTGGAATGTGTAAAGCTTACTACAGCGATTCTGAAAGAAGATCCGTATATCATGAGCACAGCAGTTCTTTTGCTTTCCGCTTTTGAAAAAGATGCAAAGTCGATGGGAAGAGGAAAACAGGGCGCCGAGGAGATACTGGGATTCTTAAGAAATGCTTTTTATCATTTTCAGGAGTTGCAGGATCGGCTGTTTGTGCTTCGGGCAGCGATGGCGGCAGGATATGAGGAACTGGTGCATGTTGTCCGACAGATGTTTACGGTAGAAGAATTAGCTGCCATCGATCAGAGTTTTCAGCAGCAGAGTCAGGAAAATCGAAGACAGCGGATGGTACTGTTTTACTCCGGAGTGGAATCTTTTAACTTTTTTACGGATCAATTGGCGGAGGAGCTGCGGGCGAGAGGACATGAAATCTTTATTTTGGATCTTCTGAATCCGCCGGATGAGGATCCTCATTCCTATGAGAATTTAAACCGGTTTTTATCAAGGAAGATTGACGCAGTCATCTGTTTTGACGGTTTGGGGACGAGAGAAGAAAATGAGATCAAAGCATGGGATTCTCATGATGCGGTAGTTGTGGATATCCTGATGGATCCTCCGTTCCGTTTCCATCCGATATTGGAAAAGCATGCACGCAATTATCTGCTGTTCTGCTGTGATTTAGAACATGTAGAGTATGTCAAAAAATATTTTGCAAAAGAAGTGCCATGGGTGGCCTTTATGCCTCATATCGGTGTTATGCCGGATAGCAGCACGCAGGTGATACCTTATAAGGATAAAAAATATGACATCCTTTTCTCCGGTACTTATTACCGTCCGGAGAGTCAGCTTGCGGAAGTCAGAAAGTTGTTCCCCAATGATGAAAATATGTTTCATTTTTATGAAAGGGTATTTGAATGCCTGGTTTCTGATACGGAGTTGACCATTGAACAGGCGGTACTTGGAACAATGGAGCAGATGAAGTGGTCTGTGCCGGAAGATGTGCGAAAGACAATCCTGAGCTGTGCAGTGCATGTGGACTGGGCAATCCGGATGTTTGAAAGGGAGCGTGTAGTGACCGTTCTTGCAGAGGCTGGATTCGAACTGTATCTTCTGGGAAGAGGCTGGGAGAATCATCCTTCTTCCGGACTTTCCAATGTGCATCGCATCGATGACCGGATTCCTTATGGGGAGACACTTGCCTACATGGCGGATGCCAAGATTAATCTGAATGTCATGCCATGGTTTAAGGCCGGGACCCATGACCGGATTTTCAATACCTTGCTGCAGCATTCGGTGCCGCTTACAGATCCAAGTGTCTGGATTACAGATAATTTTACCGATGGAGTGGATATCGCTTTGTATGATTTGAAGCATCTGGATGAACTTCCGGGGATTGTACATCGCCTGCTTACAGATTCCGATTTGGCAGAACGTATCATTCAGAACGGTTATGAGAAAGTTTCCAGAAATCTTACTTTCCGCAATTGTGTGGACTGGGTACTGGAGGCGATCGTCGGCGTGCAGAAAAATAAATAGAGTAATGATCCAACGATGAGGTGGCAGACATGGGAATAGATGCGTCGTTTTTTCAGGAAGAAGAACGGTCTGGATTTCTGGTGACGGAAAAGCGCAAGAAAGTATGGGCAGTGGAGCTGGAGATTTTGGAACGGTTTGATGAAGTGTGCAAAAAGTATGGATTTACTTACTATGTCCACTATGGAACACTCTTAGGAGCGGTGCGCCACCAGGGATTTGTTCCGTGGGATGATGATGTGGATGTGGTGATGTTTCGGGATGAGTATCAAAGATTTCAGGAGATCGCATCGCAGGAGTTTTGTGAACCATATTTTTATCAGAACTCTTACACTGATCAGATTTTCTGGCCGTTTTCTAAGATCCGGGATGGCAGGACAACAGCGATCGAACGCAGTTTTATGGATTTGGGAGATACTTTTCATCAGGGAATCTGCATTGATCTCTTTCCTATGGACAGTGTGCTGGACGGAGTGAATGAGCAGTTTCTTCTGGTTGAGGAGATTCGAAGGCTTTTGTGGCGCATGGTCTCGGATCCGGTCAATGTGTTGACGGAAATGAAAAATGGGATGCAGTTTATCCTGGAACGGGATTTTATGTTGGAAATTCTGCGTATGGATCAGAAGTTAAGATTTAAAGTATTTGAAGATTTTAATGAGTCCCACTTTGGAGAAACCGAAGAGCTGAATTATATTATGAGTGATATGAGAGGATGGCATTCACATTATGTAAGAAAGGAATGGTATCAGGAAACGGTTTATCTTCCTTTTGAGCATCTTCAGGTTCCGGCTCCGGCAGAGTTTGATAAAGTTTTGACAAGAGTGTACGGAGATTATCATAAACTTGTCAGGGGAACCACGGAACATGAGGGAATTATCCTGGAGCCGGAGATTTCTTACCGTGAATATTTTAAAAGATATCTTTGATAAGTGTGATAAGCGCATGACAGAGACCTTAGATTGATAACAGGGAGAAACAATATGGTTTTAGATGAATCATTTTTTCAGGAGGAAGAACGCTGTGGCTTTCTGGTGACAGAAAAGCGCAAGAAAGTATGGGCAGTCGGTTTGGAGTTGCTGGAGCGGTTTGGTGAGGTTTGCAAAAAGCATGGACTTACCTACTTTGTTTACTACGGAACATTGCTTGGCGCTGTGCGGCATCAAGGGTTTATTCCATGGGATGATGATATAGATGTGGTGATGTTCCGGGACGATTATGAAAGGCTTCAGGAGATTGCGCCGCAGGAATTTACAGAACCTTATTTTTTTCAGAATGCTTATACGGATTGCAGGGTGTGGCCATTTTCCAAAATCCGGGACAGCCGGACTACAGCCCTTGAACATAATTTATCGTATCTGAGAGATTTTCATCATGGTATTTTTATGGATGTTTTTCCTCTTGACAGTGTTTCGGATGGAATCAATCAGGATTTTTCCATGATTGAGGAGATTCGGAAATCGCTTTGGTGTATTGTCACAGACGAAAATCAGGTTCTGCAAAAACTAAGTGAGGGAGGACAGTTCCTTTTAGAACCAGATTTTATTCTGGATTTATTACATATGGATGTCCGGATGAGGTTTAAAGTGTTTGAAGACTTCAATACTGCCCATTTTGGAGAGACCAGTCAGGTGAACTATATTATAGAAGAGATGATGGGCACTCCTTATCAAAGTGTCAACATAGACTGTTTTTGTGAAACGATCTATGTTCCTTTTGAGAATATTCAGGTACCAGTGCCGGCAGGATATGATAAGATTCTGACACGGTCATATGGAGATTATCGCCAGCTGATTCGGGGAGGCAGTGCTCATGAAGGCATGATCTTGGAGCCGGAGATTCCCTATAAAGAATATTTTGAAAAGTATTTATAAATGATAGGATGTCTCTATGAAGCGATAAAGGAATGTAATCGAAGAAATAAAATAGAGAACGAGGTGAACAAATATGGTTTTGGATGCATCTTTTTTTAAAGAAGAAGAGAGGTGCGGATATCTGGTTACAGAAAAGCGCAAAAAAGTATGGGCAGTTGGTCTTGAACTCTGGGAGCGGTTTGACGAAGTGTGCAAAAAGCATGGAATTACCTATTATGCTTATTACGGAACACTTTTGGGGGCAGTGCGCCACCAGGGATTTATTCCCTGGGATGATGACATTGACGTGATCATGTTCCGGGATGAGTACAAAAGATTTCAGGAGATTGCACCATCCGAGTTTACGGAACCGTATTTTTTCCAGAATGCGTATACAGATCGGATTATCTGGCAGATATCCAAGATCCGGGACAGCCGGACGACGGCGATTGAGCGCAATTTTTTGAGCTTGAAAGATACGGTTCATCAGGGGATTTTTCTGGATATTTTTCCCTTTGACAGCGTGGCGGACGGAATCCATTCGGAATTCTGCGTGATTGAAGAGATTCGGAATCTGCTGTGGCGTATGGTGATGGAGCCGGTGACGGTTTTGAGGGAGCTGCAGAGCGGAGCGGAATTTCTGCTGAAGCCGGAATTTATCCTGGAGCTCTATCAGAAGGGAATGAAAGAAAGTTTCAGAGTGTTCGAGGCCTTCAGCGAGGAGCATTTCGGCGAGACGGAGGACGTGAACTACCTGTTGAACGATATGACAGGCAAGCATTCTCAGTGTGTGAAAAAGGAATGGTTTCAGAATATTATTTATCTCCCATTTGAGCATATTCAGCTGCCGGTTCCGGCAGAGTATGACAAAATCCTGACCCGGCGCTATGGAGACTATCATCAGCTGGTTCCCGGAGGATCGGATCATGAAGGGGTGATTTTGGAGCCGGACATTCCTTATAAAGAGTATTTTGAAAAATATCTTTGAATTTTGCATAGAATAAGGAGTCTTACAAATGAATGAGTTTCTTTTAAGAGGTATGCTGGAAGAGTCTGACTATCCATATCTGGCGGCATATGAGGAAGAATGGATTGATGCACATGGAGATACGAAATCTTTTGATGAGATGGGCAAAATACATTTGCAAAACTGCTATCGTATGCTGAAGAAACAAAAAAGAGCAATTGAACGTGGGTTTTTCTTAAAAGGGATAGCATATGAAGAATCTCAGTATGATGAAATTGTGAGTATGACGACAGCATTATATAATAAAAAAGTAAAAGAACTGGTAGAGTATCTGAAAATTACAGATTAAGGACAGAAAAAAGATAAGAAGCAAAAAACACGAAAAAGCGATTTCTTCACGAAGCAGTCTTGTGAAGGAATCGCTTTTGCTGTCTTACCTTTCGTGATGCGGATGCTCCCGCACAACGGTGCAGGCTTTGCTCAGTTCCGCGAGAATGCTGATCTTGTAGCGGTTCTTGTAATAATTCAGAACCGGGGAGAGGGATTTATCGCTTGCCACCACGTATTTAGCGGGGAGACCGGTAAGCGTCAGGGCACAGACGTCGGCTTTGCAGCGGTTGCAGGTGCATACGTTGTACTGTCTTAAAATAGCGTCCAGATCATGTTGCATGATCAGTTCTTCCATCACGTTGATGAAATGGAAGTGGTCATCCTTCAGCTGGTCTACCAGTCGATGGCTTTGCTTGATGACGGATGCTGTTTCAGGCTGGGAAACTGTGTTGGTATCTTCAGGAATTGCGGCCGAAACCGTCTCTTCTTCCGACACTGCAGGCGAAGGCTCTTCTAAGACCTCCGGAGCGTTCTGCGGCAGCTCTTCGGGAATTTCTTCCAGTTCTGGTACTTCCAGTTCCAATTCTTCGGATAAATGACTTAAAATCTCCTGGGATACGCGGTCGTTTCGGCTTCCCTCATCTACGACAGTAACTTTCGCAGAAGCAGCAGGGATCGTGGAAACGTCGCTTTTTTTCTCCATTCCGGCGTTATCCGTATCCTCCCCCGGCGTGTGGTTAGTCAGAAGATTCAGTACATGTGAAGTTTTGTTGGTTTTCTTTGCCATTGATTTATGCCTCCTTTAAATGAATCGCCGGCGCAATCTCCAGGAGAAACTCTGCGTAATCCTGTACTGCCAGCGAGTTGGGGTTGTAAGTAAAAATGCTTTCGCCGTGAGCCGGCGCTTCTGCGATGGCCACACCGCTTCGAATCTTGGTCTCAAATACCTGCGTATCAATCTGTACTGCCAGCTGATTGGCCATATCCAGCACATCGTGAGCCAGCCTGGTTCTCCGGTTGTATCTGGTAAGCAGGATGCCCAGAACGCGAAAATCCGGATTGAGTGTGCTGCGTACAGATTCGATCGTCTCTTTTAACTGTGCCAGTCCCACCAGACTCAGAATGTCGGAAGACATGGGGATGATCAGATAATCCGAGGTGGAATAGGCATTGACGGTCAGAAGATTCAGCGCCGGCGGAGTGTCAATGATGATGTAGTCATACTGATCAATCACCGGAGCAATGGCATCTCGCAGGATGCATTCCCGCTTGCCGGGAAGCCGTTCCAGACCGCTGCTGCTTAAGGTGATATCGGAAACCAGCAGATCACAGGAGCCGTCACCGCGCACCAGGGCCTCTTCCACAGGGATATCTCCCTTCAGTACATCCAGGATAGTGTAACGGCTGTCCGTGCCTGCGCCCAGGCAGAATCCCAGATTGCCCTGGGGGTCCAGGTCAATCCCGAGCACTTTCCTTCCGGTGAGAAAGATCCCGGACGCCAGGGCTGCGGATGTGGTGGTCTTGCCCACGCCGCCCTTCTGGTTTGAAACTGTGATAATGATAGACAAAACTGTACCTCCATATTTCAAGTTCCGCTGCCGGAAAAATAAAATTGATTTTTCAAAAGTATTATCTTTATTATACATCATGTCGATAAATAAGTATAGATTAAAATATGTTTTTTTCATGAGAAAGAAGGCTCGAAGGTTACTGCTTACACCATGGCGAATCACTCCGCTGATTCGTCATAGGCCAGTACCGTTATGGAGTCAAAGCATATGCCCCATCGCCGCAGGCGATTTCCAATGGGCATATGCGGTTACGTTCACAGGGTACCTGTGAATAGTAACGCTCGAAGGTTACTGATCACGGATGGAACAGTGACGAATCGAACGAAAGGAGATTATAGAATTATGGCAAGTGTATCATCGACAAGCAGTTTGGGCAACACATCGCTGCGGGGTTTCGGCGGCATGGCATCAGGGATTCAGCGTGACGAGATCATCGAACAGATGACCCTTGGCACGACAACAAAGATCAACAATGCGAAAAAGGAGATCACTCAGATCCAGTGGAAGCAGGAGGCATTTCGCAGTCTCAGCGATAAGATCATTGATATGAATGACAATTATTTCAGCTATTCTTCTTCCTCCAGTCTGGTGGATACCAATCTTTTTGCAAAGAGTCTCGTGTCGATTCATGGCAGTGACAAGTCATCCAAATACATCACAGCTACGGGGACTTCTGATCTGATCAATAATGTGTCGATCACAGCGGTAAAGCAGCTGGCGACTTCCAGCGTACATAAGTCCGACTCCCGTCTGGACGGAACGCTGAAGACCGGAATCAATGATTTTGACAAGAAGATATCAGATTCTACTCTGAAAGGCAAGACTCTGACCTTTGGTATCTATAACGACCGGGATGGTGGAACCTGGAATGACACGGTGAAGCTTACCTTTGCATCACAGTATAAAAAGCGCGGCGATGACGGAAAAGTAGTATATGATGCAGATGGGAATCCGGTGATGGAGAATATTGATTATGTTCTGCCGGAAAATGCAACCAAAGAAGACTATGAGAGGCTGACAGAGCAGCTGAATTATATGCTGGAAGATTCCGGCAAAGAGTTTACCCATGCCAAAGTTCATGAGGCGGTCGAGTTTTATTATGATGAAGCAAAGGGAAGCATCGGACTTCGGGAGAAAGCCACTGCGGATGGCGGCAAAGGTATGGGAGATTATACCATCTATAAGACGGGTTCCAATGCGCTTGATGCACTGGGGTACACCACGGATAAGGATGGAAAATCATTAGAGCTGTCCGACCTCAATTTGTCCGACAACAATATTCAGAACAGTATCACCAGAACCAGTACGGTTGACGCCCTGACGAATACGAAAGTGACCTTCAATTTTAATGGGACCAAGAAAGAAATTGAGCTGCTGACAAAAGAAGAGGCAGAGAAAATCAAAGCTGCTGCTTATGTGGATGCAGATGGAAAGCCATTGAGTGGAGATGCACTGAAAAAAGCACAGGTAGAGACCATGATGGAAGGGATTCAGAGCCGTCTGGACCGTGCATTTGGTGACGGCAATGTAAAGGCAGGCGTTGCAGCAGATGGAAGTCTTGAGTTCTCAACGTTAGATGAAACCTCCAGCGTCTCTGTAGTTTCCGGTAATGACTTTGCTCTTCGGGCTATGGGAATCAGCTATGGTGCTTCCAGCAAGGTGAATCTGAGCGGAAAACTGAGCCAGGACAATCTGGGTCTGAATTTAACGGATGATCAGTACGAGGCCGGGCTAACCATCAATGGTGTGACCATCGACGGGATTACGAAAGACACTTCTGTCAGTTCTCTTCTGTCCAAAATCAATTCTTCCAACGCGGGAGTAAAAGCTACCTATGTGGATGCGACCGGACAGTTTATGCTGGTGTCCTCGGAGACCGGAGCCAATCGAAATATTACTTTGGAGGGCGAGCTGGCGAATCAGCTTTTCGGCTTTTCATCAACCGGTAAAAACGGCGGTTTTGTGGAAGGCCAGGATGCGGTCATCGAGGTCAGCTACGGCAACGGCGTCAATGTGGAAATGAACCGTGCGTCCAACACCTTCAACCTGGAAGGTCTTAATGTAACAGTATCCGGTACTTTCGGCGGAGAATGGAAAAAGGATGCAGACGGAAACATTGTGAAAGATCCGACAACCGGTAAGGGTGTCTGGATCTCAGACACCTCCGATACAGTCACATTTTCAGCCAAAGCGGATGTGGATAAAGCGACGGAAAAGGTAAAGAACTTTATCGAGAGCTTCAACGAGCTGGTAGCCGAAGTGAATACCCAGCTGACGACCCGTCCGGACAGTTCCTATGGTCCGCTGACCGATGAGCAGAAGGCGGAGATGGATGAGACCTCCATCGAGAACTGGGAGAAGAAGGCAAAGCAGGGAATCTTAAACGGGGATTCCACGATCCGTGATTTGAGTTCCGATCTTCAGACGCTGTTTACGCAGATGATGAACAACGGGATCAATTACGATGATCTTCAGAAGATCGGTATTACCTACTCCGATGACTACAAAGACGGCGGAAAGATTGTGTTTGATGAGGCGAAATTCCGTTCTGCCATGGAGACGGAGCCGGAGCTGGTGTCCAAGATCTTTGTAGGCGGCGGTGAGGTTACAAAAGGTCTGACCAAGACGGTGGAAGATACACTGAAGTCTTATGCGACCCGCTATGCAAGTGACAATGCAGCCACAAAAGGCGGACGCGGATCCTACGGACGGCTGATTGAGGAGGCAGGTTCCGAGAAGACACCAACCACGCTTTTGAACAATTTCCTGTACAGTCAGATCAAAGACATCCAGACTCGGATTGAAAAACTGCAGTCTCAGCTGCAGACGCAGCAGGATCGGTATATCAAACAGTTTGCTTCGATGGAGACTCTGATCAGTCAGATGAATTCGCAGTCCAGCTGGCTGTCACAGATCTCCGGTTAAGAGACACCATAAAATAGTATACAGATATTAGGAAGGAATTCGTATGAGCGGATACAGCCAGTACAAAGAAAAAAGTATTTACTCCATGTCCGGACCAGAGCTTTTGCTGCTTCTGTTTGATGAAGCGATCAGAAGACTGAGCAGGGCAGAGCGGTCACTGCAGGAGAAAGATTATAAAGATTTTGAAGATTGTATTCGGCGCACCACGAGGATTGTTCGATATCTGACAGATATTTTGAATATGGACTATCCAATCAGCAGGGATCTGAGAAGAATCTATACTTATCTTGTCTATGATCTCAGCCGGGTAAGTGCCGGAAGAGAGCGTCGTCAGGACGAGATCGGAAGGATCCGCCATATTCTGTCTGAACTTCGGGAAGGATTTGATGGCGCCAGCCGCAAAGTAAATGATATGCATATCGTTGTGCAGCGGGAAGTCAGGGGATAGGCAGAATGGCACAGGCAGGACTGGACAGGACAAAGGTAATGGTCCTTCTTCAGAGACGGTATCATGTGATCAGGGAGATCAGCAAGCTGAGCAGGGAACTTTCAGATGCGCTTTCGCGGAATGATGAAGTATCAACTTCTATGATTCTTCAGATGAGAGCGGAAGAGATGGCAAAAGCCGATGAATGTATCCATGAGATTTGGCAGCTTGCTGATGAGGATGAGAAGGCGCAGAGAGAACTGCGCCTCCTTATCATGTCGGACTTTGGAAAGGACACCGGGGAGAGCCCGGAAGAGAAGAAGATCTATGAAATCAGGAGAAAGACCCAGGAGATAATCGATGAGATCCGGAGTCTGGATCAGCGGTTAAGCCGAAAGCTGGCCGGAGACAGATCGTATTATGGGGATCAGAAACAGCAGTAAGGCTGGAGCCGGAGCTGCTTTGCCTGGGCAGGTGAAATTATATGAATCAAATGGTGTTTGAGGGAAGGGCTCTGACGGGAATCGTATCATCCATCATTCGTCAGGATACGATGAAAGTACCGCTGAACCGTCTGGACTGGGAACGGATATTTCGGCTCGCAGACTATCATAAAGTTGCCAATATCGTTCATCTGGGGATTCTTGGCTATCGGGAGTCTCTGCCGGATAAATGGAGAGAACGTTTCTTCGAACGATATCAGGAGGCATTGCAATATGGAGAGAACTACAAAGAGTCCGTCAAAGAGGTGCTGACCTGGCTGGATGCCAGGAAAATCTCCTGTACAATCCTGATGTCAGAGACTGTGAGGGAATACTATCCGATTCCGGAGACTGCGGCCAACAGCTCTCTTCAGCTTTTGCTGAATCAGGAGAATTTTACATTGGTAAAAGGCTATCTGGTTGATATGGGATACGAGACAGACCGAGTGTATGAGGGCGTGGGAGAACGTTTGAGCAGACTCAACAGTATTTCCGTGCTTCTTTGTTACAAGCTTCCTTTTCGGACAGCCAGATATGAAAGAGATATGAGGCGTCTTTTGGAGACGGCGATGCTCCGGGAGTCGTACCAGTACATTCGAACTCTGACACTGGAAGGGGAACTGATTTTTCGGCTGGCGGGGGCTGCGTACCGTTATGTGACAGATGAACTGACGATGCGGGAGGTCTTGGATCTGCAGCTTTGCCACCGGACCTGGAGAGATCATGTGCGTCTGGACGCAGTAGGCAGGAGATTGGAAGACTTTCAGGTGGAGCAGCTGGCAGAGAAGATCTTGAGGATCTCCTATATGTGGTTTGGAGATAAGAAAGATACTTATTATGAACATCTTCCTGATGATATGCCTGCTTTTGACCGGCTGGAAGAACGACTCCTGACAAGAGGCATCGTAAACCATGAGGCGGATGAACAGGCGCTTCGGCTTCAAAAGATGATACAAAAGGAGCTGGACAAAGAAAAGCGGGCAGAAGAACGCCAGCAATTCCGTGAGAAGCTGAAAGAACGCCATGAGCAATTAAAACGTCGGATTCGTTGGATTTTTCCAGATTATCATTACATGTCTTCGATTTATCCAAGAGTAGAGAAGCTGCCGGTACTACTCCCGGTATATTGGGTGATTCGTGGGATACGGCTGTTGATGCGGACACTGTCAGGTTAAAAAAATCCCTGCAGAAGACTTCTTTCTTCTGCAGGGATTTTTTATGCCTGTGAATCGGACGACTCACTTTTTTTCTTTAAGATGGATTGAAGCAGCATCACAGAATTGATATTGGGCGTGAGAGCTGTCTTGTTGCTCTGTTCCGCCTCGGATAATTCCTCTCGAAGGATTGAGATCTGCTTTGGGGCATCAATGGCGAGACGAACGCCGTCTCCAGCACATTCGATAATGGTAATTCGAATATTGTCGCCAATCAAAAGGCTTTCATTCTTTTTCCGTCGAAGAATCAGCATCGTTGTCACTCCCATCTTCCATATTTACAGAATCCATTACTGATGGAAAGGAACGTAACTTGTGCCGATATCCATAAGAAGAATTCTCCAGGATTACCTGAATTCCCTGTCTTGTCTCCGGATTGATGACCAGAGGACATTTTAGATTTACGGTATTCTCCAGATAATCGCTGTGTACCACACAAACAGAATAGTAGGAAAGCTCGCCTTTGTCTGTGACTTTCAGACAGGAAAGCTCCTCCGGAGTCAGTTCAGGTGAATAATCTGGATAAAGAACGTAGGGATTGACCAGCGCAAAACCTACGCTTACATCTTCCACGGACTGCATCATCAGCATGGAATCATCATTTTCATCCAGAGATAAAAAGAGATAGCGCTTCAGTGCGGGAAAACCAAAAAGTCCATCCACAAAGGTGATGAGATTTTCTTCTTCGTAATCCACGGTACCATAATCTGTCTCAATTGTCATGTTGATTGTCGCTCCTATGTGAATAAATTGATATTGCTGCCTCTGGAGGCATCTCTGGGCGGAACATAATTAAATTCACCCAGATATTCAAAATGAAGCTCGGGGCGCTGGGTGACGATGGTCATCACCATGGGCGGCAGGAAGGTGAGATCTCCTTTGGCAACCCGCATTTCCAAAGCTCCTAACTGTGCGGTATAAGAAGAGGAGAATTCTTGTTTGTGACTGGCAGGCGAAGCAACAGGGGCTGCTGCTTCGTAGGCAGAAACCGGAACCGCTTCCGCTGCAGACTGGTTCGGTGGTGCAGACTGGCGGACGACAGGCTGACTGGAAGAGGCTGTCATCTGTTGTCTGGAGAGTGCCTGCTGTCTGGAAATCTCCTGCTGTCTGGACACATTCTGTGTCTGTGGTGTCGTATTCCGTCTGGAGAAGGTCCGATTAATTCTTGTAATGTCGTCCATCGGCAGAGAACTGCCAGATGTATGAGTGCGACGGAAAGACATCTGACGGGCCAGGGCTTTGCGCCGTTCCATATCTACGGAATCAGAACTGACCAGCCGGGCATTCTGCGAAAGCCGCATGGTACGCATTGGTACGGAAGTAATTTTGATAAGTTGTTCCATATAGAACAGAACCCCCTTTCAGAAAACAAAATAAAATTAGGACAGGCTTTTCCTATCTGACAAAATCAAACAAGGAAGACTGCATCAGATTCGATCCCACCTGAAGGGCTGCATTGTAAGCATATTGGTTGTTATACATCTCCAAAATAGATTCGTAAGGATCTGCACCTACGATATCCTTATACTGAACCTTTAAAGAATCCGTCAGGGCGTTCAGGCGATCTTCGGTATTCTCCAGGGTTTTGTATTTATTACCCAGATCAGAGTAGACGGTACTGATGACGTGCTCCGCTTCTGTCATATCTCCGATCAGTTTTTCCAGCTGGTCATCCAGTACATCGGGATCTCCGTCATCTGCGTATTGATCCAGTGCAGCCACACCCTGCAGGACGGTGCCGAGCGGGCCGTCGGTGAGCCGTTTCATGATGTCTTTTTCGGCATTGGCAGCATTTGCTCCTGTAATAACCCCGTTGTTATCCAGAGGATAGAGAGACTGGATGGTATCGGAATTCATTCCGGTCAGAACGTTCATGCCGCCGGTAAAGGTATCGAGCAGCGTATCTCTGCTGCGGATATCACCGTAACCAAGATCCATATATCCATGCTCGGACATGGCCTGTACCAGTTTGTTGATATCTCCTAACTGCTTACCGTCACTTCCAGTTCCGGAGAGCAATTCAAATTCGTAATTGTCTCCGTTCTTTTTCAGTTCCATCTCAAAATTGGTTACATCCGTTTCGCCAGGAAATTTGTGGCTGAAAGTAAGCTTCGTACCATCTGCGCTTAAGGAGAAGGGCGGTGTGGACACATCGTTGCCGCCGTATACGTAGAAATCCTGATACTGCGAACGCAGATCATTGACCATCGTCTGTGCTTTCTGCAGAAGGTCCGATTTCAGGGTGTCTCTGGCTGTCGCATCGGTGGTTGCAGTTCTGGCTTTCAGCACCACGTCATTTTTGGCCTGCTTTAAAAGCTGCTGGATATCATAGGCTCCTTTTTCCTGCTGTTCCAGGCGGGCCTGGACGTCAGTCAGAAGGGTGACGCGGCCCAGTGCATCCAGGTACTGATCGTCGATTTCCTTGCCCCTGTAGTAGGAGAGGGGACTCTCTGCGGCGGTCTCATACTGTCTGCCGCTGGAAATCTTGTTCAGGCTTTTGTTCAGGTTCGCATGTACACTGTTGATGGAACTGGTATAGTTCCGGTAAGTGGATGTATTTGTAACACGCATATTGGTTACCTCCATGTTGATATTCTATA
Organism: uncultured Lachnospiraceae bacterium; assembly: GCA_910583895.1. Taxonomy (GTDB): domain Bacteria; phylum Bacillota; class Clostridia; order Lachnospirales; family Lachnospiraceae; genus Hominiventricola. The sequence goes on from CAJTYJ010000021.1 coordinate 43,119, forward strand.
GGGATGCGGACAGTGTGGTCACATACTGTCCGCAAAAGATCAGGATTATGAGATTACCGGCCTACGACACCGGTGCTGTTGATCAGGGTATCCAAAGTCTGATCCAGCGCGGTCATAAGACGGGATGCTGCGTTGTAGGCGGAGACAAACTGCATCATATTGGATGCTTCTTCGTCCAGACTGACTCCGGATACTTCGTCCCGGCTGTTCTGAATGCCGTTTAACACGGTCACATTGGTCTTCAGAGCCATGGCATTGTGATAGGAGTCATTGGCCAGAACCGTGGAGATGTGGTTCATATAGTCGGCAAAAGTGTTGTCTTTCAGGTTGTGATCAATACCGGCAAGAATTTTGTCAAGATTGGCACTGACGGCACCCGTACCAAAGGTTACCTTCATTGCTTCCTGCATGTTCATGATCGTATCGGTGGGATCTTTGGTTCCGTTGGCGTTGCTGCCGGCCGTGCTGATATGAACGTTTCCATTGGTCCACTCAGAGTTGATACCGATGTTGGCAGCAGTGATATCTTTTCCGTCTTTGTCTTTATTATAAAACAGAAACTGATCAGCTGCATTTGCAATGCTTTGATCATTCTTTGCTCCGTCAATATTGATGGCGTTCATGACGTCAGCGAACGTTTTCGCAAGATTATTCAGTTCATTTCTGTAATACTCATATCCTTTTTTGTCAGTGAGACCGGTTGTTGTACCATCCTTCCAGAGCATGTCGAGGGTTGCCTGGATAGAACCGGAATCTTCCGGAAACTGGTTTGTAATATTGCCGGCAGCATCTTTTTCAAAAACAGCGGAGGCTGCATTGTTTGCGACCAGATTGCTCTTGCTGCCATGGAAGGTAATCGCAGCTCCTGTCGGATCCTGCAGGCTTCCGCCTGTAAGTTCCAGACGTCCGTAGTTATCCGATCCGCTTCCTTCGGTCCCTTCCACAAGCGTCAGTCGCTGGGTGTTGCCGTTGGCGTCCTTATACAGCATCTCCACCCGCAGATCATCGGGCCATTCCTTCTTAAACATGGGATTGCCGCTGCTGTCCAGATGGTATACTTCACCCAGCGCTTCTTTTGTGTCTGTGGCGCCGGTCGAATCAATTCCATCATGTGCCTGATCCTTATAATAAGTAACTTCAATTGGAATATAACTGGAAAGTTCATCCAGCAGGACATTCCGCTCATCCATCAGTTCCAGACTCTGCTGGCCCAGGATCTGATTCTGCTTGATCTGACGATTCAGGTTGCCGATCTGCATCAGGATATTGTTGACGATCTCGATGGAACCATTCTCGGAAGTATTCTGACCGCTTAACTTCATGAATTCCTGCTGTTCCGCCTCGGTAATCTTGGTGTCAGCATCGTTCAGCATGTTGGCCAGAGCGTGCATCTTGGAGCGAAGTTCAGATTCGTAGATGGCGTCGTTGATCTTCGCAGGATCCTGCATATCGATCAGACAGCCCAGGATGTTGGTAAAGCCCGAGTGAAGGTTGTCGATGGTGGACTCATCAAAGACCTTTGCCAGACTGTCCAGAGAAGACTGCAGGCCGCTTGTGTAGCCGGATTTGTACATCTGGCTTCTGTACTGGGCGTCCAGATAGGGGTCACGGATCTGTGCGACCTTATCCATACGGACTCCGAAGCCCACAAGAACTTCGGAACCGTTCATATAGTTGGAGACAGGAGTCCGGTAGTTGATGCTGGATGTTTTCAGCTCCTGTCTTGTGTATCCAACGGTGTTCATATTCGAAAGGTTCTGCCCGATGATGTCCAGACGCTTCTGGTTCGCCTGCAGGGCAGATAATGCGGTTGAAAAACCGGCAAATGATGCTCGTACCATAATATATACTCCTCCAAATTCCTTTCATCTGATCCGGAAAACCGGTCAGACATATTTATTTTGAATCCGCGCGTGCGATGTGGCAGCCGGGCGAACGGTTCCTTCATTATTATAAGAACTGCCCTGCTGCCGCGCAGCAATGATATCAAGTTCATGAAGCCGCACTCCGATGATCTGCTCGGAAGCGTCTCTTGCGTGTCGAAGCCGCTTTAACTGCCGCTCCAGATTTTCAAACAGCGGTGTCAAAAACTCCTTCTGGTCGGGAGACGCCTGATCCAGTATCTGATTCAATGTCAGATCTTCCCATCCAAGGTCTTTCTGATAATTCATCCGATGCTGCTCTAAACCACGCAGCTTCAAAAGAAGCGCCTGCTCTTCCTGGATACACCCGTCCAGAAGTTCATGGCGGCGCTCCGACGCGGCAGCAGCTTTCGTCTCCTCCACCCGGGAGATGGATGCGGCTACGTTTGCCAGATCCCTGATGACGGCACGGTATTGGTTTAACGGATCCTGTGTCTTCTGACTCATAACTGATCGGTAGACTCCCTTCTATAAAAACCTGATTCGTGAAGCAATGGGACTTGAAAGCCGGCCTTTTCAGTTCAGTCCCAGCAGACGGCCGGCAATCCTGTCTGCATCCGGGTGATAAGTGCCGGAAGATACTTGACGGCTTAACTCCTGAACCCGTTCCGGACTGGCACTTTCACTCAGAGAAGAAGCGGCACGGCGGGACAGAATTTTTGCAAAACTGTCTTCCTGACTGACCTGAGGTCCGTGGATGGTAACCGTATCATAATTTCCTTTGCTCTGGCCGGCCTTGGGCTTGCGTACTGCAGGGGCCGGAGTCGGTGTGCGGTAGGAAGGACTCATGGTCTGAAATTTGATGTTCATAAAAAGCCTCCTTTCAAAAACAAACAGACAGCAGAGCTGCCCTGTCAGGCTTATTCTGTAATACTGATTATATTATCGGCATTTTTTGCGGAAGAATAAGATGTCAGAGATTATTTTTGCATTTTTTCTGGGAAATTACAGGGATTTTTGCGGGAAAGGGGGAAGTTTTACTTGCCGGGGAGGCCTTACTGGAGTATAATGTTTTTAGTATTGTGCAAATGTCTTTTGGACTTTCACATGAAATATAAAAAGATCATACTAATTTAATGGTAAAAGCAGCCGATATATATAAGGTGAATGAGTATGTACAGGATTCTGCTGTGGGGGAGAGCGAGTGTGCACGGCGGGACCGTTTGCATTATATTATAGACGGAAGCTGGAGGATATATGGCGAATATATTACAGGTGACGAATCCGAGTATCAATACAGATAACCGGAACGTGCCCAATCCCATGGACCCGAAGTACAACGGGGATCATGCGGTCCGCAACCAGGCAGACCCTACCCGGGTAGTCCGGGCGGATGGCAGGGAAGGGGACCAGACTGGGAATACGGCCCAGAACGATGTATTCAGCGTCATCAATTATGAAAGCAATTATGGCGCCTTTATCAAAGGCCTTGGAGAGAGCCAGGATCTGGCAGGAGCGTTGGAGCGCCTGCTTTTTAGTGACTTATCGATTCTTCAGGAGGCGGGACGCACAGAGATCGGCGCTTTAGTCGATCAGTTCTTGATGTCCCTTCGGATGGATTCTCCCGAGGAGCTGTTCGCTTTTCTGCAGGGACAGCAGGAATTACAGGCCCGGTTCAGCGGTGACTTCTTTAACCGTCTGCGTGCGGCGCTGATGCAGAATCCCTCTGACAGTTTTAAAGAGGCGGCGCTGGCGTTCTTAAAGGGATATAATAATTATGCTTCCGGCACCCACCTGCTGCAGCAGATGCGGTCTCTGACCGGAGATATCGAGCAGCTGATGCTGCGTTCTTTCCGGGAGGAGTTCCGGGAGCTTGCCAGCAGCATGAACTGGGATGCGCAGAATGGAGATACAGCGGCCAATACAGGTGTTTTGAACGGAAAGCTAATCCCGTTTCTTTCCAATTATGTTTCCCGTACCCATGATTACGGAGCAGTCCGGGATGCGGCGATGCTTTTGATTTTCAATGCGGTCCGCTACCAGAACGGAGAGGGAGAGAAGCTGTCGCAGCTTCTGGACCGTATGATGGAAGACCGTGATTTTGCGAAGCTGTTCGGGCAGGACGGGCAGGCCATGATCGAAAAGCTGCTTGCCAGAGGAGCAGACGAAGCGGCGGCTCAAAAGCCCATGATGGCGGATTTTGCCGACAGTCTGGCAAAGCTGCTTTTAAGAGGCGCCAACGGTCAGGCAGGTCTTGAGAATGTTCAGCAGTTTTATACGATCATGAACGGGATGCTGATGAATGAGAGTGTCTATATGCCGCTTCTGCATTTTCTGATTCCTTTCCAGTTTGATGGGAACAATGTGGTATCCGAGATGTGGGTGGACCCGGACGCAAAGAAGGACAATGAGGAAGAGGGCAGAAAGATCAAGCTTTTCCTGAAGTTTGATATCCAGAGTCTGGGCAAATTTGAGCTGATTCTGACGCTTCAGGACAGAGAGTCCAAGATGCAGCTGTTTGTGCCGACCCATCTGGCAAAGCAGGATAAAAAGATCCAGGGAGATGTGTTTGACATTCTGAAACAGAACGGGATCCGTCTGGGACAGATCTCAATCATGGGGCGTGTGCGTGATCGGAAGGTGACGGAGGTATTTCCGGAAATACGGGAGAAGGAGACGACGATCAATGTCAGAATTTGATGAATTAATGAGGCAGAAGGCCGTTGCTCTGAAGTACAATCCAGAGAAGAACGGAGCGCCTGTCATTGTGGCATCCGGTATGGGATATCTGGCAGAACGGATTACGGAGACGGCAATGGACGCAGGAGTTCCGGTTTATGAGGATGATTCGCTGGCCACTCTTTTGACGCAGCTGCAGCTGGGGGCGGAGATTCCGGAGGAACTTTACCAGGCGATTGTGGATATTTATATTTATTTTCTGGGATATGTGCCGGATCGGGAGCCGGAGGGAGCCGCTCAGGAAGAATCAGAGGAGCTTCCTTTGGAGGCGGAAGAGATTCCAGAGGAGTGGCTGGAGCAAAATTGACAGAGTGAAAAAGGAGCAGACATAATCATGATATATGGAACATCGGCAGCCGGACTCTATGGGCTGACAGAACAGGAACAGGTTCGTCAGAAGCAGGAAGAGAGAGAGACGCCCGGAAGCAGTTTTCGGGAAGCATTTTCAGATGCCAATAAAAGTGTGACGGAGAGTATGGATGATATTTTCGAGGAAGCAGCGTCGGCATACGGGATCTCTGCGGATCTTTTAAAAGCAGTCGCCAAGGCGGAGTCGAATTTTAACCCAAGTGCGGTGTCTCATGCAGGAGCCATCGGCGTGATGCAGCTGATGCCCGGGACGGCCAGTTCTTTGGGCGTTACGGATCCCTATGATGCGAGACAGAACATCATGGGCGGTGCAAAGTATCTGAAGAGCAACCTGGATCGATACGACGGTGATGTCAGCCTTGCCCTGGCTGCATATAATGCCGGTCCGGGCAGTGTAGATAAGTACGGGGGGATACCGCCTTATGCAGAGACTCAGAATTATGTGCGCAAGGTAGGGGCTTACCTGAATGGTTCTCCGCTTACGGCAGGCACCATGGTCAGCAGCAGTTATGGAAGCCAGGGAACGTCCGCGCTGGGCAGTCTGTACGGTTCTTCGGCTCTTTCGGGATATGGGAGTGCTTATGGCTCTGCTGCATCGGTGGGCGGACTGTACAATGCTTCTTCCGAAAATACATATGGGACTTCTGCTCTTGCAGGTCTTTCCGGGGGGTATGGTTCCACGGCGCTGACCGGTGCGGGGAGCATGTACGGGCTTTCCTCCATCTATGGATCTTCCGGCAATCTGCTGGGCATGCTGCTTGGAACAGCATCCCAGGGCGACAGTGACGGCGATACGGTATCCATCAGCAAGGACAGTTTTTACAGTCTTTTGGAGCTGCTCCGCCTTCAGATGACGATGAATGCCAGCAGTCAGGTGGGAAGCATTACGATATAAAAGACAGGCACCGCGGCTGATACCGCGGTGTTCGTGTTTACAGGACAATCAGGAAGTGCTGTTTAAAACCATGCTGCCGAACGCCCGGCATAAGGTGAGGGAGTGGCAGGTGTGAAAGCGGTATCGATCAAGGAGGGGAGATAATATGAGATTAAAAGATTGTGAGAGCTGTCTGGTCTATGGCTCGGACCGGAAGCCCTTGTCCAGAGCAAGAGTGACCGAGGTTAAGGAAAATGTGCTTCAGCTTTACTTTCGGAGTCCCAAGCTGAAGGCGGTCAGACTGAAGACCATTGTGGATTTCTACGATGCACAGCAGGGACTGATCCGGACCCTGTGCGATATGACGCTGAAAAAAAATCCGAAGGTCTATGAGGCGGGGGAGCCCTGGATGGCGGACTGCACGCTTGTGAAGGTGTACGAATCGTTCCAGCGGCAGAAAGACATACGGGTAAAGGTGCAGATTGCATCCGAGTTTGTCATGTCGGATGGAAAATATTTTTCCGGTACGGTCAGGAACATCAGTGCAGGCGGACTGTATATGGTCACGGATCAGAAGATGAACAGCGGTCAGATGTTTTCCTTTACCTATCCTTTCAAGGCCGAGCCCTTTCGGGTAAATGTCAGGGTTCTCCGGGTACAGGAACTGATGGGCGGTTATGGCTATGGATGTAAGTTTGAGGAGCTTTCCCCGGGAGAGGAGGCAGATGTCCGGAACTTTGTCTACCAGAAACAGATTCAGAGACAGCTGGAGCGGCAGAAGAGACAGGAACTGCCGGAAGAAGGGTTATGATGAAGATCAATCTGGTGATGATTGTGAAAAATGAAGCTCGTTCGCTGGAAAAATGTCTGCGGCTGGCAAAGCCTTTGGTTGATCGGATGATTGTTGTGGACACCGGATCAGAGGATGAGACGGTGGAGATTGCACGCAGGATGGGGGCGGAGGTGTTCTTCTTTTCCTGGATCGATGATTTTTCCGCTGCACGGAATTATGCACTGGAACAGTCAGACGGAGACTGGAATCTGGTGCTGGACGGGGATGAGTATTTAAAGCCCGTAAGCCGTTCTAAGCTGGAACACAGCCTTTTGGCACATCCGGGGACATGGCTTGGAGGACTCCTTCGGTATGATTCTTATCCGGACGAGCAGGGGGTGAGCGTCAGCAGCTCGGTGCTTCCGAGACTTTTGCCGGCGGGGGTTCGGTATACCGGGAGGATTCACGAACAGCCTGCCGGAGATTATCCCTGTTATGCGCTTTCCCTGGAAGCGGATCATGACGGCTATCTGTATACGGATAAGGGAGAACGAAATCTTTCTTATCTGGAGCGGGAAACAAAGGAGCACCCGGAGGACGGATATTATCAGTTTCAGCTGGCTTCGACCCTCCGCAATCTGAAGCGGCTAAAGGAAAGTCTTGGGTACTTCCGGCGGTTTTACCGTCTGTCGAAGGGGGAAGAAGCTTATCGCCCCGGGGGCGTGGTGCTGTATCTGTACACCCTTTTGGATTTGGGAACCATGGAATGTCTGGAGGAGGCCGGCCGGATTGTGGAACAGGAAGAGGCAGCCCTTGGAGGCTGGTCAGATTTCTGCTTTGTGTGCGGGCTTTTTTATATGAAACGTGTGCTGTCGGATGTGGGACGATATATCGAGCTGCTTCCGAGGATCGAAAGCTGTTACCGCCGGTGTCTGGAGCTGGGAGAACGCCCGGAGCTTGGCGGCGTTGTGGGGACCGGATCTTTTAAGGCCGCCTATAATCTGGGGGCCTGGTATGAGGTGTCCGGACAAAAGGATCTGGCTGTCCAATATTACCAGATGGCGGCAAAGCAAGGGTATGAGGCGGCAAAAGAAAGGCTGAAAGCGCTTTGAGAAATGCTTCTGTGTCCGTAAAGGGCAGAAAGTGTTGCGGCAAATGGGGATGAAGTGGTGTTTTTTGCCAGGAGAGGCTTATAATCGGGCGGAAGCTGGCGATATATAAGAATAACAGGAGTTATGAATTATTTTTGATACAGGTTGCATAAGGAGTGATCCTTTTACAACAAAGGCGGGAGGTTTTTTGAAAGATCCGCCAAAAAAGGTAGAAAGATACCAGAAAGGAGAGAAATAGTATGGCAACAAGTGGAATCGGCGGGATCGGCACAGGTTATAATTTTGGTTATAATTCCGGCTACAACAGCGGGATGGATTATGATTCTTGGGTCAATGATGCCAATCAGAAAGCGGATGAGCTGAAGGATAAGTATACATCGACGGAAAGTACTTCCGGTACATCCGGTTCGAAAGATACTTCCAGCACATCCGGCAGCAGTTCTGTCAAGAACAAATATGGCACGGTATCTACAGGTTCAGCATATCTGAGGAATTATCAGATGGCGCTTACGGATCTGGAGGATTCGGCGGCTGCGCTTCAGATCTATGAGAAAGACAATGTATTTTCGAAGTACGAGGAAGCGCTTAAAAAGGCAGATGAAGCGGCACAGAGCGGTGACGCAGACGCGCTGAAGACTGCTCAGGAGAATGTGGAGAAAGCATTTGGAAACATCGTATCTGCGGTGAAGACCTTTGTGGATGACTACAATTCGACCATATCCTTCCTGAAGAACAACAATGGCATGACGGCCACCGCGGCAGATGATCTGGCAAGCTTTCAGCGTTCTACGCTGACAGACAAAGCATTGCAGACGTTCGGACTTAGCAAGGATAAGGACGGATATCTGAGTGTGGATGAGGAGAAGCTGACGGAGACGCTCGAAGAAGGCTATGATTTTGTAAAAGAGACCATAGGCGGCCAGTACGGCATTGCAGATCGTGTGGGAAATAAGGCGACCAAGATTCTGGATTCGTCTGTGGAGCAGATTCTCGGCACGAATAAGACTTCTTCTGCAGAGGAGACCGATAAGAAAACTAACAGTACCAACAGCACAAATAAATCTTCTTCGAATTATTCGCTGCCGGACGGCATGACTTCTTTTGCGAACTTCGCAAAGAGCGGGGCATATAACCTGACCAATTACTATGCGGTAGGTATGCTTCTGAACACAATCGGATAAGAACGACCGCAGAGGATTCCGGCAGAAGAACTGTCGGAGACAGGCGGTTCTGGACAGGGGCAGATGGGGCTTGCAGGAGTCACATCTGCCCCTGAAACGTTTTGAGAAAGATAAATTTTAACAGCTGCAGTTTCATCTGGTCAGGGCTTTACTGCCCACAGAGGTCCCCCGCTGTCATAGCTTTTCTTCAGCTCTTTTAAAAGTTGTTCCAGGTCCCATTCCAGCGTACAGTTTTCATAACTTGCCGGATCCGCGATGGAGATCTTGCCGTCGTTCAGAAGCCGGGTGAAGAGGACGAAGTGTCCGTTCGCCGTCAGGGTTCCGCGTCCCATAAGCGCCACCAGGATATGCCCGGAGGAGAGCAGGTCTGCCACATGTTCATAGGAACGGTCTGTGACGCTCTCGACAGAGAGTCCATACGCAGCCAGGGCATCGGGGATCAGGCTGTGGTAGGAGCCGCCGTGGAGGGCATAGTAGCCGTTTTCGGAAGCCCAGGCGGCGATGTCTGTGGGATCCACCGGGGAATCGGTGAAACTGTTGACGACCATGGACACGGCCGTGGGTCCGCAGCCGTATTTGTTCATGGGATCGTATCCGCCGTAGAGATAATCGCCCCAGCGCAGGTCCCCCTGATGATAGTAGAGCATGGGACCGCTGCCGGTATCCAGCATGTAAAGGTAGATCTGCTCGGAGGTGTCACCGCTGTCTGCCTGGAGATGAGAGATATCTCCTTGTTCCCTTGTGGATTCCATATAGGGGGGATCGGTTTTGGTGTCCGGTGTGCCGGAGGCTTCCGAGGAGGCGGGGGCGGAAGATTTTTCCTGCCAGGAGGCAAAGGTTTCCTGAAATGTCGTGATCTGTTCTGTCACACAGGTCCGGGCGTATCCGGCAAAGCTTTGGATATCTGCCCAGGTGAAGGGCCGAAAGGCGATATATAAGCTGGCCAGAAGCACCGCCGCACAGGTGAAGATGGCGGGGAGCAAAAGGAGGTAGAGTTTTTGTTTCTTCATGATGGCTGACTCCGTAGAACGTGGTGTTTTCAAAATGATTTCTCTGCGGATATTATATACGATTATTTAGAGAATGGGAAGAGGGGGAGGGTGGAAAGAAACGGGGTCTTAACATTAAAAGCGGGGGTTGGATAAGGAGGAGTATCGGAAGGACAGACAGCTCTGCATGAATTTGGCAAAATCGAATCAATAATCTATAGTGAGGAACATCTTCAATAGAAAAAAAGGATTCCAAAAGTCGTTATAGGAGTAAGATTTAAGTTTTCTTTGATTCTGCCGATATATAGGACGGTAAGATTTTAAAGTATATATATTATATTTTATATAATGAAGGAAATTAGAATTATAAGGAGGATCAGGCGGGATGAAAGCGATATTGTTGGCGGCGGGCAGAGGTACAAGGATAGCCCGGAACGTGGAGCGTGTGCCCAAATCGACTTTGCCAGTGGATGGGGTGCCGCTGATTCGGCGTTCGGTGCAGCTTTTACAGGAGGAAGGGCTTGAGTGTATCGTATGTTCCGGTTACGAAGAGGGCAAGATTCGCGATGCGCTGGCGGGACTGGACCGGATCACTTACTGCTATAATCCTTTTTATGATATTACTAACAGCATTGCCAGTATCTGGTTTGCGAGACAGGAAATGGACGATGATCTGCTGGTACTGAATGCAGATGTGTTTTTTTCCAAAGAAATCCTGGAACAGGTCATGTCTGATCCGCGTGATCCGGTCATGGCGATTGACTATTCCCGCACGGTGGAAGGGGATTATTTCTTTTATACCAGTCTGGATGGCAGAATTGAAAAATATGGAAAGGGGCTCCCCATCGAACAGCGGAACTGTGAGTATGTGGGCATGGCCAAAATCGGGAAAGCATTTCTTCCCAAATTTATCACGCGTATGGAAGAACTGGTCAGCCATCAGAAGCACAGTATCTGGTGGGAAAATATTCTCTATTCTTTCACGGATAACAAGGAAGAGGATATCTACACGGTGGATGTGGGCGGACGCTTCTGGGCGGAGATTGATTATTTTGATGATTATGCGAGAATCATCGATTATGTGGCAAAGCAGAAGGAGACGAAATGAGAAAGCAGATAAAAGCACAGCTTCTGGGCAGTGCACAGTATCTTGTTCAGACAGCGGAAACACTGGAAGGGATTTTAAAAGGGCTCAGTAAGGAAGTAGCAGTGGACGTGCTTTCCCAGATTCAGGAGCTGGTCATCCAGATCGGAAATACCATTGAAGATTCGGAAGGCGAAGGACATGAGACGATTCCCCGGCTGGAGCAGGCCTGTGAGCTTTTGTATCAGCTGAGCTGTTCTCTGGATCAGGCAGAGAGCGGCAACCGAATGCGGATCCAGAACCTGAAAGTGATTTTTATGGAAGTCAAAAAAGAGATAGAGGAAAAGATACCGGTAAAACTGGAGATCCTGTTTGTTCCTTATCAGGTGTCCATGTGGGATTCCCTGGAAAGCGTATGGATGGCGGCAAGGGAAGAGGAACAGGTGGAGAGTTATGTGGTTCCGATTCCGTTTTATGATGTGCGTCCGGATAACTCTCTGGGCGCTTTGCATTATGAAGGAGACAAGTATCCAGACTATGTGCCGGTGACTCCTTACTGGCAGTATTCCATCGAAAAGAGAAAGCCGGACATTATCTTTTTTCATAACCCCTATGACGAAAGCAACAGTGTGACGAGAGTTCCGGAGCAGTATTATGCTAAAAATATGAAACTGCATACGGATCTTCTGGTATATATCCCGTATTTTGTCAGTGAAGTGGGCGGGCCGTCAGATCACCAGTGCTATACTCATGGGGTCTTGTTCGCGGATCGAGTGGTAGTGCAGCCGGAAAGTATTTATGAGAAGTACTGTACGATTTATACAAAGGTACTGAAACAGCACGGACTTGAGGATGCGTTTGTACCGGCAGAGGAGAAATTTTTGCCTCTTGGGTCGCCAAAGTTTGATAAGCTTTTGAATATGCAGTGCAAGATCGAAGATCTGCCAGTGGAATGGCGGGAGAAGATTTTAAAGCCCGATGGAAGCAGGAAGAAGATTATTTTTTATAATTTGTCGATTGTGCCACTTCTGACATATAGAGAGCAAATTTTAAAAAAAATAGACAGTGTGTTTTCTTTTTTTAAAGAGAAAAGGGATGAAGCTGTACTGCTTTGGAGACCACATCCACTTTTAATCAATACGATTAATTCCATGATTCCTCAGATGAAAGAAGCATATTTACAGCGGGTAAAAGAATTTAAAGAAGAAGAATGGGGAATTTATGATGAGACCCCTGATTCGAATCTGGCTCTGGTGCTGTCGGATGGATATTATGGAGACTGGAGCAGCTTGATGACAAGCTATAGAGAGATGGGCAAGCCAATGTTGCTGCAAGAAATTCAAATTATTGATACGAGAAGAAGAATAGAAATGCCAAAAAAAAAGCAGCTTCAAGGAGAAGATACATGTACATTAGAGCATTTTTATGATTTTGTTTTTCCGTCCAATGAGAAAAATAGTAAACAGTCAAATGTGGGAGAAAAAATATTTCAATATTTTTTACAAAAGATTGAATAAATAAGAGTTTGTAAAAGGATCAAAAATATGGTAGAAGCAATGATCATTGCCGGGGGAAAAGGAGTTCGGATGAACCAGGATATCCCCAAGCAATTTCTAAATATCAATGATATTCCTGTGATTGTATATACATTGAAAGCATTTCAGCAGCATCCGGAGATCGATGCTATATTAGTAGTGTGTATTGAAGGCTGGCAGGAAATATTGTGGGCCTATGCCAAACAGTTTAATATTACAAAATTAAAATGGGTGGTTCCAGGGGGAGAGACTGGGCAAGAGTCCATTCGCAATGGCACTTTTGAACTGGAAAAGCATTGTGGGGAAGAAGATCTGGTTGTGATTCATGACGGAATTCGTCCTAATGTATCACAGGAGATCATTTCCAGCTGTATTGCGCAATGTCGTCTCAATGGTTCTGCAGTTACGGTAATTCCTTGTGCAGAAGCAATGCTTCTGCGTCAGGAGGATGGGGAATGTTCAAAAGAGGAAATCGCAAGAACTTCTCTTGCGCGGACGCAGACCCCACAGGCGTTTCCGTTAAAGAAGCTGTTATGGGCACATAGAGAAGCTTTGAAAAGAGGAATTACGAATTCCATTGCTACCTGCACCTTGATGGTAGAACTGGGAGAAAAGGTTTATTTTTCCGCAGGATCAGAAAAAAATGTTAAGATCACGACGGTGGAAGATCTGGAGATTTTTCGGGCATTATTGTATTCGAAAAAAGAATCATGGCTAAAATAGAGGGATGCGTATATGTACCATGATAATAAAACTTATCAAAGAGATCTTGAGGAAGCGGTCAGATTATCCTTGGATTTTAAATGCCTGTACGGAAAGTCATTTTTGATTACAGGGGCTTCTGGTTTGATTGCTTCTTTTTTGATTGATTTGTTGTTCTATGCAAACAAAATGATGAATGCAGAAATCAAGGTGTATGCTTTAGTTCGTGACAGAAAATATGCAGAGGAGAGATATTGTTCGATTTTGCGAAATCCATATTTTCGCTTGGTCGTGCAAGATGTATGTGCACCGTTGACTCTGGAAAATGAAGTGGATTATATCATTCATGCGGCGGGAGACGGTTATCCGGGGGCTTTTCGGGAGCGTCCGGTGGAAACTATGCTGCCGGCATTGACAGGAACGATACAGTTGCTGGAATATGCCAGAAGAGTGAAAAATATTCGTATACTGTATCTGTCTTCCGGAGAAGTATATGGTGCAGGGAATGCAGAAGAGTTTTTTGAATCTGATAGTGGTTATGTAGATCCGATGAAAAGCAGATCCTGTTATCCATCAGCGAAACGCGCAGCAGAGACACTTTGCGGATCATATTTTGCAGAATATGGCGTTGATACGGTGGTAATAAGACCAAGTCATGTCTATGGACCAAATACATCCAGAAAAGACAATCGGGCATCGGTTCAGTTTTTTCAGGATATTTTGGATGGCAGAGATGTGACTTTGAAAAGTGAAGGAAAACAGAGGAGAAGTTATACGTATATGGCTGATTGCGTGTCAGCATTGCTGACGGTTCTGGTACGGGGAAGATCCGGCGAGGCTTACAATGTGTCAAACCCGGGCGCTGTAGCAACCATCGCACAGTTTGCACAGATAACCGCCAGTCTGGGCGGACAGACATGTACTTTGGGCAAGCCCCAAAAGACGGATATTCAGGAAAGTACACCGATCGCACATGCAGTATTAAATTCTGAGAAACTGCACAGACTTGGCTGGACAGGGGGTTATGATGTGCCAAGAGGCATACGCCATACACTGGCGATTTTAAAAGATCAGCAATGTAAAAAAATACAGGATGAAATGGATGATATAAGATGAAGCAGGCCTATCAGATCACGGATGAAGAGCTGAAAAAACTACAGAAAATTGAGTTGGAGATGCTGATTGAATTTGATCGGATATGCAGAAAATATCACATTTCTTATTCTTTGGATGGCGGAACGCTGTTAGGAGCGGTCAGACATAAAGGTTTTATTCCATGGGATGATGATATTGATGTGATCATGCGCCGAAAGGAATATGCGAAATTTAAAAAAGTATACAGGCGGGATCTGGACGATGGAAGATTTTTTCTCCAGGATTATTGGACGGATCCAAACTACCGATGGGGATATGCAAAACTTCGGCGAAAAAATACAGAATTTATACGTCAGGGGCAGGAGCGTCTGCAGCAAAATAACGGAGTTTTTATGGATATCTTTGTGGTTGACAACGTGCCGGATGGGTATATCAGCAGAAGAATACATCATTTTATCTGTTTTCTGATTCGCAAGACCCTGTATTCAGAGGTTGGAAAATACGTGGAAAAGCGTTTGTTATTGCGGAAAATCTATCAGATACTTAGTAAAGTTCCAAGAAATCATGTTTTTCGAATTAGAAATCTGCTGGCAGTCTATACGAATAGAAAAGACACAGAGTTGATAAGCCATTATACTCTGGAATACCCAAAACATTGCAGATATGGGCTGCCGGCAAGATGTTTTGATGAAATGACAGAGATCGAATTTGAGGGAAAAAAGTTTTTGGGTTTTAAAGAACGTCATTGTTATCTGTCCACGTATTATGGTGATTATATGACTTTACCGCCCAAAGAAAAACGGGTGCCTAAACTGACGGTTACAAGTCTAAAATTGATCGATGTGGATGTTTAAGACAGATACGCGGGCGCGCAGTATTTTAAAGAAAACCTGGAGGTATAAAGTTATGAGCAAAAAAAGGATCTACGGAGAAAAAGTAGAGATTAATAAAGAGAATACGCGTAATTTCTATAATAACAGAGCCAAAGCAATGAAGGATATGGATAATCCGTATGTCTCTGTTCTGTTGGGTGATCAAAATCCAGAGTATGCATTGGCGTGGGATATGTTTGAAAAAGAAAATATACTTCCGAAGATGCAGATAGATGTTACCTGTCGGGTGCTGGATATTGGATGTGGAATGGGCCGCTGGGCAGAGGCTTTGATTCCGATCTGCGGATATTATTGTGGGACGGATTTATCCCCGGAAATGGTGGCACGTGCCAGTGAGCGTAACCACCATCCGGGAAGGTCATATGATTTTTTAAACTATGGGTTTGATGAACTCTGTGCTCTGCCGGATGATAAGTTTTCCTGTAAATTTAACCGCCTGTGGACTTGCGGCGTGATGATGTATGTGAATGATGAGGATCTTTTTGAAGGCATGAGGCGATTATTGAACAAGATGGATGAGCACGCCAAGGTTTACTTTACAGAGACGATTGCAGTCAAGGAGAGACTTACACTGGATGAATTTTATTCAGATGCATTAAAAGCGGATTATGATGTGATCTACCGCACAGCCGAAGAGTATAACCATATTTATGAAAGCTGGCTTGATGCCGGTTTTAAGATTGTGGAGCAGGGGATGCTTCCGCATCTTAATAAAGAAAAAGAGTATAGTGAAACGGACCGGTGGTATACGATTTTGGAGAGATAGTGGCAAAGCGTATAAATTATGTATAAGGAAGTATAAAATATTTGTTTTGTGTGCAATTTTATGATTAGAGAAAAGATATATTTTTCATAAAAGTCATGTTGAGTGTCAAAGGGGGAAGAATTAGTATGTTTTTGGCTGTTATGTTAGCTATTTCTATTTTTTTGATTGTGTTTTTATGTTTTGCTATTGAAAAGATAGTAAGGTATGCAGATACAATGTTTTGCAAATTAGACAGATATAGAGAATACTTTGCTTTGTTGAATCAATGGTTACTGCTAAAACAAAATAATCTAAGTATTTCCGATTATCTGATTGAAAAAGGGTATACTAAAGTGGCTATTTATGGAATGGGTTCTATTGGAGTTAGATTATGTGAAGATTTAAGAAACACAAAAGTGCATATTGAGAGAACGATAGACCGTGAGGCAAATACTATATATCATCCGTTGGGAGTGTTAAAGCCGAATATCGGGTTGGCAGATTTGGAAGTGGATGCTGTTATAATTACAGTAAATGCTGTTGATGTTGGTGAACTTAAGTCGTATATGACTGATAAAAAGATTCCTCTTCTTAAATTAACCTGTTGTGCTAGTTGATATAGAAAAGCTTCAGCAAAATGTGCTATTCTAT
>CAJTYJ010000022.1 GCA_910583895.1 uncultured Lachnospiraceae bacterium
CCTGCACAGTTTCATTTATGGTGGTGCCAAATGTGGGGCATGAGGGTTTAGGAAATAAATTTTATTTTGCCCTAATACTCCTCTTTTGCTTCTAACTGGTACTCATGCGGATAATAATTTTCTGATTCATCCACACTGATTTCTTTTCCTGCATATGTTTTCAGCCAGTCTCCATAATCTGGATTATCCCAGGCTGTGCCATCATCAAAAACAACCTGTTCCAAGCAAAACAGTATGTATAAGGGCTGATCCGTCCCGGAAAGACTCATTTCCAGTAAATTCACAGGGATCACCTCATTCCAGATCTTTGACAATCTGCTTTAACTTTTCAATTTGTTCAGCAGAAAGTTTTTTCTGCTCAGAAGAGCCGCAAACAGCTGATCCACAGAACCGTCATAAATTTTGTTGATCAGTTCCTCTGTCTCTGCTTCCTGCACTTCTTCCTTTATGCTTCCTTTCTTCGCACATAACAGCACACACTCCGGCAGTGTCCCTCTTGATCAGCCCTGCTTTCGTATGTACTCTCCTGTTCAAACCCGCAGGCTTCAAACAGTTTCCGGGATGGCAGGTTGTCCTCCAGAATGCTGGCGCAGATACGATCCAGACCAAGCTGCCGAAAAGCATAAGCAGTCAGGACGTTCACCGCATCTCTTCCGCGGCCGCTGCCCCGGGCCGATTTTAAAAGCTTGATATGAATCTGCGCCATCCTGCTTTTCTCATCTATGTCCGAGAGCAGTATCATCCCAAGACCTGCCTCCGGTTTTTCCCGGTCTGCAATGACCCGGCGAAAGCTGCCGGCCGGAACCGGCAGGAAGCAAAGGCCATGTGCCGGATGCACGCCGGACGCCGCGTATTGATAACCCTTTGTCACTTTCACGATCCTGGGATCCCGAATCAGCCCCAGAAGCATCCCCTGGTCCTGCCTCTCTGCCGCCCGGAGAATCACTTTCTTGCCTGTAAGGATGATATGATCTTCCATATTACTCCACTCCCCCATCCGTTCTGATCATCGCCCTGCCCAAACATACTCCTATCCGCCCGTGCCAGACTCCGGAACATAAATCAGGAGAGCAAACGATGAACACCATGGTTCCTTAAGTATAAAACATAACAGAAAACCTTTGTATTTGCAATCATCATGTTCTCTTAAAGCCACACAGCGGATCCGGGATTATTCCTGTTCACACCATGGCGAATCACTTTGCTGATTCGTCATGGTGCAGTACCATTATGGAGTCAAAGCATATGCCCCATCGCGCAGGCGATTTCCAATGGCATATGCGGTTACGTCCACAGGGTACCTGCGAACAGTAACCCGGGATCCGCATTCGAACGGCAGCCGTCACTTTTTATCCTCCTGCCGATCTTTGTATGGGCGGCTCTTCTCCAAAGACAAACAGCCCTGATGACAGCAGAAAAACCACTTCCGTTTTCCACTTCGTTATGATATAATTTGATTTACAAAGAGATACCATCTACTTATATGGATCTCAATTTTAAATTATGGGGAGAAAAGATATGAAACAAAAAGCAAGCATTTTTACAGCAATGATTTTATGCTTCTGCATGCTGTGGGGAAGCGTGACACCAGCCATGGCGGCTCAGACACCGCTGACCAGCCTGACCTTTGATGTGGACTACTATTACAACACCTATCCGGATCTGCAGGCAGCCTTTGGTTATGATTACAACAGCCTATACCGCCATTATGTTGATTCCGGGATGGCGGAAGGCCGGTCCGGCAGCGCAGAATTTAATTGTATGGCATACCGGAACAATTATCCGGATCTGCAGGCATCTTTCGGGAACAATTATCATGCCTATTGTGTTCATTATGAAACTTATGGCAGAGCCGAAGGCCGAAGCGCAGCCGGAGACGGTACTGTGCTTACCACCGTTGAAGCAGCACCCGTCAGTACACAGATCGGCAGTTATTCAACAGCCTACAGTTCAGGTACTTCACGCGCTTCCAATATTGCGCTGGCTGTATCCAGGATCAATGGTGTTGTGATCCAGCCCGGGGAGAGCTTCTCTTTCAGTCAGACGATCCTTCCCAGAACTGTAGCCAACGGTTACGTAGAGGCTCCTACTATCGTGAACAAAAAATACGTCCCCGGAATCGGCGGCGGAATCTGTCAGGTTTCCTCTACTTTGTATGCAGCCATGTTAAACGCGGGACTGCCTGCCACTGAGCGGCATCCTCATTCTCTGAAAGTGGCCTATATTCCGGAAGGAATGGATGCGACAATCTCCGGCAACACGCTGGATCTTCGCTTCACCAACACTTTTGCAGAGCCCATCCAGATCCAGGCAACTGCAGACCAGGGAACCTTAACCGTATCCCTGTGCAAACAGTAAGCAACACAGACACAACAAAAACGGGGCTGTCGGGAAAATTTCTGCATCCCCTCTGACGACCGGATACAGAACAAAAAATTATATATATGGAAGAACCTTATCTCTGCATCAGCAGATGAAAGAGCAGACCGCTTGAAAAAGTATCCGAAAAAGCAGATACTGCATGAGGAAACGGATCAATGTAAAAGAGCCATCCGATCATCTTTTCTGAATCGAATGGCTCTTTACCAGTCAATCTGAAGTTTCACCCTGATTATCTCCTTTCAAGATTATTTCCGGATACCGCCAGATTGTTTGGATCCACTGTTCTGTTTTCATCTCTTATCATGTCCGGGAAAGGACCGGCAATTCTGCAATTCTCTTTTCAGATATTGTCATCTTATTGCTGACATTCAGATCGTTCCCAACCATGATCAAAATTTCATCTTCCCATTGGACCTTTCCTCCATTTCCAGAGATTTTTGTGTATCTCTTTCGTTTTGGTGATTTTATATTACAATATCTTTTGTGATTTGTCAATAGTTTTCTGAAAATTTATTTTCTTTTTTTTCGATTTCTGACGTCATATTAAGAATGATTCTCTGCAGTACCATCGGTGCCCTCGCGAAAACTGTCTTTTCATGTCTCGACAGCCGCATCGTTTTACAGGAAAACGGTAAAAGCAGAGGGCACCTCGTCTCAAAATGTCAGAACACAGATGTATGCAAACCGTGTGTCCCCTTGTCCACTGAGGGTAAAAAGGGTTATAACAGATAATGGTTTTCTTGTACAGTTCTGACATGTCCGTCAGCATTTTCAGTAAAAAAATTTACAGCAGATAATTATTTTCCCGGTCTGCAATCTGGAGGTCAACGATCCGGCAGGTTGCATACCCTCCCACGACCAGCGGTTCTGTACGGCATATCTCTTCTGCTTCTTCACGGCTTTGTGTTTTCAGGATATACATCCCTGCCATTCCCGGATATCCTTTAAAGACTCCGCATATTTCCAGCTTTCCTTCGTCATCCAGCTTTCTTATGTTCTCCACGTGCTCCATAACTGCCTTTTTTGTCATTCGGTTATAGGTTTTGCTTTTCTCAATCATAACCAGATACATCAACTTATTCATGCGCTGCTTTCCTTTCTGATTTTTCACCAAGATCACTTACTTGATCCGGCAGACGTGTTCTGAGGGCTGATCACCAATACGCTTTGTTTTCCACGGTACCGGTCACAGGCTGTTCCTCCTTTCTCCCACAATTGTTTTTTACACCTATCCCAATCGAATATGGTGCCTGGTACAACGCGTTTCTCCCGCACAATCACTTTTCGCCCTGTACAGCCCACTCCATGTTTTTCGTCTTCAGGACAAACGCAAAAATCATTTTCTACTGATTTTAAGGGATTTTTCAGATAAAACAATTAGTTTAAGAAAAACGCTCAGAAACCATGATGAACCAATTGTTCATCCATGGGTCTTCCTTGTTTCGTTTTTGTCTCATCTTGCATTTGTCATACAGATAGTTTATCATAAAATAGTGACAAAAGCTGTCATAATTCCAAAAGGAGTGTAAAAATGTCAAAATCAGAACGTCTGATTGAAATGATGATAACTATAAATGCCAAAAAAGATTTCACAGCAGGCGAACTGGCAGAGGAATTTTCCGTGTCAAGAAGAACTATACTGCGCGATCTGCAGGAATTGGAGCAGGCCGGTTTTCCCATCTACTCTGAAGTCGGCGCGGCAGGCGGATATCATATCCTGAAAGAACGCATTTTACCGCCGATTGCCTTTTCAGAAAATGAGGCCAAAGCTGTATTTTTTGCCTGTCAGTCTCTGCAGTTTTACCGTGACCTGCCTTTCGAGCAGGAAACCATATCCGTTTTGAAAAAGTTTTTAAATTGTCTGCCGCTGGATATCCAAAGCAGTATCATCCAGATGCAAAACAAAATCGTATTCTGGATCCCGGACCGGCATTGTGATTCCCCGCTGCTTCAGTCCATGTTTCAGATTGCCGTAAACCGTCACGCCGCAACCATACGCTATTCATCCACATCTTCGGAAAGTACACGCACCATTATCCCCATCGGATTATATGCCATGAACGGACTTTGGTATTGTCCTGCATACTGCACAACGGCGAAACAGATCCGGGTATTTCGGGTTGACCGCATCCGGGAAATCCTGGAAGATAAGCCCT
Source organism: uncultured Lachnospiraceae bacterium (assembly GCA_910583895.1). Classification (GTDB taxonomy): domain Bacteria; phylum Bacillota; class Clostridia; order Lachnospirales; family Lachnospiraceae; genus Hominiventricola. The sequence continues at coordinate 4,539 of CAJTYJ010000022.1, forward strand.
GCCCGGAAGGAAACAACTTTGTTCCCGGGTCCATTCAGGAATATCTGAAAAAAACAAAAGTTCCAAATGACTGCCGCCTGAACATCCGGCTGACAGCCATCGGCGTAAAACGCTGCGAAAGTGAATGCTTGCTGGCCAGCGGTTTAAAAGTATTTCCATCCGGCGAAGGAATCATTGACATGGAAATCAATTATGACACTTTAGAATGGGTTGCTGATTTCCTTCTGCCCCTGGGAAAACATGCAGCTGTGTTGGAACCGGCCGAGTTAAAAAAACGAATGAAGCAAAAAGTATACGAATTATACGAGCATTACTGCAGATCGTAATCTCCTCTGCAGCCAGTTCCGAACCCTTAGCCGGCCATGCAGCCGGGGGCAGAAACCGTTTCTTAGCAGGAATCAGGGTGCCGTAAATTATGCAACCAGTATCCCTCTTTTCGGTGCAATCTCCACTGTAACCTCTGTTCCCGCATTAAATTCGATGGCATCTTGTTCCATCCCGTCGGAAAAAACCACCCCGTTTTTTGGCATCTGGGAAAGTATCCGGAAGGTGTCCTGGCTGGTAAGCCGGCCGCAGACAATCCCTGCCTGGGTCCGGCCGCTGGGAAAAGGTTCCCGAACCACGAAAGTCAGCGCCTTTTCCTCCCAGGCCGGCCCCCGACTTACCAGGCGCGGACCGCCAAAGCACTCCGCGATGCCGGACGCCTGGGCCATGACAGAGCGGTACCATCCGCTGGATCCAAGACCGGTGGAGATAATAATCCCGCTGGAAGACTGGCTTTCCTGACGGCTGTTCCAGGTAAGATCGTATCGGGCGGATACGTGGGTCTTCTGGCCTATGAACAGATCATTGACCGCCAGCATGGTCTGGCCGTCCCGGGTCCTGGCCCGGGCCATGGTGATCTCCCGAAAGGTTGCGCTTTTCTTCAGAACCCTTGCAAGGACATGTTCTGTATCCCCGGCTTCAAAGGGAAGCAGGATTCCATCCCATCTGTCCGGTTCCGGATTGATGCCGATCAGCGGCTGGCCATCCAGATATTTGAGGATATTGGCCACCAGTCCGTCCTGCCCCACAGCAATCACAATGTCCTGCTGTCCAAAGATCATGTTTGGCAGAAAATCCCGGTCAATCCGCTGAAGCCTGGCGTATGTTTCTGCCGCCTGCGTGACGGTTGTCACCGCCCTTCGATATGCTTCATCCTCCCGGACATAGTCCGAAAAATCCGCGCCCAGATGCTCGATATAGAATCTGGCCTGCTCAGCCGTGTTGTATTTGCGGATCAGTTCCTGAAGTCTGGTCTTTCTGGTGACCAGAACCACCTTATGCATTTCCCTCTCCATAGTGTCCCTCCTTGCAGCCTCCCTGCCAATCGTCTTTTATCCCCGGACAGACTCTGTTTGCCCGCAGGAAGTATCTGGAAGCTCTTTCTATGCATCCGTCAGTGCGCTTAAAAGATCCGGCGATACATTCAGCGTACCGATCTTCCCCGCCTTGTCGCCCATTTCCAGAAATGCCTTCGCAATCAAAGACCGGCTGTCCATTCCGCTGATGGCCAGAGCTTTCACAATCTCTGTATCCACTCCGGCAAACGCTTTTAACAGTGCTTCCGAATCATAGGCTTTGGCATCGGATTTTTTCTTTTCATTTTCAGTCTGCAGATCCACCAGCCGGCAGTTCTCTTCTTCCAGCCGAATCTCGCTGGCAATCTTCCGTGCGTCCAGTTCCGCCTGCTTTTCCTGAACCAGCCGCTTCATCTCCATCTCTTTTTCCCGCTTTTCCTTCTGCTTTTCTGCCACCCGGATCTCCGTGTTCAGCTCATTTTCTTTTACGATCCGCTCCTGCTCGATGGCCGCATTCCTCCGCTTATAGATGGCGTTGTCCTGTTGCTTTAGGATCTCTTCTCTTGCTGCCGCTTCCAGTGCTTTTCTGGTGTCGCTTCGGGCCAGCACCCCCAATATGGAGACGGAGACCAGGTCCAGACCAAAATCCCTCAGTCCCTCATCCTCTTTCATCCCTTCCCGGAGAGCCCCGGCCAGCTCATCGGCGGATACGATCGCTTCCTGCACCGTCTTGCCGCTAATAAATTTGGTAATACATACTTTCACAAGATTCAGGACCCGCTTGGCCATCTTCTGTCTGGCCTCCGTAAGCGCCGCCGCATATTCCTTTTTTCCTTTCCAGGAAAAGTCCACCATCCGGGACGCCCGCTCATAGTCGGTGATGAGATAGGAGATGTCCCCCTGCACGCTGACGCTCTGAAAATCTGCAGTCATCAGTTCGTCAAAGGCAAAATTGGTGTCAAAAGCTGTAGCCGGAATCACAATCATACTTGTGGTCATCGTATTGTAGAAAAACGACAGGCCAAGTCCTTTCTGTACGATCTTTCCTCTTCTGACCTTCATGACATATTCCGTTGGTTCAAATTTTTTGTATGCAATTCCCATCATTTACCTCCTTTTGTTCTTATCTTTTTGATGATTTCATTTGATTCTCTATATGATACTATCATTTTAATAATATGTCAAGGCAAAATTTTATTTTTTGCCTGTTTTTAACGGTATGCAGACAGAAAAAACGCCGCACGAATGCGGCGCCTGATCCTTTATTCTATTTTGGGAAGCTTCCCGCGGCCAAGTGCCAGTTCTTCATCGGTGGGAATGTAATCATCCATCTTTCCATCATGAAACCTTTCATAAGACATCATATCAAAATAGCCGGTTCCGGTGAGACCGAACACGATGGTCTTCTCTTCTCCGGTTTCTTTGCACCGTACTGCCTCATCCATGGCTGCCCGGATAGCATGGGAACTCTCCGGTGCAGGCAGGATTCCTTCTATTCTTGCAAAATACTCCGCTGCCTCAAACACCTCTGTCTGCTTCACGCTGATCGCCTCCATCAGTCCCTGATGATACAGTTCCGACAGCGTGGAACTCATACCGTGATAACGCAGACCGCCTGCATGGCTGGCAGACGGGATAAAGCTGCTGCCAAGAGTATACATCTTGGAAAGAGGGCAAACCATACCTGTGTCGCAGAAATCATAGGCATACACGCCCCGGGTAAAGCTGGGACAGGATGCCGGTTCCACAGCGATGATCCGGTAGTCTGCCTCCCCCCGGAGCTTTTCGCCCATAAACGGTGCGATCAGACCGCCCAGATTGGAGCCGCCGCCGGCACAGCCGATGATGACATCCGGTTTCACGTTGTATTTGTCCAGTGCTGCTTTGGTCTCCAAACCGATGACCGACTGATGGAGCATCACCTGATTCAGCACACTGCCCAGCACATAACGATACCCATCACTTGACACTGCCTTTTCCACAGCTTCAGAGATGGCGCAGCCAAGGCTTCCTGATGTACCCGGGTGTTCTGCCAGGATCTTTCTGCCCACCTCCGTCTCTGTGGACGGAGACGGCGTCACCGACGCGCCGTAGGTGCGCATGACTTCCCGGCGGAATGGCTTCTGTTCATAGGAGCATTTTACCATATATACCCTGCAGTCAAGTCCAAAGTAAGAACATGCCATGGAAAGAGCAGTCCCCCACTGGCCGGCTCCGGTCTCAGTGGTCACACCTTTGAGCCCCTGCTGCTTTGCATAGTATGCCTGCGCAATGGCGGAGTTCAGTTTGTGGCTGCCGCTGGTGTTGTTCCCTTCGAATTTGTAGTAGATCTTTGCCGGCGTATCCAGCTTCTCTTCCAGACAGTAGGCACGGACCAGCGGAGAGGGACGATACATCTTATAGAAATTGCGGATTTCCTCGGGGATCTCGAAAAATGCCGTTGTATCATCTAACTCCTGGGCGATCAGTTCCTCACAAAAAACATCCGCCAGCTCTTCTGCCTTCATCGGCTGAAGCGTGCCAGGATTCAGAAGCGGTGCCGGTTTCTGCTTCATATCTGCGCGCAGATTGTACCATGCTTTTGGCATCTCGTCTTCATTCAGATAAATTTTGTAAGGGATTTTTTCATTGTTCATTGTCATTACCTCCATAATGAGTTCGTTTAGGTTGCCGTGCAGCAATCGTTTATGGAACATTCATTCAGGAATACGCCCTGGCCTCGTGTGCGATCCGGCGGATATCAGGAACCGTCATAAGAACCGGATATAAAAGAACTCCCAGCACCAGACCGCTGACTCCCTGAACAAGATTGGCCGGAACGCTTGCGGCGGCCGCTGCTGCACCGTACATCACCGCTTCGCACAGGAAATACCCGCCTCCTACCAGGATGGTATCCGCAATTCCCCCCAGCGCGACTGCGATGCTGCAGCTTTTTGAGGTCCTGCCGATCTTCTGACAGATCCGGCCCGCCGCAAACGCAACCGCTCCTTTGATCACAAAGGTGATCGGAACATAAAAGAAATATCCGCCCAGCAGATCTGCCAGGGCAGAACCGATCCCGGCAGCCAGAAGCCCCCAGTAAGGGCCAAGGATGACACCTGAGAGAATCACAACCGCATCCCCCGGGTGGATATATCCTCCGGTTCCGGGAGTGGGAATGCGGATGGACATGGTCGCCACACATGCAAATGCTGCAAAGAGTGCTGCCAAAACAATTTTTTTCTGATTGTACTTCATACTCAAAACCTCTTTTCCTTCTTAAAGTCCTGCCTATTGTAAAACAATTCTGGACCGAATGAAATATCCAGTTTTGAAAAAATTGACCAGTCCAGAATGCGTTTTAATACCCGTATTGTTTCCGTTTTCCGGCCAGAAACAAGAAAGTAACTCCAGACGCCAGGACCTCTGCCGCCACAATGGACATCCAGATTCCGTCCATGGCCCAGAAGACCGGAAAGATCAGAACTGCCACACACTGAAATACCAGTGTCCGAAGAAAAGAGATCAAAGCGGAAGTAATCCCGTCTCCAAGGGCAGTAAAGAAAGAGGACCCAAAGATGGCAAAACCAGCACATAAAAAGGAACAGGAGAAGAACCGAAAGCCCCGGACGGTCAGTGCCATCAGAGCCGGATCGTATCCCACAAACAGGTGCGACAGCGGCTCTGCCAGAAGCTGCCCGGCGGCAAACATCAGGACCGCAAACATGCAAATCAACAGATGGCTTTTCTTATGCAGCCCTTTCAGCTCCTGATGGTTCTGTGCCCCATAGTGATAGCCGATTACCGGAGCGCTGCCCACCGAATATCCGATAAACACAGCCTGAAAGATCAGGCTGACATACATAAGGACTCCGTACGCAGCGATCCCGTCTTCCCCTGCGTACTTCATCAGCTGTATATTATACAGCATACTGATCAGCGACATGGAGATGTTGCTCATCAGCTCAGAGGAACCGTTGGTACAGGTACGAACCAGTGCCCTTTTGTCCGGACACCCTTTTAACTTCACCAGCCGCAGAAGGCTTCTGTTATCCCGGCCAAAATAGACAAGAGGCACCACGCCTCCCACAAGCTGGCTGAACGCCGTAGCCGCGGCTGCACCTTCCATCCCCTGGTGAAACACTGCCACAAACAGTGCATCCAGCAAAATATTGGTCATCCCTGACGCCACGGTCACATACAGGCCAAGCTTTGGCTTTTCCGCCGTGACAAACAGACACTGAAACTCAAACTGCAGCACATAAAAGGGAAGGGCCAGCAGCACGATCTTTCCATACCGGACACTGTCTTCCAAAAGTTTCCCTTCTGCCCCCATAAGGGAGGCGATGGAACGAATACAGCAAAAACCAAACAATGCCAGAGATACACCGCAGATGATGGACGCATAGACAATCAGAGAAAACAGTTCACTGGCCTTTTCCTTTTGCCCCTCTCCCAGTGTCTTTGCGATCAGAGCCCCTCCGCCTGTGCCGAACATAAAGCCCACACAGCCCAGAATCATCAGCAGGGGCATGATAAAATTCACCGCCGCAAAAGGGGTCTTTCCTGCATAGTTAGACACAAAATACCCGTCCACCACCCCGTAGATCGAGGTAAACACCAGCATGACAACCGACGGAAAAGTGAAGCGAAGAAGACGCCCATAAGTAAAATGATCAGATAAGCGGATCTTCATCATGTCTGTTCCTTTCCTTTCATCCGCTCTGCTTTTTCCTGAAGCGCCCTTAGAAAATGCTCCGTCAGTTCCAGATATTTCTCCACATCCTCCTCGGGCCAGGATTCAAAGATCTCATTCTCCGCCTGCAGGACCCGCCCTGCCGTCTGTTCTGCCAGATCCAGCCCTTTTTCGGTCAGACAGACATTTTTATTCCTGGAACCGGCCGTCTCCAGATAGAGGATGCCCTCTGCCTCCAGCTTCCGGATCGCAGAATTGATGGTCTGCTTGCTCAGTCCGGACCACCGGCATATATTCTGCAAAAGACAGCTCTCTCCCTGATCGCAGATCGTATAGAGCACATTCATGGCACTGTCCGGCAGGCCCAGCTTCAGAGCCATATCGTGATAGACCGCACCCAGTTCGCCCAGAAGATAATTGAAACGTTTCATGGTTTTCGAAGTCGATTCTTTCATCCTGCACCTCCATATAGTACGAAATCATACCAAGCATTATAGTATGATTTCGTACTAAAGTCAAGTCCGGGATTCTGTGAATTCAGATCTGAAAAAACACTTTATTTTATACTGGTATCTGCACCTCCTGCACCAGATTCCGGGAGAAAAACCACTGGATCTTCTGGCGGTCCTCTGTCTGACCCAGCACCCACATAAGCTTGGTCACGGCGGCCTCTGCCGTCATGTCATACGCCTGCAAAACACCGCTGTTCAATGCCTTGAGTCCGGTCTCATATACGGAAAGACTGCTCCCTTCGTATCGGCACTGACTCCCCACCACAATGGTCATGCCGTGGTCCACACTTTTTTGCACCGCCGACAGGAAATCATTTTTCAAAAAAGGAAGTCCGCCAAGGCCGAAGGCCTCGATATAGACCCCCTGATAGCCCTGGGCTTCCAGCACGCGCAAAAGCTCCGGCCGGATGCCAGGGTACATTTTCAGCAGAAAAACCCGGTCAGAGTAGCTGGTGCACAGTTTCAAATCCCCCTTTGCCTTTGGAAGATATTCCGAGCGAATATTAAGCCCCAGAGAGCTGATCTGAGCCACATCCGGATAATTGATGCTCTCAAACGCGTCAAAGCTCATGGTACGGACTTTGGAGGCACGGACCCCCAGCATCACTTTCCGGTTGAAGGCCAGAAAGACCCCTGCACGGCCGCTGGCCGCCATGTGGACCGCACAGCGGCAGTTCTCCATGGCATCCGCAACCGGATGGCTGATGGAGAGCTGGCTCCCCGTAAGAACCACCGGGATCGGCACATTCTGCAGCATAAAGGAAAGCATGGATGCCGTATAGGCCATGGTATCCGTCCCATGGATCACGACGACTCCCTGATACCCTTTGGCTGCCTCGCAGATCCTCACAGCCAGCCGGCTCCAGTCGTCCGGAAAGATATTGGCGCTGTCCACCAGAAGCAGATCTTCCATCTCCAACTCGATTCCTCCGGCAACCAGCCGCATGGCATCTAAAAGTTCATGGCTGCTAAGTCCCGGCTTTAATCCTCTTTCGCTCTCCACGGAGGAAAAGGTCCCTCCTGTATTGATGATCAGCAGTTTTTTCATATCTTCACTCCTTCTTCCATATTCACGCCCTCCATCTGAAGGAGCCGGATTTTTTTGTCCAGCCCCCCTGCATATCCGGTCAGGCTGCCGCCGGTGCCGACCACCCGATGGCAGGGAATGATGATGGAGATGGGATTATGGCTGACTGCACCGCCTACGGCCCGGGCAGACATCCGCTCAAGTCCTCTGCTGGCTGCAATCTTCCTGGACAGCTCGCCGTAAGTAGTCACTTCTCCATAGGGGATCTCACAGAGGAGCTTCCAGATCTCCTGGCGGAATGCACTGCCCGCCGGGGCAAGCTTCAGTTCCCGTATCGACGGTTTTTCTCCCTGAAAATAACGGTCCAGCCAGTCTTTCGTCTGGTTTAAAAGTTTGGAGTCTGGTTTTTCCCTCATATCCTTTTGCCAGGACTCTGGAAAATATTTCTGCCCCCGGATCCAGAGTCCTGCCAGCGTCCCATCCTGCTCCGCAAGCAGCAGTTCTCCCACCAAAGAATCATATCGCATCGTATACAGCATGTCCTTCTCCTTAATTCTTTTTATCCTGAGTTTTATGGCTTTTCTGCCATCTGACCTTTCTTAAACCGTCCGCCTGACGGCTGATAAATCCGCGCCCAGATACTGCACCGCAATCCGGTCTTCCGGTGCCGTATCAAACAGATATAAAACAATCACAAAGAAGTATTCCAGCGGCTTCATCAGAAGATAGACCAGATCTGCCGTAAAACGGCTTTTGATGTGTCTGGCAATCGGATAACCAAAGGTGTCATAAAACTGCCGCAGCCTTCGATGCACGCCCGGCAGCCGCTCTTCTAAGAGGTCTTCAAAGGCATTGGCCACCAGAAGCTGCCGGTTTACCACGATCCGATGTCCGCGGCGCTCCCCCATCCGAAGCGGTTTTACCACCTTCGGGTGTCCGCCCGCTGCCACCGTACATAGATAATGTTCATCATAAAATACATTGGGCGGAGCTTTCTGAAGCGAAAGTGTCCAGTCGCTGGTCTGCGTAAATGCTTCAATCAGGCTGTTTGGCTTTTGTCCAAACAGGATCAAAACAACGGTCACTACCCCCAAAAGCGGCCACATCAAAAGAAACGCCAGGCCGGAAAATTGCCTGGCCCGTTCCTGCTGCATACATACCTGACGAACCGTCTTTGCAAGCACCAAAAGCAGATTGAGCGGATAAACCGCTAAGATAAATTCACCCCCAAAAAGCTGAATGGTGAACAGGATACAAAGTCCGATTCCCAGATACATCGCCGCCATGGCAAGAACACTGAGCAAAGGCGGCAGTTTTTTCAGCGGAAGAAACCGCAGAATCAGATAGCCCAGACACGCCACCACTGCGATGGTAACAATGGTCGGAACTGTCCAGGTGGCAATTGGGGTATGGACTTCCTGATTGACCAGCGTCTCTGTCCAGTCTGCCATACGGACATCCGAGATCTTCATATAACTGAAAACACAGACTGCCCCCCAGAGCATCGTGGCCACATCTGTAATCCTTGCCGCTTTCAAAAACTCTTTCTGATAACGAATACTGACAAACTGCCAGATGTTCCAGACGGTGAGTGTCAGCGGATAAAACACAAATGCACCGAACATCCATCCAACCAAAAGCAGAGGTACGAATTCTCCTGTTTCCGCATAGCCAACTACAATAAGCAGTATCCTGGGAAATACAATCGCAATTCCTGCCAAAGCAGCTCCCAAGGCCACACACAGATTTGGATGTCTTCTGTAAAAATTGTGGATTTTATTAAGCATATCAGCCTCCTGTCTGCTTATCCTGCATCACTCTATGGTCATCTCGCAACTGCTCATATTGATTCCTGTCCCTGTCAGACTTTCAAAATCCCGGATAAAATCCTCCACGGCTGCCGTGACCGTCTGATTCTTCACCAGGCCTTCCATAATCTCCGGTGCCACCGTGGCCGCTCCGACCCCGTATTCGCAAAGTTCTAAAAGCTGCCGGGAATTCTTAAAACTGGCAGCCAAAACCTCCGTCTTCAACCCGTTATTTCTGAACATATCATGAATCTTTTTTGCCACCTGAACGCCGTCATAGCCCAGATTGTCAATACGGTTGATATACGGCGCTGCGTAGGAAGCTCCGCATTTTCCTGCCAGAAACGCCTGCATGGGCGTATACACTGCCGTAGCCGAAATAAAAATTCCTTCTTTACATAATGTTTTCATCGCCTTGAAGCCTTCCGGAAGCGCCGGGATTTTCACATAGGTATTCTCCCCCAGCTCTTTTACAATCCGGTGTGCTTCCTCTTCCATGCCCGCTGCCTCCCTGGAGACTGCCTGTACATGGAGCTGCGCATCGGCTCCGATCCATGCGCGGATCTCTTTGAGCACCTCATAGGGATTCCTTTTACTTTTGGCCAGAATAGACGGATTGGTCGTCACGCCATCCACCGGATAAAATTCGTAAAGATGCCTGATCAAATCCATATGGGCATCGTCAATTAATAGTTTCACAAATATTTTCCCTCCTTCCATGTTACGGTTCTCACAACTGCCGGCGCACAGTCCGATCTGGTAAAACGAACCGCAGCTCACACACCTGCGCACAGTCCAATCCGGTAAAATGAACCGCAGCTCACACACCTGCGCACAGTCCAATCTGGTAAGATGAACCTGAACCTCCGGTTGAAAGGCATGGTTCTTGGGCCCTTGGAGCTGCTGTATCCTTTCATGAAGACACAGACGGGGCTGAGATCTTCCTGTATCGTGCATCCCGGCAGTGCCAGTGTAAGCAGTCATGCTCCAAATGCTTAACGTGCAGAACGACGTACCAAATCTTGAAAATTTCTCTACTTTTTAGTATAATAACTTCAGAAAAAAACGCAACAAAATTATGAAAGGATGATTTATTTTCCGGACATGAAAAAGAATGGTCTCTATCTTATCTTAACTATCAGCACACTGTCTTTGTGCAGCGGATGCAGACAGCAGGAATCCATCCCTGCAGATACGAAAACATCCACGTCCGTCATTCCCCTGACCGTATGGAGCGGTGAAGAAGATCAGGCGCTCCTTGAGGAGATTTTTTCCTCTTTTCAGTCTCAGTATGCCGACCAGGCCTCTTTTGAGATTACGTTACAGCCCCAAAGCGAATCCAACTGCAAGGATGTTCTGCTTGCAGACCTGGAAAACGGCGCGGATGTGTTTACTTTTGCTGACGATCAGCTGGCGGCACTCGCAGCCGCAGGGGCGCTGGATCCTTTAGAAGATTTCGAAGATATCCGCGCCGCCAATCTCTCAGCGTCTGTAGATGCGGCCTCCGTAGACGGCACCCTTTATGCCTACCCGCTGACAGCTGACAATGGATATTTTCTCTATTATAACAAAGCTTATTTTTCCGATGAAGACATACAGAGTCTGAACCGAATGACAGATATCGCCGCCGAACAGGGACGGCTGGTGACGATGGACTGGTCTTCCGCCTGGTATGTCTATTCCTTTTTCGGCAATACCGGACTGGAGGTGGGCCTGAACGAAGATGGTCTGACCAACTACTGCACCTGGAACAGCACCGAAGGCCCGATCCACGGCGTCGATGTGGCACAGGCCATGTTACAGATTGCAGCCAGTCCCGGTTTTGCCAGCCGCACCGACACCGACTTTCTGGCCGGCGTCCAGGACGGATCGGTCATCGCCGGAGTCAGCGGTGTATGGAACAGCGTTGCAATCGAAGAAGCCTGGGGCGAGAATACCGGAGCTTCCAGACTTCCCTCCTTTGCCTGCAAAGACCAGCAGGTGCAGATGGCTTCTTTCCCCGGATGCAAACTGATCGGTGTCAATGCCTATTCCCCACAGAAAGAATGGGCGGTAAAACTTGCTGAATGGATCAGCAATGAGAGTAACCAGACCCTTCGTTTTGAACGGCGCGGCCAGGGACCGTCCAATATCCGCGCGGCAGATTCTCCCGCCGTTCAGGAATCTCCTGCCATAACTGCACTTCTGGCCCAGTCAGAATTTTCACAGCTTCAGCGCATCGGCGGAAAATTCTGGGATCCGGTCTCTGCCTTCGCACTGAACATGGCCGAAGGAAATCCTTCCGGCACATCGCTTCAAGAACAGCTGGACCGGCTGGCAGAAGAAGTGACTGCACGGTAATTTACAGGCGGCACCAGGCCGCCTGACGACCATCAGGAATCATGATTGCTGATGGATGCAAAACAAGATCAGGAGGAAATGATATGAAAAGCAGGATGACACTGCAGCAGCGTCTGATTCTGCCCATTGTCCTGTTAGGGCTGATCACACTGCTCTCAAATATTCTGGCGGTATTCAGTATTCACAACGTAAATTCCAATGCCGGGATCATTGTTGACCGGCACATGGTCAGCGAAGCACAGCTGGAAGATATCCGCCGTTCGATGATGGAGATCCATCGTCTGGCTCTGTCTCACATTGTAGCGGCAGACCACGCCACCATGATTAAACTGATAAGGGAAATCAAAGAAGAAGAAGCAGAACTGGATGAAAAGCTGGCGGACTATGCCTCTTTTGTCTCTGCAGAAGACGAAGCATCCTACCGCACACTTCTGGAAAACTATGATTCTTTTAAACATGCTCTTGTTTTTCTGGTCTGTGCCAGTGCGGACAGCAAGACACAGGATGCATATGCTCTGGCCAACGGCGATGTGGCGCTGTTCAGCAGCTTGGCAGAAGAAAAAATCAACGATCTCTACGCTTCTGTCAGCCAGCAGGCCAGTACAGCGCGAAGCAGGCTTTCTACGGTATATGTGATCTCTTTGATGACCAGCGCTGCCACGCTGCTGGCCGGACTTTTTCTGGTGTTTGCTGCCTTTCGCATCATCCAGAAATCCGTTATCGCCCCGATTCGGGATGCCATGGAGACATTAAAGGACAGCTCCGGGCGTACCAGCGGTGTGGTGAGTGAAGTACGAAATCGGACTAAAACCTCCCGCAATTATGTACATAAGCTGTCTGGATTGACGGATGAACTTACGGCCGCCTTTGAAGAGATTGCAGGCAATGCCGCTTCCATCCGGGATCATGCCGCCGGCACCCAAAGCGATGCCCGCAAGATGAGTGAGGAATGCTCGGCAATCACTGCCTACTCGGTAGATATGCATGGACGCGCGGAAGAGATGGAACAGTCTGCGCAGAAGAATAAAGAGGCGATTCTTGCCAAGACAAACGAAATTATGTCCATACTTCATGATGCAATTGAGAAGAGCCGGAGTGTAGAGCAGATCGATCTTCTGACCAAGGATATCCTGTCCATCTCCTCCTCCACGGACCTGATTGCCGTCAATGCTTCCATCGAGGCCGCACGGGCCGGAACTGCCGGAAAAGGATTTGCGGTTGTCGCGCAGGAGATCCGAAGACTGGCCGACTCTTGTGCTGAGACTGCCGGCCATATCCAGCAGGTCAGCACCGTCGTCATCGGCGCGGTAGACCACCTGTCCGAAAGTGCACGTGACCTGGTGGAGTACCTGGGGCAGAATATCCTGACACAGTTTGATCTGTCCGTTCAGGCCGGGCAGCAATACCGGAAGGATGCCGCCTATATCGAGGCATCCATGGAAGCCTTTCACCAGCAGACAGAACACCTGCGGTTTGCCATGGACGAGATCGCTGCTTCCATCACCGGTATCTCCGAAGCCATTGACGGCGCTCTGCCCGATGTCACCGGGGCAGCTTCCAGCACCCGAACCCTGGCAGAGGATATGGCCGGAATCGCTGCGAGAATGGATACCAATCAGGAGATTGTAGGCGAGCTGAACCGGCAGATGGAGGTTTTTGCCAACCTATAGAATTCCGATCTGAATACCGGATTTTCTCTTCAGAGTCAGTCCCACTGATCCGCCAGTCCGGCCAGACGCAGGTATTCCTCATAATGTCGGTGATACTTGTCTGTGTCTTCCGGAAGATACTCTTTCACACATTTTGCAGACATATGTTCCAGTGCGGTTTCCACATCCTGATAGATCCCGCCGGCCATAGCTCCGTAGATCGCCGCTCCCAGTGCACAGGTCTGGTCCGCATCCAGGATGGCAATCTTTTTCCTTAAGACATCGGCCATCATCTGCATAATGTAATCCGACTTTTTGGATATGCCGCCAACTGCAACAATCTTCTGTATCTCGATCCGGGCCTCTTCAAAACCGTCCACGATCCGTTTTAGTCCGCAGATGGCTCCAAATACCAGCGCCCGGTAAATGAAGGGCGCTTCCATCCCCAGAGTCAGATTGGCGATCATTGCTTTTTTGGAATCGCCGGTATCCGGATAACGCCGTCCGTTAAACCAGTCCAGCGAGATGGGAAACGGATCATCGGGCAGTCTCTGTGCCTGTTCCTGCAGTTCAAAGAGCATCTGATCTTCCATCCTGCTGCAGAATGCAAGATACTCCTCTTCTGCAAGGCAGCCTCTGGACTGTACCACCGGCCACATCAGGATCTTTTTAAACCACGCAAAAATATCGCCAAATGCCGCCTGACCGGTCTCGATCCCTGTGTAGCCCGGAAGGATCGAGTCCTCAGCCTGGCCGCCGAATCTGCGGATATCTTTTCCCTGCAGATCCTTGTCTTTTACGACCAGCATATCCACAGCAGATGTCCCAAGCGTACACACCATAACCTTTTCCCGGATACCGGCGCCCACCGCCCCGGCATGCGCGTCAAAAGAGCTTCCGGATACCGCAATCTTCTCCCGCAGCCCGAGCCGTTTTGCCCATTCTTCGCTCAGCTCCCCGGCCTTTACAGTCGCCGGCCTCGGATGATTTCCATACCGTTTTTGCACCAGTGCCAGATAAGGATCTGCCCGTTCAAGAACCTCCGCGGACGGAAGCCCTGCCCAGGAGCTGTGCCATAACGCTTTATGCCCTGCCCCGCAGGCACTGTGGTAGATTTCCTCCGGCCTTGTCTTTTTGCACAGAACACCTGTCATCCAGTCACAGTGTTCATACCAGGTATATGCCGCTTCCCTTATCCTCTTATCTTGTCTGACCGTGTGCAGAATCTTTGCCCAGAACCATTCCGAACAGTATTTTCCCTGATACCTGCTGTAATCCACACTGCCCGAGGTGAATGCTTTGTGCAGCTCTTCGGCCTCCTCGGCCGCCGAGTGATCCTTCCACAGATGGAACATGGCATTTTCACACTCTGCAAATTCCGGAAGAAGTGCCAGCGGCACTCCTTCCTGGTTGACCGGAACCGGGGTGGAACCCGTCGTGTCAATACCAATTCCCACAATTCTTTGTATCTGCCCTTCGTCCAGATCCGCCAGCGACTCTTTTACGCAGCTCTCCAGCGCTTCCAGATAATCCAGAGGATGCTGACGGAAAATATTTTGTTCCGGATGCTGATAAAGTCCCTTTTTCCAGCGGGGATAAAAGGCGGTGCCGCTGCCTGCGATCTCCCCGGAGGCGGTATCCACCACCACCGCTCTGACGGAGTCGCTTCCAAAATCCACCCCTATTACATATTTTTTTTCCATAAAAATACAGATCCTTACTTTTTACGCCCAATGGCTTTTTTTGCGCACGCTGCAATCTGTTTTGGAGTCAGTTCGTACCGCTCCAAAAGTTCTTTGGGACTGCCGGAATGACCGAAGACATCCTTTACCCCTACAAATTCCACCGGCACCGGTTCAGAGGCTGCCAGAACCTCTGCCACTGCACTGCCCAGTCCTCCGATCACATTATGCTCTTCGGCAGTAACGATTGCTTTCGTCTCTTTCGCCGCTTTCAGAATCAAGTCCTTATCAATGGGCTTGATTGTATGCATGTCAATCACTCTTGCCTGGATCCCTTCTGCCTCCAAAAGCTTCTGGGCCTTCAATGCCTCCTGAACCATCAGCCCGCAGGCAATAATCGTCACATCCATGCCATCCGTAAGCGTAATGCCTTTTCCAATGGTAAAGGAGTAATCCGAAAAGCCGTCTGTGACTGTTTCCACCGGGCCGCGCCCTGTCCGAAGGTAACATGGTCCTTTGGCCTGCAGAATCGCCTGTGTGGCCAGATGCGTCTCATGGGCATCACAGGGAACAATGACGGTCATCCCCGGTATGGTCCGCATCAGACTGATATCCTCGATGCACTGATGCGTTGCGCCGTCCTCTCCCACAGTCAGCCCTCCATGGCTTCCGATCACTTTGACATTCAGTCCCGGGTACGCCACATTGTTGCGGATCTGGTCATAGACGCGTCCGGCGGCAAACATGGCAAAGGTATGTACAAGAGCCGTTGCCCCGCAAGTGGCAAAACCGGCGGCAATGTCCACCATATTGGCCTCTGCGATACCGATATTGAAAAAGCGCTCCGGATATTTTTCCGCAAAATAGCAGGTCATCGTACAGCTTTTCAGATCTGCATCAAACACATAGATATTGTTATCTTCCCCGAATTTTTCCAGCGCCCGGCCATAGGCAGCTCTTGTTGAAATCTGTTCACTCATGTTTTTGGCCCCCCAACTCTGCGATTTTACGATCCAGCTCTGCATACGCGATCTTCCATTCTTCCTCTGACGGTTTTCCTCCGTGAAAGCGAACCTGATGCTCAAATACGGAGACGCCCTTTCCTTTGACGGTCTCTGCCACAATCGCCGTAGGACGGTTCTTCGTCACAGAAGCCAGGTCAATGGCTCTTATAAGCTGCTCTATGTCATGCCCGTCCACCTCAATCACATTCCAGCCAAAAGCCCGGAATTTTTCACCAATCGGATAGGGCGACATGACTTCCTCCAGCGGTCCGTCAAGCTGCAGTTCATTGTTGTCCACAAAAGCGATCAGCTGATCCGCCTGATAATGTCCTGCTGCCATGGCAGCTTCCCAGATCTGCCCTTCCTGGATCTCTCCGTCTCCCAGGATGCAGAAAACCCGGTAATCCAGGCCTTTGTTTTTGCCGTACATTGCCATGCCAAGGGCCGTCGACAGACCCTGTCCCAGTGAGCCCGCAGACATATCAACACCAGGAACATGGATCTCCACATGCCCGGACAGATCGCTGTCTATTTTGCGGAAGGTAGACAGATGTTCTTTTGGAAAAAATTCTTTCCACGCCAGTGCCGCATAGAGCGCGGGGGAACAGTGTCCCTTGGACAAAACCAGCCGGTCCCTGCAGGCCATGTCCGGGTCCTCTGGATTTACATTCATTTTGTCAAAATACAGAACAGATAAGATCTCCGCGATGGAAAAGGAACCCCCAATATGCCCGGAGCCTGCGGCCTGAATGGTCTCAAGCGCTGTTTTCCGAATCTCATATGCCCGAAGCTGTAATTCTCTTTTTGTCATATTCTTCCCCTTTTTGCTTTTATTTTGCCGCGTTCTGACGCTTCTGTTTCATCATATCCATGTACACGGCCACAATGATAATCACGCCCTTCAGAACATACTGCCAGTAAGAGTTTACATGCATCAGATTCAGACCGTTGGATATGATCCCGATAATCAGAACTCCGATAACCAGTCCGCCTACGGTACCTGTTCCGCCGAAGAAAGACGTTCCTCCAAGAACAGCTGCCGCGATGGCATCCGTCTCATAGCCCTCCCCGGTCGCCGGCTGTCCCGAAGACATGCGGGCCGCCAGTACCACGCCGCAGAACCCCGCCATGGCTCCGCTGATGGTCCACACCAGAATCTTGATCTTGTTGATATTGATGCCGGAAAAACGGGCCGATGTCTCATTGCCGCCCACTGCATAGATATGCCGGCCGGTCCGTGTCTTGTTCAGCAGAAAATAATCCAGCACCAGGAAGATGGCCATGTAAATAACCGGGTACGGAATCGGACCAAGGGACCCGGTACCAAAAGATCCGAAGGAACGGTTGGTCGTTGTCACCGGCGAACCGTTGGCAAGAAGATATGCCGCGCCTCTGCAGATGGACTGCATGGCCAGCGTCACGACAAAGGGATGGATCCCCGTATAAGTGACAACCGCTCCGTTGATCATGCCGACCACGATACCAAACAGAATACCTGCCACAATCCCCATTCCGATAGGCAGCCCTGCTTTTTCAAAAGTCATGACGCAGATGACACCGCTGAGCGCTGCCAGTGCTCCGCCTGTCAGATCAATTCCGGCCAGAATGATTGCAAGCTGGACACCGATGGCCAGATAACAGTTTGTGGCGCAGGTTCTTAACAGATTGACAATGTTGGTCTGCGTCAAAAAGTTATTGCCGAATATGGTAAAAAAGGTACACATAACCAGCAGTGCCAGCAGGATACCCCAGTTCTGTTTAAAATACTCCCGGACAGGACGCATCAGACGATTTGACTTGTTATTCATTACTTTCCACCCCCATAGCATATTTTAATATCAATTCCTGTGTATAATCTTCATGATCGATCTCTCCGGTAATGTGACCTTCGTTCATGACGATCATACGGTCGCTCATATTCATGACCTCCGGCATTTCTGACGAAATCAGAACAACAGCCAGGCCTTTTTTCGCCAGCTCATTGATGATCGTATAGATCTCCGCTTTTGCTCCCACATCAATTCCCCTGGTCGGCTCGTCTAAAATCAGCACTTTGGGATCTGTGGCCAGCCATTTTGCCAGCAGTACTTTCTGCTGATTGCCGCCTGACAACGTGGAGCAGTGTACACGGCTCGAAGCTGCTTTTATATGTAATGCCTTCATTGCATTTTCCACAATTTCCTGCTCCGCAGCATAATTCACCTTCAGCCGGTTGATAATTCTCGAAAGAACCGGCAGCGTGATATTAAACGCGATGGAGTTGTTCAGCAGGAGGCCCTCGGTCTTTCTGCTCTCCGGAACCAGAGCCACTCCGTGATCCTGCATATACATGGGATTGATTTTTTTGACTGCTTCCCCGTTCAGATAAACTTCTCCGGAATCCATCGGATCCAGTCCCATGATCGCCTTCATAAGCTCAGAGCGTCCGGAGCCAACCAGGCCATAAAAGCCAAGAATCTCTCCGCTTCGCACGGAAAAACTGCAGTCAACTGCCCGCTTTCCCGCGTGAATATTTCTGGCTTCCAGCACCACATCCCCTGCTTCATTGAATGTGCGCACATAATAATTGCCCAGGTCCCGTCCCACCATCAGGGAGATCAGCTGACTCTCGGTACATTCATCCGACTGAAGACTGCCCATAAATTCGCCGTCCCGCATAATCGTTACCGCATCGCACAGCTGAAAAACCTCCGCCATTTTATGCGTGATAAAGATAATTCCCATACCCTGACTTTTCAGTTCTTTTACGGTCTGGAATAAAATATTGACTTCCTTCTCGGAAAGGGAAGACGTCGGCTCATCGAGAATCAGGATTTTCGCATTCAGAGAAAAAGATTTTGCAATCTCTACCATCTGCTGCTGTCCAAGAGAAAGTCTGCCGACAAATTCATTGGGATCCACGCTTAATCCCACCCGTTCCAGAAACGGTCTTGCCGCTTCCGCCATTTTGTCTTTGCTGATCATCCCCATAGAATTGCGGATCTCACGGCCCAGAAAGATATTTTCTGCAATGGTAAGATATGGTTCCAGCGCCAGTTCCTGATGGATGAACGCCACCCCCAGTGACTGAGAATCATGGATGGAATGAATCTCTGCTTTTTTCCCCTCAATATAAATCTCTCCGGAATCGGCGGGAAAGACTCCGCCTAACACATTCATCAGTGTTGATTTTCCGGCACCGTTCTCTCCCATAAATCCCATGACTTCTCCGGCATGAAGGGTGATGGCCGCGCCATTTAATGCTTTCACCCCCGGAAACGTCTTTACAATATGTTCCATCCGTAACAGTTCTTTTTTCATTGTTTCACCCCTTTTCAATACCCCGCAGCAGGCATAAAGCCCGGCAAAAGGCACAAAAAGAGGACGTCTCTTTCGAAAACGTCCTCTTTTTCGAAATAAGATTCAGAGCACCCTATTCGGTATGACAGAAATCGTTACTGGTCACAGCATGAATGAAAACCAGAATTACTGCCAGTCCGTGACATCAAAGTCTGCGATATTGTCCGCTGTGATCAGTGTGACCGGAACGACAATCTCCTTTTCCACAGATTCACCTGCAAGATATGCAAGAGCGGCATCCACCGCATTGCTGCCCACTACGGACGGCTGCTGCGCGGAAGAACCCGTAGCAGAACCATCCGATACATAACCCATAAAATCCGGGTTGCCGTCGACACCATAGATCACGATATCGTTTCTGTTGGAAGCCGCACAAGCCTGTACGCAGCCTAATGCTGCCATATCGTTGATGCAGAAGAAGCCTGCAATCTCTTTGTCTGCCGTGATGGCATCCTCTGCGACCGGAAGCGTGGTTGCCGTATCTCCGGAAGTATCAGAGGTTCCGATCACCTCAAAGTAATCGCCCACCGTATCCAGGAAGCCCTGCTCCCGCTGTGCACATGCACTTCCGGACGGCTGGTTCATGATGTAAATCTTGGAACCCTCTTCCAGCTTTTTCATCATGTCTTCTGCACACTGTACGCCGGCGCCGTAATTATCGGATGCAATGACAGAGACCACCAGATCCGTGCGGTCAACGGCGGTATCCACATTGATAACCGGAATATTGGCATCCACACACGCCTGAAGTGCTTCTGTACAGGCTGTACAGTCCATGGGCGCCATAATCACTGCGTCCACGTCCTGATTGATCAGGTCATAGATGTAATTGTTCATGGTCGCCTGATCGCTGTCCGCGTCCACGGTCACAAGCTGCGTGTCCGGATTCATTCCCTTTGCTTCCATCTCCGCTTTGATTCCGCCCATCATGGCAGTCCAGAACGGATTGTTCATGGTCGTCGGAACGTACGCAAGCGTCAGCTGGGATACATCTGTCCCGGCATCCGGTGTCTGCGCTTCCTCTGATCCGGAAGTATTCTCTTCTGCCGCAGCAGGTTCTTCTGCGGTTTCGCCTGCTGCCGGCTCCTCATTGCCTCCTGAGCCACAGCCAACCATACATGCTGTCACTATGACAGCCGTTAACAGTGCCAGTAGTTTCTTTTTCATAACTTTTTTCATCCTTTCTTATCTATTTTCATCTTCCTGCTAGCCTGAAAGATAAAATACCACTTTCTTTTCCCGCCGTCAGTCCATCGTCTGACGAATGATTTCCAGGATTAGATTTTCTTTATATAACCGTTCCAGAGTATAGTAATACCCGCCCAGTAAAAAGGAATCTTCATCCAGTGCAGAGTAGCGGATCATCACCCTGTCACTGATGGGCGGATGCACCAGATCCTTGATCACCTGTCTGACTTTGTCAAGAAACGCGTTTGAATTCGGATAATCCGGCCCCAGGATCACACAGTCGGGATTGATAAAATAAATCAGATTGGCAATGCCAAAACCAAGCATCCAGGCCATCTTCTCGATTGCATATACGGCAAGCGGATCTCCTGCTTGGTAAGCCTTTGCAATTTCCATATAGGTACTGTTTTCATGAAGAAGACTGTCCGGATAAGCATACAGTTGTTCCTGCATATAACGGATGGCACTTTCCGTCCCGGCGCCATATTCAAAAGTCCCTTCTCTTTCATTGCGGGAACGCTTTTTATTATAATTGATTCCCATATGTCCCACTTCGCCGGCGATTCCGAGCTGTCCTTCCACAATCTTTCCATTGATAATGATTCCGGCGCCTATGCCAAAGCCTCTGGAGCGGATCACCACCAGACTCACATTTTTGTCTTCCTGTGCTTCTTTTAGATTCCTCCACTCCGCGTAAGCCGAAAGCTTCGCGTCATGTTTGATCATGACCGCGAGACCCAGCGCTGCTTCCAGTTCTGTCCGGATATCGATCTGACTCAACTGTTCAAACTCGGACACCTGGAACATGTCATTTCCTATGGATTCCTTGCGGATATATGGTCCCGGAACAGCCAGGCAGACGCCTGCGATCTTCTTCTTTCCCAGTTTTTCCACCAGTGCCAGAGCGTTTTCCTTTAGCCTTCCGATTACAATGCGAAAATCCTCTTCCATCGCAAACTGATATCTTACATGCTGAATCTGTACACCGCTTAATGAAAATACACCGATCTGGTAATCTTTTCTTGTGATCGCGATGGACATGATGTAGATCCCATCCAGCTTCAGGCGGATGTTCTCTCCCCGGCGGCCGGATGCCAGATCTCCGTCAATGGCGATAATACCCATTTCCAAAAATTCATTGATGATATTTGTGATGGTTGCTTTCTGGAGCCCGATCTCTGATGCCAGCTTCGTCCTGGTCATACTCTCGTTCTCCAAAAGTGTCTTGAAAACCAATGTACGGTTGTTTTTCTGCATCTCACTGCTGTTCATGCCTCGATTCATAGTCTGTCCTCCTGTTTTCAACCGTTGTTCATTGATTTAATATAAAATCCCCCTTTTTGATCTTTATGTTTAATGTTTTAACTTATTTTTCTCTTCAAGTAGAGATATTACACGATTTTATCCAATATGTCAACGGTTTTTTGTGAATTTTCGAAATTATTTTTATTTTTTATGTTCATTCAATTTATTTTATGTTTCCAAATATATACTTTTGACATCTTTTTGTTCATTCCATAAACTTATATCTCCTCCCGTTTGTTGTTTAAATGACCATTTCTTTCGTTTTTATGAAATGAAAGGACGAAAAAAAGACAGCCGACATCAGCCGTCTTTTCTTGCCATTTTTGCAGGCATAAGGTTTACCTTCGGACCCTGGTCACGTCTGCACCGACTCGGCATCCATCCTTTCTTTGATACAGGAAAGCATATGACTTACAATAAAAAATGTAGTCTCATAACGTACATAGTCCAGAACATTTTCATCCCACATGATCTTCAGATTCGCCGGAAATTCTTCGTCTGAATTCCAGAACTGCAGCATCATCGGCAGAAAGTCAAAGGGATACAGGCAATACGACACGTCACCGATTGTCCTTTTCTCTCCGCCCAGAGCCTCACAGGCCCGGCCAAGCATTGCGGTCTTTCCATCAAAGCAGCGAACCTGCTGAACGAAAAGGCCGCTACCCGGACCGGCAGAACGAACCGTTCCCTTCAGCTGATCCATATTACAGAACCGGCCGGACAGACTGCATCCTTCCTTGGAATCACACAACACATCAAAAATGGACATGGTTTCGTTGTAACCCGCATCGGTACAGCTCGCAAAATGATCCGCTGAGCCTTCCACTTTCCCGGTTCGGCGATGGATCCGGTACCAGTCTTTGCAGAATCGGATATACAGATAGTCTTCATCGTATTTCAGATTAAATTTTTCGATCATATGTTCCTGATCATATTTCAGGAACTTTTTCTGCATGCTGTCCCGCATAATCTCATAATTTGATTTCATACTGCTGCTCCCTGTTGCTTCCCTTCATTCTGTACATACTACATACAGATTATAATGTTCCATCGCCGGTATCCTGTCTGACGACATTATACCATATTTATACCTCTTTTCATACTTTTATTTATAGGGGGAAGTGCGTATTTGGGACCTGAAAAGGTATGATACCCGCCGCGTGCCCTTATGAAAGTACGCGGCGGATCTGATATTGTATTGGATAAACTTTATTCTTCGAACGCCGCTTTTAACTTTTCTTCCATTTCCTGAACGGACATCATGTTCTGAACACCGATGGCTTTTCCTGCTTTCTCTGCATTTGCCACAAGATCTGCGCTGCACACGAACAGATCCGCCGCACCCGGCATCACATCGTCAATGGTGGAATGGCTGACTTCTACCCCGCTGATTCCCAGATTGGCAAGGGCTTTTTTTACATTCATTTCCATCACAAAAGACGTTCCAAGACCGGACCCGCAGAAACACATAATTTTCTTAATCATTTTCAATCCTCCATTTTTGATTTATTGATTTTTTATTTCTCTCTGCCAAGGGTATAATTGTAAAGAATCGGCAGAAGGAACAGGATCATCACAATCACCATCAACGTATTGCTTGATACAAATTTAACAAGATTACCGAACACAATGCCAACCAGGGTAAAATCTGTATCCGAAAACGTCGTGTTGGCAAAGCCCATGGACCCAAGGATCGGATACAGGCCTGCTGCCAGAAAGGTGGCCACAATGCCGTGTACAAACGCTCCTGCCACGCAGCCTTTCAGCCCTCCGGTTGCATTGCCGCAGACCCCTGCCGTCGCTCCGCAGAAAAAATGAAGCACCGCACCCGGCAGGATGATCGCAACAGCCATCCCGGCCTGTCCCATAAGCGCCAGAACCGCCAGAGCGACAATGCCGCCTACAAAAGAGCAGAGAAAACCGATCAGCACCGCATTGGGCGCAAAAGGAAATACAGTCGGACAGTCCAGAGCCGGTTTTGCATTCGGCACCAGCTTTTCGGAAATTCCTTTAAATGCAGGAACCACTTCATTGATCAGCATACGCACGCCAGAGAGCACAATGTAGATACCCGCCGAGAACGTGATGGATTTTATGATGGAATACAAAACCCAGTTCTCTCCGGCGAAGATCTCTGCAGCCGCTTCCGGGCTGGTAAAGACAGCCACGCCGGATACCACAATGTAGCACAAAAACATTGCCAGCGCAATGGAAATGGTATTCTCCCGGAGGAAAGAGAGGCCCTGGGGAAAATGAATGTCTTCTGTCGTTGTCGTGTCTTCCTTTCGTCCGAACAGTTTGCCGATCTGCGCACTCAGCCAGTAGCAGCCGCTTCCAAAATGTCCAAGCGCAAGGGAATCATCTCCGATTACTTTGCGGATGGTCGGCTGCATCAGTGCCGGGAAGACCGACATCACAAATCCCATAAGCAATGCTCCTGTAAGGATCAGTTTTGCCCCTTCCAGTCCTGCGATCGACATGAGAATAGCCACCAGACACGACATATACAGCGCATGATGTCCCGTCAAAAATATAAATTTTAATTTTGAAAAGCGTGCCAGTATCAGATTAAAGCACATGCCCAGCGCGAAGATGGAGGCTGTCTGTACCGCATAATCTGTCAGGCCCAGGGAAGTGATCGCCTCATTGTTAGGAACCACCCCTTCCACCCCGAAAGCACTCTGGAACAGTTCTCCAAACGGGATGATCGCATCCTGAACGACGGACGCACCGGCATTCAGTACGATAAATCCAAGGATGGTCTTAATGGTTCCTTTAAAGCAGGTCTGTGCATCCTTTTTCTGAAGCAATAATCCCAAAAGGGCAATCAGTCCTACAAATATGGCAGGTGTTGATAAAACCTGCTGAACAAAATTTAATACAGTCAGCATCCTTCTTTTCTCCCTTTTTCCTGATGATTTGCAAAATACTGATATAGTTGTTCTATATCTGCTGCTTCTAAAATCTGCTTCACGGTTGATTCATCAGACAAAAGTTCTGAGATTTCCATAAGTGCATCCAGATGACTGTTGGAATCCTTTGCCGCCAGTGTTACAAACAGGCGGGCCGGCATATCTTTTCCGTCAAAGATCACATCTTTCCGAAATAAGGTTACGCCAATCTGCGTCTTTAGCACCCCCTGCTCCGGTCTTGCATGGGGCAGAGCAATCTGATCTGCTATCACGATATATGGGCCCATCTTTTCTACATTGGAAATGATTTCTTCTTTATAGCGTGGTTCCACATATCCGTGCTTTTCCAGCGGTTTTACCGCTGTCCGGACAGCTTCCTTCCAGTCGGCTGCCCTATCGCAGATCTGTACATTTTCTTTCTTTAACAGCTCCATACAGCTCCCTCCTTCTTTCCAAAAAGTACAGGCAATCCCGTCATAATGCGAGATCGGCACCCTGGTAAAATCATGGATATATTGTTTGGAATTGCACTCAAAATATGCATAGGAAATAATATTTACCTTCCATATCAGAAAAATCAGAAACCCCGTTCTTTCCCGCAGTCCAAAATCAAGATCTGTTTTCTTTGCGTGAAATTGTCAAATATGGTATAATTTTTCCAGAATGGAGGAATTTTTATGGTTTTTTTGTTTTCGGAAGGGCTTTTACTGGCGTTAAGCCTGCTGATTGGTTTGATCTTTACTGTTGTTTGCATGTTTTTCGGACATATTATCCTGTTTGACAGCATCTTCTTTGCTGTTATCTCAGGCATTGCGGCAAATAAACTGCTGCATCTTCATCCCGCACTCTCACTTCTGGCCGGAATTGCTGTTCTGTTATTCCTGTTCTGGATCCAGAATACCCGTTTTGGTTTCTGGATAGTCGGCGGGCTCCTCTCATTTTTCTGGGCTTTTTTCTTCAGCATCATCGCCTACGATGCCACCCACAAGGATATGGTCTGGACTTATGTTGTAATGGGGCTTTCCTTTGTCATCATGATGCTGCTCCACTTAAAAGCGCGAAACAATGGTATATAAAAATCCACCAGTTTTAATTTTTCTGGTGGATTTTATAGATTCTTTTTTTACTTGCTTTTTTTGAATTTTCGTATATGATAGATATGCCCCCTTTACTAACCGAAAATGATATACGAAAAGAGAGTAACCATGAAAACATACGAAATGGATCTTTGCAGCGGATCTCTTTGGAAAAAAATACTGCTTTACAGTGTCCCGCTGATGTTTTCCAATATTCTGCAGGTCTTGTTTAACATGTCGGATATTGCAGTGGTCGGCAAATTCGCGGGGCCGATCGCACTGGGAGCTGTTGGCTCCACCAGTATACTGGTCACACTGTTTACCGGTCTGATCATAGGGCTGGCAGGAGGTGTCAACGCACTTACCGCACTTCATATTGGATCAAAAAATGACAAAGATCTGAGGGAAACGGTACATACTGCCGTGATCCTGTGCTTTTCCACAGGGATGCTGATCATGGTGCTGGGTGTTACATTTGCACATACAATCCTGGCTGCCATGCACACCAAAAGCGAACTGATCTCGGATGCCGTACTTTACCTGCGCATTTATCTGCTGGGAATGCCTGCGCTGGGTCTGTATAATTTTGGCAGCGCCGTGCTGAGCGCCGCCGGTGATACAAAACGTCCGCTGTATTACCTTCTGTTTTCCGGCATCATCAATGTACTTCTGAATCTGTATTTTGTCATCCTTTGCAGATGGGACGTGGCAGGCGTTGCCGCTGCCAGCGTCATTTCCCAGTATCTTTCCGCCGCTCTGATTCTGGCTGTTTTGTTCAGGAGCCAGGAGGCTTTTGCACTCCGCATACAGCATATAAAATTATATCATGACAAGATGAGAAGGATTCTGAAGATTGGTTTACCTGCCGCTTTTCAAAATGGGCTCTTTGCCATCGCTAACCTTTTTGTCCAGGCCAGTGTAAATTCCTTTGACCATGTAATCGTGGAAGGCAACTCTGCCGCCACAAACGCCGATCCTCTGGTGTATGATATGATGGCGGCTTTTTATACTGCCTGCTCAAGTTTTATCGCACAAAACCTGGGCGCACGGAAAAAAGAACGGATTGTAAAAAGCTATATGGTCTGCCTGACTTATTCCTTTTTGATCGGGCTGATCATCGGTGTGGGAATCTACCTGTTCCGGTATCCGTTCCTTTCTCTTTTTACCAACGACCATGCCGTCGTGGAAGCCGGAATCCACCGTCTGTCGGTCATGGCACTTTCTTATTCCGTGTCTGCCTTTATGGACTGTTCCATCGCGGCTTCCAGGGGGCTTGGCAGAAGTCTTCTGCCGACCGTCATCGTTATCCTTGGTTCCTGTGTATTCCGTATCATCTGGATTTACACGGTCTTTGCCTTTTGGGGAACGATACAGTCCCTGTATCTTCTTTATGTATTTTCCTGGTCCATCACAGCGGTTGCAGAGATCCTCTATTTTATTGCTGTTTACAAAAAAACTCTGCCGGCCTGATCTGTTACTGCCCATTGACCACGTGTACAGGGCTGCCTTCCAGAAAAGCTTTCAGATTACTCACTGCAAGATCCATCAGCCGTTTCCTAGATTCTTTCGGGGCCCAGGAAATATGGGGTGTTATGATACAGTTTTGGGCTCTTAAAAGCGGATTATCATTTTGAACTGGCTCTGTGGATACCACATCCAGCCCTGCTGCCGCCACTTTTCCGCTGTTCAGCGCATCCGCAAGATCCTGCTCCACGATCAGCTGACCACGGGAATTATTCAGAATGATCACTCCGTCTTTCATCCTGGAAATGCTGTCTTTGTTGATCAGCCCTTCTGTCTCTGGAAACAGCGGACAATGGAGTGCAATCACATCAGACTGGCTGAATATCTCTTCCAGTTCTGCGTATCTGCAGCTGCCATTCTCCAGGGACTCTTTTTTGTGGGGACTGTAAGCCAGCACCTTCATGCCCAGCGCCTAGGCTACCCGCCCGGTCATCTGACCGATCCTGCCATATCCGATAATCCCCATAGTCTTCCCTTCCAGCTCTATCAGCGGATAATCCCAAAAACACCAGTCTGTATGATTTGTCCATTTTCCGCTGTGAACCGCTTCGTTGTGATGGCCAATATGATGACAGATTTCCAGCAGCAGCCCAATCGCAAACTGTCCCACAGATGCAGTTCCATAAGCCGGAATATTGGTTACCGGAATTTTTCTTTTCCCGGCTGCTTTCACATCCACAATATTATAACCGGTAGCAAGCACCCCCACATATTTTATGCCAGGACAGGAAGCAAATATATTTTCTGTCAATGGCGTTTTGTTGGTAAGCACAATTTCCGCATCTTTTATTCGGTTGATCGTTTCCTGTTCATCCTCATATGGTGTTCTGTCATATATCCTGCACTCTCCCAGAGCTTCCAATCCGCTCCAGTCCAGATCGCCGGGATTTAACGTATATCCATCCAGTACAACAATTTTCACCGTATTTTCCTCCTTTATCCAGGCAGCGCCTCAGATCTTCCTGTTATGAATTTTTGCAAAGACTCAGATCATTTACGCTCCATCCAGCTGATAATTTCCTGTTCCAGTTTTTTCTTTTCATGCAGCATATATTCCATAACTTCACCATATTTTCCCTGTTGAAGCAAGGTTCTGGCTTTTCTCATATCGTTCTCTTTTAACGGTTTTGTATATGCATCATATTTTCTCAGATATGCAGTATCCATGTATATGGGACGAAATGGAATGCCGGTCCCTTTTATTAAATGTTCAATAATAAAAAAACCGTCAGGATCAAGATCCCCAAAATGATACCATTGTGCCTGCTGATTCCTTTCGTAAATTCTGCATAAAAGCATCTGCTTCAGGTGATTGTGATATCCGCTTAAAAAAAGATAAAAGAATGCTTCATCCTCCAGGCGATGAAACGAAGTCAGATTTTCCACGGTCATCACTTTCGGTGCCAAAATGGTAATGCCATTTATTTGTTTCAGTGTTTTCTCCGTAAACGCAACGGGCGTATTCCGGCACAGAGCCAGTACCTGACCATCCTGAAACTGAATCCTGGCATTGCCTTTAAAGTACACAAAAGACGGATTTGATGTGACATGATATTCGCCTAACAGAATTTTTTCCGCTTCCCTTTCTTCATCGATGCCATACAGCAGCGCCTCAAAATCTCCATATTTTTTCAGCAGCCGGCATACTTTGGTACAATACTTTTTCTCCCATAATTTGCTGTCTCCTAATACGGCAATCGATAATTCTCTCTCCAATATTTCTTTCTGATTTTCCAGAAGAAATCTCCATAGTTTTAATATCTTTTCCGCTTCTTCCATGGGAAACTGAGCTCTTTTTCCTTCTCTTAGACGCTCAATCTGATCTCTGCAAAAATCGTTCAGCATGGGATGATCGCCCAAAAATCCTTCGTAAAGCACAATTTGTTCCTGCTCTAACTTCCGTCTTTCTATTCTGCCCAAAATTTTATAACAGGCGTCCTGGCTTTCCGAAACGGCCGTAAGCTTCTCGATCCCATGTTCCTTCCAGCTGATCCGGATCAAACCTTTTTGCTCCAGCTCCTTCATCTGACATTCAAAATCATGCACCAGATGAATATCTGCATAATCCGAGTAATACTCTTTCCATATCCTGGACGGTATGACCGAAAACTTCTGTGTGATCTGATTTTCTCCCCGGTAAGTTTTACTGTTTTCATATTGATCTATCAGTTGTTCCAGAAGCGCCTTCTGCCACCTGCTAAATACCGGATTCATACTTTTTTACCAGACCTTCCACTGCATTTGTATATTTTCCTGTTGTCACCAGACTTACCGTAGAATCAATGTAGGAACCAATGCTGTTGATCTTCTCCGGCGGCGCAGCATAAAAAACCTGAAAATGATTATCTTCCAGATATTTTACCATCTGTTCGATCCGCTCTCTGGACAGGGCAGAAAATGCCTCGTCGATAAAAGCCAGTCTTGCACAGCAAGTCTGCCGCGGATAACACTGAAGCAGACTGGCAGCCAGAATGATAAAGTATGGGGTCTGCTTTTCTCCGTTGCTCGCAGAACCTTGTTTTTTTGACAGATCCGATACGATCTCGTCATCCCCCTGGCGGCTCACAATCTCCATATCATACACAAAATATTTTCGATAATCTGTATATTCTGTCTCATCCTCCTCGTCCAGAATGATTTCCATAAAATCCTGGATATCTCTCTCCATCTCTTCATCATCTCTTGCGGAATTCATATAGACTTCCGGCGTGGTCATATAATTTTCCAGCCTCTTGCATATACGGAAAAATATGTTTCGATCCGATTTTTCTTTCATCACAAATTTATAAGTGTCGTTGCCAAAAGGAAGCTGCTTTAATTCTCTGTTGATCTCTGCAATTTCAGCCTTTGACTCGCTGATGGTTTCATTGATCTCTGCAACAAAATCATTCACAAAGGCATTTTCCAGCTTGACTGACTGTTCATCCAAGCGCTGTCTTGCCTCTTCAATCTTTATATTGGCAATGTTTCTGTATTCTTCCCGGAAAAATGGAATGTACGATATCCCCCTTTTATTGATATCAATTTCTGCCAGTTTACAATAGGCAAGCTGCACGTTTTCAAGCTGACGGGCGCAGTCTTCCAGTTCGCTTTTTAGATTCTGAACCGTTTTAAACGTTATGACCTGCCAGCTTCCTTTTTTCGCTCTTAATTTTTCATATTCCTCCAGCATGACTTTTTCAAGCTCCATATGACGAATGCGCTTATCTTCATACTTTTTCTGGCTTACATAAATATCCCCTGCTGTCTTTTTTAAGCTTTTCTCTTCCGCCTCCTGCTCTTTCGCACATCCTCCAAGCTCCCCCGCCAGCTCCTCCTTTGCTCTCTCAAGTCTTTCGTACTCTCTCTTTGCATTTTCCTGCTCCTGCAAGACAGCCATAAAATCAGGATTGCTTCGGATCTTCTCTATGTTGCTGCAAATGTTCGTTTTCTGTCCGGACATATCTGCAAGTGCGGATGCGGCTCCAAAATCATAATGCTCTGTTTTCCAGTCAACCTCTTTTAGTTCCTTTCTCCACTGACAGATCTGATCTTTGTGCTTATTTTGTCTCCCCCGCTCCTCTGTCTTCTCCCGCTTTTCCTCGGACGCTTTCAAAAGCTGATGTTGAATCGCATCCTGTCCAAGACAAAACTCTGTTTTATTCATATCCATGCAGGATACCGCATAACTTTTCGCCAGCATACCGTCTGCCATCAGACCACCCTTGGGATATTCATGCAGCTCCTCAAGCGAATCACATAAATGAATGCCATTTAACAGATAATTGGCAAACCTCCTGGCGTAGGGGTTTGGAATTTTCAAAATTTCAGCCGCCGATCCCGGTATAACCTGCGTATCCGGCAATTTATCAGATACCACAACATTGGCAGCATACAGCTTCTTTTTTTGGAGAACCTCCATGGCCTTGTGACAGTGTTTCCCATCAACAATAATGTAAAAACGCTTTCTTCCCAGAAACGTCTCCAGAGCCGCGCGCCATTTTGCATCCGTCACTTCCTGTACCAGTTCTGCAAAAATCCTGACTTCTGTATGAATCCCCTGTGCCTCCAGTTCTTTTTGAATGATCCGCTTTGCCGTCTCAATTTTCTTTGGATATACCATAATATTGGATTTTAGCCGCTTAATCTTTTCTTCCAGATCACCGATCTCTGTATTCAATTCCTTGATCCGGTCTTCTGTATGTACCTCCTCCTGCTCAAATATTTTGTCCTGTCCCTCTGCCAGCGTCTTAAAACGTACAAATGCATCAATTTTACGGTCAGTCTGAACATGCTCCTCTGCCAGATTGCACAGACAGCCTTCTTCCTCCTTTGAAATATCCGCAAATGCATCCAGCCATTTTAATATTTTTCCAATCCTGATCTGCAGATCTTTTAAAACCGCCAGGCTCTCTTCTTTTTGTCTGATCTCCTTTTCCAGTTCCTTTTTCTGACGCTCCAGCTCATTCAGACTTTCCTTCATTCCTTTGAACATGTCATTGCTCATTGCAATCCGGTAGCGTTCCCCTGCAGCTTCATACAGGCCATCCATTCTTTTCTTTTTCTCTTTTAAAGCCTTTTCCCTCTGATTCAGTGTTTCCAGCCGGGAACGAATATTCGCTTCCTCTTCTTTCATACTCTGCAGTTCCTGATAACACAGCATCAATTCCCGGGTATGCAGGCTCCTTTGTTTATTTTCATATTCTCTGCTTTTCTTCTCCACCTCCTCTAACTTTCCCTTACTGTCTCTTAAATTTTCATAGATGCATTTTATCTGCTCAAACTGTCGTCTTTGTTCCCGCAGTTCCTTCAACGACTCAATCTTTCCGGCTTCCAGCACACACTCCTGTATAAACTGATCAATATTGTTTTCCGGATTAAATGCCATCATCTTCAGAAGCTTCGACCGGTATTTTCCTGCCTGGCAGCGAAGACCCAAAGCCCGCAGAATCTGTTCCACCCCTCTGTCTCTTCCCCAGAAAGCCGCTGATTTTATAACATGACCATTTACGGAAAGCTCATTTTTCGGTGTGATCAGCAGCAGTTTTCCTTCTGTTTTCGTAAAATTTATCTGATCCATCCTGGTATCCCGGCAGACAAACCAGCTGCTTTTTTGTGCTGTTTCATTTGCAGATTCCACACAGACGCCAACTACAAGAAAGCAGTTTTCCACCGGCGACCAAAACTCCATGGCAAGGTAGCTGATCACTTCTCCTGACCTTAAATACCGGGAAGGACCGTTGCTCTTCGTATCTCCCCGTACATAACTTAACACTGTCCTGTCCCGATCCTTTGCCGCTTTGTTAAACTGTGTATTTCCAGTGAGCAGATAGGTCATCGCATCAAGAATCGTGGACTTTCCGGTACCGTTTACACCGGTAAACAAAGTGGAACCTTCCAGATTGACACAAAGCCTCTGAAACCTTGACCACTGTATCATCAATAATTTTGTCGCTGTCTTTCTATTCATCTGCATCGTTTTCTTCTTCGTCATATGTGGGCTCTCCATCTTTCTCTGTCATCCTCTTCTGTGTATTTTCAACAAATCTGGAAAATTCCTCCGCATCCAGGGCAAACTGAAGGGAGGAATATAACTGGATCCGGCAGTCTGAATCCCCTATTTTTCCTTTTACATCCACAAGATGAAATCCGGAAAAAAGATTTAAAATATCCATGATCAGTTTTTTGTTATCAATCAATTCTTTCACGCCGTATTTTTCCAGTTCAAAATTCAGGTCAACAAACGAAATCAAAATAGACTGTGAGAGACTTCCTGAGCGGATGCGGTCCGCATATAATGTCCAGAGACAGCACAATACAACACTCTCCACCTTCTTCAGCATCCTTCGGTTTGACTGAAGCTTTCCATTTTCCCCCGCGTCTGCACAATTGCAGAGCATAATAACTCCGTTGTCTCTGTCTACGATAATATCAAATCCTATGTAATTAAAATACAGGGAAAAAGGTTCCGGCTTTTTGGATATAAAATAATACGACTTTTTCTGCTCTTCATCTTTATCACGCACAATAAAAGTTGATTTTAATAACCGCCTGCAGGATTTTTGAAATAAATTTCTTTCTTTTGATGTGTAATCGCTCCAATACTCTTCCAGGTTCACTTTTTATCCTCCATGATTTCAAAACTTCGCAGCAGCATTTGATCTGTCTCAAGATAACCATCCAAAAGCTGAACGCAATATCCATTCTCTTCACTGTAAGCAATGGCCGACAATACACAAAGCAAGTCCCTTTTACTCCTGAAAGGCAGATCTTCACAAGAAAGTACTTTCTTTCCGTGCATTCTGTTTTGAAGATACTCTTTCATCTTTTCTTTCGCATAAGGATCATATGCTTCCTTCTCATGTGCAGCTCTTGCTTTTTCAATATCTTCCTCTGTCATCTCTTCCAACTCGACCATGGTTTGTTTTTTGATCGTCTGTGGTTTTCTCGGATAGCGGACAGAACCGGTATCAAGGAATTCATGATTGCTCAGGGTAAACAGTCCCTGCATTTCATGCGGAATCTCATCTTTCCATCCAATGGTATCCATCTCATTCACAATATAGCGCAGCGTCTGTTCCACATTTCCCCTCATATCCACTTCCCGATTTCTGAGAAAGCGTGCCCGCCCTATGGCAAT
Source organism: uncultured Lachnospiraceae bacterium (assembly GCA_910583895.1). GTDB lineage: Bacteria > Bacillota > Clostridia > Lachnospirales > Lachnospiraceae > Hominiventricola. The sequence continues at coordinate 38,539 of CAJTYJ010000022.1, forward strand.
CTGAAGGTAAATATTAATTTTATGTTTGATGTCATTCATAATCCGGTCATAATCTTCTGAAAGAAAACGCCTGGTGGTCTGAATCATATCTACTACATACTCTCTGGCATCGGGCTCTTCCATCTCTTCTTCCAGAGCACACCCCATAAACAATAATTCACCTAATTCCGGATCATTTAAAATTTCATCCAGCCTGTTTTTCATAAACGACCGGTAGATATGGATATTCTGCTGCTTTGTAAGTCTTGCATACTCACGTATAAAACTTCCGTCACAATACTCCAGAAGATTTTCTGTCAGACTTTCCAGCGTTTCTTCTTTTACCATGCGCTCGATAATTTTTTTAATAAATGTTGCCAGTCTTTTTAATGACTTTGACAGCAGCTGCGCATTGCGGTAAACATTTTTCAAACCGTCCACATATGGATCCTGACTCCACTGTTCCTTATTCTGCAGAATATTATAAATATTAAAAATATAACTGGAAAACTCCTCCCGCTCTGGTTTTATCAGTCTTTGAAGGAACTCTGCCAGCAATACCCCCTGTTCGGTCAGAATAATCTGTTTTTTATAAGTAGCATCATCATTGTCTTCTTCCAGCCATCCTATTTCCTGTGAACAGAATTTCCGAATAATCCCGTTAGCAAGATCATTATAATTTTTTTCATTGTTTGGTGTGCCCTCCGGTTCCAGAAAATCTATATGATTCTCCAGTAAATAGGCCGCAAGGGCATCCCGAATGCGATCTCTTGCAATCCGATAGGTAATCTCTCTGTCATACTGCTCATAAATGATCTGCAGACAGTCTGCATAGATACGATGGTTCCCCCCGCTGGCCAGACAATTAAAAAATCCAACCGGAACCATATCAAATAAATTTGTCATTTGTTTTCCTCACATATCTGCATCATCAAATTCTAAAATTCATAATACAGCTCCACCGTAACAAGCTTATTGTTTACAATCCGATCCCGTTCATAATCTTCATGAAGAATGCATCCTTGGATCAGTTTTTCACTGGCACCTGTCATCTTCTTGATGATAGAGTCACTTAAACCGGCTTTTAAAAGCTGACTGATCCCATATTTTACAATGCTTGTCACACTGGTAACTCCTATCAATGCATCCAGGTAATCCGGAATCCCGGAATATGATGTAATATCCGCCCATGCCTGTCCAGAACGGTCCGTAAATAAGAGATTTTCATTATTTGTAATCTCATTCACTGTTATAAAATATTTCATTTGCTTCAGCTGCACCGATAATCTGGAAGGCAGACGCAGATGAAACCCGTTTATCACAATATTTCCGTATAATTCGTCATATGCATCCCATCGGATCTTTCGCAGTTCTCGATAGGTAATTCCATACAGCAGCATCATCTTAATGCCAACAGCTGCCATTGCCTTTTTAAATTTTGTGCCGTCTTCCCACTCACGCTTTTCAAATTGTTCATCCGCCCACTTTAATATAACCTCCACTTTATCCGAACTTAAAGCATCCTGTTCCACAACGCCTGCAAGCACACTGCATTTATCAATATAAGAGATCATGCGTTTCATATATGCATTTTCTCTTAGTCGGTTATAAGAAATTGCATCATATAATCCAGGATTTTCTATATCCGTATTTCTTCGGATATAATTAAAAAACTGGCCTATTACCGTTGTATATCTCTTCGCCGTTGTTTTACTTTTATACTTTTTTAATGTCTCAACATTATAAATCAAACTCCTCAAGATAAATTCTACATCGATTCCCTGGAGCAAAAAGCGAAGCGCTTCATCAGATAAGGAATTATTCCACTGTAATTTTAAATATTCATTAAAATTCATGATATCATGTTTATAGTCAGGATACTCATTTAAAAAACAATCCGTAATACCAAGATAATCCATTCCCTTGTGTGCTCCTTTTTTGTATATTATTATTATATGACAGAATTTTCCATAAAACAATATTCTTATTGCCTTTATTTTTTAAATTTTATCAGAAATACATTTTATTTTCTAAATATACCATCGGTAAACAAAGGAATGCACGCCGTTCTTCTTCCATTTTCAGGGGCTGTATCTCAAATAAGATCCTGACATATAGCCTTTGTCTGGCATTAAACAGTATTTTTAGCGAAACCTGCGAACTTGCTCAAATTAAAGAAGCTGATTTTCTAATATATCTCAACAGGGATATATGGGTGATATAGGGATTTTTTGCGCTTTTTAGACATTTCAAGCGTTTTGATCTAAAACACTCAGAAAATCAATCGTATTTTTTTACGATTGATTTTCTGAGTGTTTTTGAGTATAATATAAGCAGTAAAATTGGAAAGGAAGATCCATGTATGCGTGAAACAAGAACAACAGAGTTCAAAGAAATGATTACAAATACATTTTTAAAAACAGTAAGTGCCTTTTCGAATTACGATGGTGGAGAAATATTTTTTGGCATTGATGACAATGGTAATATCAAAGGACTGTCGGATGTAAAACAAGCGTGTCTGGATATCGAAAATAAAATTAATGACAGCATTACTCCGCAGCCTGATTATACACTGGAATTGCAGAATAATGACAGAACGATAAAACTGACTGTAAAAAGCGGGCTTCAAAAGCCATATTTATATAAATCGAAAGCATATAAGCGAAATGATACTGCAACAATAGAGACTGACACACTGGAACTGTCAAGACTGATTTTAGAAGGAAAAAATATCAGGTTTGAAGAATTGCCGTGTGAAGATCAAGAGCTAACTTTTGATACGCTATGTCAAAAATTAAAAGAATGTATTCAAATTGAAACTTTTAATCAGGATACCTTGAAAACGCTGAACTTATATAACAGCGCTACCGGATATAATAATGCGGCTGGTATTTTGGCGGATAAAAATCATTTTCCGGGAATTGATATAGTGAGGTTCGGTGAGAACATCAGTGTGATTCATAAGAGAGCAACATTTGATAATATATCCATTTTGGCAGGCTACGAAAAAGTATCAGAGGTATTCAAAGATTATTATCAATATGAGGAAATACAAGGCGCCGAAAGGAAAAAGGCAGAAAAAATACCGGAGGCCGCGTTTAGAGAAGCAATCGCAAACGCGCTGATTCATAGGGTGTGGGATGTGGAGTCACAGATAAAAGTTTCGATGTTTGACGACAGAATAGAAATTATTTCTCCGGGAGGACTGCCTTCCGGAATAACGGAAGATGAGTATTTATCGGGGAAACTTTCAGTCTTAAGAAATAGAAATCTTGCAAATGTATTTTACAGGCTGGGGTTTGTCGAAATATTCGGTACAGGAATTACACGGATAAAGCAGCTCTATGAAGAAGGATTGAAGCAGCCGGATTTTGAAGTGTCGGAAAATACAATTAAGATTGTACTTCCGGTTTTTGAGAAAAACCTGAATTTAACGGAAGACGAAAGAAAAATATATAAAATTTTAAGCAAAACAATGCTGAAATCAATTAGCGAAATTGCTCCTTACGTCCCGTTTGGTAAATCAAAGACAACACAATTACTGAAAGAGATGGGTAAAAAAGGTGTTGTGAAAATTGAAGGCAGAGGAAGGGGTACTAAGTATGTGATAAAGTAATCATCATGACAAAGGATAATAATGCAAACATCTAAGACCGTTGCAGCTTTAATAATTGAGTCAGGGGATAATCCAATATCTATAGGAGTATCTGGAAACTGAGTACTTTTTCTTCTAAAAGTATTTGAGTACATATGATACAGTTTTTTAGGACTTTAAAAGCGAAGAGCCCCTTCACGCTCTCCGCTTCCCATCCATCACCTTACAAAATACAACCCCCGCCAGCGTACTCACTGCCGTCGCCAGGATCGCCGGCCCCACGATCGCCGTGGGATTTACGCTCCCGTACTGGCTCCGGTAGGCCACCACGTTCATGGGAATGAGCTGCAGTGAAGAGATATTCAGGATCAGGAATACACACATCTCGTCACTGGCTACCCCCTTTGGCACCGCCGGATAACGGCGGCCTCCGGATGCCTGCATTCCCAACCGCCTGCTTCTTTCTCCGGCCGGAGACGTTCCTGTATGATGTCCTGGAAACCCTCCTGCTGCCCGCCGCTCTTCCTCCAGCTTCTTAAGCTCCTCCATCGCCTTCAGCCCCGCCGGCGTCGCCGCCCAGCCAAGACCAAGGATATTCGCAATACAGTTCACCGCGATCTGCTCCATCGCCGGATGCCCTCCTGGTATCCTTGGAAACAGCCAGCGAAGCACCGGCTGGATCCCCCGGGTCATCTTCCGGATCAGTCCGGAAGCACTGGCGATCTGCATCAGACCCATCCAGAAAGAAAGGACTCCGAGCATGGTCACGCAGAGTGTTACCGCCTCCTTGGAGGAATCCAGCGCCGCCTGCGTTACTTCCGGAATTGTCCCATGTACGGCACCATATACAACTGCCACAAGCATCATACCTGCCCACAGATAATTCATATGAGACTCCCATTTTTCTTTCTCTCTATCTTATGGGATCACGGCCTGTACCATGCATCCCACATGCCTGTTCTGGACCATCACATTTCCGATACGGGTTCTACGTTACACACCTGCACCACATTTCCTGTAATCCGAAACTTCACATTACATCCAGCATATGTGATTCCGTAAATCCGCTCCTCATCCTGTACATAGGCCGGTCTTGGGTCCTGTGCCAGAATCCCCAGGACCGCCTGTCTTTGATCCTCCGAATAAACCTTCAGCAGATCATCCGGAAAATCAACCGAAAGCATATGCTGTTTTGTCTCTTTGGTGTACCCCTCCGATGCCTCAGGATGGCAGTCTGACAGGGGGATGTAGGGCTTGATGTCATAAATGGGTGTCCTGTCCATCAAATCAATTCCCGACACTTCAAGAACCGGCCCTTTGTTTTTATCATATCGGATTCCCTCCAGCCGGACACAGGACAGGCCAATATCATTGGGACGGTAAGGTGAACGGCTGGCAAATACTCCCACCCGCTTCTTACCCCCAAGTCTCGGCGGCTTCACCGTCGCCGACCAGTGTTCCTTTTTTGATTGTGAAAATTTCCACAAAAGCCAGATATGCGAAAACTCCGTGAGTCCTTGCACCACCTGGGGATTTCGGAAAGCCGGCTCAAAGACAATCCGGCCTTTTAGTTCTTTTACAAGCCCGCTCTGCCTGGGAATCCCGAATTTTTCCGGAAAATCCGTATAAATATAGGCAATAATCTTCATTCCTTTAATTTCCCTCTCCATATTACTTTCAGCATGGTAAAAAAGCACGCGCATCCGCCCACCAGATTGGAGATCGGCTCCGCCAGAAATACCCCGTAAAGCCCCACCCCGGGCAAAAGGGGAAGCAGATAGGTCAGAGGCACCACGATCACAATCTTTCGAAACAGGGAAAAAGTAATGGCATACCGCGCCTGTCCCAGTGCCTGAAAGGTGGTCTGTCCGGAAAACTGCAGCGCCATAAAGCAAAAACCGAAGAAATAAATATGCATGGCCGGCACGCCTGCCTGCAGAAGCTCTGGTTCGGAATTAAACAGCTGGATAAAAAATTTCGGAAACACCAGCGTAACCATCCAGGCAATACAAGTATAGGCCATGGACACTTTCGTCATAAACCGGATTCCTTCTTTCACCCGGTCTTTCTTTCCGGCACCATAGTTAAAGCTGATCACCGGCTGTGCCCCGCTGGCCGTACCGATAACCACCATGGTCAGCACCTCCCGGATGGAATTCAGCACGGTCATAATCCCGACATACAGATCCCCGCCATACATCTGGAGCTGTCGGTTGCAGGCCACCTGAACCACACTGTTGGTAAAATTCATGATAAAACTGGAGACGCCAAGCGTCATAATCTGCCTTACCACCTTCCAGTTCGGTATCCCGGGTTTTGCGTTCAGACGAAGCGACGGTTTTTTCCCGGTCAGAAAAAGCAATACCCAGAGAGCAGACAAAAACTGCGCAATCACCGTTGCCAGGGCTGCCCCCTGAACTCCCAGATGAAAAACAAAAATGAAGACAGGATCCAGGATCAGATTGACCACCGCACCCAGTATGACGGTCACCATTCCGGTTCTGCCAAAACCCTGAGCATTGATATAGGGATTCAGCCCCAGCCCGATCATGACAAACAGGCTGCCCAGAAGATAGATTTTCAGATATCCGCTGGCATACCCGTAAGTGGCATCGCTGGCCCCAAGGGCATACAGAAGAGGACGCTGGATCCAATAGCCGATCACGGTAATGAAGACTCCTGTGATCACCAGCATTGCATAGGCATTCTGCATAACTGCCTGCGCCTGCGCAAAGTCTTTCTTCCCTCTGGCAATGGAGCAAAGGGGCGCACCTCCCATACCGAACAGCCCGGTAAAAGCCACAATCATGCTCACTATCGGAAAGGTCAGTCCCACACCGGTCAGCGCCAGAGAATCCGCCCCCGGAATGTGTCCGATGTAGATCCGGTCCACCAGATTATAAAGCAGATTCAAAATCTGTGCCACGGTCATGGGAACTGCCATGCGGATAATATTTTCGGATACACTCCCTGTGCCAAAATCATTTTTCTGTTCCACGGTATCCTCACTCCCTCTGTTCCGTCTCAGAAAATATTTTCTTTATTATACTCTTTATCTTATGGAAAATCCAAATAAAATTCTACTCTTACAGCCCATTTGTCCCGATCTTGTCCGCTTCACGCACCCTGCAGCATACCGCATTTTAAGGACAGTTTACCGAAAAGCCATCGCACCGATCTCTTTTTTCCTTTCGCATCTCCCTGTCCTCTCACTGAATGCAGGCAGATTCTGAAAGAAAATCTGTCTGCACAGACATCCGGGCATCGTAAAAAAGCACTGCAAGACCCCATTTTTGTGTGGCTGCAGTGCTTCTAATATCCATATTGCTCGCAGATTTCTTCTGCATATTTTCCTGGTTTCTCGTAGATAATCAGCGGTTTTTCCACTGTGACCCTCGGTCTGCCGCCCTTTAGGGCCTCAATCAGCACCATGACCGGCTCCCGGTCTGCATAAGGATGCACCAGCCGCATTCTTTTAGGCTCCAGCCCTTTTTGACACAGACCAAAGATAATCTCCGCCAGGCGAAAAGGACGATGCACCAGATAAAAGCGGCCGCCGGGCACCAAAAGCTTAGAAGCCTGTGTGATCACATCCTCCAGGGTACAGAGCACCTCATGTCTTGCAATGGCCTTTGCTTCACTGGGATTTTTCAGTCCGTGAAGGTCTGTCATATAGGGCGGATTGCAGGTGACCACCTCAAAGGAACCTGCTCCGAAGATTTTATCTGCCTCTTTTATATCACCGGTCACAATCCGAATCTGATCTTCCAGATGATTCAGACTGACACTGCGTCTTGCCATATCGGCGCTTTCCGGCTGAATCTCCAGCCCGGTAAAGGATTTTCCTTTGGTCCGTCCTTTTAAAAGAATCGGAATAATTCCGGTACCCGTTCCCAGATCCAGCACCTGTTCTTTTGGCTTTACTCTTGCAAAACCGGCCAGCAGTACCGCATCCATTCCAAAACAGAACCGCCTGGGATCCTGGATGATCCGATAGCTGTTTCGCTGCAGCTCATCCAGCCGCTCTCCCTCTTTTAATACTGCCTCCATGGCCTATCCCTCTTCTCCTGAAAGCAGCGCCTGATAGATCTCCCGCTTACTGATCCCCCGATCTTTTGCTGCCTGTTTCATGGCGGCTTTCCGGTCCATTCCCTGCCCTTCATAAAGTTCTACATGCTCTTTTACGGACATTTTCAAAAAACTCTTCTGCCGCTTTTCTTCCAGTTCTGCTCTTGACCTGCCTTCTATGACCAGAACATACTCTCCTCTTGGGTCCTGTACCTCATAATACCTTAAGGCTTCCGCAAGCGTTGTGCGAAACACCGACTCATACCGTTTGGTCAGTTCCCGCAGAATGGATATCTGCCGGTCTCCCAATGCCTCTAAAAGCTCCTGTAAGGTCTTTTTCAGCCGGTGGGGTGCTTCATACAGGACAATGGTCCTGGTCTCCTCTGTAAGCCCCTGAAGCACCTCCCTGCGCTCTTTTTTATCCATGGGAAGGAAGGCTTCAAAGCAAAATCTTCTTGTGGGCATCCCGGACATGGACAGGGCCGTCACACAGGCACAGGCCCCGGGTACCGAAGTGACCAAAACGCCTGCTTCCTGACACATGCGCACCAGCTCTTCTCCGGGATCTGAGATCCCTGGAGTACCGGCGTCGGTGATCAGAGCAATGTGACTTCCTTCCAGAAGTTTTTTGACCAGAAGATGTCCTTTTTCGATCTTGTTGTACTCATGATAACTGGTCATGGGCGTATGGATATCAAAGTGATTCAAAAGCCGGATACTGTTCCTGGTATCCTCCGCTGCGATCAAATCTGCCTCTTTCAGGATACGGACTGCCCGATACGTCATATCCTCCAGATTTCCGATGGGAGTCGCGCACAGATAGAGCACACCTGCTTCAGTTTTCATTTAACTTTGATTTCCCTTCCCTGCGCTCCAGAGCTTCCAAAGCCTTCAGCTCTTTGTCTTCCGGATGATTCTGGTTTTTCTTTTCCTTCTTCCGGCGGGGTTTGAATTTTAAGTCCTCTACTTTATACTCCCGGATCTCTTTTTCTTCGTTGTCCAGCGTTACGATCACTTTCACAAGCTGGCGAAGCACATTGACGGAACTTACTTCTCCTCTGCTGCCGTCTTTGGCGGTTACCCGGTCCCCCGGATTGGGCAGCCGGCTGTTCAATTCCTCATAAGTCTCTTCTTCGTGCTTCAAACAGCACATCAGGCGTCCGCATACCCCGGAGATCTTCGTAGGATTCAGCGAAAGATTCTGTTCTTTTGCCATCTTGATGGATACCGGAAGAAATTCTGACTGATGCGTATGGCAGCAGAGGGATCTGCCGCAGATACCGATTCCGCCGAGGATCTTTGTCTCGTCTCTCACGCCGATCTGTCTGAGCTCAATGCGGGTCTTGAAGACCGAGGCCAGATCCTTGACCAGCTCCCTAAAATCAATCCTTCCATCTGCGGTAAAGTAAAAAAGTACTTTATTGTTGTCAAATGTATATTCCGCATCGATCAGCTTCATCTCCAACTTATGTTTGCGGATCTTTTCCTGGCAGATCCGGAAGGCGTCTTTTTCCTTCTCCCGATTTTTATTTTCCTGCTCCTGGTCCTGAGCCGTGGCAAGACGGATGACGGATTTCAACGGCTGTACCACCTTGTCATCCTCCACCTCCCTGGTGCCGATCACCACATGGCCGTATTCCACCCCTCTTGCAGTCTCCACAATCACCCGATCATCTTTTTCAATCTCTAGTTTTCCCGGTGAAAAATAATAGACCTTTCCGGCCCGGCGAAACCGCACTCCGATCACTTTCGTCATTCTAATTCTCCTTCATGGTCAAAAGCAGAAGCTCCAGAGCCATGTCAAAATTTACATTGGCGCTCAGCCGGATCTTTGCCTTTTCCAACGCTTTGATAATGCACTCCAACCCCTCATAGGAACTGTGCCTTGCTTTTTCCCGGATCGAGATCAGCTCGTCTTTAAAGACGATGCTGTCTGCATCTCTGGTGGCCTTAAACAAAAGCACATCCCGGTACCATACTGCAAGAATATCCAGATAATCATTGATCTCCATCTTGTAGGTACCAATCTTTTTTAAATCCGAAAGAAGATCTGTAACTTCCATATCCGGGATGTATTTTACCAGATGAATGGCATGCTCCAGCATCTCTGAAAAGCTCTCAGACAACGCCAGACGCTTTGCTTTTCCCACATTTCCCTGGGCGAAAGCCACACAGATATCCGCCCGGTACTCCGGGATCTGAAGCTGCTCCATCAAGAAGTGTCTGACGGATTCGTCTGCAACCGGCTTCAGCTCCAGCGTCACACATCTGGACTGGATCGTCGGAAGAAGCATCCCTTTGTTGGTCGTCAATAGAAAAATCACAGCATAGACGGGAGGCTCCTCGATGGTTTTTAAAAGAGCATTCTGCGCCTGGGCGCTTAATTTTTCTGCTTCATCTATAATATAAATCTTATAGGGACTGCTGTATGGCCTCACCATAATATCCCCGTTGACCTGCGTCCGGATCTCTTCCACACTGATGGTATTTGGCTTTTCATGTGTGACACGGATGATATCCGGTTGATTATTGTTCTCCGCCTGCCTGCAGGACTGACATTCCATACAAGGATCCGTCCCCTTTTTCTGACACTGCAGTGTCTGGGCAAAAAGCCCTGCGAGCAGCTTTTTTCCTGATCCTTTTTCTCCGCTGATGATATAGGCATGAGACACCTTATCCATGGAAATCGCATGCTTCATATGCAGAATTGTCTGTTCATGTCCAAGTACATCCGAAAATCCAGCCATAACACTTCACCTCCCGTTAACTAATTATACCGCATTTCTTTCTGAATGAAAAGTTTTATCTCCTCAAAACAACTTCCAATGTCTGTATTGTGAAAGCGTTTTATGATTCCTTCCGCCTCCAGTTTTTCCTCTGTAAAATCCTCACAGTCCGCCAGATATCTGCGGCACATCTCCTTGTAATCCGGGCATCTCTGGGACCGCTCTCTAAGAAGTGCCCGCTCCAGACGGACACCGTCTTCTACTTCTATGTAGACAGGCACCATACGGGTTCTTCCGTAATACGCGCACATGCTGTGCCAGGAATTCAAAGTTCCGATGACCAAATAAGAATCCGCTTCCAGATCCATCCCTTCCTCACAGACTGTAAAATATTTCCATACGCCATGTACCGTATTGTAAGACCGAAGCTCCACGATTCTTCCTTCTTCCTCCAGATAAGAAAGCTGCTCCTCTGTCACAAAGTGATATTGAAGCCCTTCTGTCTCCCCCGAACGGATCGGGCGGGTTGTGTAAGAAATCATCTGTTTTAGGTCAAGCTCATTGTCCTCGGTCAGAGCCTTATAGATTGTATCCTTCCCCGACGAACTTTTTCCCATCAGGCAAAATATTTTCCCCATCCCGTCTCCTCGTTCCTTTCAGCACCCATATTTTCCGGCCGTCGATGCCATACAGGTTCAGTCCCTGCCTGCAGTATAACAGAATCCGTTCTAGTATTTCCTGAGTGATCCGTTCTCCCGGAGCGATAACCGGGATGCCCGGCGGATACAGACTCACAAAATCCCCTCCAATTCTTCCGGCACAGTCCGTAAGCGTTACCAGTTCTTTTTCACTTTCCTCTGCTTCCAGAAACGTGCAGACACGTTCTGCCGGCAGCACCTCATCCGATAAAATCAAGTCTTCCTGGTTTTTGTTCGCATATGTATTTCTGATCTTTTGATCTGTTTCCAAAAATGCATCTCCCAGGCGTTCAAGACTTTTTTTCGTATCTGCCACTGTGGTAATTCCGCAGACATAAGAGCTGCAGGCCATCTCCAGCTCGATTCGGTATTCACTCCTGAGAAGATCCGAAAGCTCCTTTCCGGAATAACCAGTCCCCTGGACAGACACCAGAATTTTCCCGGGATCCATGCCCGGAATTTTAAGAAGCCTGAGTCTTTCCATGCCGGAAAGCTTTTTCCTTAATCGTATAAGTTCTTTGTAAAAGGAAATAAAACAATCTCTGTGCTCCCGTACCCACTCCACACACTGATCCAGTCCTGCCATCAGCACATAGGAAGGGCTGCTGGTCTGATAGATCCCCAGATACTTGCGGATCTTTTCCCGACAGATCAAAGGACCATTTAGATGAATCAATGCCGTCTGGGTCAGGGCAGGCAGTGTCTTGTGCAGGCTGTGGATCACCACATCCGCTCCGGCACTTACCGAATCCCGTGGAAATTCTTCCAGAAAAGGAAGATGCGCTCCATGGGCCTCGTCCACAATCAGAGGAACTCCATGGCGATGAACGATTTCAGCGATTTCCTCCACCCTGGAAACCACCCCGTCATAAGTGGGAGAAGTAATCAGCACCGCCTGAATCTCCGGCTCTTTTTCGAAAGCTTTATCCACATCTTCCGGAAAAATCATGCCGTTTATCCCCAAAAGTCCCACGGACCGTGGATAAACATAAGAGACATGAAGCCCCCGGAGAAGTGCAGCATGATAGGCAGATTTGTGACTGTTTCTTGCCATCAGAATGGTTCCGCCAAAAGTTGTGCATCCGGATACGGCGGAAAGAATACCTGCCGTACTTCCATTGATCAGATAATGTGTCTCCTCCGAGCGGTACAGACCGGCTGCCCGTTTTTGAGCCTGCAAAAGCAGTCCTTCTGCATGATGCAAATCATCAAATCCGTCAATTTCTGTTATATCAACAGAATACGGATTCCCCATCTCTCCCATACGTCGCTTATGACCAGGCATATGCATGGGAAGACAGTCAGAATCCGCATATTTCCTTAAGCTTTCATATAATTCACTCATATTTACATGGAAAATACAAGGATCCCCACCACCGTGACTCCAATGGACAGAATCGTACGCTTTGTGGGCTTTTCTCCCAGAAAAAACACCGCCAGAATCGTCACCCAGATAATACCGGTGGATTCAATCATGGGCATCAGTTTTAGTTCAATTCCCCGGTAAGCAAACACATTGATCACCGTCGTACCCAGTAAGAGTGTATACCCAAGGATCACTCTCCAGTTTAAAAATTTATATATGATATTCTTATGTTCTGTTTCTGCAGACTGTTTCAGAAGAATCTGAGACAATGACGCCACAAACACTTCCGAAAAGGCCAGCACATAACTAATGTTCATCCATTCCATGAATCAAGATCCCCGCTATGATAATCACACTTCCTATGATGTTGTTCACGGTCACCTGCTCTTTAAATAAAATCACAGACCAGAACAAAATCAAAATGTATAGAATTCCTTTCCGCAGATAAGCGGTGGTCAGAGGAATCAATTCTAAAAGGAACTGCCACATGATAGCAAATACGCCAAGACATCCGATGGCCATCAGATAGAAAAAGATAAATTCCTTTGACAACGTCTCATACATTCCCGCATATTTGATGAACACCGAGCTGAGACTCTGGATCACCAAAGAAAGGGACAAAAGGATCAAGATCTTCAGCCGACTGGATTTTTTCTCTTTCTCCATATTCATACAATCCTTTCGTTTAGATCTCCTCCGTCATAATATAGTATCCGATCCGGTTGGAACTGTCAGACACTTTCCCTGCATGGGACAAATCCAGTTCACTGATCCGATAGATTTTCTCCGGATGTTCTTTTTCCAGAATCCGCATCTTTTCCACATCTTCCAGGGTAAAGAGAAAACGGACCTCTGCCTTTTTGGGTTCTGTTTTGACCGCCAGCTTAGGTTCCATGCCGCAGGCAGTATCAATCACCATCTCCATATAGTCATAACCGGTGGAAAGGGGAACCAGATCAGAACCGATGCAATCTCCTCCCATTCTGGAGCCGATCTCAATCACCCGTACATGTCCCTCCGGTGTGATTTTAAATTCTGCATGGGAAGCGCCATTGGTAATCTTCAGTGCATCCAGTGCTCTGCGCATCACATAATGAATTTTATACATCATATCCTCAGACAGATTGCACGGCTCCACATGGCCGGTTTCTATAAAATGCGGCTCTCCTGTTGTATACTTTTTGGTTACTGCCAGATTCCTATGCTTTCCGCCATAGGAAATCGTCTCATAGCTGTACTCTTCCCCTTCTATATACTCCTCCACGATCGCCTGCTTTTCAAAGGATTGATCCACTGCCTTTTGAATCGCTTCTTCCAGCTGAGAAAAGTCCATGACTTTTGTGATGGCCCGGCTGCCTGAACGGTCCGTAGGTTTTACCACCAAAGGCAGCCGCATACCAAACAGATACACTTCCATACGGTCTACCCGATAGAATTTGGGCGTGGCGACTCCAGCCTTTGTAAATGCCTCCCGCATCGCATATTTGTTGGTGGACAGCCGGACACACTCCGGACTGTTCCCGGGAAGTCCAAGTCCTGCAGCCACTTTGCTTACCGTAATGTTGGCCAGATCAGAAGCGATGGACGCAACCGCATCCGGCCTGATCTCCCGGCATTTTTCCAGAATCTGGTCAGTCTCAACAATACTGATGGGATAAAAATAATCCGCATTCTTTTCCCCTGTCGCTCCATCTTTCCATGCAAACACATGGGTTTCAAATCCCATCTTTTTCGCTTTCAGGATTAACTGATTCTGAAAATCATTTGCTCCGATAATGACGATCTTTTTCATGGCGTTCCTTTCATGATTTATCTGTAAAATTCTGTAACCTTCTCTGCGATATAACGTACTTGTTCTTCCAAAAGACCATAAAACATGGGAAGCCTTGCCAAACGTTCACTTTCTTTTGTAGTATAGACATCCTCACCATGGAATCTTCCAAAACGCTTTCCTGCAGGTGCGCTGTGAAGAGGGATATAGTGAAAGACCGACTGGATCCCCTGTTCCTTTAGATATTGAATCAAAGCAGTGCGTTCTTTCAGATCTTTTGCTTTTATATAGAACATATGTGCGTTATGCTCACAATTGTCTGGAATGCAGGGGAGCAAAAGCTTCCCTTTTTCCTCCAGCGGTTTCAATAATTCATAATACAGATTCCAGCTTTTCATGCGGTCCTGAAAGATTTCATCGGCAGCATCAAACTGTGCCATCAGATAGGCGGCATTCATATCCCCGGGAAGATAGGAAGAGCCTGCATCTACCCAGGTATATTTATCAATCTGACCCCGGAAAAATTTGGCCCGGTTTGTCCCCTTTTCTCTTATAATCTCTGCACGTTCCACATTTTTTTCATCCTGGATCAGGAGAGCTCCTCCTTCTCCCATACTGTAATTTTTTGTCTCGTGAAAGGACAGGCAGCCGTAATCTCCGATGGTTCCAAGAAATTTGCCTTTATAAGTACTTAAAATTCCCTGTGCTGCATCTTCGATCACCAGAAGATGATATTTTCTTGCCAGATCCATAATGGCATCCATCTCACAGGATACCCCTGCATAATGCACCGGAACAATCGCTTTCGTCCGCTCTGTGATCGCCGCTTCGATCTTCGTCTCGTCCAGATTCATAGTATCCGGCCGGATGTCAACAAATACCGGAACCGCTCCCCGCAGCACAAATGCGTCTGCAGTGGACACAAACGTAAAAGAAGGCATGATCACTTCATCTCCCTCTTTGATATCCGAAAGAAGCGCTGCCAGCTCCGTTGCATGGGTACAGGAAGTCGTAAGAAGCGCCTTTGGTGCATGAAGCCTTTTCTCCAGCCATTCATTGCACTGGTGGGTAAAAGGACCATCTCCGCAGATTTTATGATTTTTTGCCACTGCCTCTTCCACGTATCGAATCTCTGTCCCCACATAGGGCGGCACATTAAAATCAATCATTCTTATTCCTCTTTTCTAATGGCGCAAAAGCGCAGTTCCCCGCCTCATGAGCAGGGGTTCATATCCCATCTGAAGAAAGGACTCTGCAAATTCGGTATCCAGAATCTCCTCTTCCTTCTCATAACAATAGATTATGGTAGGAAGCTTCTCGGGACGTAGTTCATAATAGACAGGAATCAAAGGATCTGTCTCCATGGTTTCCCAGGTAGAATAAGCCGCACATTCTGCCTCCGTAGACAGATAGATCCATGGAGCAATCCCCGTTACAAAAAGCTTGTCTTCTTTTGTAAGTTCTAGTTCTTCCAGATCCAAAAGCACTTCCTCATAAAGTACTTTGTTTTCTTCACAAGTATGGATGCCTTTTAACGGTCCCTTTGTCAGTTCCTGCGTCAAATCCGTCAAAGATTCATCTCCCCACACGAAAAAAATCCTTTGATAGATACACGCTGCAAACTGAACCGCCAATAGAACTCCAGTAAGACAGGACAGCCATCGGATCTTTCCCTGCTCTTTCACAGCTTCCAGCAGAAGAAGCATAGATGCAGCCGATGAAATCATACAGGAAGCAGACACCGTGAGTATTCCTGTATTGGTAGCAAAGTGTGCCAGCAATGTATAAAAGAGTCCAGGCAAATACCATCCAAAAAACAGGAGACGATCTTTTCTCTCTGACACCAGATAAGCTGTAAAACCAGGAAAAGCCAGCGGAATCAACACATAATTGATACCCACCATGTCCCAGAAAAATCCATAGTAGACCATATACGGAACAGCAGTCAAAGCGGACAAAAGCAGATACAAAGAAGGCGGAATCTTTTTCTTCCGGTCTGCAATCCAGACTGCGATCAGACATCCGGTCAAGTAAACTTCCGCTTTG
The DNA here is from genome assembly GCA_910583895.1 of uncultured Lachnospiraceae bacterium. Lineage (GTDB taxonomy): Bacteria > Bacillota > Clostridia > Lachnospirales > Lachnospiraceae > Hominiventricola. Next base: position 54,788 of record CAJTYJ010000022.1, read on the forward strand.
TAATAGCGATGAATCCGAATAAAATATTTTAAAAGCTTTTCCGCAAAAGATTTTTTCCGCTCTGTGTCCATGACAATATAAGTCAAACACTCCAAAATCTCTGAGAGGCTGCTTCTTTTAAACACAAAAAACAAAAACAAGACAAAGATAAGAAAAGCACCGGCTCCGATCCAAAAAAAATTTTTTATCTGAAGCTGTGCCGGCACTTTTTCCCACCGGTGCAGATAAAAAAGAGAAGTCAGCGCACACAGAATTCCATACAGAAAAAAAAGAAGAACTGCATAAGGATTGGCCAAAACTGCTCCAGCTGCAAAAAAACCACACAAAAGGAAATCCAAAATCCCCGGCTTTTCTGTACTGGAGATGGTCACGAATGCGAGCAGTACAAACCCAAATGCAAGGGTATTATAATTCAGGCTGTTGATATTATAAGGTGTTGTCACAAAATAAAACAACGCCGGAATCATCCGAATCCATCCAAAACGCTTCAGCTGGCAAAAACAGTATCCCGATACAAAAACCTGAAAAACCAGATAAAAAATCCGGAATGTAAGAACGATCCCATCATTGCCATGACAGAAAAGACGGGCAAGGCCATACAGCGGATAGGTCACAAAAGCAAAGAGCTGCACATTGTTCCACTCATCCACCAGCATCCCATCTCCCTGAAAGAAACGGTACACGGTACTGATATAAAAGATCTCATCGTTTTTGTTAAATCCGTAAAACTGTCTCCAGCCAAACAGAAGAAAAAGAAAAAGGACAATACCGGAAAATATCCAAAATTCCTTCGTCAACGGTCTTCTGCTGTCTTTATGCTTTTTCATTCTGCATTATCCCTGAGCCAGAACATCCTGTATGACCTTTACACATCCTTCTATCCCCAGAAGTCCGCTGTTCAGACAAAGATCATAATTGCTGGCCATTCCCCAGTCCTTATCCGTATAATATTTATAATGATTGTAGCGGGCTTTATCTTTTTTCTTCAGAACGGACGGTGCGTCTTTTTCCGAGACGCCGTAATACTTCACAACCCGCTCCAGTTTACTTTTCTCATCTGCCACAATAAACACATTCAGACAGTCATCCCGGTCTCTCAGCACATAATCCGCACATCTTCCCACAATAACACAGGGTTCTTTTTCTGCCAGATCCTTGATGATTCTGCTCTGTATAAAATACACTTCGTCCTGCAGTGAAACACCATTGCCTGTAAACACATTATTCGCATAAGTTAAACTGCTGGCAATGTTGAAAAGAAGACTGCCCGTGATTCGTTCACCCTTTTCTTCTACAAAATCCAGCGCAAACCCACTTTCCTTTGCCACCAGATCCATCAGTTTTTCATCATAACAGGGTATTTTTAATGCTTCTGCAAGCTTTTCACCGATATATCTTCCACCACTTCCGTTCTCTCTGCTTATGGTTATAATTCTTTTCTTCATATTCTTTCCTCCTTTCAAATATATAATCTATTTTACCCCATTTCAGCCCATTTGTCATCTTTTCTGTCATCTTCCGAAAAAATACTTTAAACAACAAAAACACCGTCACAGACACGGTGTTTTAAAGTAGGATACCTTTGTACTTTCTCTGTCATGAGGCATCGGGGATTCGAACCCCGGACAACTTGATTAAAAGTCAAGTGCTCTACCGACTGAGCTAATACCCCATTTTTGTAATGACTTACAAAAAATGCCCAGAACCGGAATCGAACCAGTGACACGAGGATTTTCAGTCCTCTGCTCTACCAACTGAGCTATCTGGGCATTTGAGTAATATTTACTCGAATTGCGGGGGCAGGATTTGAACCTACGACCTTCGGGTTATGAGCCCGACGAGCT
>CAJTYJ010000023.1 GCA_910583895.1 uncultured Lachnospiraceae bacterium
CCAGATAAAAATGAAGTCAATATCTGATTTCTGATTTATAAAGTTTAATAAACAATAAAAATGTAAACTCTTTTAAACAATAAAAAATGCCGGACGCACCGACATTTCTTTCATGCTTTATATTTTCTGTTTTAAAAGTGTTTTCTTCTGACAAACTGCATACTTCTAACTACTCTTTTGTATTTACTAATTAGCTGATGCTCTTACTATAATTGTAGATGAATATTATAATTATATCTGAATATATTATTTACTTCATATGTTTTATATATTTTGCCTGCTTAGCTTTTATATTATTATATGAAATTATTCAAACAAACTTAATGTTTATATATGAGTGGATTTTGTATTTACTAATTAGCTGATGCCCTTACTAATAATTGTAGATGAATATTATAATTATATCTAAATATATTATTTACATTCTATGTTTGTACATGTTTTGATTGCTCAACCTTTAAATTACTATATGGAATTATTTAAACAAACTTAGTGTTCATATATAAACACTCTTTTGTAGTTACTTATTAGCTGATGTTATTACTATAATTGTAACCAGGTATATTTTATTATATTGTTTGCTTTATATATTTTGACTGACGTTTATTCCATGCTTATATTGTTTAATATAATTCAATCTGCCAATCGCACTGACATTTCTTATGTTGTATAGAGACTATATTTCTATAAGCATCTGGGGGAAAGTATATTTATTCTTAATTTTTCATATTTATTGTCACTCTTGTGAAAGCCCTGTTGTATGTAAATTTTTTATTTAATGAGGAGGTGGGGAAGCCTCTGCACCTCCCCACCTCTCTTATAGTTAATTTTTCCAAAATAGAAGACCATTTCCCACCTCTTTATTGTGTCGCAAAATTGGGAACTGGGAACTTCTATTCTTGTAAATGAAGTTAACAATATTAAATGCTATATATTTTAGTTGCTACAATGCAATAGTAATTCTTAAATGTTACTAATTACAATATCTATAAATACCTCTTCCGTATTGTATTGTACAGCTATATTTCTCAATGCTAATGGGGGATTTTTTGTATACTTTTTTCTTCTGTCAAATATATGTCACTTTCATGCGAACTTATTTGTTTACAAATATTTTGTAAAATGAAAGAGGTGGGGAGTCCTCTGCACCTCCCCACCTCTCTTATAGTTAATTTTTCCAAAATAGAAGACCATTTCCCACCTCTTTATTGTGTCGCAAAATTGGGAACTGGGAACTTCTGTTTTTCTATGTCCGCCCCTTTCTCTTTATATTTCTTTATTACATTATAAACAGTTGACTTTGAACAGCCCCTCAATTCTATAATCTCCTTTACTGTACGCCCCTTACTATAGAGCCACCATAAATCTTCCTCATCGCAGATTCTCTTTCTGGCGATGGTTGCCCCTTTTTTTAAACGTCCTTTTTCATCTCTGGCGAGATTTAATTTCTTTTTATACTGTTCATCATTATATAAAGCTATTTCCTCATCTGTTGGTGGGCTGGGACTATACTCAAATGGTGATGTACAAGAGTAATATGCTCTTTCAGCAGTTTCACACTCTGCCTCATTTCTCATCTCTTCCTCTATATATGCCCTCATTTCGGAACTTACTAAGCCCCGATAATACTGTTGCATTGTATAATCATTCATTTTTTTCCTCCTCATTTTAATAATTTTATTTATACCTATCCATCTTAATAATGTTATAATCACTGCACCTACTATCATCAAAAGCAATATAAAAATAGGACAGCCCCGTTTTTCATACATTTTTCCTATCTTCTGGATAGTATTCGTTCCCCATGTTAAGTTCTCCTTTCAAAAATCTATCGGTATATCGTTCTTTTCATGTTCACTGACTTTTCTGTAGAAAGTACTGCGGCTGACATTTAGCTGTTCACTGGCAAAAGTAGCCGTTATATTTCCAGACTTCCATTGTTGATAAATTTCATCAAATGTATCTAATTGTTTTGCTGGTCTGCCTTTGTATTTTTTCTGTTGTTTCGCTATCTCTATGCCTTCTCTCTGCCTTTGCCTTATGTACTCTCTTTCCAACTCTGCTACCGCCCCGAATATCGTAAGCATGAACTTGCCAGCCGGAGTGTTTGTATCAATGTTTTCTTTTTGGCTGACAAATTGTACATGCTTACTGTTTAACTGCTCTGTCAGTTCCAGTAAATCTTTTGTATTCCTTGCAAACCTTGAAATGCTTTCCACGACTACAGAATCACCCTCACGCACAAAATTCATCATCTCTTGTAAGAAAGGTCTTTCCATATCCTTACCGCTCATTTTATCAATGTACACTCTATCTACCTCCAGTAACTTCATAAGTTCCTCCTGTCTTGCTGTATTCTGTTCTTTTGTACTGACTCTGACATATCCGATTTTCATAGTGTCTGCTCCTTTCTCAACTAGACATTAAGATGTGAGATATCAAAAATTTTCATCATTTCAGAAAGTGTCCTAGAAAGCTATACCCTACCCATGCGAAACAATCATACAATTTTCGCACATGGAAACTGTTCCAGTAGAGCGTATACCCTACTTTTGAAACACTTCTTGAAACATATTTCATTTATCCCCTTTTCTTTTCAGAGCAGAATTAAAAGTACACTTTAAAAAATAAAAATGCCTGTATCCTTTTCAATACAGACATTTCTTTATATCAACAAAAGTTGAAACATTTGAAACATTTGAAACTGGCTCTTTTTCACTCACATAGAGGCCCCAATCCTCACCCAACTGTTGGAACCCTCTCCATCCTCTCTATTTCCCCCTTAAACCACGTCCAAATATTTCATATAGTATTTTCCCCAGACCACCCCCAGACCCCTTTTAAAAACCCTCTGGCATACATTATCTTAAATTTTGTTGGAACTTTGTTGGAACGCACCCTTTTTCAATCCGTGGCACACTCCCTTTTTTACAGTCAAAAAATCTTCCCCACTTCTAAATCTTCAGCAAAAAAATGACAGCAAAAAAATACGGACTTTCAAAAAAGCCCGTATTTTCAAGGAAAAATCGGCGTGACAGGATTTGAACCTGCGACTTCTACGTCCCGAACGTAGCGCTCTACCAAGCTGAGCCACACGCCGAAAATATGAAATTTTTACTTGCACCTTGACGTCCCGAACGCAGCGCTCTACCAAGCTGAGCCACGCATCGATATCGTCTATTATTCTCAACTGAGAACTTAGATATTATACGATATTTTTTTTCGTTTGTAAAGAGATTTGGGATCTTTTTTTATTTTTATATTTTTTGTCCATATTTTATGGTATAATTTGTCTGTTTTTTAGATATTTTATACAATTACAGATCATTTGGAAGATACCTGTGCCTGCGGATGCATCAACCAGATCTGAATTTTACAGACTTTTCGCCTTTTGCCACTGTCATGGAAAAAGGCTCTGGCCCCGCATTCACTGCCGGCCAAAGCCTTTTTTTGTATCATAGTTACTCCCGCATGCCTTCATTCATTCCGGAGGAATCTTCCTCATCAGAATCCCCAGAAGAGTCATCGGGATTCTCTTCCCCGGAGGCTCCTGATCCTTCTTCCCCTCCGGAATTCTCACCCTCTCCGGACGGTTCCGGCTCTTCCGGTTCTGGTTCCACTGGCGGTTCTGGTTCTTCCGGTTCTTCGTCCTCATCCTCCTCCGGTTCTTCTTCTGGTTCTTCCGCAGGCTTTGACGGAGAGGAATAGTTTGTCCAGTAATAATAGAAAATATGATCCCGGATAATCCAGTGAGGAACGCCTCCGTTCTTCAGATTTTCCACCAGAGTCGGCACCGGCGCCCAGGTTCTAAAGAACAGCGAATCGCCTACGTTGCTGGTTCCGTTCACCACAGTCCGGGCTGCATCCCAGCAGGACTGGGTCACGATATTGGGGATATCCGGATCCTGCTCCGCCTTCAATACCAAGTCAAAACGTCCCGAACCCGCAGGCTCAAACTGTCTGGACTGACGAAGCACCGCTTCCAGAGAATTGGGGTAAAGAGCACTTCGCACCCGATTCATAATCACATAACCAACAGCTGTCTGTCCTTCCCAGCCCTGATTGCCCGCTTCGCAGTAGATCATCGTTGCCAGAAGCATCAGTTCATAATCGCTGAGCCCAATGGATCCCTGAGAGATCTGAGAGTCCCCGGCTGTAATCGATCCGCCGTTCATGGAAGATGCCGCCTGTTTGGCTGCCTCAATCCGGGCCCTGCGCTCCTCTTCTTCCGCTTTTTTGATCAGCTGGTTCAAAATCCTTGTCTTCTCGGCGATCAGCTCTTCCATACTATTGACCTCGCTGGAGATCTCACCCAGAAGCTCATCATATTGGCTGATCTTGGAGCCTGTGGCTTTCTGCTGGCTTGCCACCTGCTCTTTTTTCTTCCTGGTCTCTTCCACCAGAAGTTCCAGTGCTTCCTGTTCTTCCAAAAGCTCCGCCTTCTGCTGCTCCAAAGCTTCCTTCGCTTCCTTATAACTGACCAGCATATTCCGGTCGTACTGACTGATACTCACCGCATACTCTGCCCGGTTCAGCATGTCCGTAATCCCGTCTGTCAAAGCCGCCGCCATATATCCGAGCATAGCACCCTGGCCATTCTCATAGGTATACTGGATCCGCTTTTTCATATCTTCATACTGCCGGTCCACTTCTTCCTGAGCCGCCTGAATCTCTTCTTTTTTCTGTTCGATACTGGCTTCCTTTTGCTGTACTTCCGTCTCCAGAAGCGCGATTTGCTCATTCAGACTGCTGGCCTGCTGTTCCAGCTCCTTCAGCCGGTCCTCCATCTGGGATTTCTGGTTGTTTAGATATCCCTTTTCCTGCTCTGCTTCCTTTTTTTCCTGCTCTGCCTCATTCTTTTCTTTCTTCAGCCGGTCGATCTCTGCCTGTGTCTCTCTGCTGACCGCCCGGGCAGTGGAAGGAGATATCCCAAGAGCACAGATCAACAGCATGCAGATCAGACACAGGATTCTTTTTTTTCGCTTCTCATTCATAACCTTTCGGATTCCAATCATATTTTGTAAGCTTTCCCTGCAACTGCATATGGTTAAAATTCTGCTGCCGCAGTGCCTCATACAGAACGATCGCCACCGAGTTGGACAGATTCAATGACCGAATCTCCTCTTTCATGGGAATGCGAATCGCCTGTTCCTGATTGGCATAAAGAATCTCCTCCGGAATACCGGCACTTTCTTTGCCAAACATCAGATAACAATCCGGTTCAAATTCTACTTCTGTATACAGATTCGGCCCTTTGGTGGTTGCCATATAGATCTTTGCCCCTGGATTCTTTTCAAGAAACACATCATAATCCACATAGGTGGTCACATCCAGATCCTTCCAGTAATCCATCCCTGCTCTGCGAAGTTCCTTCTCCCCCAGCCGGAAGCCCAGTGGCTCGATCAGGTGCAGTCTGCTCCCGGTCGCCACACAGGTTCTTCCGATATTGCCGGTATTGGCCGGAATCTCCGGCTCATACAATACAATGTTCAGCGCCATATCACGAATGCTCCGTCTTTTGTTCCTTTCTCAGACGCTCGATGAAGTTTTTCAGCCGTTCCAGGGCAATCTTTAAATTCTCCAAAGAATACGCATAAGAGATCCGAAGAAAACCTTCTCCGCAATCTCCAAAAGCTGTGCCCGGCACAACTGCCACTTTCTCTTCTTCCAGGAAACGACTTGCAAAGGCTTCCGACGTCATACCAAATTCTTTGATACACGGGAAGACATAAAAGGCACCATAAGGTTCAAAACACTGAAGCCCCATCTCCTTGAAGGCATGCATCAGATAACGTCTTCTCTGATCATAGGCTTCCCGCATCCGCGCCACGTCTTCGTCCCCCTTCTTCAGGGCCTCCACTGCCGCATACTGGCTCGTGGTAGGCGCACACATGATGGCGAACTGATGAATCTTGAACATTTGTTCGATAATCTCTTTGGGACCGCAGGTATAGCCAAGACGCCATCCGGTCATGGCGTAAGCTTTGGAAAATCCATTGATCAGAATCGTCCGCTGCTGCATTCCCGGAAAAGAGGTGATGGATACATGCTCTCCTTTATAGCTTAATTCGCTGTAGATCTCATCAGACAGCACGAAGATATCCTTTTCAATAATAACCTTTGCGATGGCTTCCAGATCTTCTTTCTCCATGATCGCACCCGTAGGGTTGTTGGGAAACGGAAGCACCAAAAGCTTGGTCTTCTCCGTGATGGAAGAAAGAAGCTCCTGGGCGGTGAGCCGGAACTCGTTCTCCTCTTTCAGCTCAATAATCACAGGAGTCCCCCCTGCCAGCAGCGCACAGGGCTCATAAGATACATAACTGGGCTGGGGAATCAAAACTTCATCGCCGGGATTCAGCATGGCACGCATGGCGATGTCGATTCCCTCGCTTCCTCCTACCGTCACCAGAATCTCTTTGGCCGGGTCATACTCCACATGTATCCGGCGCTTCAGATACGCTGCGATCTCTTCTTTCAGTTCTTTCAGTCCCGCATTGGAAGTATAAAAGGTGCGTCCTTTTTCCAGGGAATAGATGCCCTCGTCCCGGATATGCCAGGGCGTATCAAAATCCGGCTCCCCTACACCCAGAGATATGGCATCCTTCATCTCACTGACCAGATCAAAAAATTTCCGGATACCGGAAGGCTTTACATTGACGATGACATCTGCTAATGGATTTCTCATGGGGTAATCAACATCCTTTCATCTTTTTGCTGGTGTACCATGACTGAGCCATGGTCCTTGTATTTTTTCAGAATAAAATGAGTCGCCGTGCTCAGCACAGACTCCTGGGGTGACAGCTTATCGGAAACAAACTGCGCCACATCCCGCATGGTCTTCCCTTCGATCATCACCATAAAGTCAAAACCTCCGGAAATCAGATAGACACAGTCCACCTCCGGATAGTTGTAAATTCTCTCTGCGATCTTGTCAAATCCCAGTCCTCTTTGCGGAGTCACTTTCACCTCGATCAGAGCCGTCACTTTCTCAGAACTGGTTTTATCCCAGTCAATCAAAGTATGATACCCGCAGATAATTCCTTCTTTTTCCATATCAGCAATCTCATTGGCAACGGTCGCCTCATCGGTCCCCAAAAGAATCGCCAGATCCTTCAAGTCCACACGGCTGTTGCGCTCAATATAAGTTAAAATTTTCTCTCTCATCGCTTTACTCCTGTATGATACATTTAAAATTCCATCATTGATAAATTTTATAAAGTTCGTCCGTCTTTGGCCGTTCCAGATAGGCCTCTTCTTCTCCGTTTTGGATCTTTTTTGCCTTTCCTTCCACGCACCGTCCGATCAGTGCTGCAGGGATTCCGGCCTTTTTAAGATCCTGTACCAACTGAAGTCCGTCCGGGGAAGTCATCAGCATGCACCCGCTGGATATCAGCTGATAGGGATTTATACGGTAGCATTCACAGATTTCCACCGTTTCCTGACGAATCGGGATGGCCTTCAGATCAATATGCAGTCCGATGCCGGACGCTTCTGCCAGTTCCCACAGGGCTCCGTAGATCCCGCCCTCGGTCACATCATGCATAGCGCTGACACCGGACTTCACGGCGATAGCAGCCTCCGGAACCACGGAAAGCAGCTTTTCAAAGCCTTTGGCCTCCTCCACAAAAGTTTTCGGAAAACGCTTCAGAAGCTCCTCTTCTTTTTCTGTGGCAATGATAGAGGTCCCTTCGATCCCGACCCATTTGGTCACGACCACATCGTCGCCCGGTCTGGCTCCGCCGGTGGTCACAAGACCATCTTTTTTCACCTTCCCGACTCCTGTAACAGACAAAAGCGGCCGGTTCACTGCCGAAGTAATCTCCGTATGTCCACCCATGGCCTGGATCTGCAGCTCCTCACAGGCACTCTCCACTTCCTGCATCAGCTGACGGATCAGCCCTTCGTCCGCTTCCGGCGGCAGAAGAACGGTCAGAAGGATCCCGATCGGCTCTGCTCCGGCACTGGCCAGATCATTGGCAGTCACCAGTACCGCAAGTCTTCCGGTATTTTTGGAAGCTCCTGTGATGGGATCCGTGGAAAGCACAAAGACCTCATCCGGGGCAAGCTGCACCGCTGCACAGTCCTCCCCCACAGAAGCTCCTACTAAAACTTCTTTTCTCCTTGTATGAAGTTGCCTGAAAACCGCCCGCTTTAATACCTGCTCGGGCACCTTTCCTATCTCCATATGATCACCTTTTTCACCCTTCCGGCGCTGGTTCCGGCGCAGGCTCCGGTACCGGTTCAGCCGGCGGTTCCGGCGCCGCCACTACGCCTGCGATGTTGGCATCCGCCAGCGCCTCATCCTGCAGAGCAATAGCCGCCCGCAGATTCTCCGCAAGTACCGGATCTCCGGCCGTGCCGTAGGTTACTACCCGGTCACTCCCATTATAGGTACTTTTGTTGACCTTGGTCCGCTCGGTCTCCACACCGTTGACCTTGACTACCTTGTAAAGCTCTGCCACGTATCCCACACTGGCTTTTGATGAGGATTTGTAGCCCAGAGGATGCCCTGCACTTTCCCGGAGCACTGTATTGCCCCCTATCTTGCTCACTGTCACACTCTCAAAAGAGATGGTGCGGTTGCTGTCTCTGGTCTCTTTTCCATAGATATTGAATGTAATCTTCTTGTCTGCTGTTGTAAGTCCCTCAATATAGATTGGATATTGAGTGGAATTTACAAATTTTAAATCTTTATAGGTTCCTGCGATGGCCGCATCCTCCGACAGTTCCACATAGTGTACGGTCATGGAGTGAGGCGAACGCTCCGTCACCTCTAACTCCGCTCGGAGCACCGCGTTGTACAGAGTCGTAGACACCTGGCAGATCCCACCACCCATGCTGTCCACCACTTCTCCATTCAGATAAGAGCCTGCCATAGCATATCCGTTGGCTTCCGTAAAAGGAGATACCATTTCATATGTAGAAAAACTTTCTCCCGGATACAGAACTGTTCCATTGATATGTGCTGCACCGCTGTTTAAATTCTTACAGCGGTTGGAGCTGGAAGTGGAAAAGCTGGTGGTAAAGGTCCCCAGAAGATCCTTCACATGCGCCAGTTCTTCTGCGCTTCCTTCCGGCTCTGTAATCTTTGTCTTTAATTCAATCACTTCCGATGTGCTCTCTTCCGTCCAGCGATTTTCCAGATAATCCATAATCGTCTGGACGGAACCCTCCACATCCAGTACCAGTCCCTGCTTTCCGGGCACAAATTCAAATTTTCCATTCACACGGCTTAACGATGCATTCTCGGCTTCCCGGTCAAACTGCGTGCAGTTCTCCTCCACAAAAGCTTTGACCCGGGCCTGGTCCGCGCTCCAGCTTAAAGCGAATTCCTTCCCGCTGTGCTGGAGATCTTTCTGATCTTTATACCGTTTCACCACATTGCCGGTACGTCCGATCCCAAGAGCCTCGTCCACCACCTCTTCATTGGTAAAACGGATGCCAAAGCCGGACAGGCTGGCTTCCACTGTTTCGTCTCCGATCCCGAGCTTTAATGTCTTTTCTCCCAGCTGCGCCTCATAGGACTCCAGCGCTTTTATCGCCTCAGATCTGGTCATGCCGGAGACATCTACACCTCCGATCTTTACCCCCTTTAAAATGGTGTCCTCCGCTGCCATGGCTGTCATCCCCCCAAGAAGCAAAAGAACACAGATTCCCACCCAAAACTTTCTTACATATTTTTTCATACTTCTCCTCCTTATATTACAGGGCGTAAAGCAGAAGCGGAAGCACCATAGCCGCCACCAGCATGATCACGATCGCCGCTGCAATCTTCCTCCTTGTCTTATCATTGTAAAAATCCATTGCATCCTTCCTTTCTGTCCGGCCGCATAATCCTCCCATACTGCAGAATGATCTGATCAATCAGGCGGGAGGCCTCTCTTTTTGTCAGCTCATTTGTCTGGATATTCATCTCTATTTTATGATATTTTATAAGATCCTTCAAGTATCCTTTTTGTGAATTTGTAATGGGGCTTTGCTTTTTTGCCTTGTAGATCAGTGTCTGAAGCCGGAATGCCTCCGGATCCTGCTCCCCGAATTCTTTCCACAGGCAGTTCAAAAGCTCATGGGCCGCCTTTGCATCACTGAGCGCCCGGTGCGCGTTGCCCGGATCAATCTTATAATGGCTGCACAGAGCCGCCAGCGTTCTGGACGGCATCTCTGGAAGCAGCTTTCTGGCAATCTTTAAAGTGTCCAGCCCCTCCGCCTCAAAAGAAAGTCCCGCCTCGTACGCCGTCTGCTTTAAAAATCCGAAATCAAAGGGGATATTGTGTCCCACCACCGGAAGCCCTCCGCAAAACGCCAAAAATTCTCTCATGGCATCCGCTGCTTCCTTTCCGGTCCTTCGCATCTCATCCGTAATGCCGGTCAGCTCCTGGATCCTAAACGGCACCGGAAATTTCGTGTCGATCAGCGTACTGTAGGTCTCACATACCGCTCCGCCTGTCACTTTTACGGCTCCAATTTCCAAAAGCCGGTCTTTCACCGGATCCAGACCGGTGGTCTCCACATCCAGCGATATATAATCTTTCGTCAATCCAGTACCTCCACATAAGCTTCTTTTGTCAAAACATTCCTTTTTTTGTAGTCAAACAGCACATAGACAGGCCCCGTATTTCTCTCAAACACTTCAATATGAACCTGTTTTCCATATCGGGTTTCGTATTCTTTCAGGCGCTTTCGGTAGGGTCTTAAATCCACTGCGAACGAAGGGCGGCTCTTTAAAGGTTCTCTGGCATACAGGTCATAGACCATGCATGGATCCGTCTCTGCATCCGGATATCCTTTTTCCTGAAGAAATTCCCGCAGAATGTCATAGCGGGCCATACGGGAATGGCTGACTCTGTCATACCCCCTGTCTTCATAATATACCGCAAGTTCATGGAAAAAATCAAATGGGGATTCATACCTTTTCAAAACCATCTTCAAAGTCTGATCAAACTGATGACTGTTATAATAAAGCTCCATCATCGCCTCTACTCCTTTGAGCAAAAGCAGTTCCCCGTAAGACAGCCAGTTCGTCCGAAGAACTTCATAGGGCGGCTCTCCGTGAAAAACAATCCCATAGGCTGCCGCCTCCTGGTACATCCTGGATCCCTTCAGCACTTTCAAAAATCCCAGCTGAAGCTGATCCGGCTTTAATGCAAATACTTCGTTAAAAGATTGACGAAAACTTGCCAGATCCTCCCCGGGAAGTCCCGCGATCAGATCCAGGTGCTGATGGATGTTCTGGAACTGACGGATCTGTTTTACATTCTCTTTGAGTTTCTCCAGGTCCATGGTCCGGTGGATCCGGCGAATGGTATCCGGGTTGACCGACTGCACCCCGATCTCCAGCTGAATCAGCCCGGGCCGCATCCTGCGCATGATCTGAAACGCCTTCTCTGTCACCCGGTCCGCACCAACTTCAAAATGAAAATTGGTCACGCCGTTGTCATGTTCCAGAATCCACTCCCACAGTTCCTCCGCCCTTTCAACATCTGCATTAAAAGTCCGGTCCACAAATTTCACCTGAGGCACCCTGGCTTTTAAAAATCTTTGCAGATCCTGCTTTACCAGGGAAAGACTTCGGAAGCGCACTCTTTTCTCAATAGAAGAAAGGCAGTAGCTGCACCGATAGGGACACCCCCTGCTGGACTCGTAGTAGAGAATTTTGTGGGAAAATGCTTCCAGATCTTCATAGGCAAAGGAAAGCTGATCCAGATCCACCATTTCCGGATCTTCGGTCTTTTGCATCTGCTTCTTTGCATCCCGGAAGGTAATGCCCCTGATCCGGGACAGCTGACCGGTTCCTTCTATATAGTAGTCCGCCAGCCTGGCAAAAGTTCCCTCGCCTTCCCCCCGCATAATGCCCGAAAGATAAGGATACGTTTCAAGGAGGGTTTCTGCATCGTAAGAGGCCTCCGGTCCCCCTGCCCACAAAATCACGTCCGGAAGCACCTTGGGAATCTCTTTCAGCAGTTCCCCGATCATCCTCCGGTTCCATATATAGCAGGAAAAAGCAACCAGATCCGGCTGCTTTTTGTACAGGTCTCTTAATATCTCGTCCATCTGCTGGTTGATCGTATACTCCGCAATCTCTATATAATCCCTGCAGGATCTGCCCGCAGCCGCACGCAGACTGTACAGGGCAAGGTTGCAGTGGATATATTTTGCATTGACTGCCACCAGTAAAATTTTCATACGCCACCTCTGTCGAGATTATAACATATCCTGAGCATATTGCAACTTTCTTTCATTTTCGTTTCGTATTTCTTTCGTTTTTTTAGAAATCCTTAATTCCGGCGCCACACTTTTGACACATTTCCTTGTTATGATAATACTCGTAACAGGAACACATCAGTATTTCATTCATAACACTTTAGGGAGACCCGAATGGGCCTCCCACTCCCTCGGAATGACAGGCTTTTGCAGATGCAGAAGTCTTTTATTTTGCGATTTTACCCCATATTTACCCCTCGGTATGTCCGGAGGGTTCGCCCATCCGAAAGTGGAGGGTAAGCCGCCTTGTGCGCTCTGGTTTTCCTGTCTCACATTCTTCCATCCATTTCCTCACACATCCCATACTTCTTCTTTCCTAGATTCATCCAAAACAGGACCGAAATCAGTCCATTTTTCTTTATTCAGGAGTTGTTATTTGCTATAATAGGACCAGAACTGGTTCACTTTTTGAGAAAAGAGGAAAGAATGGATTGTAAAAAAAACAAAACCACCCACTATCTGATACGTGCGGAATGGCTTTGGGGAGGGATTTTTTGTTTTCTTCTGTCTATCGCTGCCGGAATATGGGAATACCGCCTGCTGAACATGCAAAAGCAAGAAGACATAAACCCCTACGAAGGGCAGCTCCGAATAGAAGTGACTTATGATAACTGGCATTCCGGACTGGTCAATTCCGCTTCGTGTTCCCTGTGCGGAAATTCGGCAAAAGAGCAGATGCAACGCTGGCATGAAGCGGACACCATTGGACTGATCCTGTTGAACAGCTGGACCATCATTGAATTTCCCATGACAGAAAAAGAAGAGAAAGAGCAGGAAGACGAAGGCATCCATTACAATCATGCCAAAGAGATTTCCTGTCTTTCCAGCGCAGACCCCTCCCGGGGAATGGCAAGAGCAAACATCACATGGTCCGACGAGATCTTCTTAGACGCTGCCTCCTTGCAGCAGCGTCTGTGCCAGCCCTGCCTGGATCAGGTTGGCACTGCCCTTTCCTTTTGGAAATGGGAGCAGGAAGAAAAAGAAGCCCTGCCTTTCTGCCTGATTGACTTTGGCACCAAAGAGCTTTATCCCATACAGGATACTCTCCTGGCTTACTTTATCCGGGATTATTGGGTGGAGCTGGACTTTGACAAAAATTCCGTGAATATAAAAAGTTATTATCTTCCCAAAAGAGAGCCAACATAAAAGGGAATGTTGACGCCTAAAGGTTCTTTCTTTATAATCATAATTGCAGTGATTGTCTGTTCCATAATCCGGCAGCAAAATGCAAAACATATCATGGAGAACAAAAATGGATATGATAGTAAGAGCTTACAGTGAAAACGACATTCCTCAGATGATAGATATCTGGAACGAAATCGTGGAAGACGGAACCGCTTTTCCCCAGGAAGAGCTCCTGACCCCCGAGACCGGAACGGCATTCTTCGCCTCGCAGACTTACAGCGCGGTCGCCGCGGAAGCATCCACCGGGCAGATCCTGGGACTCTACATCCTGCACCCCAACAACATCGGCCGATGCGGCCATCTGTGCAACGCCAGCTATGCAGTCCGGACAGACAGCAGGGGACGTCACATCGGTGAAAAACTGGTCCTGGACTGTTTAAAACAGGGACGGATTCACGGCTTCCGACTGCTGCAGTTTAACGCCGTCGTGGCGTCAAACACCCGCGCAAGACATCTGTATGAACGGTTAGGCTTTACCCCCCTTGGCAGAATTCCAAAAGGATTCCGGATGAAGGACGGACATTATGAAGATATCTGTCCTTATTACCACGAATTATAGGTCCATCAAAAAAGGAGAACTACCCATGCTCTACCCAACTATCGGCGTCCCCCTCCCCGGAAAAAGTATCTTTCACCGCGGTCTGCTGACCTGGTATACCCGCTGCCTGAACCGGGCCGGAGCCAACGTGCAGATACTGAATTTGTATCCTTATGAGGCGGCCATCGCCCAGGCCATAGCCCAATGCGACGGCTTTTTATTTCCCGGCGGGCCGGATATCCAGCCGGAGCGGTACGGTCAGGAGAGAAAGAGCGGATGCCGGGAGTCTAATCCGGTCAGAGATGACTTCGAACTGCTCCTTCTTGAACAGGCACTTTCAGCACAAAAACCGCTGTTTTGCATCGGGCGGGGAATGCAGCTTTTGAATGTGCACTTTGGCGGCACTCTGATGCAGGATCTGAAGTTTCATCAGGAATACGAGCACCGGGATCTCTGGCATATGACCAGCGCCACTCATCCAGTGGAGATCGATCCCGAAAGTCTTCTGGCCGATATTCTGGATACCGATACTGCTGCAGTGAACAGTCTGCACCATCAGGCCGTCGAAGAGGTAGGAAACGGGCTTTTTATCTGCGCTGACAGTCCGGAAGGATTTGCAGAAGCACTGGAAATTGACGACTATCCCTTCTGTCTGGCTCTTCAGTGGCATCCGGAGTATATGGCAGGGCGCACCCGAACACAGCAGCAGCTGTTTCGGGCCTTCACAGATGCCTGCCGGAATCCTTCCTGACCTCCATTATGTATTCTGATAGAAACTTAAACCGCAGCGGCCATGCTCCTTGACTTCATAGAGGGCAAGATCCGCCTTTTTATAAAGATCCTCTGTAAATCCATCTTTGGAAAATGCGGCGCCTACACTGAGAGACACTTTGGGCAAGCCGTCCTCCGGATGGGTCAGGATCTCGTTCATCCTGCCGATCTTGCGCTCAATTACGGACTTTTGTTCTTCTGTCATATTAGTCAAGAGCACCGCAAACTCATCTCCGCCGATCCGCGCCGGATAGTCCGTTGCGCGGAAACCATCCTGCAGAAGTTCTGCCACTTTTTTCAGCACCTGGTCACCGGCCTCATGCCCGTAACCGTCATTGACATCCTTAAATTTATCCACATCCACAATCAGAAGGGCCAGCGGAATCTTTTTGATCTGAAAAACCTTTTTGAGTTCTTCAAACGCTCCCCGGTTGATGATTCCAGTCAGCGGATCATGTTCTGCCTGGTAGCGCAGCATCGCCTCATTGGCCATATTCACTTCATACATGTCATTATAGGTCATAGCCAGGTACTTCAGTTCATAGGACCCCATGACTTCCATCATCCGATCTTCTTTGATACAGCGGACAAAGTTCCGGAGCGGTTTCACAATCAACAGAATGATCATCAGAAAAATAAGCAGATTCTGCACAAAAAGCACACTGATCATTCTTCCCTGCCCGTTCATGGTCTGTGCCAGCTCATCTGCACTCTCAAGCATATTCTGGTGGGTCATTGCATGGATGCTGGCGAGAGAGTCGGAGACGTCCTGTGAAATTTTGTCCTTTACTTTCTGATAGGACTCTCCAAAGACGATCGTCTGCGCCTTTTCCAGCATTTTTTCTGGACTCAGGGCCTGATCCTCCGGCTCCAAAACTATTTCCTGCAGCATCTCCGGCAGCTTTTCTGCCTTTTCCCCGCAGGCAGCGGAAACCAGCTTCATGGCATAAAGTTCCTGGGCCATCAGCTCATTGGAACTTTCCAGGGCGCCTTCCAGGTACTTATAGGCTTCTTCTCCTCCGTCATGCTCCTCCAGCTGTCTTAATGCCTGCTCTCTGCGTCCGGTCACATGGACTTCCATAAAATAACGCTCTCTGTACCGGGTGTCCTTTGTAACCACATAGAGACGAACCTGTTCCGTCAGGTAGGCAGAACCTTCTGTCAGAAGCGCCTCGCCTTCCTCCCAGGCTATATAGTCATCCATAGAATGGTGTACATCTTCGTATTTTTCTGACACACGGACCGTTGCCAGGATCAGCAGAATATAAATCAGACAGGATATCAGAATCATAATGATGCTGGCGTTCTGAATCCGGATCCCTTTGATCGATTTCCTTTCCTTTTGTTCCATCTTTTTCCCTCGCCCTATATAAATTCCTGTTGGTTTATTCTGCAAACAGCGGAGTAGAATAATACCGGTCTCCGTGATCCGGAAGAAGTGCGACAATCACTTTTCCCTTATGCTCCGGACGGCACGCCAGCTGAATCGCAGCCGCCAGGGCCGCTCCGGAAGAAATACCCACCAGAATCCCTTCCTGTCTGGCCAGCAGTTTTCCTTTCTCGAAAGCATCCTCGCTTTTGATTTTGATAATTTCGTCATACACGTCGGTGTCCAAAACCTCCGGCACAAATCCTGCTCCGATTCCCTGGATCTTGTGAGGACCGCTCTTTCCTTCAGAAAGCACCGGAGAGTCTGCCGGTTCCACAGCCACCACCTGGATATGGTCATTTTTCGATTTCAGATAGCGCCCCGCACCGGTTATCGTACCGCCCGTGCCCACACCAGCCACAAAAAGGTCCACTTTACCGTCCGTGTCCCTCCAGATTTCCGGTCCGGTAGAAGCCATATGAACTGCCGGATTCGCCGGGTTTACAAACTGCCCTGCCAGGAAACTTCCCGGGATCTCTTCGGCCAGCTTTTCTGCCTGTTCAATGGCTCCTTTCATCCCTTTCGTCCCGTCGGTCAAAACCAGCTCCGCACCATACGCTTTCAGAATATTTCTTCTCTCCACACTCATGGTCTCCGGCATCGTAAGAATGATGCGGTAACCTTTTGACGCGGCAATGGATGCAAGGCCGATGCCGGTGTTGCCGGAAGTTGGCTCGATGATGACGGACCCTTCCTTTAATACCCCTCTCTTTTCAGCATCCTCAATCATCGCTTTTGCAACTCTGTCCTTTATGCTGCCGGCGGGGTTAAAGTATTCCAGCTTCACCAGTATGGTTGCTTCAAGCCCAAGCTCTTTTTCCACATTGGTGATCTCCAAAAGCGGAGTATTTCCAATCAGTTCCAGCGCACCATGATAGATATTCGCCATTATTCCGTCTCCTCTCTTTCCTGACAATCCCTCTGGTCTGACATCCGGATTTGTGATAGACGTATTATATCCCCAATAACCTAGTTTGTCAATAGGATATTGGGGATATAAAAAATAGCAGAGCGCGTATCCTTTTGCGCTTTTTATCAGTGTGCTTTCTACAGCTCCTTGCACACCTGGAAGATATAGAATTTAAGATAATAGGACTCCTCCGCCGCCCACAGGATGGGATGGTCGCAGGCCTGGGTACGGAATTCTACCTGACGAAGCCGCCTGTGAGCCCCTCTGGCAGCTTCTTTTAAAGTCTTTGCGAAAAGCTCCGGCTCCATATAGTGAGAGCAGGAACAGGTGGCCAGATATCCTCCGTCTTTCACAAGCCGCATTCCCCGCAAGTTGATTTCCCGGTATCCTTTGACTGCATTTTTTACTGAATTCCGGGATTTTGTGAAAGCGGGCGGATCCAGAATCACCACATCAAAGGATTCTCCCTGCTGTTCCAGTCCGGGCAAAAACTCGAAGACATCGGCACACTCAAAATGCACCCTGTCCTCCATCTTGTTTAACCGGGCATTTTCCTCTGCCTGCCGGCAGCCTAACTCCGAAGCATCCACGCCCAGGACCTCTTTCGCTCCCGCCGCAGCTGCATTGAGAGCAAAGGAACCGGTATGAGTAAAACAGTCCAGCACCCGTTTCCCTCTGCATAGACGCTGGATCGCCAGACGGTTGTATTTTTGATCCAGGAAAAATCCGGTCTTCTGGCCGTCTTCCACATCCACCAGATATTTCACCCCGTTCTCCACAATCTCCACCTTTGTGTCAAACGCTTCTCCGATAAAGCCCTTGAAGCGCTCCATGCCCTCCTGCTCCCGCACTTTGGCATCGCTTCTTTCATAGATTCCCCGGATTTGAATCCCATCCTCCAAAAGCACCCGTTTGAGAATATCCACAATCTGGAATTTCAGCCGGTCGATTCCCAGAGCCAGGGATTCCACCACCAGCACATCCGAAAACTTATCCACCACCAGTCCCGGCAGGAAATCTGCCTCTCCGAACAGAAGCCTGCAGCACCCGGTATCGCACACGGCCTTGCGGTATTCCCAGGCATTTCTTACCCGGCGTTCCAGAAAGGCTGCATCGATCACCTGGTCTTTTTTTCGGGACATCAGACGAATCCGGATCCTGGAATGCGTGTTGATAAAACCATATCCCAGAAAATATCCGTCAAAATCATGGACGGTCACCAGGTCTCCGTTTTCAAATGTCCCAAGGAGGCTTTCGATCTCGTTGTCGTAGATCCACAGACCACCGGCTTTGACTGTACGTCCCTCTCCTTTTTTCAAAGTTACAATCGTATGATACATAGAATTCCTCCCGCTGAAATCTCAAATCTTGTGTCCGCCGGGCAAAGTTTGCTCTTATACTTTCATCACTTTCCCAAAGTAAAAAGAATAGATCAGACGCTCTTTGACCGGTTTCCCGGTCAGCATCTGAAGTGCCCGGTCATAATATTGAAGCTGTGCGTGGTACCGCCGGGAAAGATCTCCCGGGCGGCTGGTCCGGTCCGTCTTATAGTCCACCACCACCACCTGGTCCTCTTCGTAGAAAAAGGCGTCGATGATCCCCTGTACCAGCACTGTCTCTTCCGGATCTGCCTCCGGAAACTCCGACCCGGGAAGCCCGATGACAAAGGGCTGCTCCTGGTAAAGCACTCCCCGCTCTTTTGCATCCAGCATTCGTCTGGCCAGGGGGGTCCCTGCAAAAGTAAGAAAATCTTTCTTTTTCACCACACTTAACTCTTCCTTTGTAATCCGGCCTTCTGTCACCAGACGGTTTAATTCTTCTTCCACATCAGACAGCTCTGTCACCCGGCCAAAATCCATACACTCCATGATGGTATGATAGACGGTTCCCCTGGCAGCTCCTCCCGCATCTTCCCGCTTTTCTACAAACTGAGGGATCAAAGGGATAAGATCAGACTCCGGATACAGCTCCTCGCCGTTATCCGACTCTTCCTGCATCCGCAGCTTTTTCAGCTCCGTCACACTGTATTTTTGCTTTGTCTTTTTCTCCGTATCCCACGGATACTTCCAGGAAAGGCGCCGGTCTATTTCCTGATAAAGCTTTTCATCCTTTGCCCGGAAAAAAATCACCTTCTCTGTCTCTTCCCGGGTCAGCGATTGTCGCACCTGCTGTTTCACCGCCCTCTGAATCAGCTCCTTCAGGGAGACAAGTTCCGCATGTATACTGCTCTGTGTCTGGTTTCTGCCGGACAGAATCCAGAAAAGACAGCTCTCTGCGCCGGAGAGTTCCAAAAAGGAACACTTTTCTTCTCCTGCTGTCCCTTTTTCTATTAAGGTCAGAAGCTTTTCCTTTGCCATGCCGGTCAGGATCAGCTTTTCCTTTGCCCGGGTCATGGCCACATACAGAATCCGGAGCTCCTCCCCCAGGCTGTCCAAAAGATTTTGTCTTCGGATAAAGCGCTTCAGGATCGTAGGACACCGCATCCTCTGCTCCAGATCTACATAGTCCAGACCGATGCCGTACCGGCTGCTTAAGACCGCCTTATCCCTGCTTTCCTGCCTGTTAAAGCTTTTCCCCATCCCCGCTGCGAAGACCACAGGAAATTCCAGACCCTTGCTGTGGTGAATGCTCATGATCCGGACCGCTTCTTTTGCAGTACCCGAAATATCCGCCTCCCCAAAATCCATCTGGTATTTTTGGAGCCGTTCGATATAGCGGATAAAATGAAACAGTCCATGATAACTGATTTTCTCATAATCCTGCGCTTTCTGAAGAAGCATCTCCACGTTGGCAAGCCTTTGTTCTCCTGCCGGCATCGCCCGCACCTGATCCAGAAAACCGGTCTTTGTGAGAATCTGCCACAAAAGTTCCTGCATGGAACAAAAGGCAGCCAGCTCCCGATAGTGCTCCACCTGCCCGTAAAATTCCAAAAGCCGGTCCCGAAGAACCTCCCTTGGTCCTTCTTTCGCATACTGCCTGCAGGCTGCCCCATAGCTTTCCTTTGGATAAGCAGCTTTGATTTCTGCCATTTCCTCCGAAGAAAACCGTCCCAGCATCCCGTGCATGGCTGCCGCCAGAGGAATCTCCTGGGTCGGATTGTCCAGCACCCTCAGATAGGAAAGAAGGGTTTCCACCTCCAAGGTCTCAAAGTACCCTGTTCTGGACTGTGCGCTGGCCGGTATCCCGGCCTCCTGAAGCACCCGTACAAAAGTCTCACTCCACCCGGACATGGTACGCAAAAGGATCACAATATCCCCCGGCCGCACCAAACGAAGCTTCCCGTCTTCTGTCACCTGGTCCTTTTGCAGCATGCACCGGATCTGATCCGCGATCAGATGCGCCTCCGCCTCCTGTCTGGTAAAACCGCTCTCACTGCGCAGCTCCTCCCATTCCTCCTGAGACAAAAGCAGCAGCTTAGCCTGGCAGTCTTCATACTCCGGATAAGAAGCGCCCGCCTTTAAAGCTGCCGCCTCGTCATACTCCACGCCGCCCAGCTCCCGGCGCATGATCCGTCCAAACACCTCGTTCACCGGAGACAATACCGTCTCTCTGCTTCGGAAATTCCGGTGCAGATCAATGCGTATCCCCTCCTCCCCATCTTCATACCGGCCGTATTTTTCCAGAAATAATCCCGGTTCTGCCTGGCGAAAACGGTAGATGCTCTGTTTAACATCCCCCACCATAAACCGATTCTGCCGTCCTCTTCTGGCAGCGCAGATACTTTCCAGGATGGCCTCCTGGACCAGGTTGCTGTCCTGATACTCATCCACCATAATCTCCGCAAAGTAATCTGCAAAAAGATCCGCCGTTTCCGACGGGACCAGGGTTTCGTCCTCCTCCCGGGTCAGAATCCGCAGGGCCAGATGTTCCTGGTCGGAAAAATCCAGCAGGTTTTTCTTCCGCTTCTTTTCTTCCAGACGCTCCATAAATCGAAGCGTCAATTTTATGTAAACCTTTACACTCTCCCCGGTACTGCACATATGTTCCATCAAAAGCTCTTCCGGAAGAGAAAAATACTGTTTCACGAGTCCTTTGATCGTGTCTTTCACGCCGTTTCGAAGCTCCATCACCTGATCACACAGCGCTTCTTCCGCCCCTGCCATGGCTTTTGAACGGCGGCTGGGAAGCCGGCCAAAAGAGCATTCCAGAATGCTTTCTTCAAACTCTCCCAGCGTCTTGCAGGCAGTCAGAGCCAAAAGCTGTTCCTGATCGGCAAGAAGCACATCTTTGTAGGCCCCCGGCCCTCCGGGCAGGCTGGCAAGGGTCATGGCTTTTCCAAGCTGATCCAGACAGTCCTGTACCACCAAAACCAGCTCTTTTCGCATCTCCCTGGCTCCTCTGAAATCTGCATAGGAAGCATCTTGGGGCAGATCATACATGGCTTCACAGTCTTTGAGCCACCGGACGGGCCTTGGACTGGCTACGGCGTATTCATAAAGCTTCAGAATCAGTTCCGGGATCCCGCTCCCTTTGTTCCCGCTTCCATAGCGCTCCACAAACCGCAGAAATTCCGGGCTCTTTTCCTCATAGGCCTCCTCCAAAAGCGCCTCCGCCGTGTCCTGCTTTAAAAGCTGCATCTCTCCTTCATCCGCAATCCGGAAATTCGGATTTAAATCAATGGTGTGAAAATAGTTGCGGATCACATACAGACAGAAACCATGAATCGTGGTGATCTGCGCCCGCGGCAGAAGCGCCTCCTGCCTTTTCAGCCACTCGTTGTCCGGATCCTCCAAAAGACGCAGGGAAAGCGCCTTCCCGATCCGCTCCTTCATCTCGCCCGCCGCCGCCTTGGTAAAAGTCGTGATCAAAAGCCGGTCCACATCGACCGGATGCTCCTCGTCCGTAATCAGAGAAAGAATTCGCTCCACCAGCACCGCCGTCTTGCCGGAACCCGCCGCCGCAGACACCAGAAGATTTTTACCTCTGGTCTCTATGACCTCTTTTTGTTCTTTGGTCCAGGTCATACCCATATCCGTTCCTCCTGATCAGCCTTTTGCATCCTTGGAATCCTCCTTTAACCGCTCCCAGATCTCTGCTTTGTCCATAGGGCGCAGCCTTCGCTTTTCACAGCCCTCCACCTTCCGGTCAAAGCCGCAGACGCTGTGATACCGGCAGTATTCGCATGCGTCCTCCTCACCCAGTTCATAGGGCTGCATTCGAATATCCCCCTTCAGAATCCGCTCTCCGTATTCCATCAGCTTCTTCTCCACATGCCGGGTAAGTCTTGCGAAGTGCTCCTCCCCCGCCACCGAAGAACCTACGGTATAGCCTCCGTCCTTTTTGAAACGAAGGGGAAGGATGGAAGAACCCAGAGCCGCCTCCCGGTCCATAAGAGCCACCACATCCGGATTGCCGCTGGAAAGTCCCTGAAAGGAAAGCTCCTCTAACAGTCTTCTCTGAGGATCTTCTGACTCCTCATAATCCAAAAGCGGATCTTTAATATGATAGTAAAACATCCCGGCTGCATGTACCTCATTTTCTGTACCGGCTTTGGCAAGTTTTTCCATGGCTGCATTCAGATAGACCACCAGCTGAAGCTGCAGGCCGTAATAGATGCTGGTCAGATCAAACCGGGTATTCCCGCTTTTATAGTCCACCACCCGCACATACGTCTTTCCGTCCCGGCGGCACACATCGATCCGGTCGATCCTCCCCTGCAGACGCATCCGCTCTTCTCTGGACAAGATCATGGATACACTGGGCAGCTGCTCCAGATTCCGAAAGGAAACCTCTGTCTCCTCCGGCACAAAAGCCCCCTGCTGCAGCTGCTTTAAGATCGCCCAGGCAGTCCGCTTTCCAATCCGGCGCACCCGTTCCATCACATAGGCATCCTGAGCCCGGTCTGAAAGTACCCGGACTCCATAGTCCTCCATGGCCTGGTCCAGTGCTTCTTCCATCCACCTATCCCGCTCCTGATCCGGCACATGAAACCAGTCGTAGGGGCTGTCTTCAATCCGGTCGGAAAAATATTTCAATGCCCCATGAAATACATTCCCCATGTCCACGGATTTCAGATCACAGGTCTCCCGTTCGGTCAGTCCCAGGCCATACTGAAGAAAATGTGCATAAGCACAGGCCGCAAACCGCTCTAACCGTGTCACACTTCCCTCCAGGAGAGTCCCGTAAAGGGCCCTGGCCACTGCCCGGCCGATGCCCGTCTCCTGATTTGCGTAGCAGGATGCATCCAAAAGCCCAAAAAGCAGTTCCTGCCACTCCTTTTGCTCTCCATACCACAAAAGCAGGGTCTCCTGCTGCCGGTCCGCCTTCTGAGCCTGTACGGCATGCAGCGCATCCGTAAGCTCCCGGATGCTGCCTCCTGGCGTCACCAGCCGTTCCAGATATCCAGAATCCTGTTCTGTCCGTATGGGGACTTTGGGAAAAAGTTCCTGCACTTTCGCAATCAGCCAGGACGGCCGAAGAGCGCTGCCTCCCGTATCCGACAGACTCCAGCTTAGATACAGTTTTTGGGAAGGTTTGGTCAGATTCAGATAAATGTAAAACTTCTGAATATATGCTTCCTGCCTGGAAGTTGGAGCCAGCTCCACCTCCTGTTCTGCCAAAAGCTCCCGGTCCATCTCAGACAAAATACCTCCCCTGCCTGTGTTTTTCGGCACGCTTCCCTCATTGATGCCCACAAAAAAAAGTACCTTGATGTCTTTGAGGCGGCTTCTCTCCATATCGCCCACCACCACCTGATCGGTACCGGCCGGGATCAGACCCACCTTCATCTCCCCAAGCCCTGCATCCAAAAGCTCGGTGTATTCTGCAAAGGACATCTTACAGTCTCCAAGGAGCATGACCAGCTTGTCAAAAAGATCCATGACCATTCCGTAGATCTGCCCGTATTCTTTTGCCCGGGAATAATCCCCGGCTTTTTCAAACCGTTCTTCGTACGCTTTCAGCTGCTGCTGAATCTTTAGGCCCACCAGATAGTCATAAATTCCCCGGGTCATCTGTCCCGCATCTGCATTTTTTGCCTTCAGCACTTCCCGAAGTTCCTTCAGTCCCGAAACTGCTTTCCCGCGAAGCCCGTTCAGCTCCTGAAGCGCTTCCTCCTCCATCCCCTTCAGAGGACGCTTCCACTCCCGGCGCCAGCCTGAGAATCCCCGTATTCCTCTTGCTATCACATAATTTTCCAGAAGATCGGTCTCTTCCCCTGACACGGAAGTCATTCCGCTTCGAAGAAGCCGGAACATCGGTTCATAGGCAAAATCCTCCTGAATCACCGACAGAAGCGCCCGCAGAAATTCCACAAAAGGATTTTTTAATACATCCTTTTTCTGGTCCATAAAGCCTGGGATTCCCAGACGGGAGAATACCTGTTCCATCAACGTCCCGTAGACCGAAAGATCACCGGTCACCACTGCCATATCCCGGTACCGGTAGCCCTCATCCCGCACCAGACGCTGGATCTCTCTGCCCGCCGCCTCCGCCTCCGCCCTGGGCGTAGCAGCCGCATACAGACAGATCTCATTGGTCTCCTGATCCCAGAACGTCTTTCGATGGCGGAAAATCCCTTCTTCCAAAAAATGAAGGCCCGGCGCCTCACAAAAGCGGCAGGCCCCTGCATCCTTTTTCAGTACCGGCTTCCTGACCGGCACCTTCACTTCACCGGCCAGCCGGGTCAGCTGGAAGATGGTTTTTTTGGTCATATAAAAAAGTTCATGCTCTTTCCCGGTGGAAAAAGGATCCTCACCCGCATCCATGGTCAGTGTTATGTAAACCTCCGTAGCCAGAACCAGCAGCTTTTTCAGAAGACTCAGCTGCACCGGAGTAAAACCGGTGTAGCCGTCCAGCACAATCACACTCCCTCTGACCGACTTTGACCGCTCAACGGTCTGTTCCAGGGCCCCCAGAAGTTCCTCTGCCGTCAGATAAGTGCCCTCGAGATACTCCCGAAAGCCGTCATAGAGCACTTTCATATCTTTTAATTTGAAATACAGCTGTGGATTGTTCTGGTTGCGCTCCATCATCTCAACTAGCTGATCAGAAGAGACCCGGTACTGAGTAAACTCGGAAATCAAAGACTTTACCTCCGAGATATAGCCCAGCTTTTTCATATTGCCCCCCAGAATGGTCAGTTCCTCTTTTTTCTCCTCTGCAAGTCTGCGCAGAATCAGATTCTTGCCGGTATCCTCCAGGATCCTCCGGTGCTCTCCTCCCACCTCATCAAAGACCCGGTGGGCCAGCCGTTCAAAGCTCAGCACATCAATGTTCATGATGCCCCGGCACGGATGCATCAAAACCAGATCCTTCTGAGTCTGCATGGTAAACTGCTCCGGCACAATAACCAGATACTGCAGATCCGGATGTTCCATGGATTCTTTTATGATTTTCTCAAACAGATAATAAGATTTCCCGGCTCCGGAATTTCCCAGGATCAACTGTAACGCCATTTGTCTGTCACCCCTGCTTTTTTATATCCTGCAATAAATCCCGGACCACTTCCGAGGCCAGCAAAAGCCCTGCCGCTCCCGGCACAAACACCATGCTTCCGGGTGTCACTTTCTTACTCCCCTGAGGGCAGATCTGCCATCCGGGCGTCATTGCCTCCTCTTTGGAGCAGACCACCTTCAGATTCCCGATCCCCCGCTTCCTAAGCTCTCTTCGCATCACCCGGGCCAGGGGACATCCTTTTGTCTCGTAGATATCCGTTACCTGAAGGGCTGCCGGATCCATCCGGTTCCCCGCCCCCATGGCGCTGATCAGCGGCGTTTTCGCCTGTTCGCAGCACTTTGCCAGCGAAAGCTTTGCGGATACGGTATCAATGGCATCCACCACATAATCATAATTCTCAAAGGCAAAAGAATCCTGGTGCTCCGGAAGGAAAAAGCACTCTCTTGTCTCCACCTGAATGCCCGGACAGATATCCTGGATCCGTTCTTTCATCACCTGGGTCTTATAACGTCCCACCGTACTTTGCAAAGCGATAATCTGCCGATTCAGATTGCTCACACTGACCACATCATGATCCACCAAAAGAAAATGTCCGATACCGCTTCTTGCCAGAGCCTCTGCTGCGTAGCCGCCCACGCCCCCGATACCAAAAACCGCCACCCGGGCCCTTTGAAGGCGGGAAATCCCGTCCTCTCCGATCAAAAGCTCTGTCCTGGAAAGTCTTTCATTTTTCATACTCTTTCAAGCCCTTTGTTCATGCTTCCGCTCTCAAACCCTTTCAGATCCAGCGTTACATAAGAAAATCCAAGTTCCGAGAACCTTCTTTGTACCTGTTCATAGGTCTCTTCCCCCATCATCCGCGGAAAGTCTTCCAAAAGCAGTTCAATCCTGGCCAGATTCCCGTGCATCCGCACCCTTCTCTGTGCAAAACCCAGATCATCCAGATACGCTTCCGCCTCTTCTACCATCCTCATCTTCTGCGGCGTGATCCGCTCCCCATAGACAAAGCGGGAGGCAAGACAGGCCATGGCAGGCTTTCCCCAGGTGGGAAGTCCAAGTCTTTTTGACATCTCCCGAATTTTTTCTTTGGTAAAACCGCACTCCTTTAAAGGGCTTACTATCTGCAGCTCCTGAAGAGCCCGAAGTCCCGGACGATAATCTTTCATGTCGTCCACATTGGATCCTTCCATCAGTACCGGAATTCCTTCTGACCAGGCTGCCTGAAGCATTTTGGAAAAAAGCGTTTTTTTGCACCGGTAGCAGCGGTCCGGCGGATTGTCTGCAAAACCGTCAATGGAAAATTCATCCACATCGATCACCTGATGCCGGATTCCCTGATGCCGGCAGAATTTCTTCGCCTCTGAAAGCTCCTTTTTGGGCACTGCCTGCAGACAGACGGTAAGTGCAAGTACCTGATTTTCCAGGGCTTCCTTGGCCGCATATAACAAAAAGACCGAATCCACCCCGCCGGAGAAGGCAACCGCAGCCTTCCCCTCCGAAGCGATCCGGTCCTTTAACTGACCGTATTGTCTTTCTAATTCATCTTTATATTTCATAGATCCTTCTCCTACGCCGCTGACACTGCCGATGACTGATGTACAAGACAGACCATCGCTGTCAGCACCTGACGGCATACCCGGGTAATATATTCACAGTCTTCTTCCACACTTCGGAATGTCTTCATGTATTCCCCGTGATTCCGGCGGATATAATCCAAAATTTCCTCCACAGTGGAGAGTTCTTCTGTCTCTTTTGAGACAGCATATGCATCTCCTTCCCGGATAAACGAACGAAGCCGAAACTTCAAATATTTTTCATAGATGCAGTGATCCTTCAGACTTCCGGGATAATTGCTGTTGTGCGGAAAAGTAAAATAATCCGCGATATAATGAAAAATCTGCCCCAAATCAATCATGTAACCCATGGAATCCTCGGATCTTCTGTCTCTTTTTTCCACCAGACAGCGGATCTTCTGCTCCACCAGATCAAAGGTCTCATCATACTCATGGCGGACTGTCAGAAAAGACGGCCGGCAGTCCGGCAGCAGACTCCCCACATAGAATGCCTTCCACCTGCGTCTTAACACTTCGTCTCCCGCTTCTTTGATCAGAAAACGCGCCAGCGAAATATGTGACTTTTTCCTCATTCGAAATCCTCCATCCTCTCATACCGAATATACACCCAAATCGGCTTTATTGTAGCATATATTCCTTCAGGATGCACGAACTTTTTTGGATTTCCATGATTTTCCTTTGGATAAGCCCTGCAAAAATCCATCCTTTCCATACGGATTTTTGCAGGGCTTTTGTCATCACCTCTGTGCTCGCCCCATCAGCAGTGTTCCAGCACTACTCCATGAGCGATCCCCGGGATGGACTGGCCTTCGTTGAAACTGACCTTGGACAGAAGGGCCCCTGTGGGCACCAAAAGCACCCGTTTCCACTCGCCCCTTGTCAGTTTTGGCAGGATATATGCTGCCAGCGTTGCCGCCGCACAGCCGCAGCCGGAGCCGCCTGCATGGGTGTCCTGGGTATCCGGATCAAAGATCAGCATGCCACAATCCTCATGGACATTTCCAAGTTCAACTCCCCGCTCCCGCATAAGGTCTTTCAGGATGGTCTGTCCGATACTGCCCAGATCCCCGGTGATGATCCGGTCATAATCTTCCACTCTTCTTGCAAAATCTCCCAGATGCTGATAGATGGTATCCGCTGCAGCCGGCGCCATGGCTGCTCCCATGTGCATGGAATCCTTTACCCCGTAGTCCACCACTTTACCCGTGGTGATCCCGGCGACGCATACAGAGGCACCATCGGCGAACGCAGACCCGTCGGCGGCAAGGAGAAAGGCTCCGGAGCCTGTGACCGTCCAGGTAGTTGACAAGGGACGCTGCCCGGCATACTCCAGGGGAAATCGAAACTCCTTTTCTGCGCTGGCAAAATGACTGGAGGTCAGTGCCATGACGCAGTCTGCATACCCCGCGTTTACCGCCATGGACGCAAGACTTAAGCTCTCCCCGCAGGTAGAACACGCCCCGTACAGCCCAAAGAGCGGAATCTGCAGCTCCATAAGGCCGTAAGAGGTGGCGATCCCCTGGGCCAGCAAATCTCCGGCAAACAGGTAACGGACCTGTTCCTCATTTACACCGGCTTTTTCCATGGCTTTTCTGGCCGTCTGAAGCTGAAGTTCACTCTCCGCCTCCTCCCATGTATTTTTCCCAAACTTCGGATCTGTTTCGATCCGGTCAAACAGATGTCCCAAAGGCCCGTCTCCTTCTTTGGTTCCCACGATGGAGGCAGCACCGATGATTTTAGGCGGCTGTTCATACTGAAGACTTGCGCGTCCTTTTATCTGATTCATAACTGTACACTCCTTTTTCTGTAATATGCAGTATTTTCCAAAATAACTTTACCCTCAGTGAACAAGGGGATACACGGTTTTGCACCTCAGATTTGCGATTCTGCCGCGTTACTGTCGCTCAGCGTATGTCCAGTACGCTTCGTTTCACTGCCTTGCAGAATCACAAATCTGAGGCGCAAAACTCTTTCAGACCCCAAGTACTGTCTTTTTGCAGACCGGAACGCATCGCTGACAGTAAACAATTTTCAGACACCTTCTATTGTTCCTGCTCCATAAAAAAATATGTATTTCCCGCTTTTGAAAAAGACTTCCAGATCTGTCTGGTATAAAAAAAAAGTTCAGGGAAACGATAAAGAAAAAGAGAAGCAAAAAGGAGTGATCCCCTATGAATGCAAGTGAAGAGCAAAAGCAGCAGTACAATAACTATGTCAAACAGGTTACACCCACTCACAATCTGCCTTATGAAATGTTCAAAGCCTTTCTTACCGGTGGTGCTATCTGCCTTCTGGGACAAGTAATCCGCTCGTTCTGTACCCAGATGGGCATGGATCCGGACACCGCCGGAGCCTGGTGTTCCATCTTACTGGTTTTCTTAAGCATCCTGCTGACCGGACTGAACATCTATCCTTCCATTGCCAAATGGGGCGGAGCCGGAGCTTTGGTACCGATCACCGGATTTGCCAACGGAGTGGCGGCGCCGGCTATCGAGTACAAAAAAGAAGGACAAGTCTTCGGCATTGGCAGCAAGATCTTTACCATCGCAGGACCGGTAATTCTCTATGGCATCTTTACCAGCTGGGTACTTGGACTGATCTACTGGGCCGGAATCAGCATGGGATGGTGGTAACCAGTCCCGTTCAGAAGCCAATTCCGCCTGTCAAAATGCCTTCCTTTCTTTTACAGTTTATGGTATACTTGAAAAAAAGCATCTCATCCACCGGCTGAAGTGCAGTCCGGGTTTTGCCAGTGGAATCGAGGCGCTTTTATTATGTTAACTGTAAAAGGAGTGAACACAACATGGCCAGGAAGAAAACGGACTCCCAGGGCCGGGAGATCAGACAAAGCCTTAACAGGCGGATTTTAAGGAGCACCACCCTCAACATCCTTGTATTAGTTGTCGTATGCTGCCTGATCATGGCATTTTCCATGCAGTCACTGGCAAACAGCATCCTTCTGGACAGCCTGCAGCCCATGGCACGGCAGTCAGCAAAAACCGTGGAAGCCAATATCCACATGCTGGCAGACCGGATGATGACCATCGCCAAAGACCCACGCATGACTGCTGACGACGATGCAGCTGCTGTCTCTAGAGGCCAGGCCGAAGTGCTGGCAGAGGCAGCAGAAATCTATGAACTTCACACGATTGCCCTGTATGATCTGGACGGACAGCGGATCCAGGGAATTGACGGTGCACCAGAACGTCTGGAAGAAAGTTTTGCTGCACTTCTTCGTGAAACAGACAACCTGACAACGGATTCTGCCACCATTTTTCAGGATAAACTTGGCATCAGCATGGGAATGCCGGTAAAAAAAGACGGTGAGACTGTCATGTATATCGCTGGGGTCTACAAATACGACACCCTAAACGATGTAATCAGCAGCATCAATCTGGGCAGGCATGGAATGGCATATATGGTCAACCGGCAGGGCATCGTTACCGGGCACCCGGATCAATCGGTGATCCAGGCAGGAAGCACTCTGGCGCAGCTAAACGGAGGCAATGAAAAGGCCGTGGAGCGTGTGACCACCGGTGAAACCGGAGCCATTGAATTTCCGGTCAATGGAGAAAATATGCTGGTGGCCTTTTCTCCCATCCGGGGGACTCAGTGGTCTTTGGTGATCCAGATCCCAAAATCCGACTATAACCATCTGATCAATGCCGCCATGCTGGCAGCGGTGCTAGCCACCCTGGCCGTACTCGCAGTCTCCATCCTGCTGATTCTGCGCCTGTCCCGGTCCATCTCCCATCCGGTCAGAATCGTGACCGACCGGATGATCGCACTCTCTGACGGCGACCTGCATACAGAAGTGGCACACATTCATTCCGGAGACGAACTGGAACTGATGACCAGAACCCTCACCGCTACCATAGAACGCGTCAACTGTTACATATCCGATATCCAGCAGGTACTGACCCGGATTGCAGATGGTAACCTG
The DNA here is from genome assembly GCA_910583895.1 of uncultured Lachnospiraceae bacterium. GTDB lineage: Bacteria > Bacillota > Clostridia > Lachnospirales > Lachnospiraceae > Hominiventricola. The sequence goes on from CAJTYJ010000023.1 coordinate 31,009, forward strand.
CAGGCAGATCCTCAGGTGGATTATAAGGGAGATTTCGCCCTGATCCGAACCAGTCTGGGTACCATTATTCAGTCCCTGAACGAGACAATCACCGGATTCGGTGCTGCTGCTGCCCGTCTTGCCAGCATGTCCGAGGAGCTGAACGGACAATCGGGTCAGCTGCATGAAGCTTCTCTGGAACAAAATGAAGCAACCGAAGCTCTGATACAGGAAGTAACCCATGTAAAGGAACGGCTTGCAAGCGTCACAAAGAGCAGCACCGAGACCCGAAGCAAGACAGAAGAGATCGCCCAGTGTGTTCAGGAAGCCAACACCCGGATGTCTTCTCTCTCCGGCGCCATGGATGACATCAGCGCAAATGCGCAGGAGATCACCAAGATCGCCAAAGCCATCGAAGACATCGCCTTCCAGACCAGCATTCTGGCCATCAATGCATCTGTGGAAGCGGCCCGGGCCGGCAGTGCCGGGAAAGGCTTTGCCGTAGTTGCGGATGAGGTCAAACAGCTGGCGTCCAGAAGCGCCGAGGCGGCCGGTAATGCCACAAACATGGTAAACAGTACCATTGCGATCATCCGGACCGGTGTGGAACTGACTGCAGACACTGCGGACTCCCTGCAGTCCATCTCTTCTGTCTCGGATCAGATCAACGCAATCTCCGACCATCTGGTGTCTGCCGTACAGAGTCAGGAAAAAGCTCTGACCATAATGGACGAACGAATTGAAGCCATCTCTGCCATCGCTGACCGGAATCTGAAAAATGCAGAAGGAACAGAACAGTCCAGCGGGCTTTTGGCCGCAGAAGCAGAATCCCTTCGGGCTCAGGTACATAAATTTGTTTTAAAGGAGGAACGAGATTTATGAAACGGATGCAGAAACTGATCCTTTTTCTGCTTTTGATGGCGGTGCTGTCACTGACCGCCTGCGGCAAAGAATCAGGCCTGCAGGACGGATACTATACCGCCCAGGCCGCTGACTTCAGCCACGGCTGGAAAGAATATATCACCATCATGGTTAAGAGCGGAAGTATCGTCTCTGTGGAATACAACGCTGAAAACGCAAGCGGATTTATCAAAAGCTGGGATAATGCCTATATGCAGAACATGCTCCACTCCAATGGCACTTATCCGAATGAATACACCCGTTACTACGCCGGACAGCTTTTGGAGCGGCAGACGGGAGAGGGCATCGACATTCTGTCCGGCGCCTCTTCCTCCGGCAGTTCTTTTCAGAAACTGGCCGCTGCCGTACTGGAACAGGCCAGACTGGGCGACTCCGGCATTGCAATCGTTGACACTTCCCACTGACTCTATACCGGAAAAATATTTACAACAGATCCTATTTTTACTATAATGGCAGTAGAAATGAATAACGCAGGAACATACAGGAGGGGCGGTTATGGCGAGAACACAGGCAGGAAGAAAGAAGACGCCGGTCAAGAAGGCGGATGTACTGGCCAGAAGAGTCAAAATACAAGGAAATGACATGATATTTGCACTGGATATCGGAACACGCAGCATCATCGGCATGGTTGGCATGGTAGAAGAAAATAAGGTGCGCATTATCGCTGTCGAGCGGGAGGATCATGCCGAGCGGGCTATGATTGACGGTCAGATTGAGAATATTGAGAAAGTATCCCTCCTGGCTGGAAAAATCAAAAAACGGCTGGAAGCAAAAATACACGCCAAACTAAACCGTGTGTGTGTGGCGGCGGCAGGTCGTGCCCTTCGCACCAGACGGGCTGATTTTGAGCTGATCCTGCCCGGTACCCAACTCATTGACGACGAAATTATCAGCCGCCTGGAAGCAGGTGCCATTGGAAAAGCAGAGGAAGCTTTTGATGCGGAAAATGAAGCGCTCAATGATACCAGACGCTTTTATCTGGTCGGCTACACCGTATGCCAGTACTATCTGGATCAGTATACCATGTCCAATTTAAAAGACCATCGGGGGCAGCATGTAAAAGTCGATTTAATCGCAACGTTTCTCCCAAGTGAAGTGGTGGAAAGCCTTTATACCACAATGAACAAAATCGGGCTTGAGGTGGCCAGCATTACCCTGGAGCCCATCGCTGCCATCAATGCAGCCATTCCGGAAAATCTGCGGCTTTTGAATCTGGCCCTTGTGGACATCGGCGCCGGAACATCCGATATTGCTGCCTGCACAAGCGGAAGTGTGACTGGATATACCATGGCCACTGTGGCGGGAGATGAAATCACCGAAGCCATCATGAAAGAATATCTGGTAGATTTTGAGACGGCAGAGCGTATAAAGGCACGGATCCCCCTGGAAGATGAGCTTACCTTCTCCAACATCCTCGGAATCCAGCAGAGTGTCTCGCAGGCGCAGATCCTGCAAAGCATCCAGCACACCTCCTCCCTTCTGTGCAAGGAGATCGCAGATAAGATCCTGGAAATCAACGGCGGAGCTCCCTCTGCGCTGTTCCTGGCAGGCGGAGGAAGCAAGCTTGCCGGATTAAAAGACGAACTTACAAAAACCTTGGGAATGGACGAATCCCGGGTGGCCATTGCCGGAAATTACTTCCATGCCAGTGCCTATTCCACAGAATTTGACTTGAATAACCCGGAATACGCCACCCCCCTGGGCATCGTCATTTCCTCCGGTCTGAATTTGATCAATGACAGTTTCCGGGTTGTGCTAAACGGACGTCCCGCCAAACTGTTCCGGAGCGGAAGCTTTACGGCTTTGAATCTTCTGATGATGAATGGCTACAGCTTCCGGGATATCATCGGCCGTTCCGGCGCCAATGTAACTGTAACCGTCAACGGACGGCGGAAAGTCTTCTATGGCACTGCTACTTTGCCGGCCTCCCTTCTGATTAATCAACAAGAAGGAAAGCTCTCCGAAGTCATCCATGCCGGAGACAGCATCGATTTTGTACCCGCAGTTCAGGGCATCGCTGCAAGCCCCTGCCTTGGTGACATTGAAGGTGCCGACACCTGTCTTATGATCACTTTGAACGGCGCCCAGGCCTCTTTAAAGACCCCTTTAAAGAACGGCGACGCTGTCATGATGGATCCTCCTGCTCCCGAAGAACCTGACCGGCATCCCAGCACCGAACCGGAACCGCCGGCTTCACCGACTGACCGTTCAGATCCTGCCCCGGCATCTCCGTCTGATTCTCACACCTTCGCGCAGGCCGGCAGCCCCTCAGGCGAAACCCCCGCGCAGACAGACAGCCTGTCCGTCCAGGAGGATCATTCCGAGCCGGATACAAGTATACAGGAAAACTGCGCACCACAGGTCACAGCTCCTCCCAGCGCCGGACCGGCTCCCTGGCAGGCTGACTCACCGGCACCCCCAAAACCCAAGCAGGAATTTTTGTTCCACCTGAATGACTCCCCTCTGCGCCTGCCCTACAAGCCCGACGGAAGCCCCTACTACCTGATGGATATGATCGAATACTCCGGTATTGACTTAAAACAGCCCAAAGGCCGTGTCAAACTCACGGTCAACGGCCGCACCGGCATGTTCCAGCAGGCGCTCTCCAACGGCGACAAGATCTATATCGAGGAAGAGATGGACGCAGAATAGATCGACTGCGCCCTTGCGCCGAATGTATGTTCTTATCTTTGTCAGTCTGCAGAAGGCAGTGATTCCCAAATGCCCCGTCCCGGGGCATTTGCTCATTTATAGAGTGCCTGTGCCCCACAAATCCAGACTGTGTGTACCATCCCAAAGGAGGAATCTTTCATGCTGCTTCAAATCCAGGACGGCTCCTTAAGCGCCGGAAGCCAGACGCTTCTTTCCCACTTTCATTTTGAGATCCGCGGACGTGAAAAAATAGCCCTGATCGGAAGCAACGGGGCCGGCAAGACCACTTTTCTCCGGCTTTTAGCCGGAGAACTTTCCCTTGACCGGGACGACAAACGCACTTCTAAAGGCCTGGTCACCTCCCGGCGGATTACCGTCGGCTTTTTGAACCAGCAGCCCTTTACCGATCTTTCCATTACAGTAGAAGACCTTCTTCTGTCCGCCTGCCCCTGCAAAGACCCCTTTGACCGGGCACGTTTTGACTGGGAACAGGAATACGACCGGATCTTCACCGGCTTCGGTCTGAAAAAAGAAGACAAAAAAAAGCGGCTGGAACAGTTTTCCGGAGGAGAGCAGACCAAGATCGCCCTGATCCACCTGCTGCTCCAAAAGCCGGATCTTCTGCTTTTGGATGAACCAACCAATCACCTGGATTTGGAAACGGTGGAATGGTTAGAGACTTACCTTCGCACCTGTGACTCTGCCGCTGTCATCGTCTCTCATGACCGTTTCTTTTTGGATCAGGTGGTTGATACCGTATATGAGCTCTCCCATCATACTCTGACCCGCTATGCCGGCAACTACACCGCCCATCGGGCGCAAAAAGAAAAAAACAGAAGGCTTCAGGAAAAAGCCTATACCCGCCAGGCAGAAGAGATTCAGCGGCTGGAACAGCTCATTGAACGCTTTAAACACAAGCCAAAAAAAGCCGCCTTTGCCCGCTCCCGGAAAAAAATCTTAGAACGTATGCCCAGGGTGGAAAAACCGGCCGCACAGGATGCCCATCGCTTCACAGACGCCATCACGCCAAAGATCAGCGGCCCCAAATGGGTATGGCAGGCGGAACATCTGCAGATCGGCTATGACCAGGTGCTCACAGAACTGTCGCTGCGCATCCGCCGGGGACAAAAGATCGGCATCATCGGCCCAAATGGTGCCGGAAAGACTGCCTTTTTGAAGACCGTAGCCGGATGTCTTCCGCCGCTCAAAGGTGCTTGTTCCCTCGGAGAACGGGTGGAACTGGCTTACTATGACCAGATGACAGCCGGGGTCACTTCAGAAAAGACTGTAGCTGATCATTTTCATGACTGCTTTCCGGCTCTGACAGAAAAGGAAGTCCGCTCCCGTCTGGGCGCTTTTCTTTTCCCGGGAAAAGACGCTTCTAAACGAGTCAAAGACTTATCCGGCGGTGAGCGTTCCCGCCTGGTACTGGCAGAACTGTTTGAGTCCGGGCCAAATTTTTTCCTGCTGGATGAACCGACCAACCATATGGATCTTCCCGCCAGAGAGACCCTGGAGTCAGCGTTCCAGGCCTATACCGGGACGCTCCTTTTCGTCTCTCATGACCGCTATTTTCTCAGACAGGCTGCCCAGTCTCTTCTGATCTTTGAGGAGGACTCTGTCCACTATTATCCCTTCGGGTATGAACATTATGTAGCCCGCTGCAGGGACCAAAAGTCCTTCAAAGATCCCGCCGCCCGCATCCGGGCAGAAGAACAGGCCCTGGTTCTTGGTCTTCGAAGCGTACCAAGAGCCGAGCACCACCGTCTTCAGGAGATTTCCACCGAACAGGCTTACGAAGAGTGGCGATTCCAGGCCGTTTTGGAGCCGCTCTCAAAGATTCGTCTGGAATTGGAGCATTGGGAGGAAGCAAAAGATCCTCTCCGGGAATGGGAAGATGATCTTTTTTGCAAAGAGCGCATGCAGGAGAAGGAAGCCCTGAACCAGCGCTATACCGCCTGCTGTCTTGCCTTTTATGACCTGTGGCTGGAATTTCATCCGGAGTCTTCTCTTTGACTGGTCCTTCTGTGCCTGCAGACCGGACATCAGAACCGGTAGTACGCGTGCAGAAGTGCACCTGCCATTCGTCCGACGGCCATGGAAAGGATCAGCCAGGGCATCCCGGTCTTTAGACGGATCCGCCTGCTGAAGATCGGAACCGTATCCACGATCTCGGTCAGGGCCATCGACCAGGCACCTGTAAAGATGCCTGAGAATAGCCCGTAGGACACCACGCCCACCATCCCAACCGGTAAGGAAAACCCATAAATGCTGAAAAGATTTCCCAGAATACCACCTACTGCTGCGGCGTCCTCGTAATATAAAATATATTTTGCCGTATGGGTTTTTCCCGCAAAACGGGAGACCACTCCAAGGGCAATCAGAAAAGCAAACATTCCGCCTGCCACAGCGAATCCGCTGCTGAGGCCCACGACCCCCAGTATGATCTGTCTAATCCACATCAATATTTGTCTCCTTGCGATTGCATCCGTCAATCAATGTCGTATTTACGTCATTTTCATACTGCCGCATTTCCACTTCCATGGGTGTCGGGTCCTTGGTAATTCGTTTTCCTCCAAAATGGTTGTAGAATACCAGAATCCCCACTGCAATCCCGACAGAGTAGGACGCTTCCAGTACCGTAAATCCGTCCGACGGCCGTCCCATCATCAGTTCATAGACCTGCTGAAACACCTGGGTCACACCCACATCGTTATTAAAGGTCATGATGGAAAAAGCAGATCCAATAAAGATTGTGATGCACAAAAGCACCACCTTCACGATACTAAACCGGTCTTTTGCATAGGCGGAAGACTCATAGTCAATGATAAAGTCTGCTTCCCCCAGATTCTGAATCTCCAGATCCGGATATACCTGATGGATCAGTTCAACTACTTTCAGAACAGAAAAAATATACCGGTTGCTCTTCTGAGGTTCAATCTTCAGAAGTTTTATGGTCTTTAAGCGATTTTTTATCGAAGCGTTCGTACACTCCAGCTTCGCCACGTCACCCAGCCGCACGTCCATATGATCAATCTCAATATTCTGGTCGATCTTCATATACAGAATGTCACTCACCTTGCCGTACCTCCGTCATCACTGGCAGCTGCTCCCATCCTTTGCAGCATCCAGTTCTGGTCTTATCATCTGCACTTTCTGCCTCTTTTATACATCCATGTCTTTGGTCCTGCACCATTCACGGCAAAAGAAAACAAAACGGCGCGGACACTAACTTACCAGCTTCTCCCTCATCTGCTTTAAAATCCGCTTCTCCAGACGGCTTACCTGTACCTGCGATACCCCCAGCACTCTGGCCACTTCCAGCTGGGTTTTGTCCTGCATATACCGCATGACGATCAGCTTTCGCTCCATATCCGGCAGTTCTCCCAACAGCTGTTCCAAAACCACCCTGTTTAAAAGGTGCTGCATCCCCCCTCCCTGATTCTGACTTTCCATCCGGTCCAGAAGACAAATCTCGCTTCCATCTTTCTGAGGGATTGTCTTGTAGATGGATTCCACCTCTGCCGTGGACTCCAAAGCCATGGCAATGTCCTCTTTTGTCAGCTCCGTGAGCACTGACAGCTCCTCCAAAGTAGGATCCTTCCCCGTCCGCTGCCGAAACTGCTCAGTCTCTTTTTTGATCCGCCAACAGTTCTCTTTCAATGTCCGGCTGACTTTTACGATCCCGTCGTCCCGGAGAAAACGCTTAATCTCCCCGGCGATCATCGGCACTGCATAGGTGGAAAATTTCACTTCAAAAGATGTGTCAAATTTGTCGATCGCCTTGATCAGGCCCATAGCTCCGATCTGAAACAAATCCTCCATATCCGTTCCACGCCCGACAAAACGCTTTACAATGCTCCAGACCAGTCCCATATTCTCCTCTACTAATCGTTCTCTGGCTTCTTTATCCCCATGGTGTGACCGTTCAATCAGAACCATCGTCTCTTCCATAACGATCCTTAAGCCTCCTGTCCTGCCGCTCCCCTGTGTATCTTTTTCCTCATGTAGACCGTCGTACCCACGCCTGGACTGGACTGCACCTCCACCTTGTCCATAAAAGCTTCCATAAACATAAATCCCATACCGGACCGTTCCAGCTCCGGCCGGCTGGTGTAGAGCGGCTCCATGGCCTGCTTCACATCTTCGATGCCTACCCCCTCATCTGTGACCCACAGTTCTACCGTGTCTTCCAAAAGCACTGCTCTCACCACCACTGTATGTACCTCTTCCTCATCCGGATAGCCGTGGATAACAGCGTTGGTCACCGCTTCGGACACTGCAGTCCGGATATCTGCCACTTCTTCCAGCGTGGGATTCAGCTGGGTCACAAAAGCCGCCACCGCGACTCTTGCGAACCCTTCATTCTCTGATCTGCTGTCGAAAGCCAGCGTCATCTCATTTTTCATATTGATTCCTCCCTCTCTAACTGCATAAATTTCTGAATCCCGGACAGGGATAAAATTCTCTGGATCTGGCGGTTCATATGGGTCAGACAGATCCTGCCGCCAAGCACTTTCATAATCTTATAGCGGCCAATGAGCATCCCGATTCCCGCACTGTCCATAAAGGCAGTCCGGGAAAAGTCAAATTCCACCTCATCCACCGGTTTGCTTTTCACCGTCTGATCAATCCGGCACCGGATTTCTTCCGTACGATGATGGTCCAGTTCCTCCGGCAGGCGGACCACCAGACGGTTCTCTTTTAATTCCAGCATGTCCATGCAATCACTCCTTTCCTTTTTCTGACACACCAAAAGGGCTGCCACATCATCATGTGACAGCCCCTCTCTTCAGGGTTTTTCTTTTGTCTACTGAAGTCCCGCCAGAAACCGGGCTGCATCTGACGCAGCTCTTGTGCCCGGCGACTCTTCTACCACTTTCTGATAGTATATCTTGGCATTCTCCGTATCTCCTGACTTATGATAAGACCGCGCCAGAAAATAAAGAGCATCTCTTTGTGTATTGTCCAGCTCATAGCATTTTCCAAGATTTTGTATGGACGTGACAAAATCTTCTGCCTGGTATGCAGCATACCCTGTACGGTACAGATCTGCAATAGCCTCTGTGCCCACCTGCTTGAACAGAGAATCATACATGACCTTCCCGTCCTCTGTGAGCGTTTCGCGGTCAATGGCCTCTAGCTGTTCCAGGGAAGCCGCCGGATTCTCTTCTGCATAAGACCGGTACGCTTTCAGAAGCTCTTCATGAGCCGCCAGCTTCTCCGCCGCGTCACTGGCCGCCTGGATGGCAGTCTCTGACTCGGCTTTTACCTCCTCCATCTCTGCCTGAAGGCTCTCAAGTGCCGCTGCTTTGGACTCCACCTGATCGCTGTAATCCGCCACCGCATCGTTTAACTCTGCACTTTTTCTCTGCTGCTGGGCAGGCAGAATCAGAAACCACATGACAGCCACACCGATGGCAATGCCGATGGCTACATTGATTACCGAATGAAGCCCGGTATTATCCTTCACTCCCACCGGCTGAATGATCGTCTCATTGCCGCTGACGTAGGCGATGGAATCCTTGCTGGTCTGAATCTCTTCCTTCGGTGCCTGTCTGTGGGATTTTTTCCCCTCCGCATCATCCAGCTCCTTCAGATACCGCAGGGTCCTTGTATTGGTGCGGTCGATATCCAGCACCGCCTCAAGCTCCGACCTTGCCCGGCTGTAGTTGTCCGTCTTCATATAGAGCAGCGCCAGAAGCTCATGCCCTTTTAAAAGATTCCGGTTTGTAGACAGAATCTTCTTTAACTGGATAATGGCAAGGTCATAGCTGCCCTGGTCGCAGTAGAACAGAGACTGATTATATTTTTTGATCGTGGTATTGATCGCAGCAAGCCTTGCCGGATTCTTCTGTACTTCTTCAATATAGGCATCTGCCAGATTGTTCTCTTTCTGGAAGTTTTTGCTGATGATCCACTGGGACAGGGCTTCCACTACTTCGCCCATCTCAAACTGAACAAGCCCCAGAAGATTACGGGCGTTGGTGTTCTTCTTGTTGATCTTCAGACTCTGCCTTAATGACTGAACCGCACCTGTCAGGTCCCGCACCCTTGCTTTTTCCAGCCCTTCATTGTAATACGCGTTGGAGATCTGGAGAAGTCTCCGATAACGTGAGACATCCGCCCCGCACTGATCACAATAATCCGCTGCTGTCAGCTCTGCCCCGCAGTTAAAACATTTCATATAGTCACCTTTTCTACTGATGCTCATAACGATTCCGGAAAATCACAGATGTGCCGAATCGTTACTGATGTTCCTTCATTTCCTTCAACATTTCATCCATCAGATCCGTTACGTCCGAAAGATTATTGTTATAGACGGTATCTTCTACCTGATCAATCTCAAGACTCGGACGAAATTTCTTTAATTCTTCTTCAAAATCAAGCATATTGTTTGCTCCTTATGATACTTTTCAGGCTGCCCAACAGATACAAAGACCCGACGCAGAATAAAATCCCGCCGTCCCTTCTTAAAAGGGCTGTCTCAAAGGCTTCCGGGATGGATGGATACGCCAGAACCGGACGGTCTGTATACTTTTGGAAAATATCGGAAAGCTCCTGTGCTGTCACCCGCCGGTCCGACTCCACCTCGGTCACCACCACGCTGTCAAAATCGATATGCGCACAGATGGTCCGGATCATTCCTTCATAATCCTTTTCCTTTACGCAGGAAAACAAAAGGGTCACCTTTGCGTCCTGCTGAAGTCTTTTGGCAGTCTTGACGAATTCTTCCACGCCGGAGTCATTGTGAGCCCCGTCCAGGATTACTCCCGGCATCACGGTCTCCATCCTTCCTTCCCAGCGCATCCGCTCCATTCCTCTGTGGATATCTTCTTCTGTAAGTCCGATTTCCAGCACCTGAGCGGCAGTCACTGCCTGGCAGGCATTCATGACCTGATACTCCGCCACACTGGAGATGGACACATTCATAGGTAAATAATACCCAGTATTCATTGAAAAATCAATCGTTTTCTGAGTGTTCATTAAAATTTTATACATATCCGGGCGGACAGCATAGGCTTTTGCATGCATGTCTGCGGCCTTTTCCCGGATCACAGCCTCCACATCGCTTCTGGTGCCATCGAAGACCACAGGGCATCCTTCTTTGATAATCCCTGCTTTCTCCCCGGCGATCTGCTCATACGTATCTCCCAGATATTCGGTATGCTCCAGGCTGATGGAGGTGATTACACTGACAAGCGGAGCTTCAATCACATTGGTCGCATCAAAGCGCCCCCCAAGGCCCGTCTCCAGCACCACATACTCCATACCGCTTTTGTCGAAGATATAGATCCCCATCAGAAACAAAAGTTCAAAAAAGGTCGGATGAGCAAAGGAATCCGGCTGCTCCTTTAAGAGACCTCGGACTGTGTCCATCACCGCCTCGAAGGCTTCCAGAAAAAATTCATCCGATACAGGCTTTTGGTTCAGCTGAAAGCGCTCATTGATCGTGACCAGATGAGGCGAGATGAAAAGTCCCGTCTGCTTTCCGGCCGTGGTCAGAATCGAAGAAAGGTAAGCGCATACCGATCCCTTGCCGTTGGATCCGGCCACATGGATCAGCTTCATGCGCCGCTCCGGATGTCCCATGGCGGCAAGCACTTTCCGGGTATTTTCAAGCGTGTTCTTTTTTGTGAATCTGGGCGTATCATCAATATAGGCAACTGCTTCTTTGTAGTTCATCTGTTCTATTCTCCAAGCTGAACCAGCCGTTCTTTCACCTGATTCATCATCTGTGTGTATTTTTCCAGCTTCGCCTTCTCTTCCTCAATCTTGGAAGCCGGCGCCTTGCTTACAAATTTTTCATTGTTCAGCATACCGTTGACCCTGGCAAGCTCTTTTTCCAGACGGTTTTCTTCCTTCTTCAGGCGTTCCTTTTCCTTCGCAATATCCAAAAGCTCGGAAAGAGGCATATAGATGGCCGCCTCCGGAATCAGGGCAGACACTGCATTCTCATCAATACCGGTCTTGTCTTTTTGGACCACAACCTCCGACGCAAAACCAAGGGCTGCAAAAAAGCGTTTTCCTTCGGTAAAAATCTTCTGTACTTTCGGACTTTCCGAAACCACGAAAACCGTTGCTTTCTTGCTGTTTGGCACGTTCATATCTGTCCGTACACCGCGGATTCCCCGCACTGCCTCCTTGATGATCCCCACGGCTTCTTCCTCTTCTGCAAAGTTCCACTCTGCCTGATATTCCGGCCAGGAAGAGATCATGATGGATTCTTCCCCGGACAGATTGCAGAAAATCTCTTCGGTAAGGAAAGGCATGTAAGGATGCAGCATCTTCAGAGCGTTGATCAGCACCTGTTTTAAGGTCCAAAGAGCCGCCGTCCGGGAAGCGTCTTCCTTGTCCCACAGGCGGGGCTTCACCATCTCGATATACCAGTCACAGAACTCATCCCAGATAAAATCGTAGATCTTCTGTACAGCAATCCCCAGCTCAAAACTGTCCATATTGGCAGTCACTTCTTTTGCAAGGCTGTTGACTCTGGACAGGATCCACTTATCCTCTGCCCGAAGATCGCCCGGGTCAGCCTTTGTCACTTTCTCGTCTCCCAGGTTCATCATGATAAAGCGGGACGCATTCCACACCTTGTTTGCAAAATTGCGGCTGGCTTTCACCCGGTCCATCAAAAAGCGCATATCGTTGCCCGGGGCGTTGCCGGTCACCAGAGTAAGTCTCAGGGCATCCGCACCATACTCGCTGATGATCTCCAAAGGATCGATGCCGTTTCCCAAAGATTTGCTCATCTTGCGTCCCTGGGAATCCCGGACAAGTCCATGAATCAGCACATGATGGAAAGGACTCTTACCAGTCTGCTCATATCCGGAAAATACCATACGGATAACCCAGAAAAAGATAATGTCGTACCCGGTCACCAGCACATCCGTAGGATAAAAATACTCCAGGTCTTCCGTCTTTTGGGGCCATCCCAGAGTGGAGAACGGCCAGAGAGCCGAGGAAAACCACGTATCCAGCGTATCCTCATCCTGCGTCAAATGGGTACAGCCGCACTTGGGACAGACAGCCGGTGCCTCCTTTGCCACTACGATCTCCCCGCAGTCATCGCAATAATAGGCCGGAATCCGATGGCCCCACCAGAGCTGACGGGAGATACACCAGTCGCGTATATTTTCCAGCCAGTGCAGATAAATCTTGTCAAAACGCTCCGGTACAAAGGTCAGTTCGCCGTTTTTGACCGCCTCCATGGCTGGCTTTGCCAGCTCCTCCATCTTCACAAACCACTGCTGCTTGATCATGGGCTCCACTGTGGTTCTGCAGCGGTCATGGGTTCCAACACTGTGGGCATGATCCTCCACTTTGACCAACAGTCCCTGTTCCTCTAAATCTTTGACGATGACTTTCCGCGCTTCGTAGCGGTCCATACCCTCGTATTTTCCGGGACAGCAAATCGTCGCGTCGTCGTTCATGATGTTGATCTTCGGAAGATCGTGGCGCTTCCCAACCTCAAAGTCATTGGGATCATGGGCGGGGGTGATCTTGACGCATCCGGTTCCAAACTCTTTGTCCACATAAGGATCTGCCACCACCGGAATCTCCCGGTTCGTCAGGGGAAGCTTCAGCGTCTTTCCGATCAGATGCTGATAGCGTTCATCCTCCGGATTTACTGCCACTGCCGTGTCGCCCAGCATGGTCTCCGGGCGGGTGGTGGCGATCATCACATGGCCGCTGCCGTCTGCGATGGGATAATTGATATACCAGAAGTGCCCTGCCTGATCCTCATGTTCCACCTCCGCGTCGGAGATAGATGTCTGGCACACCGGGCACCAGTTGATGATCCGGGACCCTTTGTAGATATAGCCCTTTTCATACAGGCGGATGAACACTTCCAGCACTGCCTCCGAACAGCCCTCGTCCATGGTAAAACGCTCCCGGTCCCAGTCGCAGGAGGAACCCAGCTTCTTTAACTGGTTGATGATGGCCCCGCCATACTCCTCTTTCCACTGCCAGGCCCGTTTTAAAAAGCCTTCCCTTCCAAGTTCCTGTTTGTCGATGCCCTCTTCCCGAAGCTGATTTGTCACCTTCACCTCTGTAGAGATGGAAGCATGGTCTGTCCCCGGAACCCAAAGGGCATTGTATCCCTGCATCCGCTTATAACGGATCAGAATATCCTGCAGCGTCTCATCCAGAGCGTGTCCCATATGAAGTTTTCCCGTTACGTTTGGCGGCGGAATCACAATGGTGAATGGTTTCTTTGTCTTGTCCACCTTCGCGTGAAAATACTTTCTGCCCATCCACTTTTGATAGGTGCACTCCTCAATCGCGCCCGGATCATACGTTTTTGCCAGTTCTTTCATAAATCAATGTCCTCTCTTTTTATCATTCTGTAATCAACTGTATCTTAAGCTCGCCGGCCGTGTACCGGTCATCCAGGAGAAGCTGTGCAGACCTTACTTCCTCTCCATTGACGAGCCATCCATAAAAGTCCTGTCCCTTCTGAGGCTCTGCCACAAGCGTCAGGGGATAATTGTGATAATAGATCCCTGTGTAGTCCTTCTGCCCTTCTATATAGACCTGGCTGAAGGCTACATGAATCCCCTCCGGCACCTCTATCTTCAGTGTATAAGGATTTTCTGCTCCCAGGTGCCTTTGAAGTCCCTCGCGCATCACAGCCCCGCTGTCTGCGGCTGTGGTCTTTAACTCCTCGACCGCCTCCTGCTGTATACGCCTTTGTTCCTCTGTATAATAAAGTCCCATGGAATGTTCAAGTTTTTGATCCTCCTCTTCAATAATCTGAAGAATCTGCTCCTGGGTGTAGACAGTGGCAGTCAGATCACAGATCAAGTTGACAAACTGCGTTCGGTATTTATCCGACTGCATCAAAAGCGAGAAGGCGTCTGCCACATCCTCCGGCGGATCCTCCATCAAGTAATCAAAAGCCTGATAGATGCCTTCCTTGTCCGGATCCTGAAGGACCGTGTCCAGATCATACAGCAGAAAGCGGATCCGCTCGTCTCCGTAGGCGCTCACACTGTCTTTTTTGCATCGGAATGACAGGTAATTATTGTAAGGCCAGTCCAGATTATTCAGCATAATATTCATGGCATAATACCGGAGCATGTCCGTAAGATCTACAGACTGCTCTAGCTTCTCCTGGCGCTCGGGATCGTTCAGATCCCCATGCAGCCTTCCATAGTAGCCGCCGAAGCGGGAGCTGTAGCTCTCTTCCTGCTGAAACTTTTCCACATCCTGCTCCCGGGCTCCCAGAGCCTGAGCAATGTTATACCGGGTGTATTTTTCCTGAAGCTGAATAATCCCGTAATATTTCCCATTGAGAAAAAGAATTCCGGGCCTTGCCCCGGCACAGATCATGCCGGCTTCCTTTGCCAGGCGGCTCACCACGTTCCAGCGGATCATGGTGCCGTTGTGATCGTTGCCCCCGTTTCGAAGCACCAGGCGGTTGTAAGACTGACCAGTCTGATTTCCGCCCATATCGGTATCAAAAAAATCATAATCAAAGGATGTATGATCCGGGTCGTACTCCCTGCCGCTGATTAATTTGATGCTTTTTTGCGCAAAGCTTCTAGAAGCGTTGCCTGAGACGGCAATCCCTGTCCCCTGAGCCAGCATCCTGCGTCCGTCTGCCTCGTAAAATTCAATATAAGCGGGACGGTCCCACTCTCCGTTCTCCCCTTTTTCTTTCCAGTTGGACAAGATTCCGGTCTCTTCCCCATACAGGACCTCGGGGTCCGCCGAAAGAGAAACCACCATCGTGTCAAACAGCCTGGATACCCCTTCCCCCACAAAATAGGTCTGGGTTTTGATCTCCCCCAGCTGTTCTCCGTAGGCCAGAGCTGCCTTTACCACCGTCACCCGCTCAGGAAGTCCCGCCTCTATGGGAATCGGAGCCTCGTAGACCGGAGACTGAAGTGTTGGGTCGCTGCCGTCCAGGGTATAGTGAATCACCCCTCCGAAAAAACCGCCTTTTAGCACCAGCTCAAAAGCTTCCTCCTGAAAGGCTTCCTCACTGGAAAAACGGACAGAAGATTCCCGCACCAGCTTTTGAAGAACCACCAGCATAAAAGCTGCTAAAAGCAGCACCTTTCCAGCAGCAATCAGATATTTATATCGCAAACTAACTCCTTTTCTGTGCTCCGCATTTCCGATTCATCGACCATACCAGAGAAGATCAAAAAAGCCCTCTGCACGGAATCTGTGCAAAGGGCGACGAATCGCGGTACCACCTTTGTTCGTATGACATTCATACCTCATTCTCCTTAACGCGGATTCCACGGAAACACTTACTCCTTCTTCCTCTTCAGTGTCTCGGCTCCAAAGCCACCTTCCGCAGTCCTTTTTTCTGAAGCCCTCTTCCAGCCGCCGGAGGACTCTCTCTGTCAGCAGAATCTGCGTACTCTTCTTCTTCTTCGCCTTTCTTTTTATTCCTAACTCAGTCTAAACGCTGAGACCGGCTTTGTCAAGGGGCATTTCTTTGAATCAGGATTTTTTCATTGTATCCACCACGGTCATCTTCCGAACCTGCCTTGTCGGGCCTGCCAAAGCCATGCACGCCGAAACTGCCATGACAGCCACAATCACCAGCAGTTCCCAGAGCGGAACGCTCCAGGCATCCCCCCACCTGGAAGTCACCAGCCGCCGGAACAAAAAACGATTCAGCGGAATTCCCGCTGCGCAGCCAAAGAAAACACCAAAGACCGCATAGGTCATGGTCTCGCTGACCACCATCCTGGTCAGTTGTTCTGTGCTCATCCCGATGGCCCGCATGATGCCATATTCTTTTCTCCGCGCCGATACACTCATGGCAACGCTGTTGATCATATTAAAAAATCCGATCAGAGCGATCACTGCCAGGAACCCGTACAAGAATACAGACATGGAGTAACTGGCCCCCCTGGCCTCCTGGTTTCTGACACGCCTGTCTGAAAATACAACGCCCCTCCCACATGCCTGCTCCACTGCTCTGTGTATCTCCTGTACCTGTGCATCGGTGGTATCGCGCCGAAGCTGAATGTCAAGAACAGCATAACCCGACTCACCGGTCAGTTCCCGGAAGAAGGCTTCGGAACAGATCAGCATCCCTGTGCTTTGGCCTGTACCTTCATCCAGTCCGTAATTGTAAGGGACATCCCCCAAAACCCCGGTCACCAGCACCTCCCGCTCTTTATTGTCCGTTAAAATTTTCACAACCCTGCCGGATTCCAGCGTGCTTCCAGTCCGGAACGCCGAGACAACGCCCCGGCCATCCACTGCATCCTGGAGACTCCCCTCCATCCGTGCATCTTCCGCCCATTGAAACTGCTGCACGTCATAAGAGAGCAGAAGGAACGGGCTTCCATCTTCCGCCAGGGTAAGCTCTGCGAGGCTCCGCCCGAATACACGCTTCACTCCCGGGTATTCCTCAAGCACTCCGGCAAGTTCCAGGGGAATCGAGTTCTCCAAATCTTCCCCGCAGACATACAGATCCGGCGCTGACGGACGCAGGGGCGTGATCGCATGATGCATAAAATCTATCGCCGTGCTGAAGGCAAGAAATAAAATAATACTGAATGCAAAGGACCCTGTCACAAGGAAAAAATTCTTTTTGCTGCCGGAGGCATGATGGATTCCCAGCGCCGTGTCTACTTTGAAAAGCCTTGTATTCGCCATCTTTCTCACCGCCTGCACCGTTTTTGCATTCCCGGATACGGCCGTCAGCGCAGAGACTTTGGAGGCCCGTCTTGCAGGAGCGCCGGCGGCCAGCAGTACGGTGATCATCCCGGTCCCGGCTCCTGCGACAATTCCCGGCCAGCTGATTCCAAGTACCAGAAAACCTTCAAACAGCCCCGGACTCAGAAAATACAGCATTCCGCACAAGATCCATACCAGAACCGTGCCCGCAGCCACGCCCGCCGGGACCGCCGTCTTACACCAGCCAAGCGCTTCCCTTCTTACCAGTCTTATGACCTGTCCCCTGGTGGCTCCGAGGCAGCGCATCATCCCGAAAAATTCCGTACGCCTTGCAACATCGCTGTTCATGCTGGCAGTGATCATAAAAATCCCTGCAATCATCACCAGTACAGCCAGCACAGCGGCCACAAGGTAAAGCATCATCAGATAAGAATCCCTGCTCTGGAACATCAGCATAAGAACTTTTGCATTCTGCCGCACCTGATCCGGCGACAGCCCGAACTGGCCGCTGATCTCACGGATCGCCCCCTGAATATTGCAAAACCGTCTGAACTGTACAAAGCAGAGTTCCTCCTGCGACACCTCTGTCGCTTCTATATGAAGTGCCGAGAATCCTTCCATGTTAAGAAAAAGGCAGAATGCGTCCAGTTCCGCCATCAGCGCCGTATTTTTTGCAATCCCGGTAACCTTCAGCTGTCTGCTGCCTCCATGGGGCAGTGTCAGCCGGATGGTGTCACCGATCTGTATCCCCAGACGAGTTTGGATATTTTCGTTGATTACCGCTTCTTCGGCCGTCCCCGGAAACAGGCCTTCCATGACTTCGCTGTCCGGATGCATCTGCTGAAATGCCTCATCAAATCCGCAGATCCCGGTCTCAACCCCTTCGATCTGATATCCGTCCTCCAGATGATAATTCAAAGACCGGTATCCGGCAGCCGCCTTCACCTCCGGACGGGCCCTCAAAAGCGCCTCCTGCTCAGAGTCCAGCACAAATGCCGCATGCCAGCTCCCATCTGTTCTGACCGCCTGTATCATCTGGGAACGTATCTCCATATCTGCCATGCCGAAGATCGCCGTCACCAGAAATACGGACATTGCAATGCACAGTCTGGTCATCCGATTCTGTCCCCTGTGCTGTTTTGCCGAGATTTTGACCAGATCCAGATAATGCTTCATGCCTCTGCACCTCCCAGCTCCATGAAATTCCCGTCTGTAACCCGGAATACCCGGTCTGCTGACGCGGTCAGATCCCTGTTGTGAGTGATCATCAGGACTGTCTGCTGATAATGCCTGGACGCCCTGTACAGAAGATCCATCACATCCTGGCTGCTTTTAGAATCCAGATTTCCGGTCGGTTCATCGGCCAGAACCAGTGCCGGGTGCGTAATGAGCGCCCGTCCGATGGCCACCCGCTGCTGCTGTCCGCCGGAGAGCTGGCCCGGCAGATGCCTGCGCCGGTCTTTGAGTCCAAGCACCTCCAGCATCTCCTCCAACCGCTCCCGGTCCGGCTTCCTGTAGTCCAGAAGAAGCGGAAACGTCATATTCTGCTCCACATTAAGCTCCGGGATCAGATGAAAGGCCTGGAAGATAAAACCAATATTCTGCCGGCGAAAAATGGTCCGCTCATTCTCCCCCATGGCAAACAGATCCCTCCCGCTTATGAATACTTTCCCGCTCCCTGCCTCATCCAGCCCGCCAATGCAGTGCAAAAGCGTGCTTTTTCCGGAGCCGGATGCCCCCACCACGGCGCCGAATTCTCCTTTTTGCATGGAAAAAGAGACCTTCTTTAATGCTTCCACCCGGGCCTCTCCCGTCCCATAGACCTTACTCAGGTTTTCTACTTTTAACAGTTCCATCTGTCATGTCCTGCCTTTCTGTATGATGTTTCGCCCTGACCGGGCTTTTTGTCGGATGACGTTTCCTGCGCTGATTCCGGCCGCGTACAGGCCAGGAATCCATCCTGCAAAAACCACGCGCAGGATCCCGACATAACTACCTTATCATCTGAGCCTTACATTTTTGTGAATGCTCTCTTACAGATCTGTAAGAAAGGACATATGAAAGATGCTTCCCTCTCCCGGGCTGCTTTCCACAGACAGATTTCCTCCCTGGCCTTCCAGGATTGTTTTGGCCAGGGAAAGCCCAAGGCCTGCTCCCTGCCGGTCGCTGGATGTACTGCTTCGATAGAACTGCTTGAAAATATGATGGATGTCCTCTTCTGCGATCCCACACCCGTTGTCCGCCACAGACAGACGAAATATTCCCGGAGTCTGTTCCCAGGATATACAGATGATTCCTCCCGCCTTTGTGTGGTCCAGAGCATTTTTTACAAGATTGCCGATGGCCTCTTTGGTCCATTCCGGGTCGCATTTCATGGTCTTCTCCTTTGACCCCTCTGTCAGAATCTTCTTGTCTTCCCGTTCTGCGCGTTCCTTAAGGTCACCCACCGCCTTTTCCACAAGCTTTGAAACCTGGCACCTCTTTTTTTCAAAAACAATCGTCCCCGTATCCAGACGTGCCATTTTTAAAAGGGACTGGATCAGCTGCTCCATCCGATCCACGGACTGCAAGGACTTCCGGGAAAATTTACACACAATCTCTTCCTGCCCTGGTTCTTCCAGGATAATCTCCATATACATGCTCAGTGCCGCCAGAGGCGTCTTCAGCTGGTGGGAAATATTGGATATCATATTTCTTAAAAATATTTTTGCCCTGTGTTCCATCTCACTTCTGGCCTGCAAAGACAGGGCAAGCTGCTCGATGCTCCCGAACAGCTGATAAAGCGCCCCGGTCTGCCCGACCGGCAGACGCTTCTCAAACTGGTTCCGGGCATATGCTGAGACCACCTGTTTTGCCTCTTCATAAACACATTCCCGGCGCCGGAAAAAAAGCGCAGCCCCTCCCAAGATCACGGCGGCAGACAAAATCCCTGCTGACACCACACAAAAAAGAAACAGAGCAGACGTCTCCGTAAAAATCAGCCAAAACCAGCCTGAGGTCTGCTCTGTATGCCCTGTCATGTGAAGCAATTTGATTCCTTCTTCCGTTATTTCTTTCTGGTTCCAGACCGAGGCCACCACAGTCGGCGGTATCTCCTGCTTCAGCAGGTACGATACAGCCGCAAGATCCCGCTCTGCAAGAAATCTTTGAAGCTCCCGCACCTGAAGAAGGCCGATAAGTCCCAGAAGTCCGGTCTGCAGCATAAGCACCCCCGCAAGAAATCCAAAAAATCTTCGTGTCTGTCTTTCGTACAGAAACTTCAAATCCATCACTCCTTCCACTGATAGCCAAATCCCCGGACGGTCTTTAAATGCTCCGGCCGGGAGGGGTCGTTCTCCAGCTTCTCCCTGAGGCGGCGGACATATACGGACAGCGTATTGTCATCTACAAAATTCCCGCATCCGTCCCACAGCCGGTCCAAGATCACACTTCGCGGAAGCACCCGGCCGCTGTTTTGAAGCAGCAGACACAAAAGCCGGTACTCTGACCCGGTCAGTTCCAGCGGTTTGCCTTCTAAGGTCACTTTCCCTTCTGCATAATTGATCCGTAAATTTCCCGAACACAGAATATTTCCGCCGGCATTCTCACGGTCACAGCGGCGCAGAATCGCCCGGATACGGGAACACAGCTCCCCCAGCTTAAACGGCTTCGTGATATAATCGTCCCCTCCGCAGTCCAGTCCGCGGATCACACTGGTCTCTTCGTCCGAGGCGGTTAAAAAGATGATCGGAACCTGGCTGCCGGATCTTCGAAGCCGCTCACACAGAGTAAATCCATTGCCGTCCGGCAGCGTCACATCAAAAAGAAGGAGGTCAAAGCCGGTGCTTCCTTCCACCAGCTTTTCTGCCTCCTTAATCGTCCTTGCCACCACGATGTCAAATCCCTGTCTCTCCAGCCCATAGGTCAGGCCGTCGATCAGGCTGATATCGTCTTCCAAAAGCAACAGTTTATGCAAATCATGCACCTCCATCCCTCGTGTCATGCTCTTTTTATCCATTATACACGATTTCCGGAAAATATCTGCTTACAAAAATGTAAGGCAGCACACCAGGGATTCCACACATCTGGTTTACCCGATTACCTCCATATCAGCCGGATAAATATTTCTTGCAAAACCGATATCCGGAAAAGTTCTCCTTTCTGTTTTGGAGATTTTCAGCCGAACCTGATCTCCCACTTTCGGATCATCGTATGCGCCTTCTGTGTAAAAGATCCAGTGACTCTCGCTGTCCAGCCATTTCTGCAGGCCCTCAATCACCAGCTTTCCCTTGATCTTATAGCATCTGTAGGCGCTTGGCACTGATCTTTCTGCTTCAATCGTCACAGAATAATATCCCGACGGGTCAGGCATGTACAATGGGTCCGGTTTTGCCCCCGCCGGAAAGCGGATATCATCTGGAAGTAAGTCCGATGTGTACAGTTGGTCCGATTTTCTTTTAAACCGGCTGATCGATTCCATGAATTGGGGCAGTTTCTCATAAAACCGCGGAGTATTGACAGAGATCATCTGATACTTGACCAGCTCATCATAGATCACACCCCAGTCCCTCTCCTGATCGGCCTTTCTCATCTGGACTTTTGCCAGCGGAGAGGATTCCAGATCTTTGTACTCGGTCCCAAGCGCCAGAATCGGATACAGACGTTCTGCTCCCGCCCATGCGGCCCCGAGCTCCATCATACAGAACTGACTTTTCAGATATTCCGGAGTAATGACCGCCAGTACCATTCCCCGTTCTTTTACGTTATCTTTAATGATTTTGATAAAATCTTCTCCTGTAGGAAGCGTCCCGTACAAAGAAGTGCAGAAGATTTTACGAAGCTCCACCCCCATGCCCAGCTGCAGAAATTCTACAATCTGTTCCACGAATTTCCGGTCCTTTGTACTGTGACTGATAAAAATACCATTCATATGCTGTCCGTCCTTTATAATTGTATTTTTTTTAACAAGCTTTCTCTTTCTGATGTAAATTTTCGCCGGATCTCTTTCATGGAGGTCCGGTATTCCTGATAAACCTGCCGAAACTGCTCCTGCAGCTTTTGGGCATCTTCATAATAAGGGATCTGCAGCCCGCTTAAATTGGTCTTATTGTAAATCTTGATGGTCGTTCCTGACTGAATGCTGTCCAAAGCTTCCCGTCCCTTCCGGGAAGTCAAAAACTCGTATAAAACGTAGGAACTGTACTTCTTTGGATCCACCCGGATCCGTGTGAGATTCCCGCTCAGAAAGGCCTTTGGCATATCCGGCTCTACCATGCAGATTTTCAGGACGGAGCCTTTGGATGTTATGATAATGTCCCCCTCCTGAATCCCGAATTTCTCTTCCCAGTCCCGGGATTTTGCCCGCAGTCTGGAATGTTCCGGAAACGTGATCCCTCCATCTTTCAGATCACGGATGTTCAGCCAGTAGTGGGTCGCCTGCTGAGAATAGATTTCTTCCTCTTTTTTTGTAATCTGGGCTCCCCGCATGATTGTGGCAACGGTCTTTAGGGCTATGGTCTTTTGGACTTTATCACCGGCATGTTTCCAGCGAAGATAGAGAAACGGATTCCAGGAAAATTCCTTTTCTTCGATTTCTTTTATAGAAATCACCACCGAAAATCCGGCGTGCTCTTCCAGATTTTCATATGCTCTTTGCAGTCTGGCCGTCATTTCCTCTGTTATCTCATAAAGTCCGCCGCCTTTTCGCTTTTTTTCTTCCAGTTCCGCCATAAAAACCCGGCCCTGATATTTTGCAGGTTTCTGCTTATTGAGGACCAGAAGCTCAAATCCGGTATGGATCGAAGCATACAAGTTGGCCGGCAGTGTGATGACCGCCTCCAGCCAGTCCCTCTGGGTCAGGATTGCCCGGATTTCCTTTTCCCGCTGTCTTACCAGAGCTCCCTTGGTAACCACAATCACAGCCTTCCCCTGGTCATTGACCCGCTCCAGAATCTTCTGAATGGACACCCACTCCGTATACAGCTTTTCCTGGCTGCCCATCAAAAGGTCTCTGTCACCTACAAAAATACTTTCATTTTTTCCCTTGGGCAGATCAGCAAGGACCAGGTCATAACGGTCTTTTGATCCCTCTGCCCCCGTCTCTAAAATGTCATGCTGAAATACCTTCGGATTGTTGATTCCATGACAGAACATGCGGATCTGTACAATATCGCAGTATAATTTTCTCTGCTCCTCACAGACCATGTCCCGGATCCCGTCATCCCCGGACCGCCGGTCCAACATCGTAAGGCCGGTACCCCCAAGTCCGGCATACAGCTCCGCCATGGAAGAAGTCCCCGGGTTGAGCGGAAGTACGGTCAGCAGCCGGTTGACGCTCTTTGGCGTAAACTGCAGGCCGTCCAGCTCCGTCGGAAGTTCCTCTAAAATGGTCAGAATTTTTTCCAGGTCTTCCAGGCTTTGTATGGACTTCTGCAATACCTGGTTCAGATCCCGGACAAGCACTGCACACTTCTTATCCCTGGAGATCTCTTTCCATGCGATGCTCCCTTCCAGATCATCAGCCGCCCGCTTCAGTTCATACCCTGCTATCTCCTCAAAAATATTCCCAAGTCTTCTGAAATCTTCCAGATCTTCTGTTGTTTCCAAGGTCTTTTCATATTCTGTATGATCCAGATAAGCAACAAAGGCCAGATAAAGAATTATCAAAAAACTCTGCTCCCTGGAAACCCGGGTTCTTAATTTACCCCATATATCTTTCATGTACTTTTCCATAATTTACCACCTGTATAAACCTTATTATATATCCACGGAAATGTCAATAGGAATAATTATACCTATATTTCTTTTACAAAAAGCACGTTCATGTATTAAACCATGAGAACACAATTCTAAAGTGAGTACATCCCCATATGAATTGAAATTCCTGCAGATTGACAGCTGGTTCCCCAAGAGAACATCCTTATTATCAGGAACGTCGAAGTTTTGAAAAAAGCCAGGAATCACAGGAATGCTATGATTTAAGCAAAAGGTGCTTTAAGACCAAATTGCAATTGTCTGTTTCGTGAAAGTTTAGAAAAAGTTGTTTGAAAACCTGTTCCTTGCGGTCCCCGCCGGGAGTCATTCGTGAACGTTTGGCAAAAGCTGCAAATATGATTTTACCGAAAGAAGGCGAAAAATATAGTAGCCTGTAGGTATGAAATATGGTAAAGTACTGATAAAAGCAGTCCAGCTAAGAAATGTCAAGTATTTATTAGAAAAAATTTCTGCTGGACGGTAAAGCTGTAAAGGCGCACGAGAGGAACTTTTATGAGTGCTTTTTCGAATAAAAGTTTCACTCATTACCGGTGTGTCGAAGCAGCTTTACCCTTCAGTGCTGTCGCGCAGCGACTACAAATAGGAGGTATGGCCATGAATCTTGATACCACCATAGCGGCAAATATCCGCGTGGCAGACGAGAAAGCCAGTTATGATGCAGCCTGTAAGCGGCTGCTTTCGGAGAAAATTATTCTGGCGTGGATTATGAAGAGCTGCCTGGAAGAATACCGTGACTGCGACGTGGATGAGATTGCAGTAAAATATATTGAGGGAACGCCACAGGTAGGCGAAGTGGCTGTCGCTTTGGACGAATCCAATCGTACTTCCATCATACAGGGAACCGGAAATGAAGATACGTCTCTGACAGAAGGAACCATTACCTATGATATCCGGTTTCATGCAACAGCCCCGGTATCCGGGGAATTGATTCGTTTGATTATCAATATAGATTATTCCGATTTGCGGATTATTCCGATTATATCATGTCTTTTCAGGCTG
>CAJTYJ010000024.1 GCA_910583895.1 uncultured Lachnospiraceae bacterium
CCTACGGTCAGACGCAGATTGCCGCTGTTATAATCTCTGCCGAGATTATAACATAATCATTTTAAAAAGAAAATAGGCTGTGGGATGGAGGGGGATATGGAAAACTTGGGATGGGGATATGTGGATAATGTGGATAACTCGGTGGACAGATTTTATTATTGGAAACCATCTTCGACAGGAATCGACAAAAAAGCGGGGAAATTACGGGGATTTGTGGAAAAGGTGCAATTTTATTATGTAAATATTTTATCCACGAAAGAATCCACATGCTTAAACAACGTCAGATGTTGATAAACATGTGGATAATGTGGATAACTTTATCTGGACAGAAGGTTTTCCCCGATTTTTAGCACATCTCCGGCCCCCATAGTTATCAACAGGTCCCCGTGCATACATTTTTTTGATAAAAATTTTTCGATCTCCTCAAAAGAGGGATAGTAATGGCAGTCTGTCCCCAGATTCTGCAGCTCTTTTAGCAGGTCTAACGAGCTGATTCCGATGGTGTTTTTTTCCCGTGCAGCGTAGATATCCGCAAGGACCACATGATCCGCCAGGGAGAGCGCTTTGGCAAAGTCTTTTAAAAAGGCGCTGGTTCTGGTGTAGGTGTGGGGCTGAAAGACGCACCACAGCTCTTTGTGGGGATAGTTGACCGCTGTATTTAAGGTGGCCCGGATTTCTGTGGGGTGATGGGCATAGTCGTCAATGATGGTAACGTTGTTCCAGGTGCCTTTGTACTGGAACCGGCGGTCGGTGCCGCTGAAGGCCGCAATGCCTTTCTGGATGTCGGCAAAGGGAATCTGAAGTTCAGTGGAGGCTGCTATGGCAGCCAGGGCATTGGATACGTTGTGAAGCCCCGGTACGTGAAGCGTGATGGTACCGACTTCTTTTTTTCCATGGATCAGGCGGAAGGAGGCACAGCCTTCCTTGTCATAGGAGATGGAATCAGCGGTATAGTCCTCGGTTCCTGAAAGCCCGTAGGTGACCACCTTTGCGCTCAGGCCTTCGGTGATCTCCTGAGGGTCTGCAATCTCTTTGTTTAGCACCAGCAGCCCGTCCTCTGGCAAAAGTCCGGCAAAACGATGAAAAGAATCTCGGATATCGGAAAGATCTTTAAAAAAATCCATATGGTCTTCTTCGATATTCAGGATGATGCTGACCGTTGGAAAGAAGGACAGATAGCTGTTGGTATACTCACAGGCTTCAGTCAGGAAGGTGTCAGAGTGCCCAACCCGGATATTGCCTCCGATCTGAGGCAGGATGCCGCCCACTGTGATGGTTGGATCTTTGTCTGCCGCCAGCAGGATGGTGGAGAGCATGGAGGTTGTGGTGGTTTTGCCGTGGGTTCCCGCCACAGCGATTGCGGTGGGATAATTGCTCATGATCTGGCCCAGAAGCTCCGCCCTTGTGATCATGGGAAGCCCGGCCGCTGTGGCAGCGGCATACTCCGGGTTGTCCGGGCGGATTGCGGCGGTGTAGACGACGGCATCGATCCCCTCCTGGATATTTTCCGCCCGCTGGCCGATCTGGATTTGGGCGCCCAAAGATGCAAGGTGGTCCGTCAGAGAAGAACGGACCGCATCGGAACCAGATATGGTAAATCCTTCTTTTAAGAGGATCTCAGCCAGGCCGCTCATGCTGATGCCGCCGATGCCCATAAAATGCAGGTGGACGGGAGTGTGAAAATCTATCCGATACATAAAAATTCTCCTTCTGTATGATATGTTTTCTTTCATTATACTGCGTTTGAAGGAAAAATCAATGATCCCTAAAGAAGAAAAAGGAAGTGTTCTATAAAAAACGCTTAATTTGACGAAAAAAATATGTGAAAAACGACGAATGCAGTCTGATATTATTCTGTGAGCTGTAAAAAAATAGCGCAAATTGTGAAAAAACAGGGAATATTTTTCAGTGAAAATATTCACTATTTACAAAAGGTATGCTATAATGAGAACATCGAAGCATTATAATGTTACAGCAAGAGGTGATAGCGTGATTAAAAAAGAGATGATAGCCATGCTTCTGGCAGGCGGACAGGGAAGCAGACTGGGAGTGCTGACTGCGAAGGTTGCCAAACCGGCTGTTGCCTTCGGCGGGAAGTACCGCATTATTGATTTTCCCCTGAGCAACTGTATCAATTCCGGTATCGACACAGTGGGAGTATTGACCCAGTATCAGCCCCTGCGTCTGAATACTCATATCGGGATTGGCATGCCCTGGGATCTGGACCGGAACAACGGAGGTGTAACGGTCCTGTCTCCATATGAGAGAAGCGCCGGAAGCGACTGGTATTCCGGAACCGCCAATGCAATCTATCAAAATATTGATTACATTGACACATACAATCCGGACTATGTGCTGATCCTTTCCGGAGATCACATCTACAAGATGGACTATGAGGTAATGCTGGATTACCACAAAGAGAATGATGCTGCCGTGACGATTGCCTGTATGCCGGTTCCGTGGGAGGAGGCAAGCCGTTTCGGCGTAGTGATCACGGATGAACACGGCCAGATCAATGAATTTGAAGAAAAGCCGGCGAATCCGAGAAGCAATCTTGCTTCCATGGGGATCTATATCTTCACCTGGAAGCTTTTAAGAGAAGCACTGATCAAGATGAAGGACGTGCCCAACTGCGATTTCGGCAAGCATATCCTTCCGGAATGTCTTGAGAAAAAAGAGCGGCTTTTTGCTTATGAGTACAACGGCTACTGGAAAGACGTGGGAACTCTCGGCTCCTATTGGGAGGCGAATATGGAGCTTATCGATATCATTCCGGAGTTCAATCTGTATGAAGAATTCTGGAAGATCTACACGAAGAGCGACGCGGTGCCGCCCCTCTATGTGTCGGAGGACGGTTTCATTGAGCGGAGTATCGTCTGCGGCAATTCCAATATAGAAGGAACCGTGATCAATTCAGTCATCGGAGCGGGCGTCACGGTGGGAAAAGGGGCCGTGGTGCGGGACTCCATCATTATGAAGAATACGGTCATAAGCGCCGGCTGCAAGGTGGATAAGGCCATCATCGCCGAGGAAGTCAAAGTGGGAGAGAACTGCATTCTTGGTGCAGGGGAGAATATCCCCAATAAAGTCAATCCCAAGGTGTATTCCTTTGGCCTTGTGACCATCGGGGAGAATTCGGTAATTCCCGCCGGTGTACAGATCGGTCTGAACACTGCCGTATCCGGCAGGACAGAAGCGTGCGACTATCCGGGCGGAATGCTTGGAAGTGGCGAGACATTGATTAAGGCAGGTGACAGATCATGAGAGCGATCGGACTTATTTTGGCAGGCGGCAACAATCACAGGATGAGAGAACTGTCCACCAAGCGGGCCATCGCGGCCATGCCTGTGGCAGGCAGCTACCGGGGCATTGACTTTTCTCTCAGCAATATGTCCAATTCCCATGTGCAGAAGGTGGCGGTTCTGACCCAGTACAATTCCCGTTCTTTAAACGAGCATCTAAGCTCTTCCAAATGGTGGGATTTCGGGAGAAAGCAGGGCGGACTCTATATCTTTACTCCCATGGTAACCGCGGACAACAACTTCTGGTACCGGGGTACCGCCGACTGTATCTATCAGAATCTGGACTGGTTAAAGCAGAGTCATGAGCCATATGTGGTCATTGCCTCCGGAGACGGCGTCTACAAGATGGATTACAACAAAGTGCTGGAATACCATATTGAGAAGAAGGCTGACATCACTGTTGTGTGCAAAGACATGCCGGAAGGCACGGATATGAGCCGGTTCGGCGTGGTCAAAGATGACGGAGACGGCAGACTGATCGATATGGAAGAAAAGCCCATGGCGACGGATGCGCATCTGGTTTCCTGTGGAATCTACATTATCCGCAGACGCCAGCTTATCGAGCTGATTGAAAAATGCGCTCAGGAAGACCGCTATGATTTTGTAAGGGATATCCTGATCCGTTATAAAAATGTAAGAAAGATCTACGTGTACCGGATGGACAGTTACTGGAACAGTATTTCCTCTGTGGAGTCCTATTACCAGACAAACATGGATTTCTTAAAGCCGGAAGTCAGAAAGCACTTCCTGCAGGATTATCCGGATATCTATTCCAAGGTACAGGATCTGCCTCCTGCGAAATACAATGCAGGTTCCAATGTAAAGAACAGCCTGGTTGCCAGCGGATGTATCATCAATGGCACAGTTGAGAATTCCGTTCTGTTTAAGAAGGTATTTGTGGGGAACAACTGTGTGATCAAGAATTCGATCATCCTCAATGATGTGTATCTTGGCGATAATACTTACATAGAGAACTGCATCGTGGAGAGCAGGGACACGATACGGGCAAACTCCCGTTATGTGGGTGAAAATGGTGTGAAAGTAGTCATCGAAAAAAATGAAAGGTATGTATTGTAAGTCCTGAGTTTTCAGGAGTGTGAAAGGTGAAAAGGAGTTTTATCATGAAAATTACAGATGTACGGGTTCGTAAAGTAACAAAAGAGGGCAAGATGAAGGCTGTCGTGTCCATTACGATCGATGAAGAATTCGTAGTCCATGACATCAAAGTCATCGAAGGAGAAAAAGGGCTGTTCATCGCCATGCCGAGCAGAAAGGCATCGGACGGAGAATACCGTGATATCGCACATCCCATCAACTCGCTTACAAGAGATTCCATCCAGACAATGATACTGGACAGATATGTAGAGACTTTGACAACACAGACTGTAAGTAACTGAAAGAACAAACCAATCTCTTTCCATGGGGCTTTCAGTAAAATCAGTCCACAAAAGGCTGAGGACTGGCAGATATGTGAAAAAAGGGTCAAAAGAGAAAGCCTGCGGCGAATGCTGCAGGCTTTTTACGGGTTGCAAAAAGGGAAACGGTCATGTAAAATACACATGTAGCAAATGGGAAAAGAGATGGAGAAGTGACATGTATGTGATCGTGGGCCTGGGGAATCCGGGCAGTAAGTACGAGAAGACAAGACACAATGTGGGATTTCAGGTACTGGATTGTCTGGCGGAGGAGTACAGGATCGGAATCAATCAGAGAAAGCACCGGGCGCTGTGCGGGGCTGGTATGATCGAAGGAAGTAAGGTGCTGCTCGTAAAACCCCAGACCTATATGAATTTAAGCGGAGAGTGTGTACGGGAAGTGGTGGATTTTTATAAAATAGATCCACAGGAAGAGCTTCTGGTGATCTATGACGATATTTCGCTGGAACCAGGACAGCTTCGGATCCGAAAGAAGGGAAGTGCCGGCGGACATAACGGGATTAAAAATATTCTGCTGCATCTGGGAAGCGAGGTGTTTCCCAGGATTAAGATCGGTGTGGGGGCGAAGCCGGAAGGATATGATCTGGCAGACTATGTGCTGGGACATTTCTCCGGAGAAGAAAGAGATACGATGCAAAAAGCATATGAACAGGCGGCAAAGGCGGCAGCGGCCATACTGACGGAAGGGCCGGATAAAGCCATGAACCTGTTTAATCAGAAGCAGTGAGGGAATCATGCATACATTTTATGAACCGCTGTTACAACTGGAAGTGTTTCAGAAGGCCTGTGAGCGGCTTGGGAAGGAAAAGGGACTTCTGCTTCTGACCGGATGTGTGGAGTCTCAAAAGACGCACCTGATGTACAGTCTGGGACGGGATTATCCGGTGAAGCTGATTCTCACATACAATGAATTGAAGGCAAAGGAAATCTATGAGGAATATGAAGCCCTTGGCGAAGAGGTGTTTTATTATCCCGCAAAAGATTTTCTCTTTTTTCATGCAGATCTTCAGGGAAATGAGCTGTTAAGGCAGCGGATGACGGCGGTGAGCCGGCTTTTGTCCGGACAGACTGCGGTCATTGTTGCTACCCTGGACGGATGTATGGCCCCGCTTCTGCCTTTTGAAAAAGTAAAAGAACTGATGTTCTCTATTGGCATCGGTAGTGTGGTGGAGATGGAAGCTGTGAAGACCAGACTGGTCCGCATGGGGTATGAAAGGACTGCCCAGACAGAACTGCCGGGTCAGTTTGCCGTCCGGGGTGATATCCTGGACATCTATCCGTTAACCGAAGAATATCCGGTGCGGATCGAACTGTGGGATGAGGAAGTGGATTCCATTCGCAGCTTTGACGCCGCAAGTCAGAGATCTATAGAGAATTTGGAGGAGATCGTGCTGTATCCGGCGGCGGAGTTAAGCCCGGCAGAACATCACTGCCAGGGAGTCAGTCTGTTGGAATACCTGAAAGGGGAGGAGTCGCTGGTATTTTTGGATGAGGTAAACCGTCTGTTTGAACGGGGAGAGACGGTGGAGAAGGAATACCGCCAGAATTTTGAGAACCGGATGGAGAAAGGCCAGATTCAGGCAGGGCAGGAGGAAGAGATATTTTCCTGCGAACAGGTGATGTGCTGGCTGAACCGGATGCGGGGAGCCGCTCTTGGGACGCTGGAGACGACGGACCGGCGGATGGATTTTCAAAGCCGCTACCGGTTGGAGACCCGGTCGATCCAGTCCTATAACGGCCACTTCGAATTGCTTTTAAAAGATCTGAAGCGCTGGAAAAAGGAGCGCTATCAGGTCATCCTGATGTGTGCGTCCAGAACCAGGGGCAGGCGTTTAGCGGGAGAACTGCTGAAAGAAGGGCTGAGTGCATTTTACAGTGAGGAAGAAGAGCGGGTGGTGCAGCAGGGGGAGATCATGGTGGTCCACGGGAACGTGTTCCGGGGTTATGAGTATCCCATGATCCGCTTTGCGGTAGTCTCGGAGACGGATGTCTTCGGAAGAGAGAAGAAGAAAAAGAGAAAAAAACGCAAGACTTACGAAGGGCGGAAGATCAGCAGCTTTACAGATCTGTCCATCGGGGATTACGTGGTGCATGAGAACCATGGGCTTGGCATCTACCGGGGGATCGAGAAGATCACGGTGGATAAGATTGTAAAGGACTATATGAAGATCGAGTACAGCAAGGGGGCGTGCCTGTATATTCTGGCTACCCAGCTGGATGCGATCCAGAAGTACGGGAGTGCAGATGCAGAGAAGATCCCGCGGCTGAATACACTGGGAGGACAGGACTGGAAGAAGACCCGATCCAAAGTCAAAGGTGCCGTTCAGGAGGTGGCCAAAGATCTGGTGGAGCTGTACGCGGCGAGACAGTCGGAAAAGGGGTATGTGTATGGTCCGGACACCGTGTGGCAGCGGGAGTTTGAAGAGCTGTTCCCCTATGAAGAGACGGAGGACCAGCAAAGAGCGATCCAGGATATGAAAAAGGACATGGAGAGCAGCAAGATCATGGACCGGCTGATCTGCGGAGATGTGGGATACGGCAAGACAGAGGTGGCGATCCGGGCGGCTTTTAAGGCGGTGCAGGAAAGCCGGCAGGTGGTTTATCTGGTTCCCACAACGATTCTCGCCCAGCAGCACTACAATACTTTTGTCCAGCGCATGAAGGAATTTCCGGTGCGGATTGATCTGATGTGCCGTTTCCGGACGCCGGGGCAGCAGAAGAAGACCTTGGAGGATCTGCGGAAAGGACTGGTGGATATTGTCATTGGCACTCACCGGGTGCTGTCCAGGGATGTGGAGTATAAGGAGCTTGGGCTTTTGATCATCGATGAGGAACAGCGGTTTGGTGTTGCGGACAAGGAGAAGATCAAGAAGATCAAGACCAGTGTGGATGTCCTGACTTTAAGTGCGACACCGATTCCAAGAACGCTGCATATGAGTCTGGCGGGGATTCGGGATATGAGCGTCTTGGAAGAACCTCCCATGGACCGGATGCCGATCCAGACCTATGTCTGCGAATACGATGAGGAAATGGTTCGGGCGGCGATTCACCGGGAACTGGCCAGAGAAGGGCAGATCTACTATGTGTATAACCGGGTGGAAACCATCGCTGATGTTACCCACCGGATCCAGGAACTGGTTCCCGAGGCCAGTGTGGCGTTTGCTCATGGCCAGATGAAGGAGCATGAGCTGGAACGAATCATGTATGAGTTTATTGAGGGGAGCATTGATGTGCTGGTATCCACGACTATCATAGAGACCGGTATGGATATCTCCAACGTCAACACCATCATTATCCATGACGCGGACCGCATGGGTCTGTCCCAGCTTTATCAGCTCAGAGGAAGGGTGGGAAGGGCAAACCGGACAGCCTATGCATTTCTTTTGTATAAAAAGGACAAAATGCTAAAGGAAGTGGCAGAAAAAAGGCTTCATGCCATCCGGGAATATTCGGATCTGGGAAGCGGTTTTAAGATCGCCATGCGGGATATGGAGATCCGGGGAGTGGGCACTCTTTTAGGCCAGCGGCAGCACGGGCATATGCAGGCGGTGGGATATAACCTGTACTGCAAAATGTTAAATGAGGCGGTGAGCCGGATGAAAGGCGAGACGAAAGTTCTGTCCGGAGATTTTGAGACGGTGGCAGATTTGCAGATTGATGCTTATATTCCGGATAGTTATATCCGCAACGAAGCCCTGAAACTGGATATTTACCGCCGGATTGCGGCGGTGGAGAATGAGGCAGAACAAGAAGATATGCTGGAAGAGCTGATTGACCGTTTTGGGGAACCGCCCAGATCGGTTCTGAATCTTTTGGAGATTACAAAACTTCGAGGGCAGGCTCATGAACTCTATATCCGGGAGATCAAGGGCAGAGCCGATCAGATCGTCTTTAGCATGTATGAAAAGGCGGCGATTAATCCGGTGCGGATTCCGGAATTGTTAGAAAAGATGGGGGCGCCTATGTCCTTTAAAAAGTCAGAGCCAGTGCAGTTTATTTATGATATCAGGAAGTGCCGGCAAAAGGACGAAAAAAATCTTCTGGTTCTGACCGGGCAGATTTTAAATGAGATGAAACTTTTGCTGGATGATCAGTGACAGATGATAGGAGAGATTTTAACATTATGAAAAGGACACTGGGGGTGCTGCTGCTTGCCTTGTGCATGGTTCTTTCCGGCTGTAAAAGTGAGCATGATAAAGATCCTACCGCTTTCACGGTGAATGACAGGTCCGTGGGACTCAGAGAGTGGAATTTTTTTGTGCGGATGAATCAGATGCAGTGGGAAAAGGAGTGGCTTGACACTTATGGAGACGATATGTGGAGCCAGATGGCAGATGAGGAAAAGGGCACGACAATGGAGGAACGGCTCAAAGAAGAAGTGATGGAATCCATCTGCCAGGTTCATCTGGCCAACCAGCATGCAAAGGAATACAAGGTCTCTCTGGATGAAGAAAAAAAACAGGAGATTCAGGAGCGGGCAAGGTCTTTTATGGAATCCTATCATGAGGCCCTTCTCCAGTATGCAGGAGCTGATGAGGCTTTTGTATATGACAGACTGGCGGAGCGGGAGCTGGCGCTTTTGGTTGCAGACGCTTCGGTGGCGGATTATGAGCCGGAGATTACAGATGAGGAGGTTCACCGGGAAGGAATCTGCTATGTGCTGATTTCCACCACCGGGCTGCGGGATGAAGAAGGAAACTTTACTCCTTTTTCAGAAGAAGAGATAACAAGACGGACCCAGGTTGCCAGAGACGTATGTGAGGCTGCCAGGGAGAGCAAAGACCTAAAAGCAGCGGCAGAGGCAGAAGGGCTGACGCCCATAGAGTCCAGCATGGGAAAAAGCAACGAGGGAGACGGCCAGGAGCCGCGGATGCTGAATGCGGCTCGGATGTTGGAAGTGGGAGAGATCTCAGACCCCATCTGGACAGAGGAAGGATGGTTTTTGGTACAGCACGTCAGCGCTTATGATGAGGAAGGAACAGCCTACTGGAGAGAAAAGCTGACTGCTCTTGCAAAAGAAGAGGAGTATGAAAGAATTTTGGAAGGGTGGCAAAAAGAGGCTGCGATCACCGTTGATCAGGAGGTTTTGGATCAGGTTGACGTGAAAATTGTCCTAAAGGAGTTGCTCTGATTATAAAAAAAGTTTATAATCATAAGAAAACCTGTACAATGAGGAGGACGAAAATTTATGAAGAAAAACAAGGCAGGACGTTTTGCGTTTCTGCTTGTGACGGCCATGGCGCTGACCGGATGTTCCGGAAAGAATAGACCAGACTACACGGCGGAGGCGATGAATGTGGGCGGGGTATCCGTCCCGCTTGGAGAAGTAAACTTTTATCTGCGTTATCAGCAGATCCAGATGCAGGGATTCAGCGCTTACTTTGGCGAGGATTTTATGAATCAGGATCTTATGGGGATGGGGACGCCCTATGGGGAGACCATACGAGATACGGCAGTGGAGACTTTGAAAGAATATTATGTGGTGGAAGCCCATGCAAAGGAGCTGGGAGTTACCTTATCAGAGGAAGAAAAGGGCCGTATTCAGGAAGCAGCAAAAGCATTTCTGGAAGCCAATGACAGCAAGGCACTCAAAGCGATGTCTGCAGATGAGACAACGGTGAGTCATGTACTTTCGCTTATGACTTTGCAGAACAAAGTATATGATGACCGGGCGGCTACCATTGATACCGAGGTGGATCCGGACCTGGTGGCGCAAAAGCGGGTCGGCTATGTGATGAGTTCTCTTGCCGGGACGACGGACGAGGAAGGCAATGTGACAGAACTGACCGAGGAAGAACGTGGGGAGAAGAAAACCCAGATGGAGGCTCTTCTTGCCGCCGCCAAAGAAAGTGGTGATCTGAGCGGGGCAGCAGATGCGCAGGGAATGAATTATTCCACACTGACTTATGGTCAGGAGGGCAGCACGCTGGACGAGGCGGTGGAGAGCGCTGCAGACGCACTGGCTGAGGGAGAGATCTCAGATCTGATTGAGGCAGAGGAAAGTTACTACATTGTCTGTCTGGAGAGTGCCTTTGATGAGGAGGCCACAGAGAGTGCACGGCAGAACGAACTGTCTCAAAGAGAGCGGGATGCCTATGACAACTGGTACACTCCGCTTTTGGAAGGCACTGAGATTACGACCAACGATGAACGGATCCAGATGCTGACTTTTGACCGTATTTTCAGCCAGCCGATGGAAGAAGTACCAGAGGAGACCGTGCAGGAAGAATCGTCTGAAAGTGAAGACGGATCGGAAACAGGAGAGGAAAACGAATGAAAAAAACAACAGCCCGCTTTTTGTGGGCTGTCTGCATAGTTGGAACAATTACCGGATGCGGAACAAAAGGAACACTTATGCAGACAGCCAAAGTGCAGAAAGAAGAGGCCGCAGAACAGGCAGTGCCGGAGGTCGTATTTGGCAGAAAGGAATCATCGGTGAAGATTATTCCGGGAGACCGGGATGATCAGATTCTTTTGGAAAGCGCAACACCCCGTACGGACATATCAAAACCTGCGGAAGAGGAAAAGGCCCTTCCTGAAGAGGAGCCTTTGGAGGCGGTTCCGGAGAAAGAGCAGGATCTACAGGATCATACCGTCAGTGAACCTGCATGCAGGATGGTTTCCCGGAAGGAAGATACAAAAGAAGTTTCGCCGCTCGTTGTTTCACCTCCAAAAGATACAACAGTGCCACACGAAGTGCCAAAGGAGGAAGAGACAGGGAGCATCTATGTGAAGCCTTTGGTGGATGAAACAGATTCAGCAACAGAACCGGATATACAAAACGAAGTACCTGTTCCGTCGAAATACTGGAACCATGCGGGAGATCTACGTTATGAATATAAAGACGGAACCTGGTACGAATATCAGTACAGCAGCGGTGACATCAAGCTGGATGAGCAAAACGAAAGTCTTGCCCTGAAGCTTTTGAACCTGGATGGTTTCTATAACGGATATGATGTTTTAAAGACGGATTGTACCAGGGAGATGAATGAGGACGGGAACATACAGTATGAGTATCATGTGCGGTACCGGCGTATCATTAAGCTGGAGCAAAAACCTTCGAATCTGGACCAGATGCAGAAGGAAGATCCCGAGAATTTACCGGTTACAGCAGGGGCCGAGACAGAAAAAACAGTTCCGGTTCTTGAGGAAAAGACTGCCGAAGCAGAGGAGCTTGATCCGCCTGATTCGGATAAAGAAAATACCATTCCCAGTTTTACCGGTATGAATGTCTCGGAGCAAAACGGAGACATGGACTGGGAGAAAGTGCATAAAGCCGGTGTGGATTTTGTGATGATTCGCTGTGCATACCGGGACCCGAAGGAAGGGATACTGACAACAGACTCCAAAGCAGAAGCCAATATAAAAGCTGCCCGGGCGGCAGGGATTGAGACCGGCATCTTTTTCACTTCCGGGGCTGTCAGCAAAAGGGAGGCGATGGAGGAGGCAGATTTTGCAGTGATGATGGCAGAAAGATACAGACTGAACGGCCCGGTTGCAGTCTTTGTCCAGTCACCAAGTCCGGAAGTTCCCAAAAGAACGGATAAGCTGGATGCAGCTGCAAGGACAGCCTGTGTGAAAGGATTCTGCCAGGTAGTACGTATGTCGGGCTATGAACCTGTGATCTGCGGTGACGCAGATTGGCTCAGGGAAAATCTGAAAGTGGAAGAATTGAGCGGATATATGCTCTGGATCCCGCAATGTGAAAAGAATATCACTTATACCGTACCCTGTGAAGACTGGTATTGTACGAAAAAAAGTATGCTGGATGGTATAAGCGGATATACAGGCTTAATGACAAGCGATGGAGAATTAGGAGGGACTTTCCGATGAGCACAACACAAAATCTGACACTTTTAACCGACCTGTATGAGCTGACGATGATGCAGGGATATTTCAAGAATCCGGTGCAGGAGACAGTGATTTTTGACGCTTTTTACCGAACAAATCCCTGCGGGAATGGTTTTGCCATTGCAGCAGGGCTGGATCAGGTGATCAGCTACATTAAGAATCTGCATTTTTCTGCTGAGGATATTGTCTATCTGAGAAGTCTGGGTATCTTTGAGGAGGATTTTCTGGATTATCTTAGCAATTTTCATTTCAGCGGAGACATCTATGCCATACCGGAGGGAACCGTGGTGTTTCCCAGAGAGCCGCTTGTAAAGGTGATTGCACCGATTATGGAAGCGCAGCTGGTGGAGACTGCGATTCTGACGATTATCAATCATCAGAGTCTGATTGCCACCAAGGCGGCCAGAGTGGTCAACGCAGCCAGAGGCGACGGCATCATGGAATTTGGACTTCGCCGTGCGCAGGGGCCGGATGCGGGCGTCTACGGGGCACGGGCGGCCATGATCGGAGGCTGTATCGGCACGTCCAATGTTCTGACAGGAAAGATGTTTGATGTGCCGGTACTGGGCACCCACGCGCATAGCTGGATCATGAGTTTCCCCGATGAGTATACGGCTTTTAAAGAGTACGCCAGGCTGTATCCGGATGCATGTGTGCTTTTGGTAGATACTTATGATACATTAAAATCAGGAGTGCCCAATGCGATCCGGGTGTTCAAAGAGATGCGGAAAGCGAAAAAGCTTCATGGACGCTACGGGATCCGACTGGACAGCGGGGATCTGGCATACCTGTCCAAGGAGGCCAGAAAGATGCTGGATGCGGCAGGTTTCCATAATGCGGTGATCTCCGCGTCCAGTGATCTGGATGAATATCTGATCGACAGTCTGAAGACTCAGGGCGCGAAGATCACTTCCTGGGGCGTGGGGACGAACCTGATCACATCCAGGGACTGTCCGGCGTTTGGCGGTGTCTACAAACTGGCAGCTCTGAAGACCGGAGACGGGGATTTTATGCCGAAGATCAAACTTTCAGAAAACACAGAGAAGATCACGAATCCGGGCAACAAGACGGTCTACCGCATTTATGAAAAGGTAAATGGGAAATTGAAGGCGGATCTGATCAGCCTGGTGGATGACGTCTTTGACGAGTCGAAAGACCTGGTGATCTTTGATCCTCTGGAAACCTGGAAAAAGACCTGCTTAAAGGGCGGAAGTTATATCATGAAGGAGTTGATGATCCAGGTTTTTGACCAGGGCAAATGTGTCTATGAGTCTCCGGCGGTTATGGATATCCGGGAGCACTGTATCGAAGAACAGAATACACTGTGGGATGAGACCAAACGTCTGGTAAATCCTCATGAAGTATATGTGGACCTGTCTGACCGGTTGTATCGGATGAAGACTGAACTATTAAATAGAATGCATCCATTTGATTAAAAAGATGATGCATATAAATCCAATTCTTACAAATACTAGATGCAGATGACCTGTGAAAGCACGAATCGACATCGTATTTTGAGACATTGGAGGAAACATGTATGAAAGCAACAGGAATTGTACGCCGGATTGATGATTTGGGCAGAGTTGTGGTGCCAAAGGAAATCCGGCGTACATTGAGAATTCGGGAAGGTGACCCCTTGGAGATCTTTACAGACCGCGAAGGGGAGATCATCCTGAAGAAATATTCTCCCATCGGAGAGCTGTCAGCCTTTGCCAAACAGTATGCGGAGAGTCTGGCTCAGACCACAGGACATATGGTTTGTGTGACGGACCGGGATGCCATCATCGCCACTGCAGGCGGGGCAAAGAAAGATTATCACGGCAAATCCATCAGCCCTCAGTTAGAGCAGCTGATCCAGGAGCGGGAAAGCCTGCAGGCTTCCGCCATAGAGCGCAAATTTATACCGGTGATTCAGGAAGAGATGGACGGAATTGCCACGGAGACCATCTGTCCGGTGATCAGTGAAGGAGACGCTATCGGTGCGGTGATCCTTTTGGGCCGGGATGTGCGGGTCAAGATGGGGGAAGTGGAGCAGAAGGTGGCAGCTTCTGCCGCCGGCTTCCTGGGCCGTCAGATGGAGCAGTAAGCGGTCGGGAAAACCTGATTTTTGATTCCCCGATGTAATAATTAGCCCCCTTGACAGAATCAATGTTTTCTCAACATTTGTCTTTCTATCAAGGGGGTTCTTTCTCTTTGTTTCTCTCATCTGAGCGCATGATATCCCCTTTGTTCTCATTTTTGTTATGCATTTTTAATAAGCTGCGTGTTCAGCGTCTTTTGGCCCGTATCTCAACCTTATTTCCCGATAGACCCTTGAATATTTGCCACCGTGCTGTAGGGAGTGATTTTATCCACCAGACGGGCTTTTTCACCGGCTGTGATAAGATAAGCCTTGTCACGGGGCATACTTAAGACGGATTCCGGCGTCTTTGCGGCCCGCGCTGCAATGTATTGAGCCGTTTCTATATCCTGACTGCCAAAGTACAGAATGTGGTCGCAATTGTTGAGAATGGTACGGCTCACGGCAGGGCTGTACATGCTTTCAAGCTGAGACAGGGATTGAATGATAAGGCTCATGGAGATATCTCTGGACCTGATGACGGAAATGATTTTGTCAAAATCGGGAATTACGGCACTTGATGCAAAGTCATCCATTATAAGCCGCACCGGGACCTTCAATCTTCCGCCGGGGTTGGAATCCGCCTCCGAGCACAGGATTTGAAGAGTCTGGGCGTAGAAGATATGAGCCAGCTGGTCAAAGGTCCGGTCCGTATCACTGACATTCAGAAATAAAACGGTCTTTCGCTGCCCGAGCCTTCGGATATTCAGGCTGTGGGGATTGGCAAAGATATACCGGGCTTCCTGAAAGGAATAAGGCTCCAGGTTGACATTTACAAAGCCCACAATGCTGCTGAACATCTTGTCCGCAGTCCGGTTGGCCGTTATTTCGAAGTATTTTTTGGAGGCAAAGGAATCCGGATGTTCGGAAATCCATTCCAGGAACGGGATATAGCCATTGGGCTGTGAAAACTGCCTGTGCAGATCGCCTACACGTATCAGGTTCCGATTTACCAGGGGTTCAGTCTCAAGGCAGTATGCGATGAGAAAAGCTACATAGCTTGCGGCGGATAAATCCCATATGGGTTCCGCGTGCTGCTGAACGGGGCAGATGAGACGGGCGAGGCTTAAAATATCCTGCTCGCGGTAGCTGCCGTCCGGATATTGCCGGATAAAGGCCATTGGATTATATCCGCAGGACCTTGCGGGGTTGACCAGGTCAAGCGTGTAAACCGCATATCCTTTCGCGATCAGCTCCGCTTTAAATCTGCGTTCCAGCTGTCCTTTGGTATCGGACACCACAAGGGAGCTGTCGATGTTCTGGATATTGGGAATGACATAGCCCCCGGTTTTGCCGGAACCTGAACTTCCGCAGATAATATCGTTGTTGTTGCAGCCGCTTACACGTGTGTCGTTGGAAACCTGAATGCCGGATGCAAGAACTCTGCTTCCGTAACGTAATGTCTGAATCATATTAATTACCGCCTTTCCGAATCATATTGGTTGCAAGGCCAAACGCAATAGCCTCCGGTGCGCTGAAATAAGTATCGTTTGCAGTTACCTGATAGACTTCCTCCAGGGATTTGCCGGTTCTTTCTGAAATGATTTTGGCCAGAGATTCCCGGCACCTGTTCAGGTCGTTCAGTTCGGATTGAATCTGATGGGGCTTTTTTCCGCCGATATCGTGGTTTCCTCCAAAAGCCGGGTCGTGTACCATAATACGTCCATGCTCCATCATTTCCCGCTTGTCGCCGGCCAGAAAGAGAATGGCGCCCATGCTTGCACAGGTTCCCATACAGACGGTTTTCACAGGAGCATCAATCAGACGAATCACATCATAAACCGCAAGTCCGTCTGTTACGGAGCCGCCGGGACTGTTGATGTAGAAAGTAATCTCTTTCTCCGGCTCTGCTCTGCTGAGATACATAAGCTGTGTAATTAAGCTGTCGCAGGAGGCGGCATTCACCTCCTCCGTGAGAAAGATTTCTCTGCTGTCACTCAGCAGCTTGTCTTTTAGGTGTAAGGTTTCATAGCCTCTGGCGGATTCTAGAATCACACAGGGGTTTGTGGTTGTAATTGACATAGGAATTACCTGCCTTTTTCG
Source organism: uncultured Lachnospiraceae bacterium (assembly GCA_910583895.1). GTDB lineage: Bacteria > Bacillota > Clostridia > Lachnospirales > Lachnospiraceae > Hominiventricola. Next base: position 16,752 of record CAJTYJ010000024.1, read on the forward strand.
TATTTTTTTGAGTTTGTGTTAGTCGGCCTCCATATCGTCCGCATCTGTTCGAAAGAGCTGTCATGGTTCTCCTGGCCATAGCCGGGATTTCCGCCTACATGGTTCACCAGACAGGCAAGCTCTATGTAGGGCATGTGTTCTATCTTTTTTGCGGACAAGCCCTCCACACGGATTCACTGGTCCGTAATAAATTCAATATATTTCTTGGTTTGTACGGCTCTCAGTTTCTTAAGGGGTGTATCCATAAACTTATGGACAATGCGTTCTACTCGTCCCACAGCTCATCCTCCTCTTCGTCGTCAAGCAAGCCATAATAAGCGGCGTATTCATCTATCTCCCGGCACAAATCATAATAGGCTTTTAAGGAGGAAGAGGCAGAGCGGGAGGGGAGCGGAGGGCGGCTTGTATCCTCCTGCTCAGGGTAGTAGAGTTCCTCGGTGAGCCATTCCTGCTCATCTATGTTTACGCGGCGTGTATCGTAATCGTATCGGTTCATATTTTTGTCCTTTCCGCTGTGTATTACAGCTGTCAAATTTACTTTTTGTTATTTGTAACAGGTTGATTTGATGATTTAGAACAATCCTGTTCTTTTGTAGATTCTCATAATGTGGTCTCCTTTCCGGTTTCTGATTTCTCTTTACTGGTTTCACAACTGGAATGGATACCATCCATTCCGAACTGACGATAATATTTGCTTCGTTATCTGCCTGGTTTTTGAAGCTTATGTATGCTATGCACAAGCATCATAGAGGCCGCAGATACTGTCCAGCTGTGCCAGTGCATTTTTTCTGCCGTCGGCTGATTTGGTGATGGTACAGATGATTTTTGTGCCGCATTGCAGATTGGCCGCACTGAAGGAAAAGGCTCTCTGACCGTTATCCAGTTTTAAGTGGGAGCCTTTGCAGTTGCCTCCGATAATGGTCGCGTAACAGCTGTCTCCTTTTACATATTCGTCAGCAATCACCTTGATAATTGCAGTTTCGTGATTTACGATGTTCATGATGTCTGTCTCCTTTCTTTTCTTTTTCCTGATTGTTTTATTATTATTTCTGTTATAACAATTGGGACCTCTCACTGAGAGGTCCAATAAGAAGCCTGTCCCGTCCAATATCTGTCTTTCCGTTTTGAATTGGACGGGGTTTTGTTTTTATTTTTACGTTACTGTTAAAAAAATAAAGGGGAGCGGGGTAAATGTTATCCATATCAATTTAAAAACTTTGTATTTTATATAAAATACAGTATTTTTTTTGCAAAAAAGCTCATAGAAAATGAAAATTCCGTATGTGCAATTCATTCTTAACTTAATAAGAGGCGGGCGGTTGCGGAAAAAGCGGCTTGGAGTTACAATTAAAAAAGTGATTGACTCTGTATTTTTTGGAAAAAATATTTTCAGAATCATACACAAAAGCTTCCGATACGGCTGCCAAAAAACAGACAGCACGCCAGTGAACACGGATGGATTAGCATATGAAGAATCAAAAGCATGAAAGAAAAGAACTGCAAACAGCCAGAGAAAAGCTGCACGAATATTTTACATATGAAAAGTTTACTTCCTGCCAGGAAACCTGCATCACGCGCCTTTTGTCCGGCCGGGATACGGTTGCGCTGCTGCCTACGGGAGCCGGAAAAACCCTGTGCTATCAAATACCGGCGCTGTGCTTTGAGGGGCTTACCCTGGTAGTGACGCCCCTTGTTTCCCTGATGCACGATCAGGTTGCCCAGATGACCGCAAAAGCAAAAGAGCACGGACTAAAAAAGCAGATACCTTCCGCCTATATTGACAGCACTCAGAGCGGTACAAAGCAGATTTTGATTGATTCTGCAGGCGGAACATATAAGCTTTTATATGTCACTCCGGAAAGGCTGAAGGACCCGGTTTTTCTTAGTTTTACAAAAAAGGTGAACATTGATTTTCTGGCAATTGACGAGGCGCACTGCATCTCTATGTGGGGATATGATTTCAGAGCTGCGTATCTGGAAATTGAAAGATTTATCCGATGCCTGGACAGAAGGCCGGTGATAGGTGCATTCACGGCGACTGCCACTCAGTCTGTCCGGGATGATATAATCCGGCTTTTGAAGCTGAACACAGATGAGTCGGTTGAGGGGGGCTTTAAGCGGGAAAATCTGACCTTTTCACTTGGGAAAGTGGGAAGCAGAGGAGAGAAAAAGAAGAAGCTGAAGGAGTATCTTTCCGGCCACAGGGAGGAAGCGGGTATCATCTACTGCTCAACGAAGGAGGAGGCAGAGAGCGTCCACGCTTATCTGGCACAGGAAGGCCATCACCCGGCCCTTTATCATGCCGGCCGCAGCAGCGGGGAGCGTGAGGCGGAGCACCGCAGATTTATGTATGAGAAGGACTGCCGCCTGATGGTTGCCACAAATGCCTATGGAATGGGAATCAACAAAAGGGATGTCCGTTTTGTGATTCATTACAATATGCCGAAGGATTTGGAGAGCTATTACCAGGAGGCGGGAAGGGCAGGCCGTGACGGGAAGAAGGCGGAGTGCATTTTATATGTCAATAAGGACCCGCGTTCCGGGGAAGACTATGGGATTTGCCGGGGATTCCTGGAGAACTTTAAAACGGGAAATGAATTTGATGAAGAAACTGCCCGCTACAGATATGATCTGGGAAGATACCGCCTTGAGAGAATGGCGGAATATTGCGGCATGGCAGCGGGGCGGGTGACATCTAAAGAACTGCAGGAGTTTATTGAGCATTATTTTCAAGAGCCTCTTCCAAAAGCGCTGCTTTTGTCCCCCGGGGATGAAAAAAGAATGGAAAAGAGCCTGGAAAAACGGCTTACAAAAATCAGGGCACTCTATTATAACAACACAAAAATCGCAAACGAGATCCGCAGCGGCGCGTATGAAATCGGAGCAGAAAAGCAGATAGACTGCGGAAGGAAGGCAAGCAGAACAGGGGAGAAGAAAGAACTGCCGCTGTCCTATAAAATAGAAAGCGATAGCGGGGAAAGGCTGTCTTATTTTGATATGATGATTGCGGACGCGGTATATACCCTGGAGGTAAGCGGTGTACCCGTCCTGTATCCTAAAAATATCTATGAACTGTTATCCGGTGATCCTGCCGTAACGCTGAAGCCGGATAAAAAGGCGGCCATAGAACAAAGCCTTGACAAAATGAACAAAATTACAATCACCATTGACTGTTCAAAGGCTGCGGTTCCCAAATGGATTTATGAGGATGAAAAGGAGCTTCGCATCTATAAGGGAAGTTTTCTTCCGCTGGAAAAACGGGGAGAAAAAGGGTATTCCTATGAGGAGCTTCCCCCTTTGTACCGGTTTGCTACGGCATTCCATATAAAAGGACAGTTCCTTACGTTTTCGGCGGAGAAGCTGCAGATCTTCAATGCAAAGGGCAAAAAGCTTCCCGCTTCGGAGGAGAATCTCAGAATCATCTACTATCTGCAATACCGCTTGTCCATTATGTCGGGCAGCAGAGGCAGGGAGAAGGAGGACCGGGAGAGAGGCAGAAGCGTTCTGAGCAGGGTGATCCGGTATGATACCTTATTCCGGGTGACGGGAATCGGGGAAGAGATGCCCGGGGACAAATATTCCAGGAAAAGAAAAGAGGAGGTTCTCTGCCAAAAAATCCATACGATACTTGATGATTATAAGCGCAGGCAGCTGATATTTGACTATGCGCTTTGCCTGGATGAAGAAACTTCCACGCCGAAAAAGAAGCAGTACTGCGGTGTGAAGGTTGAATTTGCACAGTGGGGATGGGAAGTTTGAAAATTGAAAACCATCAGAGTGACCAAATAAGGATACAGGAGATGGGGAGACCGCAACAGAACTACAGGAATCATCTTGTCCATGGCTGTCCCTCATGATAAAATAAAAAAGAGGCAAAAGATTCGGAGGTACCGCCATGAATGAAACAATAAATCTGCTGTGGGACTACTACAAAAAGGCAGCCGAGGTATTCGGCAGGATAACAATAGAGGACAAAGAGACAGGAGAACCGGTTGAGGCCCAGGCAAGATATTCTCTCCTATGGTACTATATGGACGAGGAGGAAAAGCGGGGGCTGAACGACCTGACCAGGGCTTTTTTAGGGGATGCGGATGCAAAAGCAAGGCTCTGCTGGAACGAAAGCCTTCCCGGCGGCCTGGAGCATTATTTCTTAGAGGGAGAGAAAAACTACCCCAATGAAAGCCAGATCCGGGCCATCCGCACAGCGCTGTCCAATCCCATTTCCTTCATCCAGGGACCTCCGGGAACGGGAAAAACAACGGCCATTCTCAATCTGGCTTCCTGCATTACGGCAATGGGGAAAAATGTTGCCATAGTGTCCGGCAACGTCAATGCGCTGAAAACCATATGGAAAAAAATAGATGAATTTTCCGAAGATGCGGATAAGCCCAACCAGAGCCGGGTGAAGCGCAGCCTGGCAAAACTGGGCAACAAAGAACGCAGAAATCAATTTAATAAGGATCACGGACTTACCGGAGAAGAAGCATTTGAAAGCGAGGCAAAGCAGTATCTTCCCAATGCCGCGGTGAGCAGAGAGACCCATGTGGAATTTGTGCCCTTCCTCCGGCAGTATCCGGTGATTACCAGTACCATTCATTCCCTGAAATGCTGCTTTAAAAATGAAGAAAGGCTTTGCTATGATTATGTGATCATAGACGAATCCTCCCAGGTGGATACGGTCAAGGGGATTCTGGCCATGAGCTGTGCAAAGCATTTGATTCTGGTGGGAGACGAGCAGCAGCTTCCTCCCGTATTAAATCAGGAACAGATTGAAAGGATGGAACAGGAGTGGGAGGCAGGCGGCGCAGGACGTGTGCTTTCCCGGGAGCTTCATACCTTATATGGAATGAAGGCAGAGAAAAGCTTTCTGGAGGTATGTCTGGATGTGTTCCGGGCAAAAAGGCCGCAGGTGAAGGTGTTTTTGGAGGAACATTACCGCTGTCATCCGGGAATTATACAATTCTGCAACCGGGAGGAGATCTACAACGGCGCCTTGAAGATCCGGACCATGGAATATGATAAAAAGGTAAAGATTCCGATCAAAGTATTGTGGTTTGAGGGGGATTACTGCGAGAGCTGCCATGAAAAAAAGAAGCGCAAAAATAACAAAGGAGAAGAAATACTAAGATCAACCAAGCGGAATCGAAAGCAGGCGGATATTTTTGTGACAGAGGAGCTTCCAGAGCTGATACGGCGCATGGCAAATAAGGAAATCTCGGATGTCTGTATTCTGTCCCCCTTCCGCGGACAGCTTCAGGAGCTGAAAGAGAGAATCGAACAATATAACAAAGAACATAACACGGAAATGCAGGTGCTTATGCCCGGCGATAAATCGGCGGATAAGGGAGCGCAAAAGAGGAATGGAACAGAAGACAGAGGCGCGGAAGCGGAGGAAGAACAGGAGGACCGGATTCCAAGATTGATTATTCCCTCCTCCACGATCCACAGCTCTCAGGGGGATGAATACGATATGGTGTATCTTCTGCCGGTGGAGGACGGTGAATGGGAATGGCCCTGGTCCCAGCAGAAGCGCCTGGTTAACGTAGCCGTGTCACGTGCAGTAAAGGAGCTGCGTCTGATTGTGTCCTCCGTAATGATGAGTCCGCAGCTTCAAGAAGAGCTGACAGACCGTGAATTTGCAGAATCTGCTCAGGAAGAAGGTCATGCCGATGATGCTTCGGCGGGAGCCGAAGAGGGGGCCGGGGAACAGGCCCGGGCAAAAGAAAATCAGATGTTTATCCGAAAACTGGCAGATTATGTGTGGGAGAACGGCACATATGCGGATTACAGGAAGGGCTTTGGATTTCACCGCGCAGGGCAGACCTCCGTCTTTGATCTGGGCTATTGGAAAAGGCAGGAGAGCGGCGAAACGAAAAATCAGGAGTGGCCGACAGAGCTGTGTGTTGAGGACGCTATCCGGAAGATGCCGTTTTTTGTGGAGAATCGACTGGAATTTTATCACAATGTCCGAATTGAGGACATTCAGGATGAAGAAGGCCGCCCCCTGGATTTTTCCGGACTTGACGAGGAACTTTTGGAATTTATTCACAATGATGCCGAGTTTGACTATATCTTATGCAGCCGGGGACGGATTTTACTGGTTATTGAGGTAGACGGGCTGTATCACCGTTTTAACTACAATCTTGATACTCTGGAACAGCAAAAAGAAGCCGACCGCAGAAAAAATAAACTGGTAGAGGAATTTTTCGGCGGAGTATATTATCAGGGAAACAGCAGCAGGCAGGAGATAAAGGACGGCTCCTTTGCCTTTATCCGGCTGCCCAGTGACGGAAGCAGCTTTTTGGAGACTTTAAAGCTGTGGGAGAAGGCAGAGGAGCAGGAGCAGAGGCGGGTATTTCCTCTGGAACAGCTCCTTGAACGGCAGCTTGCCACTTCCGACGAAGGCTCATACCGGTTCGTCCCCATGACCTTTTGGGAGGTGATTTCTGAATATCAGGCGGATGAAGAAGCGTGGGTGGAACGGTGTCTGGGAGAGAAAAATCAAAGAAAGGCGCTGCGGGATCTTTTGCTGGACGGCGGCTATCTGAAGCTTAAAGGAAACAGAGCCATACCTACGAAACGGGGAAGAAACAAGGGAATGGTAAGAGGATGCAGGGTTGATGACAGAGGGAAAGAATGTGAGACTTACATAACGCCCTTTCTCCTGAAACGGATGTCGGATTTCATCAGGGAAAGGCTTCGTGAAGGCAGAGAGCTGTAAAAAAGAATGATTTTCGGAGGATGTCGGGAAAACCTGATTTTTGTTCCTGTCATTCCGAGGGAGTGGGGGCTCTTTCGAGCCCCCTAAAGTGTTATGAATGAAATACTGATGTGTTCCTGTTACGAGTATTATCATAACAGGAAATTGTGACGAAAGTGTATCGTGGGAATAAAGGTTTTCTAAATTTAAATAAGAAATTCAAAAGAAAGAAGAAAGATGACTTCATAAAAAAGTTAAAAAATTTTTAAAAAAGTGCTTGCATTTTTCCGAAAGATGACGTATAATAACATTCGTTGAATACGAAGGGCTATCGCCAAACGGTAAGGCAACGGACTCTGACTCCGTCATTTCAAGGTTCGAATCCTTGTAGCCCTGCTTTTAGGATCCAGCAGACAGTTCTGCTGGATTTTTTATATGCCATGCAAAAAGCCGGAGCTTATGCCCCGGCTTTTTGCATGTTCTCAGAGATACCTTGCCAGAATCTGTCGGAATTCAATCTGGAATACGTTGCCGTCCGTTGTGGAGATTGTAAAAATATTTCTCCGATCATCGGTACTGATGTCAAAAATGTTGAGTTCGTCGCTGTCATTGAGCAGATCGAAAATCAGGTCCTTAAAGTAGTTTAATTCCATCCTTTCCTTCTCCTTTGTGCAGTCAATCATCGGGTCAACATCTGGCACGGAATCATCCTGATTTTTATGCTACAGGATGAAAATGTTTTTGGCAAGTAAGAATATGACGGAATTGGCAAATAAGATCCCCCAAATACTGCACGGTATTTTTGGGAGGATTCTTTTTTTGTGCAAAATCACGAAAAAATAAGAAAAAACACCCGAAATAAAACGGGAATTCTGTTGAAAGTAGTAAAATTACAATCTTTTATCGAAAATATATTGAAATATTACTATATATACAATATAATAAATAATGTAATAAAACTACAGAACGCGTGAAGTAGAAAAGATGTGAAGGAAAGGAGTGTTTGAATTGATTTCCGAGGTGGCCAGCCTTGTGATTGAGAAAGCACCGGCAGGAACATTCTTCGTGAATTCTAGACGTAGACAATCACACGTTCATTGAACCTTGCTTTTTACAGCCCGCTATGTTAATCTAAAATAGACAGTGATTGACTGGAGGGGAGTCGTTTCATGATCGTGAATGCTGGAAATGTGGTGCTTTTGTTGATTCAGGAGACCTACGATACTCTGAGCAATTCGGAAAAGCAGGTGGCAGATTTCGTATTGGAACATGCGGATGAGACTGTGAATCTTACGGTGGCAAGCCTGTCCAGGAAGGTTCAGGTATCGGAGCCTACGGTGATTCGATTTTGCAGAAAGCTGAATTTCGGAGGCTATCAGGACTTCAAGATCGCTCTGGCAAGGGGGAGTGTGTATACTGAGGAGACTCTGAAGATTATCCACGAAGAAGTGAAGCCGCTGGATTCTTTGGAGGAGATTTCTGAAAAGGTGATGAACTCTCATACCATTGCCATGCAGCAGACATTTTCCATGATGAACTATCAGAAGCTAAGGCAGTTCCTTCAGTTGGTACAAAGCGCAGAACATCTGGACTTTTTCGGTCTTGGAGGATCCGGGACCGTGGCCATTGATGTGGAAAACAAGTTTATCCGGACCGGGATCAATACCCGGTGCTGCATCGATTCGCATATTCAGCTGATGTGGACGGCCCTTCGCAGGGAACAGGATGTGATCGTGATCTTCTCCAATTCCGGTGCTACCAGGCATTTTGCGGATGTCATGCGGCTTGCCCGGCGCAATGGCACAAAGCTGGTTTTGATTACATCCGGGAAGAATACGGCGCTCACGAAGCTGGCGGACCTTACCTTCCGGATTCATGCGAAAGAGACTTCTTATAAAAAGGAGCCTTCCAGCGCCCGGATTGCCATGCTGGCCATCATGGATGTGATCGTCACGGCCATCGCTCTGGACAAACAGGATACTTACATACACAACATTTATCAGACCAGAGAGGCATTAGAAGCGGAAAAATACTGACGCGCTGTTTGTACCAGAGAGTGAAACGTACAAAGGAGGTAAGGGCGGATGTTTTTCCTGGATGTGTCGGCATGGACCTTACAGAATATCCTTATCCGGTTGACAGCAGCTATGGTGCTGGGCGGTCTGATCGGCATTGACCGGGGAGGAAAACGAAGAGGCGGGGGTGCCAGGACGGACGCTGTAGTGTGCGTGGGTGCCGCCATCGTCATGATGACCGGGCAGTGCATTGAGATCCGTTATCCAGGGGCGGCAGATCTGACCCGTATGGCATCTCAGGTAGTGAGCGGTGTGGGCTTTTTGGGAGCTGGATCCATCATGGTGTCCGGCCATCAGGTCAAGGGTCTGACTTCTGCGGCAGGGATCTGGATCTGTGCGTGCATCGGACTTGCCGTGGGCATCGGTTTTCTGGATGGAGCAATTTTGACAACGGTCATTCTTCTGGCCGGTCTGCATATACTGCCTCTGGTGGAAGAAAGACTTTACCAGTATTCCCGCTATGTGATTTTGTATGTGGAGGCAGATGAGGGCGGTACTTCTGCAGAATTTCTGCATCGTCTGAAGATGGACGGCTGCAAAGTAGACCGCTTTGACGTGGATAAATCCGGTGCAGGCATGCAGTCATTTACGATTTTGACCACGATCCGTCTGCCCCGGGATTTAAAAAGAGATGAATATATCGAAGAGCTGTATCGGATTCAGGGGATCCGATCCATTGATATGATGTAAAAGGCGGAAAAAGAGCCACCCGACAAAAGTGTCGGCTGGCTCTTTTTGTTGTCTGCCTGATGTCCGGTGACACAATCCTTCTTTCGGTCACAGTTTGTCCGAGATCTCTGCCAGGGCTTTGATGATTGTCAGATATCGGTCATATTGATAGGAACCCTGCTTTTTCACAGAGGCAATGATATTGCCGATGACCGGGTCGATTCCGGGCAGCTCATCCTGCAGGAGATAGTCGGCGCTCAGGTTCAGCGCTTCGCAGACGGACACCAGCGTCTCCAAAGACATCTTCCGGCTGCCTCTTTCGATATGGCCCAAAAAAGAAACGGAAAGGCCGCACTGCTCTGCCAGCTCTAGCTGGGACAGGCCAAGGGATTGCCTGGCATTTCGGATCCGACCGCCCATGGCAGTATAATCAATGTTTTTCATTCGTATCACCCCTATTTATATTATGATAAAAAGTGCATTGCAAATATTGACTAATAGAATTATAATGTGACTATAAGAAGCACAAATGAGAAGGGTGGAAGGATGTGGATCTGGGTTTTCGTCTTTATAACATATGTTATTGCCAGAAGGAGGAACTGGGGAATCAGTGAATGGCTGGAAATTGTCCTGGCAGCGGCCTGTCTGTTCTTTTTCTTCCATATATAAAGTTGTTGTGGATTTTTATGGATTGTGTGATTATAATGGAGACAGATGCTTCCGGTGGATTCGATCCGGGGCATCTGGAAAAGAGGAGAACATATGTACGAGTACAACAGCCGGGTTCGGCTGACAGAGGTGGACCAGAATCAGAAGATGACGCTGACAGGGATTTTAAATGCTTTTCAGGACTGCAGCATCTTTCACTCGGAGGATCTGGGCGTGGGGCTTTTGCACCTGGAAGGAAAAAAGCGGATGTGGGTGCTGCGTTCCTGGGATATCCGGATCTTTCGCCGGCCGGTCCTGGCAGAACATATCCGGGTGGGAACCTGGCCCTGCGCCTTTGGGAAGGTAACCGGACAGCGGAATTTCCGCCTTTTAGATGACCGGGGGGAGCTGGCAGCCTGCGGAGATTCTTCCTGGGTCTACATGGACACTGAGCGGATGCGCCCGGCCCGGGTCGAGGAGGAGATTCGCCTTGCCTATCAGATGGAACCACGTCTTTCCCTGTTTGGGGAGCAGGAAGCCATCGCAGTGCCTGAGAAGTTTACAGAGGAGGAATCCTTTGTCATTCACGCCCGGCATCTGGACGTAAACCATCATGTGAACAACGGACAATATGTCCGGTTTGCAGCAGAATATCTGCCGGAAGGCTTTCGAATCGGCCGGATGCGGGCAGAGTATAAAAAGTCAGCCGTTTTAAATGACCGGATCTGTCCGTGTGTCAGCACCGAAAAGGATCTGTGCACCATACTTTTTAAAGATGCATCCGGCAAACTTTATACAATCATCGAATTCAGACAGGAGTAATATACATGGAATTAGGAAAGATACAGGTACTGAAGGTGGCAAAGCAGGTAGATTTTGGAGTCTATCTGGCAGAGGAGCAAAATGCAGCGGAACGGGTGCTCCTTCCTAAAAAGCAGGTGCCGCAAGGGGCACAGACAGGGGATGAGATAGAAGTCTTTCTCTATAAAGACTCACAGGACCGTCTGATCGCCACGACTGCGAAGCCGAAGCTTACCCTGGGTGAGATCGGAAGACTGACGGTGAAAGAAGTGGGGAAGATCGGAGCATTTTTGGACTGGGGATTGGAAAAGGATCTGTTTTTGCCGTTTCGCCAGCAGACGAAGCGGGTCCGTCCCGGGGAATCGTGTCTGGTGGGGGTCTACACAGACAAAAGCGACCGGCTGTGTGCCACGATGAACGTATATGATTATCTGCGCAGGGACAGCCCCTATGAGAAAGAGGATCATGTGTCCGGAGTGGTCTATCAGATCAGCCGGAATTTTGGAGCTTTTGTGGCGGTGGATGACTGTTACTCCGGTCTGATACCCGGCCGGGAATTTTTTGGACAGGTATCTGTGGGAGAACAGATTGAGGCCAGGGTCACAGGGGTGAAGCCGGACGGCAAGCTGGATCTGAGCGTCCGGGAAAAGGGATATCTGCAGATCAATACGGACGCGGAGGCAGTTATGCAGGTCATCGAGGCGTTTGACGGTGTACTGCCATTTAATGATAAGGCGTCGCCGGAAGTGATCAAACGGGAGTTTTCTTTGAGTAAAAACGCGTTTAAAAGGGCAGTCGGGCATCTTCTGAAAGAAGGGCGTATCGAAATTACGGAAAAAAGTATCCGGAAATTATAGGTTTTTCAGAGGAATAAAATTATTTTGATTATCAAAATAATTAAAAGTGACAAAAAGAAAGAAAGGCCTGCACTGTCAAAAGACAAGATGAACAAATCCGGAAAGGGAGAAAAAGTACTTCTGCAAAAATTGGAAAAAAACCACTTGCAATTTTGAAAAGACTTGCGTATAATTGGGGGCGTAAAGAAGGAAAGGAGATTAAGAACATGAAAGTACAGAACATTAAAGACGTGAACAAATTTTTTGAAGTAGTAGACAGCTGTGCAGGGAAAGTAGAATTAGTTACCGGTGAAGGAGACAGACTGAATCTGAAGTCCAAGCTTTGTCAGTATGTGTCTCTGGCTAATATTTTCTCCAATGGTGAGATTCCGGAGCTGGAGATCATCGCGTACGAGAAAGAGGACATCGACAAGCTTTTGAACTTCATGATCAATGGCTAGACTATAAGAAAGACTGGAAGCGCTTCCTGAGGGAGGCGCTCTTTTTTTGCCTTGCGTATCTATTTCTTTCTTTATGATTTTGCAGAGATCGGTTATAATAGAGGGCATCAGGAAGAATGGGGGAAAATACCGATGAGTTTTGTACATCTGCATGTACATACAGAATACAGTCTGCTGGACGGTTCCAACAAGATCAAAGAGTATGTGTCCCGGGTGAAAGAACTTGGGATGGACAGTGCGGCCATCACAGACCATGGAGTGATGTATGGCGTGATTGATTTTTATAAGGAAGCAAAAGCCCAGGGGATCCGTCCCATCTTAGGATGCGAAGTCTATGTGGCGCCAAATTCCCGTTTTGACAAGGAGACTTCAGGAGGGGAGGACCGATATTATCATCTGGTCTTGCTGGCAGAGAATCAGGAGGGTTACCAGAACCTGATGAAAATCGTGTCTGTGGGCTTCACAGAAGGCTTTTACTATCGCCCCCGGGTGGATAAGGAGATCTTAAGAAAATACCATGAGGGGATCATAGCTCTGAGTGCCTGTCTGGCCGGTGAGGTTCAGCGGGAGATTTTAAAAGGGCAGTATGAGAAAGCCTGTCAGGTAGCGGCGGAGTACGAGGAGATCTTTGGCAAAGGAAACTTTTTTCTGGAACTGCAGGATCATGGGATTCCGGAGCAAAAACAGGTAAATCAGGCACTTCTGCGCATGAGCCGGGAGCTTTCCATGGATCTGGTGGCCACCAACGATGTGCATTATACCTATGAGGAGGATGTAAAACCTCATGATATCCTGCTATGTCTGCAGACCGGCAAGCGGCTGGCGGATGAGGACCGGATGCGCTACGAAGGGGGCCAGTATTATGTAAAATCTCCCGAAGAGATGGAGCAGCTTTTTCCCTATATTCCCCAGGCTGTTTTGAATACCCAGAAGATCGCTGACCGCTGCAATGTGGAGATCGAGTTTGGGGTGACGAAGCTGCCCAGATTTGATGTGCCAGAAGGTTACACTTCCTGGGAATATTTAAATGAGCTTTGCTGCCAGGGACTGAAAGAACGCTATCCGAAAGACAGCAAAGAATTAAAAGAACAGCTGACCTATGAGCTTTCCATCATACAGAAGATGGGATATGTAGATTATTTTCTGATCGTGTGGGACTTTATCCGATATGCGAGGGATCACGGGATCGCGGTGGGACCCGGCAGGGGTTCCGCTGCAGGCAGCCTTGTATCCTATACGCTTGGCATCACCAACATTGATCCAGTCCGATACCAGCTTCTCTTCGAACGTTTTCTGAACCCGGAGCGGATATCCATGCCGGATATTGACATTGATTTCTGCTTCGAGAGGCGACAGGAAGTCATCGACTATGTGGTCCGTAAATACGGCAAGGAGCGGGTGGTGCAGATCGTCACTTTTGGTACCCTGGCTGCCAGAGGTGTACTGCGTGACGTGGGACGGGTTATGGGCCTTCCCTATGCTTTTGTGGCATCCATCGCCAAGATGGTTCCCCAGGAGCTGAACATCACCCTGAACAAGGCTCTGGACATGAATCCGGAGTTTCGAACGCTCTATGAGACCAACGACCAGGTGAAGGAGCTTGTGGATATGTCCAAAAGGCTGGAAGGCCTTCCGAGACACACCTCCATGCATGCTGCCGGCGTGGTGATCAGCCAGAAGGACGTGGTGGAGTATGTGCCTTTGTCCAGAGCCCAGGACGGTTCTCTTACCACGCAGTTTACGATGACCACCTTAGAGGAACTGGGGCTTCTGAAGATGGATTTTCTGGGACTTCGGACGTTGACGGTCATACAAAATGCCGTGAAACTTGTGGAAAAAAGCAAGCAGATAAAGATTGATATGGATCATGTGGACTTTGACGACAAGGCGGTGTTAGACTCTCTTGGAACCGGCAGGACTGACGGCGTGTTCCAGCTGGAAAGTGCCGGCATGAAAGGCTTTATCAAGGAGTTAAAGCCAAAAAGTCTGGAAGATATCATAGCGGGAATCTCGCTGTACCGCCCGGGGCCTATGGACTTTATTCCCCAGTATATCCGGGGAAAAAATCATCCGGAGACCATCACCTATGACTGCCCGGAACTGGAATCCATCCTGGAACCAACCTATGGCTGCATCGTCTATCAGGAACAGGTTATGCAGATCGTTCAGAAGCTGGCCGGTTATACCCTTGGAAGAAGCGACCTTCTGCGCCGGGCCATGTCCAAGAAAAAAGCGGCGGTTATGCAAAAAGAGCGCCAGAGTTTTGTCTACGGCAATGAGGAAGAGCAGGTGCCTGGCTGTATCAAAAGGGGAATTTCGGAGTCGACAGCCAACAAGATCTATGATGAGATGATTGATTTTGCCAAATATGCTTTTAATAAATCCCATGCGGCGGCCTATGCGGTAGTGGCCTATCAGACGGCCTGGCTGAAATATTATTATCCGGTGGAATTTATGGCGGCTCTTATGACTTCTGTCATTGATAACTCTTCAAAGGTATCCGAGTACATCGTCACCTGCCGTCAGATGGGGATCGGGATCCTGCCTCCGGATGTCAATGAAAGCGAAGCAGTATTTTCTGTATCGGAAGGCGGTATCCGTTATGGCCTAAACGCCATCAAGAGTGTGGGCAGACCTGTACTGGAAGAATTGATGAAAGAGCGGGAAGCAGGCGGCCCCTTTGTCAGTCTGAGTGACTTTGTGGAGCGGGTATCCGGAAAGGAGATCAATAAAAGGACGATCGAGAGTTTTATCAAGTCCGGTGCCTTTGACAGTTTTTTGGAGAACCGCAGACAGATGATGATGACCTACGGGTCAATCATGGACCAGGTGGCGCAGAAGCGAAAGACGGAGCTGGCGGGACAGATGAGCCTTTTTGATTTTGCGGCGGAGGAGGACAAGGCAGCTTTTCGGATCAAAGTGCCCAAGGTATCCGAGTATTCGAAAGAAGATCTGCTGGCTTTTGAAAAAGAGGTCCTGGGCTTCTACATCAGCGGCCATCCGCTGGAAGCCTATGAGGAACAGTGGAGAAGAAACATCACCCATGTGTCCACAGACTTTTATCCGCCCGAGGAGGGAGAGCAGTCCAGGATCCGGGACGGAGAGAGGGCGGTGATCGGCGGTATGATCACTGCCAGGACAGTAAAGCCCACAAAGACCAACCAGATGATGGCTTTTATTACGTTGGAGGACCTGGTGGGGACGGTGGAAGTGATCATCTTTCCCAGAGATTATGAAAAGAATGCAAAGCTTCTGAATCTGGATTCCAAGGTGTTCGTAAGCGGACGGATTTCTGCCGAGGAGGAACGGGCCAGTAAGCTGATCCTGGAACATCTGTCCTTCTTCGAGACGGTGAAAAAAGAACTGTGGATACAGTTTCCCAGTCTGGCGGAATATGAACGCCGGGAGAAGGAACTGCACCAGGCGCTTCTGGACAGTGAAGGAGAAGACCAGGTGATTCTCTATGTGAAAAAGGAAAAGATGAAAAAAGTACTTCCGGCAAACCGCAATGTATCGGTGAATCAGGAGCTCCTGGCGCGTCTGTACGGACAATTCGGAGAGGAAAATGTAAAAGCTGTGGAGAAGCATATTGAAAATACAGCCAAAATGCATTAAAATTATTTAGGAAAGGCAGCATACCAAACATTTTTCTGGAGGAGAACCATGGCAAAAGAAATGAACACAATTGGGGTTTTGACAAGCGGCGGAGATGCGCCGGGTATGAATGCAGCGATCCGTGCTGTAGTAAGAAAAGCATGTGCGAACGGCAAAAAAGTAAAAGGAATCCGCAGGGGCTATCAGGGCCTTCTGGAAGAAGACATCGTCGATATGAGCCGGGAGTCGGTCAGCGATATCCTGGATCAGGGCGGCACGATTCTGTTTACGGCCCGCTGTTCGGAGTTCCGCACGGAAGAAGGGCAGAAAAAAGGTGCAGATATCTGTAAAAAACATGGGATTGACGGTCTGGTGGTGATCGGCGGAGACGGTTCCTTTGCAGGTGCGCAGAAGCTGGCGTCTTTTGGTGTCAATACGGTGGGGGTTCCCGGGACCATTGACCTGGATATTGCCTGTACGGATTACAGCATCGGTTTTGATACGGCGGTGAATACGGCTATGGATGCCATCGACAAAGTGCGTGATACTTCCACTTCCCATGAGCGCTGCAGTATCATTGAGGTAATGGGAAGAGATGCAGGATACATCGCTCTTTGGAGCGGCATCGCCAACGGTGCAGAAGATATTCTGATTCCGGAAGTGTATAACTATGACGAACAGAAGATCATCAACGACATCATCCGGAACCGGAAACTTGGGAAAAAACATTACATTATCATCAATGCCGAGGGGATTGGCCATTCTACTTCCATGGCCAGGAGAATCGAGGCGGCCACCGGTATGGAGACCAGAGCCACGATTCTGGGCTACATGCAGCGGGGCGGCAATCCCACCTGCCGGGACCGCGTCTATGCGACAATGATGGGCAGTCTGGCAGTGGATCTGCTCTGTGACGGAAAGTCCAACCGGGTGGTGGGTTATAAGAACGGAGAGTTTACAGATTTTGATATTGATGAGGCTCTTGCCATGAAAAAGACGGTATCCCCGTATATGATGCATGTGGCGATGGATATGTCGAAGTAATGATCACCAGTACATCGAACCCGCAGGTGAAAAATCTGCAGCAGCTAATGAAAAAGGCCCGCGCCAGGAATACACAGGATGTATTCCTGGCGGAGGGCATGAAGATGTTTGAGGAGGCGCCCAAGGAGAGGGTAAACAAAGTCTATCTTTCCAAAAGCCTGTACGAAGTGAAGGGGGACAGTTTTTTAAAGGGCCTTCCCATGGAAATACTGGAAGACCATGTGTTTGCTTCGGTCAGTGATACAAAGACGCCTCAGGGGATTCTGTGCGTGATCAGGCAGTTCCATTATCAGGCAGAAGATCTGCTTTGCAGGGAACATCCGGTTCTCCTTCTGCTGGAGGATCTGCAGGATCCGGGCAATGTGGGAACCATTCTCCGGACGGCGGAGGGTGCTGGGGTAAGCGGTGTTTTTCTAAGCCGGACTTCCGTAGATCTGTATAATCCCAAGACGATCCGTTCCACCATGGGGTCTGTCTACCGGGTGCCTTTTTTCTATACAGAGGAGCTGAAAGATATCCTGCCCCTTTTCAAAGAACGGGACATCCGGACTTACGCGGCTCATCTGCAGGGAAAGCACAGTTATGATGAGGAGGATTATCGGACGGGCTGTGCCTTTTTCATCGGCAATGAAGGAAACGGGCTGAGCGAGGAGTTAAGCAGCCGGGCGGATATAAAGATCCGCATTCCCATGTACGGAAAACTGGAATCTTTAAATGCAGCAGTTGCTGCTTCGATCCTGATGTACGAAGCCTGCCGGCAGCGCCGGTAGGCTTCGAGCTGTATGGGGAACTTTCACATATCAAGGTCCGTCTGGTACGGACAGAGGTTCCACAAAGGCCTGCCTGGACGTGCCGGTGCATAAATTTTTAAGTTGCGTATTATGATTGTGTCCTTTTTGCCAGGCATAAACAGTAACAACTATGATGCCTTTATGATGCAATTTTGTAATAGAGAGTTGACAAATACCGTAACATCTGCTAAAATCTCCGTAATATATGTAATAGTTTTGTAATAAATGGAACGCAACCAGCAAAACTATATAACAATATATTAGGAGGGAATACTGATGTTTAAAAAGGGAACGGCAATGCTTCTTTTTATGGCAATGTGGCTGTGCCTGTCCGGATTTGCAAGTCTGGGAACTGAGGGAGAAGAGACGTTAAATGCGTTGATGGAGCAGCTTACATCGGAAGATGTGGAGGAGATTCTTACGGAAGACAAATGGGACGGAAAAGTCATGGCAAAGGTTGACGAGTCGGTCAGTATCCGGGCGGATGCTTCCACAGATGCAGTGGTCATCGGCAAATTGTTTAAAGGCGATGCCGGAGAGATCGTGGGACAGACCGATGGATGGACCATGATTCAGTCGGGAGATGTGACCGGATGGGTCAGCGACGAATATCTGGCTTTTGGCCGGGAGGCGGAAAAGAGGGCGGCAGAGGATGTGGCAAAAGTTGCAACCGTGAAGACCCAGACCCTGAAAGTAAGAGATTCGGCCAGTACCGAGGCTCCGGTTATCGATCTGATCGGCATGGGCGAAACCATTGAAGTGGGAGAAGAAGAAGGCGGCTGGCTGGAGATCATTTACTCGGATGGTGATGTGAATTATATCTCAGCAGAATACGTAGAAGTAGATTACAAGTACGGCGAGGCGAAGACGATAGAGGAGATCAAAGCGGAAGAAGCGGCGAGAAAAGCGGCAGAAGAAAAAGAAAGAAGAACGGCCAACCTCGGAGCGATCGCGGCTTCCGGAGATGATACACTTCTTCTGGCAGCATTGATCCAGGCAGAGGCAGGCAGCGAACCTTATGAAGGCCAGGTGGCGGTGGGGGCTGTGGTTATGAACCGTGTCAGAAGCGGCGCTTATCCAGGATCCATCCAGGCAGTGATTTCTGCGCCCGGTCAGTTCGGACCGGTGGCTACCGGAAGAGTGGCGGCTATCATGGCAGCCGGCCCAAGAGCAAGCTGCGTGCAGGCAGCACAGGCGGCCTTAAACGGTGAGACCACCGTAGGTACCCTGACACATTTTCGCAGAGCCGGCGGTATCGACGGTTTGGTCATCGGAAATCACGTATTTTATTAAATCTTTTATACAGCGGACTGTCACCGGATGGTGGCAGTTTTTGCTTTGCCGGAAAAGCTGTATCAAGAGTGGAAATCCGGGTTTCAGATTCTTTTTTGCGTATCCTATGGTAAATTGCATCAAAGTGTTGTATAATGGTTACAACTATTTAAGGAATGGAGGTATTGCATCATGATGTCAATAGATCCGGCAATTCTCTGGCTTGGACTGGTGATCATCCTTCTGGTCATTGAGATCGCAACCATGGGACTGACTACGATCTGGTTCGCAGGAGGCGCCATGGTGGCATTTTTCTCCACCTTTTTTGGTGCAAGTGTGGCGACCCAGAGAACTATTTTTGTGGTTTTGTCACTGGCGCTTCTGGTCATCACCCGGCCTGTGGCAGTCCGGTATATGCGAAGCGGCCACGTGAAAACCAATGCAGACAGTCTGATCGGCCGGCTGGCAGTGGTGACCGTGGAAGTGAATAACCTGGCACAGAGCGGAGAAGTAGTCCTGTCAGATGTGAGCTGGACGGCCAGGAGTAAAGCAAACGGCAGCGTGATACCAGTGGGGAGCAAAGTGAGAATCTGCGCCATAGAAGGCGTAAAGCTGATTGTGGAAGAGATAAAGGAGGAAGAGACATGCCTGTATTAGTAGCTGTATTGATATTAGTTCTTTTGATTATCCTGGCATCCTGCGTCAAGATCGTACCCCAGGCTACTGCTCTGGTTATGGAGCGTCTGGGTGCATACAACGGAACCTGGGGAGTGGGGATCCACTTCAAGGCGCCATTTATCGACCGGGTGGCAAAGCGGGTGACGTTAAAAGAGCAGGTGGTGGATTTTGCACCACAGCCGGTGATCACCAAGGATAATGTAACCATGAGAATTGACACGGTTGTGTTCTTCCAGATCACTGATCCGAAATTGTTTGCCTATGGTGTGGATAATCCGATCATGGCGATTGAGAATCTGACGGCTACGACCCTTCGTAACATCATCGGTGACCTGGAGCTGGATCAGACCCTGACGTCCCGTGAGACCATCAACACGAAGATGCGGGCATCTCTGGATGTGGCCACGGACCCCTGGGGGATCAAGGTAAACCGTGTGGAGCTTAAGAATATCATCCCGCCGGCGGCGATTCAGGATGCCATGGAAAAGCAGATGAAAGCAGAACGGGAGCGCCGTGAAGCAATCCTCAAGGCAGAGGGCGAAAAGAAATCGACGATTCTGGTGGCGGAAGGTCACAAGGAGTCAGCAATCCTGGATGCGGAAGCAGAAAAGCAGGCGGCGATTCTGAGGGCAGAAGCAGAGAAGGAGAAAATGATCAAAGAAGCAGAAGGTCAGGCAGAAGCGATCCTGAAAGTACAGCAGGCTAACGCGGACGGCCTTCGTTTCCTGAAAGAGGTAGGCGTGGACGAAGCAGTGATTCAGCTTAAGAGTCTGGAAGCATTTATGAAGGCGGCGGATGGCAAAGCGACCAAGATTATCATCCCCTCAGAGATTCAGAAGCTTGCAGGACTGGTGACTTCCGCAGTGGAAGTTGCGAAGCAGTAACTGTTGTTATACGAATAAGATCATCCGGGCTGACATGCATGTCAGCCCCATTTTCATGGAGGAAGTATTCATATGGATTTAAAGGGAAGAGATTTTTTGAAACTTTTGGATTTTACCCCGGAGGAAATCGGATATCTGCTGGATCTGGCTGCAGATCTGAAGGAAAAGAAGAAAAAAGGGATACCCGTAGACACCCTTAAGGGGAAGAACGTGGCCCTGATTTTTGAGAAGACAAGCACGAGAACGCGTTGCTCTTTTGAAGTGGCAGCTCATGATCTGGGCATGGGAACCACTTATCTGGAACCTACCGGATCTCAGATCGGAAAGAAGGAAAGCATCGCTGATACAGCCCGGGTGCTGGCGGGGATGTATGAGGGGATCGAGTATCGCGGCTTTGGACAGAACATCGTAGAGGAACTGGCAAAATACGCCAAAGTACCGGTATGGAACGGGCTGACCAATGAGTTCCATCCCACTCAGATTCTGGCAGATCTTCTGACGATCCGGGAACATTTTGGAACGTTGAAGGTAAAGGTTGTCTACATGGGAGATGCCCGTTACAACATGGGTAATTCCTGGATGGTGGGCTGTGCGAAGATGGGCATGGATTTTACAGCCTGTGCGCCGAAGAAATACTGGCCTTGTGAGGAACTGGTAAAGCAGTGCCAGGAGATTGCAGAGAAGACCGGTGCCAGGATCTGTCTGGAAGAGGATGTAAAGACAGCGACCAAAGATGCAGACGTGATTTACACGGATGTGTGGGTGTCCATGGGCGAGCCGGAGAATGTGTGGGCGGAGCGAATCAAAGATCTCTTCCCCTATCAGGTCAACCAGGCAGTTATGGACAATGCCGGGGCTCAGGCAGTCTTTATGCATTGTCTGCCGGCATTCCATGACCGGAATACGAAGATTGGACAGGAAATCAGTGAGAAATATGGGCTTGACGCCATGGAAGTGACAGATGAAGTATTCGAATCGAAACAGTCAGTGGTCTTTGATGAGGCAGAAAACCGGATGCACACAATCAAAGCGGTGATGGCGGCGACTCTGGGCGCATAGAGAAGATCAAATGATGAGATGGATTGCAAAAAGGCATCAGATGATTTCCATATGGCTTAGTCTGATCATCCTGACCCTGGCTTTTATCGTCGGTTCGGATCAGTCTGTCCGGGCGGTTGGCATACCGTTTACTTTCCTGGCCGGAATGCTTCTGTATCTGGCGGGCAGTGTGCGGGATCTGGTTGAGAATCATATGGCAGCGGCTTTGCTCCAGATTGTTTTTGCGGTCTGTATGCTGGTGGGGATGATCTTGTCATTTCTGCATCTGGGAGGGTTTTTGTGAAAGCAGGATTGCTGAAAATCTTAAGGGAGACCGATCAGTATATTTCCGGGCAGCAGCTCTGTGAGCACTTCGGGGTTTCCAGAACTGCTGTCTGGAAAGCGGTGGGACAGTTGAAAGAAGAAGGTTATGAGATCGAGGCAGTGAAAAATAAAGGCTATCGGATGGTAAAGACACCGGATGTGATGACCGCGGAGGAAATCCGAAGCAGAATTTCCACTAACTGGGCCGGGCAAAACTGCATCTGCCTGGAATGCGTGGATTCCACCAACACCCAGGCCAAGAGGCTGGCAGAAGACGGAGCCCGGGAGGGGACTTTGGTGACTGCAGAGGAGCAGACCGGGGGAAAAGGCAGAAGAGGCAGGAGCTGGGCGTCCGCCAGAGGAGAGAATATCATGATGACACTTCTTCTTCGGCCCAAGATCCGGCCGGAACACGCATCCAGGCTGACCCTTGTGATGGCCATGGCCGTCGCAGAGGCAATCCGCAAAGTGACCGGGCTTTCTTCTGGTATCAAATGGCCTAACGATGTGGTGGTTCATGGAAAGAAAGTGTGCGGGATTCTGACGGAGATGAGCACGGAAGTGGACTATATCAACTATGTGGTCATCGGTGCGGGCATCAATGTAAATCAGGAAGTTTTTCCAGAGGAGGTGAAAGAGACCGCCGGCTCTCTTTTTCTGGAACTGGGAAAGAAGATCCCAAGGGCACCGCTGGTGGCGGCAGTTTTGGAAGAATTGGAAACATTTTATGAAGTGTTTCAAAAGACGGAGGATTTGTCTGCTCTGTGTACGGCCTATAACAGACTTTGTATCAACAGAGGCCATGAGATCCGGGTACTGGAACCAGGACATGCCTATACCGGGACTACCGACGGAATCAATGCAAAAGGGGAACTGGTGGTAAAGAGGACAGACGGGACGATCACAGAAGTCTATGCAGGAGAGGTGTCAGTCCGGGGACTGTATGGATATGTATAGAGGTGAAAGGATGGCTTTAGAATCAGTAGTGCTCTGCGCAGCCAGTGCCTATGAGCAGAAATATTACCTGAATGAGAGATTTGGCCGGCTGCCGGCACAGATTCAGGATGAACTGAAGATCATGTGTGTGCTTTTTACGGAAGATGTAGGCGGGATTTTAACACTTCTGTTCGACCCGGAGGGGAAACTTTGTCTTCAGGTGTCGGCAGATGAAGGAGATCTGCTCTTTGATGAGATCGGGAGCGAACTGAAGATCCGGAAGATTCAGAGAGAAAAGGCGGAGCTTTTAAAGGCGCTGGAGCTGTATTATCAAGTATGGGTCCAGGGTGAGGTGCAGGATGGTACGTAAACTGACAATCGGTAATGTGACGCTGAATAACAATCTGATCCTTGCTCCCATGGCAGGTGTGACTGACCTGCCATTTCGTCTGCTTTGCAAAGAGCAGGGAGCGGGGCTTCTGTGCATGGAGATGATAAGCGCCAAGGCCATCTATTATGAAAACCGCAACACAAAAGCCCTTCTGGCCATCCATGAGGGGGAGCCGCCGGTTTCTTTACAGCTTTTTGGATCGGATCCGGATATCATCAGTGAGATGGCAAGAAAGATCGAAGAGCGTCCCTTTTCCATTCTGGACATCAATATGGGCTGTCCCGTTCCCAAAGTGGCAGGCAATGGGGAAGGGGCAGCTTTGATGAAGCAGCCAAAACTGGTGGAAGAAATTGTCAGAAAGACGGTAAAGGCCATTCATAAGCCGGTGACGGTCAAGATCCGGAAAGGGTTTGACAAGGACCATGTAAATGCAGTGGAGATTGCCAGAATTGCAGAAAGCAGCGGTGCGGCGGCGGTCGCGGTTCATGGAAGGACCAGAGATCAGTATTATCACGGAAAGGCGGACTGGGAGATCATAAGACAGGTCAAAGAGGCTGTGAAAATCCCGGTCATCGGCAATGGCGATGTGGTGTCGGCAAAGTCCGCCGAGGCCATGCTTCGGGAGACCGGATGCGACGGCATCATGATCGGAAGGGGCGCCCAGGGGAATCCCTGGATCTTCCGGCAGATTCTCCATCAGATGGAGACCGGAAAACCAGAGGAAGTCCCATCCCGGGAGGAGGTAAAAGTGATGATACTGCGCCATGCCAGACTGCAGGTTGCCCAAAAAGGCGTGTACACCGGGATCCGGGAGATGCGAAAGCATGTGGCGTGGTATACGGCGGGTTTTCCTCATTCTGCAAAGCTTCGGGCAAAAGTCAATCAAGTGGAAAGTCTGGAACAATTGGAGGATTTAATTCAGGACCTGTGACATATACTGGAAGAAAGAACAGAATCCGGAGATGACTGGGTGGGATTTTTCCGAAAACTTCTGGCGCTGTTTGGGAAAAAAGAAGCGGTGCCAAAGACTGAGACAAATGAGGAAAAAAAGAGTTTCTTCTTATATATTGTGAAGACACCGGAGATTGTGACCTATTTTCGAAGAGAGAAAGGTATCTCCCGAAAGGATTTGGAACTGGTGCTGATCGATGACGGTGAACGTCCGGCGTATCAGGTGGCGCAGATTGCGGAGCTTTTGATGAAAGATCTGAATGTGTTTTATCTTTTGACTGATCGGGAGGAGGCTTTTTTGGAGCTTTCTGAAGAAGCTATGGAAGAGTACGGACTTCTTCTGGTGCTGCTTCCCAAAGAGACCAGCAGGCCTCCCGGGAATGTCGTGCTGGACGTGGAGCAGTGGGAAAAGCAGCTTGACATTGTATCAGCAGTAAGTTATAATACTTTGACTATATGAGGCACTGACTTATGGGGTGTCTGTATTTGAGAAATACAGGATATTTAACAGAATTGGAAGGTGTAGAGGATGGCAGAGAAAAAAAATATTCTGACTTATGAAGGGTTGAAGAAACTGGAGGATGAGCTTCAGGATCTGAAGGTGGTCCAGAGACGGGAGATTGCCCAGAAGATTAAGGAAGCCAGAGAGCAGGGAGACCTGTCAGAGAATGCGGAGTACGATGCGGCAAAGGATGAGCAGCGGGACATTGAAGCCAGGATCGAGCAGATTGAGAAGATCTTAAAAAATGCAGAAGTCGTTCTGGATGAAGAGATTGATTTGAACCGGATCAGTATCGGGTGTGTGGTCCGGGTACTGGATATCGAGTATGACGAGGAGGAAGAGTACAAGCTGGTTGGTTCCTCTGAGGCGAGCAGTCTTCAGAATAAAGTATCCAATGAATCTCCCATCGGCCGTGCGCTGCTGGGTGCTCAGGTAGGAGACGTGGTGGAAGTGGAAGCGCCGGCGGGGATCGTGCAGTACAAAGTGCTCAGCATTCAAAGAGCAAGTTAAGAGGAGTGATAAAAAGTGGCAGAAGCAAAGCATGTGCAGGAACAGGATCTGAATCAGCTTTTGAAAGTGCGCCGTGAGAAGCTTTTGGAGCTTCAGGCAGCAGGAAAGGATCCATTTCAGATTACAAAATACGATGTGACCCATCACAGCCGGGAGATCAAGGAGAACTATGACGCGCTGGAAGGCCAGGTAGTTCGGGTGGCAGGCCGTGTCATGCAGAAGCGGGTGATGGGAAAGGCGTCTTTTTGCAACGTGCAGGATCTGGAGGGAAATATCCAGTCCTATGTGGCAAGAGACAGCATCGGAGAAGAGCCCTACAAAGATTTTAAGAAGTTCGATATCGGTGATCTGGTAGGCATCGAGGGTGAGGTGTTTACTACAAAGACCGGGGAGATCTCCATTCATGCAGCGTCCGTGACGCTTTTGTCCAAGAGCCTTCAGATTCTTCCGGAGAAATACCACGGACTTACCAATACGGACTTAAGATATCGCCAGAGATATACCGACCTGATCATGAACGAAGAGGTGAAGGATACCTTTGTAAAGCGTTCGAAGATCATCAGTGCTATCCGCCGCTATCTGGATGGACAGGGATTTATGGAGGTGGAGACCCCCATGCTGGTATCCAATGCGGGCGGTGCGGCGGCGCGTCCTTTTGAGACTCACTACAATGCGCTGGATGAGGATGTAAAGCTTCGGATTTCTCTGGAACTGTACCTGAAGCGACTGATTGTGGGAGGACTTGAAAGGGTCTATGAGATCGGCCGGGTGTTCCGGAATGAAGGGGTAGACACCAGACACAACCCGGAGTTTACACTGATGGAGCTGTATCAGGCGTATACGGACTACTATGGAATGATGGACCTGACCGAGAATATGTACCGCTATGTGGCGCAGGAAGTGCTTGGGACGACGGAAGTAACCTATGGCGATCAGGTCATCGATCTTGGAAAGCCGTTTGAGCGTCTGACGATGATTGACGCGGTGAAAAAGTATGCAGGTGTGAATTTTGACCAGGTGGTGGATACAGAAGCGGCTAAGAAGCTGGCGGATGAACATCACGTGGAGTATGAGGACCGTCACACCAAAGGAGATATCCTGAGCCTGTTTTTCGAGGAGTTCTGTGAGGAGAAGCTGGTTCAGCCGACCTTTATCATGGATCACCCCATCGAGATCTCGCCGCTGACCAAGAAAAAGCCGGACAAGCCCGGGTATGTGGAGCGTTTTGAGCTGTTCATCACCGGAAGAGAGATGGCCAATGCCTATTCTGAGCTGAATGATCCCATCGACCAGAGGGAGCGTTTTGCAGCTCAGGAGGCAGCTTTTGCAGCGGGAGATGAGGAAGCGAACCACACAGATGAAGATTTCCTGAATGCACTGGAGATCGGCATGCCTCCCACCGGAGGTATCGGTTATGGCATCGACCGTCTGGTGATGCTCCTGACCAACAGTCCGTCAATCCGGGATGTACTTTTGTTCCCGACTCTGAAAAGTGTGGACAAGTAAGCTGGTATGGACAAGATACAGTTGAAGGCACTGGCCAAGGTGAATCTTGGCCTGGATGTGCTGAGAAGACGGGAAGATGGTTACCATGAGGTCAAAATGATCATGCAGACCATCAATCTCTATGACGAGCTGGAGATCCGGAAGGTAAAGCAGCCGGGAATCCAGGTAAAGACAAACCTTTATTATCTGCCCACCAACGAGAATAACCTGGTCTATAAAGCGGCAAAACTTCTGGCGGATGAGTTCCAGATTCCGGATGGCATATGCATTCACCTTCAGAAAAAGATTCCGGTGGCGGCAGGTATGGCGGGCGGAAGTTCTGACGGAGCTGCGGTTTTGTGGGGACTGAACCAGATGTATGGACTTGGGCTTTCCAGGCGTGGTCTGATGGAGCGGGGAGTCCGCCTGGGTGCGGACGTGCCTTACTGTGTGTTGCGGGGAACCGCCCTGGCAGAAGGCATCGGCGAGAAGTTAAGAACCCTGCCTTCTATGCCCAAATGTTACCTGCTGATCGCAAAACCGGGGATCAGTGTGTCCACCCGGGCTGTGTATGAGAACCTTCATGCCAATGATCTGAAGCCGGAGCAGCATCCGGATGTGGACGCCATGATTGATGCTCTGGAGAAAAAGGATCTGGGCCTTCTTTCCGCCCATATGGGCAACGTTCTGGAAGAGGTGACTATTCCGGCTCATCCGGTGATTCGGGAGATTAAAAAGTGCATGATGGAGGCCGGGGCACTTGGGGCTTTGATGAGCGGAAGCGGTCCCACGGTATTTGGCGTTTTTGAGAATCAGACAAAAGCAAGAAAGGCCTTTCGGGCTGTGAAAGTCTCGAGGCTGGCCAAACAGGTATATCTTACGGTGCCCTATAACGTACATAGGTCATGATTCCCTTGTGGGATCAGGATACAGACAGGGAGGGATGAACTTCCCTATAATGTACATAGGTCATGATTCCCTGAGGGGTTTGGAAGTATATTTCTGGAAGAAAGACACATAATAAGCCTGTAAATGGGGCTGTCGCAAAAGCGGCGTCCGGGAACAGCAGATGTTTCCGGCACCACATTTTGCGGCAGCTTTTTTCGATCTGTGAAATCATGACATGGAGGTTTCCAAATGGGGGAAATATCTGCTTCGCTGGTCCGCAACAGAGAATGGGTACAACAGCAATTTGAAAATTGTGATGACATTCTGAACCGGCAGGTTTTTTTGGAGGACGGAAAAAAAGAGGGGCTTTTGATCTACGTGGAGGTGGCCGTCAGCAATCTGATGCTGGAGGAGCATGTGATCGGCCTGTCGGATGTGCAGCCTTTGAATACCTATGAGGAGGCGCAGAGCGCTCTTCTTGCGGGCAACGGGATTTTGTTTCTGGAAGGAGATGACCAGGTCTATAAAATCTCCAGCAAAGGATATCCGGGACTTGGGGTTTCCAAGGCAGAAAGTGAAAAGGTTATGCGGGGATCCAGAGAAGGATTTACCGAGAGTGAGAAACTGAATGTGGCACTGATCCGCAAAAGAATCCGGGATCCCAGGATGAAGGTGGAAGAACAGGAGATTGGAACCCGTTCACATACCATGACTGCGCTGGTCTATATGGAGGATCTGATCTATCCGGATCTGCTTGACACCATCAAAGAACGGATGGATGCCTATGAAATTGACGGGATTTTGGACAGCGGGATGCTGGAACAGCTTACAGAAAAGCACTGGCTGTCCCCGTTTCCGCAGTTCCAGGCCACAGAACGACCGGACCGGGCGGCCTCTGCGGTGCTGGAGGGACGGGTGGTTCTCGTTACGGATCATTCTCCGACGGTCCTTATCTTTCCATCGGATTACAACAGTTTTTTTCAGACCAGTGATGACTGGTACAACCGTTTTGAGATTGCTACCTTTGCCAGGCTTCTTCGGTTTTTCGGGGCAATTCTGGCCATGAGTTTTCCGGCCATCTATGTGGCAGTGACCACCTGGCACACCAGTCTCCTTCCGACGAATCTGATCCTCTCCATGGCCGAAGCGAGGCAGGGAGTCCCTTTCCCCTCTCTGGGGGAAGTGCTTCTTATGGAAATTTCATTTGAACTGATACGGGAAGCAGGAATCCGGCTGCCGGGTCCCATCGGCAATACCATCGGCATTGTGGGAGGACTGATCATCGGTCAGTCAGCGGTATCGGCCAATGTGGTCAGTCCCATCGTGGTTATTGTAGTGGCCTTCACGGCTCTTTGCTCTTTTGCCATCCCAAACGAAGAGTTTTCCTCTGCCTTCCGGCTTTTAAAGTATGGATGTATCTTCATGGGGGCATGGCTTGGGCTTTACGGCGTTCTGTTATCCTATCTGTGGGTGCTGATTCACCTGTCCCACTTAAACAGCTTCGGTATCCCCTACCTGATGCCCTATGTGGCGTCGGATCTGAATGGCTATGAGGATAAGCGGGATTCTCTGATCCGTTATCCTTTCCGCATGATCCAGCGAAGACCTATCTTTGCCAGGCGGGATGCAAGAATCAAACTTAGAAAGAAGGGCTGATATGTTTTCTGGAAATCATCAGGTCTCGGACAGGCAGCTTTACCGCAATTATGCGGCGTCTCTCATAAGTCTGGGAGCGCTGCTGCCGCCGCTTATCATGAATCGGGAAAATCCGGGCAGTATTGTACTGGCACTTCTGTTTTTGGGAATCTTTTTCCTGGGTGCTGCTTTTGTGCCCCGCCCGGAAGGACAGATATCCAAGTGGATATGTTATGTAAACTATTGGGTGTTGGGAACCATGCTGATCCGCATGACCGGACTTTTGGTCCAGCATTTTTTGCTCACAGGAACCAGACTTTGGGTGATTCTTCTCTGGTTCTGCCTTTTTTGTTACTATAACCTGTATAAAGGACTGGAGTGCAGACTTCGGGTCAGTGAGATTTTATTCCCTTTTTTCCTTTTACTGCTCTTGCTTTTGACCTTTCTGATGTATGGAGAGGTGGAAGGAAAGAGACTTTTGGAGCTTCGGATTACCTTTGGAAAAAATCAATGGCTCCAGGGGTATGAACTGTTCTGCTGGCTTATGGCAGCGGGGAGTCTGTGGCATCTGAGCGGGCAGACAAAGGGCAGGGCAGGATTTGCAAAGACCGTGGGGAAACTCTGGGTCACCGGTGCTCTGGCAGTGGCTGGATTTGGTCTGTTTTCCTACTGTATCTATGGCAATCTGGGTCACAAGGGTTTAAACTACCCGGTGGCCTCTGCCATGACTCTGGCTCATTTTCCGGGCAATGTCATCGGGCGGTTGGATGCTTTGTTTGTCTTTGCCTGGGTGATCGGTCTGTTTCTTTTGTGCAGCAGCCTCTTTGCACCGTTGGCAGAGGGGGAGCCAAAGACATGGAAGAAATGGCTGCTCCTTGGGTCGATGGTGCTTTCTTTTGGGGCCGCCTGTCTGCCGGAATGTATGGAATGGGGACAGGAGATCTTGTACCGGGTGCTGACACCCGTCCAGATTTTGATTCTGCTTTGGCAGTGGATGCAGAAAAATGGAAGAAAAAAAGCGATGGCGGCAGGATGCCTGTTTCTTTCTTTTTTCCTGTGGGGCTGCAGTTCTCAGGAACTGGAGCAGCAAAGTCTGGTCACAGCCATCGGAGTGGATGTGGGTGAAGGGGACCGCTTTGCTCTGACCTTTGGCTTTGGCACTTCCGATGAAGAGGAAAAAGAGCCTTTTGAAACGGTGAGCGGGTCTTTGGAGGAGGCAAAAAGGATTTACTGGGAATATGAGCAGAAGAACATGGATTTTAATCACCTGAAAAACTTTTACTTTTCCGGAGATCTTCTGCAGCAGGAAAACTTCTCGGATCTTCTGCAGGAGATCCAGACCAGTGCGGCTTATTCCCGGGGAACCCTGGTCCATGTGACAAAGGGGGCAGCCGGGGAAGAGGCAAAAAAGGAGGAGCAGCCAGAGGAGGGGGTTCCTGTGCACCGGGTTTTAAATGCCTGGCTGAATCAGGAACCGTGCGAGATTCCGGTGATCACATCGGATGGCAGGTATAAGGGGTTCGAATCCTGGCCATACTGATACCAGATCAAAAAAAGGAGATGGATTCAGATGCGAAGAAGAATCGGGATTTTTGTGTGCTCTGTTCTGGCAGGTGTGATGGCCACAGGCTGTATGATGATTCCGGAGGTGCTTCAGGTGGACACAGCAGAGGTGGCACAGACCGGGATGCCGGATCATGAGCCGGTGATGACCATGGCCTGGTGGAGCCTGACCTATGAGATGCCCAATCCAGAAAAACTTCCGGTAAAGGTGCAGTTTCAATGTCTGAAAGGGCTTGAATAACAGCTGGAAAACGGCTACAATGGATAGATACAGGAAAGGACGAAAGAGAGCAGGTAAGGATGACGAAAGATGTTATGGTGACGATCTCCGGGTTCCATGTGGAGGAAGAAGAAAGTGATACCATTGAGATGGTACACATCGGACAGTATTTTGAGCGGAACGATACGCAGTATCTGCTCTATGATGAGCAGCTGGAAGGCATGTCGGAGCCGGTAAAGAACCGGATCAAGATCCGAAAAGGAAAGATGGAGCTTCAAAAAAGAGGCCCGGTTACCACCAATATGGTGTTTGAAGAAGGAAAGAGGGAGAGCAGCACATATGCGATCCCTTACGGGAGTTTTCTGATGGAGACTTATACAAAAAAAGTGGAGTTTCATTTGGAGGAAGACTGTCTGAAGGCAAAGGCTTTTTACGAGTTGAACATCAATGGAGTGCGGTATGCAAAGTGTGAGGTGCGTATAAAGGCCCAGTCGAAAAAGACATTTCAGCTGTAAAAGACAGGCAGCCGGTTTATAGAAAACCGGATACCGGATGTTGGAAAGAATAGGTGCCGGCAGGTGTCTGGGCAATGGTCAATTAGGAGGTACGGATGAAGAAAGGCAAGACGAAAGAAGCACCAAAGGTTATGGAGGAGTGGCTGTATCTGTCAGAGGAAGAGGGTGCGCTGCGCCTTCTTTATGAATTTCTGAAAGAGGAAGAGGGGCAGCGGGCGGAATTCTGGGAAGAAGCGGGAGTCTTGGAGATCGGGCTTTTGGATGCGGGGTCTGTGGATCTGGAGATCCTTCCCAGGGAAGAATGGGATGAAGAGCTTCTTGCCTGTATATGCGAACAGCAGGCGGCTGAGGTCTGTACAGTCACTTTCATGCAGGAGGACGCAAAAAAGGCACAGAAGGTTATGGAAATACTGGTCCAAAAGGCGGGCGGGATTTTCTGCGGGGATAACAGGGATTTTCTGCCGAGGATCAAAAGAGAGACAGGGGGATGAAAGAACGTGGAGACGACAAAAGAAAACAGACTGGGCGTGCTGCCCGTTGAACAGCTGATCCGGCAGTTTGCGGTGCCCAGCATCATCGCCATGCTGGTAGGTGCACTGTACAACATTGTGGATCAGTTTTTTATTGGAAGGAGTATCGGGGAGCTGGGCAATGCGGCTACGAATGTGGCGTTTCCGCTGACCACTTCCTGTGTGGCAGTTGCTCTTTTGTTTGGCATCGGAGGCGCTTCCTCCTTCAATCTGGCCCTTGGCCGCAAGCAGAAGGAGCAGGCGGTTCATTATATGGGCAATGCGGCAGTTCTTTTATTTGTGCTGGGGATCGTGCTGTGTCTTGTGGCTCAGATTTTTCTGGTGCCCATGCTGAAATTTTTTGGTTCACCGGACCGTGTACTTGCCTATGCAATCACCTATACAAGGATCACTTCTCTTGGCTTTCCCTTTTTTATCTATTCCAACGGAGGCGCCCATCTGGTCCGGGCAGACGGAACTCCCAAGTATTCCATGCTCTGCAACCTGACCGGTGCACTGATCAATACCATCCTGGATCCGATATTTATTTTTTGTTTTGGCATGGGGATGGCGGGAGCGGCATTGGCGACGATTATCGGGCAGATTGTGGCGGCAGGCATGATTTTTCAGTATATGCTTCACTGTAAGTCCGTGACGCTGAAGCCATGTCACCTGGTGATCCGGGCGGAGTATGCGATACATATTATGTCTTTGGGACTGTCGTCCTTTTTTAATCAGATTGCCATGATGGTCGTGCAGATTGTACTGAATAATTCCCTGACCTATTACGGGGCCCGGTCAGTTTACGGGGATTCCATACCGCTGGCCTGTGCAGGTATTATATCAAAAGTCGCGATGCTTTATTTTTCGATTGTGATTGGTCTGGCTCAGGGCCTGCAGCCGATTGCGGGCTATAACTACGGGGCAGAAAAGTATGACCGGGTAAAAGCGGTTTATTTTCGGACCGTACGGTATGCTCTGACGGTATCCAGTGTTGCGTTCTTTTTGTTCCAGCTTTTTCCAAGACAGATTATTTCGGTCTTTGGAGACGGCTCAGAGGAGTATTTCCTTTTTGCAGTGCGGTACTTTCAGATCTTTATGTTCATGACGTTCTTAAACGGCATTCAGCCGGTGACTGCTACGTTCTTTACGGCCATCGGCAAACCGGTGAAAGGAATCTTTTTGTCGCTGACCAGACAGATTCTGTTTTTGCTTCCGCTGATTGTGGTCTTTCCGATTTTCCTGGGGATTGACGGCATTATGTATGCGGGACCCATTGCGGATCTGGCAGCCGGGGCAGCGGCCATCGGAATGATCGCGTATGAGATGCGGCAGATTACAAGGATGCAAAAAGAGGGGGAGCGCTGCAAAGGCCCAGGCTGCGAAAAGACGCCCGGCACAGAGCTGGATCCTGATTGCACCGAGTGAGGAAAACACAGTGGTATGGAGCCTGTGGGACGCGTATCCGCCGGCATTCGCGCCATGGGCTGGTGTAGGAGGCGGCATTGCCGATGAGGATTCCGGTCTCAGGGGAAAAAGAAAGGTTTCCCGTCTGGCCTTGCGGGACAGGAGCGGGATCGTTTGGAGTGTACAGGGAGGATCGTTTGGAAAAGTACAAAGTTTTGAAAGAATATTTTGGATACGACGGATTTCGGCCGGGGCAGGAGGCCTTGATTGGCGGGATTCTCGGGGGGCAGGATGTACTGGGCATTATGCCCACAGGAGCCGGGAAGTCGATTTGTTATCAGGTTCCGGCACTTTTGCTACCTGGAATTACGATTGTGATTTCTCCGCTGATCTCGCTGATGAAAGATCAGGTGAGAGGGCTGAATGAGGCGGGGATTCATGCTGCTTACATCAACAGTTCTCTGACAGAGGGGCAGATCAGAAAGGCCATGGAGCTGGCAGGACAGGGCAGATACAAGATCATCTATGTGGCGCCGGAACGGCTCTTGAGCGGACTTTTTCAGGAGTTTTTAAGCAGAGCAGAGATCAGCATGGTGACAGTGGATGAAGCCCACTGCATTTCCCAGTGGGGGCAGGATTTCAGGCCCAGCTATCTGAATATAGTACATATGATTGCCGGGATGAAGAGAAGGCCCGTAGTCAGTGCCTTTACCGCGACAGCCACAGAGGAGGTTAAAAATGACATTCTGTGTGTGCTGGGACTTCAAAACCCCCGGGTGCTGGTGACAGGCTTCGACCGGGAGAACCTGTATTTTGAGGTGCGAAGCGGCGGACAGAAAGATCAGGAGCTTTTGCAGTATGTGCAGGAACACAGAAAAGAGAGCGGGATCATCTACTGTGCCACCAGGAAGAATGTGGAAGCGGTCTGCGAGCTTCTGAAGAAAACAGGGATCCCGGCGGTCCGGTACCATGCAGGTCTTTCTCCCCAGGAGCGCAAGTACAACCAGGATCTGTTTATCTTTGACGAGCAGCCGGTGATGGTGGCGACCAATGCCTTTGGGATGGGTATCGACAAGTCTAACGTTCGTTATGTGATTCACTACAATATGCCCCAGAGTATGGAAAATTATTATCAGGAGGCAGGCCGGGCCGGAAGGGACGGTGAGCGGGCGGAATGCATTCTGCTCTATTCGCCTCAGGATGTGAGGATCAATCAGTTCCTTTTGGAGGAAAAGGAGTTCCGGGAGGAGATGACAAAGGAGGAGCAGGAGGCGGTCCGGGAGCGGGACGCCCAAAGGCTGAAGCTTATGGCCTTCTACTGCACCACCAGGGACTGCCTGCGGGGGTATATTCTGCGCTATTTTGGGGAGAAGACGAAGAGGCGCTGTGAAAACTGTTCCAACTGTCTGAAGGAATATACAGAAGAAGACGTGACGAATATCTGTAAAAGCATTCTCTCCTGCATCCGGGAGGCCAGGCGGAGTTACGGCGCGGGGACCATCGCGGCCGTGTTGCATGGCAGCAAAAGCGAGAAGATCAGGGGCTATGGCCTGGATCGGCTTACCTCCTATGGTACCCAGGCTGAAGTGGCGGAATATCGCTTAAGGGAAATCATCGGGGAGCTGACTGCCAAGGGGGTCTTAAGGAGCACGGATGACAAATACGCAACGCTCCGTCTGACGCAGGCAGCAGAAAAAATTTTGGAAGGACAAGAAGCGGTGGTTATGAAATTCTCCAGAGCGGAGGAAAAGAAAGCACCTGCTCAGAAGAAAAAGAAGCAGACTTCCGGTGATCTGGATGCTGCCGGCTGGCAGCTGTTTGAACGGCTCCGGGAGCTTCGGATGCAGATTGCCCGGGCTGAGAAGGTACCGCCCTATATTGTCTTTACGGACAAGACGCTGATGGATATGTGCCTGAAGAAGCCCAAAAACCGGGCAGAGATGCTCAGCGTATCCGGTGTCGGAGCGGCGAAATATGAGAAATACGGGGAGCAGTTTCTGGAGGGAATCCGCGGCAGGTGAGGCGTAGCCAAAAAGAAAATGATTTACAATTTTTTTTTCATCCGTTAAAATATATATGAATATTTATGCATGTTATATTTGTAAATATTCAATCAAGATTTACATGCAGGAGGATATGGTGATGAATTATGGATGGTTAAGTCTTCTCCCGCCCATTGTGGCGGTGGTGATGGCGATCAGAAGCAGGAACGTGATCCTGTCCCTGTTTTGCGGAGGATTTGTGGGAACGATGATTTTCTGTATGGGAAATCCGTTCCTGGCGGTAAAATCCATGATCGGGGATTACTTTTTTGTGCAGCTTATGGATTCTTATAATGCGGGCGTGATCGTGCTGGTGATCTTTATCGGCGGTTTTATCAAGCTGATGGAGAAATCGGGAGGCGCTCAGGCGTTCAGCAAGTTCGTCTATCGTTTTGTGAATACAAAGCTGAAAGCACAGATGTGTGCCTGGGCCGGCGGAATTCTGATCTTTTTCTCGGATCTGGGAACCCCTCTTCTGGTGGGGCCGGTGTTCCGTCCGCTTTTTGATAAACTGAAGATTTCCCGGGAAAAGCTGGCCTGGATTCTGGATTCGACTTCCTCTCCGGTGGCGATTCTGGTTCCCTTCATCGGCTGGGGCGTCTATATTATGGGTCTGATCCAGGAACAGTTCAAGGTGCTGGGCGTGACGGAGTCGGACTATACGACCTTTGTGGAAGCAATTCCGTTTCAGATCTACGCGATCCTGGCAATCCTGATGATCCCGCTGATCGCGTTTACCGGCAAAGATTTTTCCCAGATGCGGAAGGCGGAAAAGCGAGCGGAAGAGGAAGAATGCGCCAGGGAAGAATCCGAAGAGGCAGCGGAAAAGGAGAGCGGTCCCTATTCGATCCAAAATGCCCGTCCTTCCATGGTGCTGATTCCGATTATCACTGTGTTTGTAACTCTTTTTGTGACGCTGGCGCCTCTTGGCTTTCCTTTTCAGAAGGTGGACGGCAACGAGTTCCGCGTGGCGCTGACCATGGGCTACTTCTTCGGAGCCCTGATTCTGATGCTTTTGATTCGGGTTTACAAAGTACAAATGTTTAAAAAGACTTTTAAAATCTATGTGGACGGCATGAAAGGGATGACGGATGTGGCGGTGACCCTGGTGCTGGCCTGGTCTCTTGGAAATATGATTGACGGGCTTGGCACGGCGGATTTTATCATCAATGCCATGAAGACCATCCATTTTGCTCCGGCGCTGATTCCGGCTTTTATTTTTTTGTTTGGAACCTTTGTGTCTTTTTCTACCGGAAGTTCCTGGGGAACCTTTGCCATCATGATGCCCCTGGCCATCCCGATGGCCCATGCTTTTTCCATTCCTTATGCGATTGCTGTGGGAGCGGTGCTCTCGGGCGGACTGTTCGGAGATCACTGTTCTCCGATTTCGGATACGACGATTCTGTCCTCCACAGGAGCGCAGTGCAATCTGGTAGAACATGTGAAAACCCAGCTTCCGTATGCAGTGGTCAATGGAGTGATTGCGTTTCTGGCGTATCTGCTTGCCGGGGTGACAAAGAGCCCCTATGCAGTGGTGCTGGCGGTTGCAGCGCTGCTCTGTGTGGTGTTTGTGTGGAATAAGAAGGAGAGCGTGGGCAGATAATCTGCCTATGCCCTGCCAGGCGAAAAATTTTCAACTGTGCGGTTGGAAATTTTTTTGAATCTTTCCGAAGTTAGTTGAAATAAAGCTTTTATCAAATGGGAAAACATGG
>CAJTYJ010000025.1 GCA_910583895.1 uncultured Lachnospiraceae bacterium
TGATGTCGATCTCCTCGCCTGTTATATAGGAAGCTTCTCTGGAAGCCAGGAACAGGATTGCGTTGGCAACCTCCTGGGTCTCGCCGGGGCGTCCCATGGGAATGCCGTCGATGACTTTGTCCGCGTCTGCCTTCGGAAGAGATTTCCAGATCTCGGTGTTGATCAGGCCCGGGCACACACTGTTGATGGTGATGCCTTCCGCGGAGATCTCTCTGGACAGATTTTTGGAAAATGCCAGCACTGCCGCCTTGGAAGCCGAGTAGTGCGCTCCGCCGAAGACGCCTCCGCCTCTTTTGCCGGATACGGAGGACAGGTTCACGATCCTGCCATATTTGGCCGCGCGCATGGGCTTCATGCAGGCCTGGGTGCAGAGGAAGAGACCGAACATATTCACTTCAAAGATTCTTCTCATATCCTCCAGCTTCATATCTTCCACGGTCACTTTCTGAGAGATGCCGGCGTTATTCACCAGTACATCAATGCGGCCGTATTTCTCCATGATGGTGTCCACCATCTGCTGTACAGACTCGGGAGAAGTCACATTGACGGTTACCCCCATGGCCTTGCCGCCCTCTCCCTCGATCACTGCGACTGTATCTTTGATGCCTTCTTCATTCATATCCGCAATCACTACCGTTGCGCCCTGCTTTGCAAACGTGCGCGCGATGGTCCTGCCGATTCCTTTGGGAGATCCGCTTCCTGTTACGATGACTACCTGATCATTAAATTCAAACATATTTTTATCCTCCATTCAAGTTCCGCATCTGCCCTCGTCTTATTCTGCAAAATCCTTTCGTGGCTGCTTTCGTGCAGATGCTGTAATGTTTTGGTTTTCTCTTCTTTATGCTATATTCTATGTATATCGTAGGATATTATATGGCTGATTCTATCACATGCGATACACATATGGGAACCTACCGTACCAGTTCCTCCGCCAGCTCCACGATATGTTCTGCCGTGATGCCGTTCATCTCCAGCAGTCTCTCATAGGGCGCCGACTGTCCGAACTGATCCTGAATACCGACTCTTCTTACTACGGCTTTGCCGGTCTCTGCCACCACGTCACTGACTGCGCTGCCCAGGCCGTTCAGGATGTTGTGATCTTCCACGGTGATGATCTTTCCGATCTCATTTATACATGCCATGACTGCCTCTTTATCCAGCGGCTTAATCGTATGCATATCCAGCACTCTCGCCTGGATGCCTTTTTCCTCCAGCATCTTCGCCGCCTTCAGCGCGATGCAGACCGTATCTCCGTTGGCGATCACTGCCACGTCCTTCCCTTCCCGAAGGAGATTTGCCTTTCCGATCTCGAACTCTGTGTTCTCATCATAGATAACCGGAACTGCATCTCTTGTAAACCGCAGATAGCAGGGACCGTACATCTCGGCTGCCTTTGCCACCAGCTTCTTTGCGGAGTAATAATCCGCCGGCATGATGACCGTCATATTCGGAAGGGTACGCAGCACGCCCAGGTCCTCGATGCACTGATGGCTGGCGCCGTCGTTGGCCGGCGTCACACCGCCGTGGGAGCAGGCAATCTTCACGTTCAGGTTGGGATAGCAGATCTCCTGACGGATCATCTCACACATCCGAAGAGAACCAAACACCGCGTAGGTAACCACGAAGGGAATCTTTCCGCAGGTTGCCATACCTGCTGCCACACCTGCCGCATTCTGTTCTGC
Source organism: uncultured Lachnospiraceae bacterium (assembly GCA_910583895.1). Taxonomy (GTDB): domain Bacteria; phylum Bacillota; class Clostridia; order Lachnospirales; family Lachnospiraceae; genus Hominiventricola. The sequence continues at coordinate 1,686 of CAJTYJ010000025.1, forward strand.
GATGCCCACATTGAAATACTGCTCCGGAAGCTCTGCGCGGAACTGACCGGTCTTGCAGGATTTTCCGATATCCACATCCACCACATAGATCTTATTGTCTCTTTTTCCAAGCTCTACAATCTCTTCCCCAAATCCGTCTCTGGTTGCTTTTTTTACTTCACTCATCTTATATTCTCCTGTTTTCCATGATTTTATTGTTTGTTGCCATTTCCCACGCAGCGCCCCAATCCGGACTGGGCCCTGATCTAAAAAGAAATTCGTTTCATGACCGGATGTTCTGATCAGGCTGTATGCAGCTCTTACGCCAGCGCCGCCAGCTGTTCATCCAGCTCCTTCATCGCCTGTGCGTACTGCTCGTCGTTGGGTGCCACTCCGTGCCAGCCGCACTGATTTTCCATAAAGGACACGCCCTTTCCTTTCACGGTATGTGCAAAGATACATTTGGGTTTTCCGTTTCTGGATACCCTTGTCTTATCCAGTACCGCCAGAATCTCTTCCATGTTGTGTCCGTCCACATCGAAAGTCTCAAATCCGAATGCCTCAAATTTCTTGCCCAGGTTGATATTGGGCATGACCTCGTCCGTTGTTCCGTCCAGCTGCAGGTTGTTGTTGTCCACAAATACGACCAGATGATCCAGTTGATACTTGTTTGCTGTCTGAGCCGCTTCCCAGATTTCGCCCTCCTGGCATTCGCCGTCTCCCAGCACCACAAATACCCGATAGTCCTTCCTGTCGGCCTTTGCCGCAATGCCCATGCCGACACCGCAGGCAAAACCCTGGCCCAGAGAACCGGTGGAGATGTCGATCCCCGGACATTTCTTCATGTCCGGATGTCCCTGAAGGATGGAGCCCTCCTGACGAAGCGTATCCAGCACTGCCTCATCAAAGAAACCTCTGGCGGCCAGCGCCGCATACTGGATCGGGCACACATGGCCTTTGGAGAGGACAAAACGGTCCCGGTCTTCCCATTTGGGGTTCTTCGGATCCAGATTCATCTCCCGGAAATAAAGAGCCGTCACAAAATCTGCCGCTGACAAAGAGCCGCCCGGATGCCCGGACTGGGCCTTATGGATCATGCTGATGACCTTTTTCTTCAGTTCGATACACTGTTTCTGTAAATCTTTTACACTTGCTTCTTTCATGATGATTTCACCTCTTATTGAAAATTTTGCATCCGTTTTTTCGTATCCTCAAAATGATTCGAGTACCTTGTAAGCAGATGCTGTTTTTAGTTTCATTTTAGTTCCGTTTTACATCTGAACAGTCCCTTCCATGCCCGCCGCTCCCCCAGCCGGTCATGTGCTGCTTTTTCTGCACGCCCAAGGATCACAGGCCGTGAGCAAAGCTCTTGAAAAGCGACAGTTGCTCCCTGGAATACATGCCCTATGAGCTCGGGTAGTGATCAAAGCTCTTGAAAGCGCCAGTTAGTCCCCGGAATACATGCCCCATGAGCTCGGACAGTGGTCAAAGCTCTTGAAGAGCGACAGTTGGTCCCCGGAATACATGCCCTAAGAGCGCGGGCAGTGGTCAAAGCTCTTGAAGAACGCCAGTTGCTCCCCGGAATACATGCCCTAAGAGCGCGGGCAGTGGTCAAAGCTCTTGAAGAACGCCAGTTGCTCCTCGGAATACATGCCTAAAGATCACAGGCCGTGATCAAATGCAAGCACTTCCGTGCAGAGTCTGCAGCGCTGTTTTTTGCAGGGAAGAGATTCTGCTCTGTCTTTTATACAAAGGCCAGAGATACCGCCGGCACATAAGTAACGATTAACAGTATGGCAATGGAAGCGATCAAAAGCGGCACCACTGCTTTGGAGATCTCTTTCAGGTTCACATCCGCCACACCACAGGCCACATACAGGTTGACGCCCACCGGCGGAGTGAAAAGTCCGATGGCCAGGTTTACGATCATGACCACGCCCAGATGCACCAGATCGATACCCAGGGCATTTGCCACCGGCACGAACAGCGGAGTGAAGATGTACAGCGCCGACGTGGAATCCAGGAAGCAACCCGCGATCAGAAGGATAATGTTGACAATGATGAAGAAAATGATCGTGCTTCCTCCCGTCACCTGCTGCAGCGCCGTGCTGATCGCCACATCCAGTCTTGCACGGGTCAGTACGTAGGCAAACAGGCTGGCCGCCGCCGTGATGAACATGACGGTCGCCGTGGTGGATACGGAATCCAGGAGGAGACTATAAAGCTCCTGTATCCGGATCTGTTTATAAATGAAGATCCCTACAAACAATCCGTAGATAACAGACACGGCCGCCGCCTCTGTGGGGGTAAAGATTCCTCCGTAGATACCGCCCAGGATGATGACCGGCATCAGAAGTCCCCAGAAAGCATCCTTGAATGCATCCCAGCGTTCTTTCCCGGATGCTTTGGGCAATGTCTCCAGCTTGCTTTTGCTTCCCACCAGAAGCGCCGTGACCATCAGCCCCAGACCCATCAGAAGTCCCGGAAGGACTCCGGCCAGGAACAGGGTTCCGATGGACGCATCCGCGATGGACCCGTACACCACAAAGGTAATGGACGGCGGGATGACCACTCCGATGGCTCCCGAAGCGCCCATGAGCGCCGCTGCAAAAGCCGGCTTGTATCCTGCCTTGATCATAGCCGGGATCATAATCAGTCCCAGCGCTGCCACCGTCGCCGGACCGGAACCGGAGATGGCTGCAAAGAAACAGGAGACGATGACGCAGACAATGGCAAGACCGCCCTTTAAATGTCCCACACAGACCTCCGCCAGCCGGATCAGCTTTCCGGAGATGCCTGCCTTTTCCATGATGTTCCCGGCGAGAATAAAGAACGGAATCGCCAGGAGTACGAATTTACTTGTGGAAGAGGACACCAGCCTTGGCAGACTGCTCATGATGGTATCCAGCGGCCTTCCTGCCCCCTGGACGATCATGGCCAGCACACTGGACGCCCCCAGACAGACTGCAATCGGCGCCCCGATCAGCAGCAGAACCGCAAATACAAGAAACAATACAACTGCAACCATCAGTTTTCTCCCCCTTTCTCATCCGTTCCCCGGATCTCTTCTACCAGTACCTGCACGAACCGGACCGTGGCGAACAGCGCCCCGATGGGTACGAAGGAACCGAAGATCCATTCCGGCCACTGCATGTTGGCAGTCACCTGATGAAGCTGCCTCTGACTTAAGACCATCCGGATGCCGTAGTAAAAAATCGCTCCGGTAAATGCCACGGCAAACACATAGCCAATGATATGTAAGATCCTGCGAACTCCGGGATTTACCACGTCCGTCAGGATGGTCAGACCCAGATGTGCTCTTCTTCTGGCTGCGATGGCGGTGCCCAGCAGACTCAAAAGTACGAACAGGTACGTTGTAATCTCTTCCGAAAAGGAGAAGGAAGCGCTGAACACATATCTGGCTACCACATTGGCAAATGCCAGAATTGTCATGACCGACAGGCAGACAGCCGCCACAATCTCCTCTATTCTGTCTAATATCCGCATGTATTACCCCTTTCTGCATGCTCTGCTAGTCGATCTGGAAAGCCGTGCACGCCTCTTCTCCGTATTTTGTCATAAATTTTTCCCGGACCGGCTGTACGGCTTCCTTGAATACTTCCAGTTCTTCCGGCGTCAGTTCCGTCACAGTCATACCGCCGTCCCGGAATTTCTGTACGATCTCGGCCTCTTCCTGCTCCACCTGATCTCTTCCCCAGTCACAGGCTTCTTTTGCCTTTTCTCTCAGAAGTTCCTGGGTTTTCGGTTCCAGGCTGTTCCAGATCTCGGTGTTTGCCACAAACAGGTCATTTTCATAAGTGTAGTTCCACAGCGTCATATAGTCCTGTACTTCATACATCTTGGCCGAGTCGGTGATGCTCACGCCGTTCTCCTGTCCGTCGATGGCCCCCTGCTGGATGGCGGTGAACACCTCGCTCCAGCTCATGGAGATGGGGTCTGCTTTCAGCGCCCGGAAAAAATCCATGTAGACCTCGCTGCCCGGCACCCGGATTTTAAGCCCCTGCACATCCTCGGGTGTCCGCACTTCCTGTCTGCTGTTGCTGATCTGACGGAATCCGTTGTGGAAAGATCCCAGATATGTGATTCCTTTCTCTGCCAGAACCTTCGCATAGTAGTCGCCCCCGGTCTCATCAATGACGGTTCTGGCCTCCGTGTAATTGTCAAAGCTCCACGGTATCGTGGCGATGGACATCTGGCCGTCCAGCACTGACATGACGGAAGTGGCATACGCAGCCAGGTCCACGCCTCCCACTGCGATCATCTCGATTCCCTTGGTAGAATTCCCCCCTGCGAGCTGATCGTTTGGAAATACCGCAACGGTAACTCTGCCGCCGGACTCTTCTGCCACCAGATCTGCGAATTTCTTCGCCACCATGGTGTCGATCTGGATATCCGTTCCGTTGACCGCCATCACCAGTTCGATCTCCTGATAGGCGTCATCGGCTCCCGCAGACGCCTGCTCCGTACCGGAACCGCATCCGGACAGCATCCCCGATGCCAGTACCGCTGCAAGCATCAGCCCCTTCATCTTCTGCTTCATAAAGCATATCTCCTTCCTTTTTTCTTCATCCCTCATCCTTTGTAGGATGTTATATGTACTATATATCATTTTATGGAATAAAAGTCAATATTTATTTTAAAATTCAGCATTTTAGATAAATATAAAAGTGATTTTTGTGCATAATCACAAGAGGTATGGATCTTATCAAGCTTCCATGTTCTTAATATAAGTGTCTGACTTCTTACAAAGCATTCTTCTTTCCAAAAAAATCATCCCGTATTTTCTGTGCAGAAAATAAGCATCCTGCTTTGCAGCATTGCCCTGGTGTACTGACCAATTTATATTCCGTGAAATGACACAGCATAGATTTTCAGCCTGCAAGGCGGAAGGCGATGCGGTGGCATCGTTGACCGACGATCACACGGCAGATGGAAATTCAGACAAGTCATTAGGAGAAACAAAAAGAAAAAGACCGGTCCTCCATGACGGATTACCGGTCTGCAACACAGTTTCTCTATTCTGTTTCCTTTATTCTACGGCAAAATGATCCTTACCGGCTGCGGCACCACCGTGGCATCATCCGGGACGTCTGTATGGACCACGGCGCCTGCTCCGATCTTCACCCGGTCTCCGATATGGATATCCCCGATGAGCACCGCCCCCGCACCGATGAGACAGTGATCTCCGACCACAGGCGCTCTTCGGTCTACCTCGCCGATGGTCACATTCTGATAGATCCTGCAGCCCTCACCCACACTGGCATATCGGGAAATAAAGATCCCCTGCAGTCCGTGGGGAAGGACCGGCCTGCCTTTGATCACTGCATCCGGTCCGATATATCCCCCATGACGATAAGCACACCGGCTCATAAGAAAGGTCAGCACATCATGCAGAAAACCGCTGCTGATCTGCTTCTGCCACCGGTACAGTCTCCAAAAATGCTCCAGATTGCTACCTCTGGAATACTCTATGATCTTTCTTCTGATACTCATTCTGACCTCCTATCTATGGTTCTGTCTGCATGCTATCTGGTGAAACTCCGTAAAACAAATTTTCATCAGGGAGGCGATGCGGCGGCATCGTTGACCGCCGGACACGCAGTCCGACGAAAATTTAGGCAAGGAGGTTTATCTGAATAGAATACAGACAGGACACAACTGTCCTGCCAAAAAGGCATGAATGCTCCTGGCTTCAGGATATCAGAAAGCGATCAGTTTTTCTTTGAGATTTTCTGCAGAAATTCTTAGAAATTTCCTAAGATTCCAAAAAGCGGTCACCGGATCAGTTCCTCCCACCGTTTATCTTCCCTTAAAAATTCAAACCTGACTTCCTTCCGAAAAGCATTCAGCAGGTCCTCTTTCATCTGCCCGCGAAACTCCTCCCTGACCTTAAAATGCATATGTTCATAGAGCGGATTTTCTGAATAGCTTCCGATCTGTGTGATACTGGACAGCATTTTCTGCATAATTTCAAACGCCGCCTCTTTATCTTTCTCAAAAACTGCCAGTTCAAGCCAGGGAGAAACCTCATAATATTTTCCCCATTCAAAACATTTCGCCAGCTCTTCCTGCTTCCTGGCAAATAAACGCGCCTTTTCCATATCCCGGTCTTCAAATGCCAGGCAGTACTGCATATGCAGTGCCCCGTCTATCACCTGATAGCTGCCAAACAACAGTTCTTCACAAGCTTTATACGCTTCTGTCCTTTGTCCGGTCGCCTTATAAAGCTGTGCCTGTTTGATTTTTCGCAGCGGATCCTGCCTGGAAAAATACGCCAGACATCCCTTTGCCTGGTCATACTGCTTCTTTCTCATATGGAAACCAAACAGTGCATCTGCCGCACGATATCGTATGATCTCTTCGCTGCTTTCCAGCGCACGCTCATACCAGGACTGCAGAACCTCATCATACTTTTCTTTCTCCGGAATTTCCTTAACGGTACGCTGTACATCCAGAACCAGTGCAATCTGCCAGATCAGCTCTTCACAGTTTGGATACTGCTCCAGCTTCTCCCTGGCCCACTGAAATACCTCTTCATACGGTCGCACCTTCATCATAGTGTCCATTTCATAAATAATTTCGCCAATCTCCCTGCCGCTCAACTCCTCCTGGAAGGACAAAAGTGTATCCAGAGAAATATCCAAAAGTCTGGCAATGGGAGCCAGCAGCGTGATGTCCGGATACGAATTTCCGTTCTCCCATTTGTTGACGGCCGAGGCCGTGATTCCAAGACGGCCGGCCATCTCTTCCTGGGTCATATGTTTTTCTTTCCTGTATGTTCGGATCACTTTGCCGATCTGCATAAAACTGCCTCCTTCGCGTTGTGCCATATTTGGTATCTCCATCATAGCAAAGAGAGGTGGATTCCACAACGGAGCAGCAATCCGATATTCTTCAAAAAAATTAACGACTGCTCATATTTTGTCCATTGTTGACAGTCATCAGGCAGGTACCTATAATATAGGATAAATGAACTGACCTGAACAGGAGGGAGACGATTCCAAATGAAAAAGCTGCTGATTACTGGAGCATCCGGCTTTCTGGGGAGCCGGATTGTCGATTTTTATACGGGAAGTTATGAGATCCTCGCACCATCTCATCATGAATTGGATATTACCGATGCCCAGCATGTATCCTGCTATTTTCTCCATCACAGGCCTGACTGCGTGGTTCACTGTGCGGCAGTCTCTGATGTAAGCCTGTGTGAGAAAGAACCCGAAAGGTCCTGGAAGATCAATGTGGAAGGGAGCTTCAACCTGGCAAACGCAGCAAAAGAGTCAGGTGCAGTCTGTCTCCTCTGCAGCTCTGATCAGGTATACTTTGGAAGCCGGCAAAAAGACGCCCACCGGGAAGAAGAAGTGCTTTTCCCCGTCAACCGGTATGGCCAGGAGAAGCTGACCACGGAGCAGGAATGTCTGAAAACCAATCCTCACTGCATCTTTCTTCGGCTGTCCTGGATGTATGATGTCCAGACAAAAAGACCGGACGAACACGGGGACTTTTTTCGCACACTCCTTTTCAGCCTCAAAAACGGAGAACCCATCAGGCTTCCGATCTATGACCGAAGGGGAATCACGGATGTGACGGAAGTGGTGCAAAACCTGGAAAAAGCTTTTTCCCTCCCGGGCGGTGTCTACAATTTTGGGTCACCGAATGAGACCGATACCTATACCACCTTAACAAAGGTCTTTACAACCCTCAAACTGAATACCGAAAGGCTGCAGAAAAATATGGAAGCTTTTTGCACAAATCCCAGAAATATCTGCATGTGCCAGGACAAGATCCAGAGCTACGGAATCACTTTTACTTCTACTGTGGACAATCTGTCCCAAAATATGATCCATCATTTGTGAAATGGACGGTCATCATACTTGATTTTATTGTCGACCTGATTTAAAATGATTCTTATGGGGATCTTGGAAATCCCAAGATGATAGAAGGAGGCAGCTGTATGCGCAAACGTATTTTGGTAGTGGACGATGATGCAATGAATTTGAAGAGAACGAGGATGATCCTGGAGAAGCATTATAATGTACTTCTCGCAGAATCCGGCAGAGAAGCACTTGAAAAAATCAAATATGAAAAAATTGATCTGATTCTTCTTGATATAGCAATGCCCATCATGGACGGCATCGAAACCTTCCGGCGTATGAAAGATTCTTCTGTGGAGATTCCCGTTATCTTTCTGACGGCATCCGGATATGAAGATGATGTAAAGACTGCCATCAGCCTGGGTGCAGTGAATTATCTGAAAAAACCATTTTTCCCGAAAGAGCTGTTAAAACGGGTAGAACTGGGGTTGAATGAGCAATGAGAGCAAAAGGACAGACCAGTATCCATCTGCTTTTGGCAAGCATCGTGACCATGTACGGTACACTGCTGATTCTGACTATCCTGGCCCTGTCATGGGAACCATGGATGATTCCGGTAATTCTGACTGGCAATACCCTCGTCTGGATTCTACATATCGGAAGAACCGGTTCGGACAGCTTCTATGAAAATCTGTGCGTCGGACTTTTAATGATCGGATTTTTTTTCTTCGGCGTACATTCAAGCACCCTTTTTGATGTGCCTGCAGTAGCCTGTATGCTGATTCTTGTGTTTTCCATGTTTGACAAAAAGCGGCTGTTGTTTATGACAGCCGCCTTGTACGTATTGATCCTGTTGTATCATTTCTTTATTCTGCATACAATCGGACATTACACAGGTACACAGAATCTCATACGGCTGGGACTTGGAGCCATTGTCATCTCAGGCGCTATCGCGATTGCAAGATACCGGATCAACAGAAGGCAGGAATCCCGGAACATATATGACAGTACACTGACACAGCTGGAAACTGCCGGACGGCAGAATGCAGAATTTTTGTCCAACGTATCCCATGAACTGCGGACTCCCATCAATATGGTGCTCGGACTCAGCGAAGTCATACTGGAAAAAGATATTTCTCCTGGAATCCGCACTGACATGCAGTCCATCCAGCTGGCAGGCAAGCGCCTGTCCAATCAGATCAACAACATGCTGGATTACACTGAGATCGTAGAAGGCACGCTGACTCCGGCAAAAGAACCTTACATGATCACTTCCGTCCTCAATGATATTATTACCATGACCGCCATGCAGAACAGCAAGCATCAGCTGGAGATGGTCTTTGACCTTGATCCAAGAACACCAGCCGTTCTGATTGGAGATGCGGAAAAAATTTCTCATGTTCTTAAAATTCTTCTGGAAAACTCGATTAAGTTTACGGAGGAAGGCGGCATCAACATCTGCATTGGTTATCGATGTGAAGACTACGGCATCAATCTGGTCATAGACATTTATGATACCGGAATCGGCATGACGGCTTCTCAGCTCACGCAGATGTGCGATGATTTTTATCAGGCGGATTCCGGCAGCAGCCGTTTTGCAGGCGGACTGGGACTGGGACTTCCGATTGCCCGGGGACTGCTCCACGCCATGGGTGGATTTATCCACTTTGACAGCAGAGATCGGCAGGGGCTTCATGCTCATATTACCATTCCCCAGGGTGTGAAGGATGCCACGCCGGCCATGGTGCTCTCGCATCCCGAACGGCTCTGTGTCGCATGCTACTTCCGGACAGAAAAATACGCCAGTGACGAGATCCGCAGATACTATGACAATATGATTCTGCACATGGTGGAAGGGCTTTGCATTGAAGGATATCAGGCCCACAATTTTGAAGGGCTGCTGAAGCTTCAGAAAAACCACGAGCTGACTCATGTATTTATCGCGCAGGTAGAATATGAAGAAAACCGTTCTTATTATGAGAATCTTGCCTGCACACTTCGGGTTGTGGTAATTGCCGAGCGGGATTATACTCTGGATCCCCGCAGCAGGCTTCTGACAATCCACAAACCATTTTTTGCTCTTTCCGTGGTAAATCTTCTCAATGGAGAAATAAAGGAAAATGGATTCGGAGAAGCACAGGCTGCCGGACGAAAGCCATTCTCCTGTGACGGTGTTCGGGTTCTTGCTGTTGATGATGAAGAGATGAATCTTGTGGTGGCGAAAGGAGTCCTTGGCAGCTATGGCATTAAGGTAGATACCTGCTTAAGCGGAAAGGAAGCCATCGAACGATGCACCAACGCTTCCTATGACATTATATTCCTGGATCATATGATGCCCGGCTTTGACGGTGTGGAGACACTGAAACGGATTCGTGAAGTCAACAATGGCATGTACCAGGAACGCCCGGTGATTGCCCTGACTGCAAATACCATCAGCGGTGCGAGAGAAATGTTCCGGAACGAAGGATTTACAGAATTTATACCAAAGCCCATTGAACGTGCAGTTCTGGAACGAGTGCTGCGCAAAGTACTGCCCAAGCAATCCATCCAGTACGAAACAGAAGCCGCGGAATTTGGAAAAACGCCAGACAGAGCAGCACCAAAAAGAGGTAAATCAAGAAAATCCAGTTCTGGTAAAGTGATTGCAGCGAATGCAGCTTCAAAGGCAGATCCAAATGAGGATGTCCTCACAAAACGTTCGGATGTCAGGGAGGATTTGGCAGATGATGTCTATGCAGAAAATACCTCTTTTGACAGGGAACCTTCAGATCATGCATGTTCAGAAAGCGGATCTTCCAGGAAGGAGCCTTCGGGCCATGATCGTTCAGGAAGAAACACTTCCAAGAGGAAGCCTTCGGGTTACGACTCTTTAAAAGATGATCCTTACAATGTGGAGTCTTCGGATCATGACGGGTATGATGATGATTCTTATCATGCAGAGTCTTCTGGTCATGACCGTTCTGATGACGATTCTTACCATGCAGAGTCTTCCGATCATAACAATTCAAAAAGAAACGCTTCCAGAAGAAAACCTTCTGGCCGGGGCTTTTTAGGAAGAAGGTCTTCCAAAACGGATCCTGTGGATCATGACGATTCTGATCATGATTCTTACCTTGCAGAATCTTCAGATCAGGACGGGTCCGATGACGATTCTTACCGTGCAGGGTCTTCCGATCATGACACTTCAAAAAGAAGCGCTTCCAGAAGAAAGCCTTCTGGCCGGGGCTTTTTAGGAAGAAGGTCTTCCAAAACGGATCCTGACGGCCTTGATCGCTCGGATGATGATTCTTACCATGTGGACGCTACGGATCATGACGATTCAAAACCTGACGATTCAAAAAGAAACGCTTCCAGAAGAAAGTCTTCTGGCCATGGCTTTTTAAGAAGAAATTCTTCCAAAACGGATCCTGACGGCCTTAATGGTTTTGATGATGATTCTTATCGTACAGAGCCTTCCAGTCACGATGGTTCTGATGATGGCTCTTACCATGCGGAGTCTTCGGATCAGGATGGTTCTGAAAGAAACGCTTCCAGAAGAGATCCTTCCGGTCATGATTATGCAGGAAGAACCTCTTACAACATGGGTTCTTCAGGTTATGGCGGTTCTTACCGTGCAGAGTCTTCGGATCGTGGCGGTTCCAAAAGAAACGCTTCCAGAAGAAAGTCTTACAGTCGTGGTTATACCAGAAGAACATCTTATAACATGGATTCTTCGGGCCATGATGGTTCAGAAGACACCGCTTACCGCACGGACGCTTCGGGCCTTGATGGTTCAGAAGACACCGCTTACCGCATGGACGCTTCGGGCCTTGATGGTTCAGAAGACACCGCTTACCGCATGGACGCTTCGGACCTTGATGGTTCAGAAGACACCGCTTACCGCATGGACGCTTCGGACCTTGATGGTTCAGGAAGAAACGCTTACCATATGGAGTCTTCCGATTATGACGATTCTGATGACAGTGCTTACCGCATGGATTCTTTCGATGATGACTTTTCAGAAAATGCTTTCTCCGAAGAAGATGCTTCCGAAGATACTTTTGCTGAAGACTTTGATTCAGATCCGGACGACTTTGACGATAGCATTGACGAAGAATCCGACATGGATGAGTTTCTCCCGGACGAACCAGCCGATGAGTATGGAACTTCTATCTCCTTTACTCCGCTCACCAAGATCGGCGTGAATGTACAGCTTGGACTGGATTACTGCTGCGGGGAAGAAGAGTTTTACATTGAAATGCTGCAGATGTTCTGTACACAGGCTGTGGAAAAGAGGGAGGAACTGATTGACCTGTTTGAAGCTGCCAACTGGACGGATTATACCGTCAAGGTTCATGCATTGAAAAGCACCTCCATGACGATTGGTGCAGAACTGCTGGCAGAACAGGCAAAACTGCTGGAACAGGCCGGTAAAAAAGGAAACATCGGATATATTCAGCATGATCATCCCACTCTGATTCGACTGTATGACGAAGTCTGTGAGACGATTGCCGGATTATGAAAACAGGAGGAAATATCGGGTGATAAAAAAATGGTTTGAAATTATATTTAACCACAGAATTGCCCTGCACGAACGTATGTTTCGCATTGTTACGGGCATCTGTATGGTTGCACTGGCGATGATCCTGCCTATGGGCAAAAGCCTCGCCAATATATTGATCCTGGCGGCAAGTCTGATATGCATGACAGTGGTCGTAAAAGTCAGCATTCAAAAGAAATGCATCAATACAGGAGCTACATTCATCACAATACTGCTGCTTTTTCTCTTCCCGTTGAGTTTTTTCACAGCAGGCGGATTTTACAGTGGTATGCCGGAATGGTTTATCCTTTGCTTTATTTACATCAGTATTACATTGGAGGGAAAACGAAAAGCCGTCTTTTTCCTGCTCTGCACGGCAGAGACACTGCTTTGCTATTACACCGCTTTTTCTTATCCGGAGTTAATCGCCCAGAGCAGCAAAACAAACTCTTTTTTTGGTTCTGCCATTTCTGTGATACTGGTGAGTATTCTGACCAGTGTGCTGCTTTTGTTCCTTATCCGGCTCTATGAAGAAGAAAATGAATTTTCAAGGCAGCAAAAGAAGGAAATTGAAGAGCTGAACCAGGCTGAAAATCACTTTTTCTCCAGCATGAGTCATGAAATCCGTACTCCGATCAACACAATCATCGGGTTAAATGAATTTATCCTGCGGGGAAACATTCCGGAAGATGTGGCGGAAAATGCCAGAAACATCCAAAGTGCCAGTAAGATACTGCTGACACTGATCAACGATATTCTGGACCTGTCCAAGATCAAATCCGGTAAGATGGAAATCGTCAATGTCTCCTATGAGACAGGAGCGCTTTTTTCAGAAATTGTCAATATGATCTGGATCAAGGCAAAGGAAAAGGGACTGGAATTCCGTCTGCACGTGGATCCTTCCATTCCAAGCATGCTCTGCGGCGACGAAGTGCGTATCAAGCAGGTCCTGATCAACCTTCTGAACAATGCAGTCAAATATACAAGCGAAGGATGTGTCACACTCTCCATCCGATGCGAGCGCCTGGAGCTGAACAAAGTGCGTGTGTGGTATTCGATAGAAGATACCGGACAGGGTGTAAAGAAGGAAAACATTCCTTATATTTTTAACGCATTCAAACGGGTGGACGAAGAGAAAAACCGCCATATTGAAGGCACCGGACTGGGACTTAGCATCGTCCATCAGCTTGTGGAACTGATGGGCGGAGAGATCAGTGTCAACAGCGTCTACACCAAAGGTTCCACCTTTGTTGTTACACTGGATCAGGACATTGTGGAAGATAAGGAACTTGGAACCTTTACTCTGGCCTCCCGTGTAAAAGCCCACGGAGGTAAACAGTATCAGCAGAGTTTTGAGGCACCGGACGCACACATCCTGGTGGTTGACGACAACGAGATGAACCTGACAGTCGTTCGAAAACTGCTCTCAGCCACAAAGATTCAGATCGATACGGCACTCAGCAGTGCAGAATGCCTGAAACTGACCCAAAAGCAGCACTATGATGCTATCCTGATGGATCATCTGATGCCTGAAATGGACGGGATCCAGTGTCTTCATGCACTGCGTACCCAGCCGGGAGGTCTGTGTCAGGACGTTCCGGTCATCGCGCTGACTGCCAATGCCGGCAGTGACAATCAGCTTCTTTACCGGAAAGAAGGATTCAGCGGCTATCTGGCCAAACCGGTCAGCGGCGCTCTTTTAGAAGCGGCTGTCTTAAGTATTTTGCCCAAACAGCTGGTGAAGCTGATTGAAGAAAGCATTCAGTCAGAGATTGGAAAAGATGTCCTGATTTTTGAACAGTCAAAGAGGCGCTCCCTCATGATCACAACCGACAGTGTCTGCGATCTCCCGGAAAGCCTGATCAAAGAGTTTCGGATATCGGTGTGTCCTTACTATGTCTGTACGGATCAGGGACGCTTCCTTGATCAACAGGAGCTGAGGGCTGACGAACTGCTGGAACATATGGCAGCCGGAAAAAAAGGATGTTCCCAGGCCCCGGAGGTGGAGGATTATGAAAAGTTCTTCGCGGAAAGTCTGACGGAAGCTCAGTATATCATCCATCTTACCATGGCAAAGCACACCAGCGACGGGTATTCCAATGCGCTGGAAGCAGCAAAATCTTTTGAGAATGTCACCGTGCTGGATTCCGGCCATCTTTCCAGCAGCTTAGGACTAATGGTGCTGTATGCCGCCTCCATGGCAGAAAAGCACGCCTCCAGGTCAGAGATCTTGCGAATGGTACAAAAGCTGAAGCGCTATATTTCCTCCGCCTTTATCATTGACAGCACTCATATGATGTGCCAGGCCGGACAAATCTCCAAAAGAGTACAGATTCTCTGTGATGCGCTGCTTCTGCATCCGATCATCATACTCAAAAACAGCCGGATGGTGGTTAAAAGTATGGAGATGGGGAACTTTACACATGTCGCACGTCGTTATATCCGAAAGGCGCTTTCCAATCCACGGAATATTGACCGGCGCATCCTTTTTATCACTTATGCCGGAATGGATTCCACGCGTATTCAGTATATCCAGAATCTGGTAAAACAATATTGTCCGTTTGAACGGGTTTATCTGCAGAAAGCCTCTTCTGCCATCGCCAGTAACTGCGGCCCAGGTTCTTTTGGACTGCTGTTCATGAAAAAAAATGATATTTCTATTTCTTTTTCTGAATCTTCAAAAAAAGAAATACCCAATGAAATTTAAATTGTAACATCATAAGAACTGTTGCAGAATGTGATCCTGTCTGTTTACTTGGCAGCGCTGTCCGGAAGGTACCGGACAGCAAAGGAACAGGCGCCGCATTCTGCAGCAGTTCTTTTTGTCCCCTGAAAGAAAAATACTACTGTCTGATCGTCTGCCGCATCCGTTTTTTTAAGATGACAAAACCAGCCCGCACCCTGCAGGACATCACTCTTGCGAAAGAAAGAAGCCAAATCGCACTTTTGACCGCAATACGAGACGCAAAAGACGTATCCAGAAAACAAACTAGATCTCCTTTTTACTTGTTTAAACAAATTTCAAAAAAGAGATTGACATGTTCAAACAAGTATGTTATAACATAATCAACAACATGTTTAAACAAGTTTTTCCAAAAAACAAACGGAGGGTTTACAGGATGGGTAACTATGCAGAAGACGCAAAACAGTTGTTACGTCTGGTAGGCGGAAAAGAAAACATCGCAGCCGTATCTCACTGTATGACAAGAATGCGGTTTGCTCTGGTGGATCCGGGGAAAGCGGATGTACCGGCGATCGAAGCAATGAAGGCAGTAAAAGGAAGCTTCACCCAGTCAGGACAGTTTCAGGTAATCATCGGCAATACTGTGGCTGACTTTTACAATGCCTTTGTAAAAACAGCAGGCATCGAAGGGGTGTCCAAAGACGCAGTAAAGCAGGCAGCGAAGAAAAACCAGAATGTGCTGCAGCGAATCATCACCGCGCTGGCGGAGATCTTCGCGCCGCTGATCCCGGCGATTATCACCGGCGGCCTGATTCTGGGCTTCCGAAACTGCATCGACAGTCTGTATCTTTTTGAAAACGGAACCAAAACTTTGTGTGACATCAGTCAGTTCTGGGCCGGCATCGACAGCTTTCTGTGGTTGATCGGCGAAGCGGTATTCCATATGCTGCCGGTGGGTATCTGCTGGTCTGTCACAAAGAAGATGGGAACCACCCAGATGCTGGGCATCATCCTTGGTCTGACCCTGGTATCCGGACAGCTTCTGAACGCCTATGCGGTCGCGGGAACGGCGGCAGCGGATATACCCAAGTGGAACTTCGGTGGTTTCCAGGTCAACATGATCGGCTACCAGGGACAAGTGATCCCAGCGATCCTGGCCGCCTTTACACTGGTGTATCTGGAAAAATTTTTCCGGAAAATCACGCCTCAGGTGATTTCCATGATCGTTGTTCCCTTCTTAAGCCTGCTGCTGTCTGTCATGGCTGCGCACTTTGTACTGGGACCCGTTGGCTGGAAGATCGGAGCTTTCGTTTCTGCAATTGTATTTGCAGGAATCATAGGAACCTTCAAGGTCGTATTCGGCGCCCTGTTCGGCGTGGTCTATGCCCCGCTGGTCATCACAGGGCTTCATCATATGTCCAACGCCATCGACCTGCAGCTGATCGCCGACTACGGCGGGACCATGCTGTGGCCCATGATCGCACTGTCCAACATCGCCCAGGGCTCTGCAGTGCTTGGCATGATCTGGCTTCAGAGAAAAGATCCGGAAGCACAGGAAGTCAATATTCCGGCCTGTATCTCCTGTTATCTTGGTGTGACAGAACCGGCTATCTTCGGCGTAAATTTAAAGAAAGGCTTCCCCTTTGTCTGCGGAATGATCGGCTCCGGCATCGCGGCAGTGGTCTGCGTGGCCACCGGGACAACGGCAAACGCCATCGGAGTCGGCGGTATCCCAGGTATCCTGTCCATCCAGCCTCAGTTTATGGTTTCTTTTGCCATTTGTATGGGGATCGCGCTGGCAGTTCCGTTTTTCTTGACGGCTGTTGTGGGAAAGAAGCGCCTGCAGGCAGAGCAGACATATGAAACCGCCGGTCTGGCAGAGATTGCTGCAGGAGCCGGAGCAAGCACAGCGGCAGGTATTACGGCATCTGTTATGCAGAATAAGAAAACACCGAAGTCTGCTCCCGGAACACTGACCGCATATGTATCCGGAAAAGCAATCCCGCTGAGGGAAGTGGGCGACGGCGTCTTTTCCGAAGGCATCATGGGTGACGGCCTGGCAATTATCCCGGAAAATGAAACACTGTATGCTCCGGCGGACGCAGAAGTCACCGTTATGATGCCCGAATCCCGCCATGCCTGCGGACTGAAGCTGAATAACGGCATGGAGCTCCTGCTGCATATCGGCATCGATACAGTGGATATGAAAGGAGACGGATTTGAATATCTGGTACAGGAAGGACAGCCGGTCCGCACGGGAACGCCGCTGATCCGATTTGACCGTGCAAAGATCAAGGCGGCAGGACATCCAGATGTGACCGTATGCGTCATTACGGAAGAAGGAAGTGCACAGAACGTTCAGTTCCATACCGGAATCGAAGTCAAAGAAAAAGAAAGCAAAGTGGCAGACTGGGCATAAAAAGAGCAGGGAGACAAAAAATGGCAGATTTCAGCGACAAAGTAGTTTATCAGATTTATCCGAAATCTTTTAAAGATTCCAACGGGGATGGCTTTGGAGACATCCCCGGAATCATCGAAAAATTAGATTATCTTCAGGAACTTAGAGTAGATTATCTATGGCTGACTCCGTTTTTTCCCTCGCCCCAGAGAGATAACGGATACGATGTGGCCGATTACCGGAGCATCCATCCACGCTTTGGAACCATGGCAGATCTGGAAAGCCTGATCCAGGAAAGCAACGCCCGGGGCATGGAGCTCATGCTGGATATGGTATTCAATCATACGTCCACCCAGCATGAATGGTTTCAAAAAGCGCTGGCAGGAGAGGAAAAATATCAGAACTATTATATTTTCAGAGAGGGCACGCCGGATCATGTACCTACCAACTGGCAGTCAAAATTCGGCGGCCCTGCATGGGAATACGTACCTACCCTGAAAAAATGGTATCTCCGGTTGTTCGATGTGACCCAAGCAGATCTAAACTGGGATAATCCAGAAGTCCGGGAAGAATTAAAAGAGATTCTCCGTTTCTGGAAAGAGAAAGGCATCCGGGGATTCCGGTTCGATGTGATCAATCTGGTCTCAAAGCCGGAACAGATGACAGATGATTTTGAAGGAGACGGGCGAAGATTTTACAGCGACGGCCCCCATATCCATGAATATCTGAAAGAACTGGTAAAAGATGCCGGGATTGAGGATTTTGTAACCGTAGGGGAGATGTCTTCCACATCCCTTGAGCACTGTATCCGCTATTCTTCCCCGAAGGAAAAAGAGCTTTCCATGTGCTTTCATTTCCACCATCTGAAGGTGGATTATAAAAACGGGGACAAATGGGCGCTCATGGCTCCTGATTATCAGAAGCTAAAAGAACTCTTTGTCAAATGGCAGATGGGAATGCAAAAAGGGGGCGGGTGGAACGCGCTGTTCTGGTGCAACCACGACCAGCCCCGGATCGTCAGCCGAATGGGCAGCGAAGGAAAATACTGGAAAGAGTCGGCGAAGATGCTGGCAGGCATGATCCATCTCATGCGCGGGACCCCCTATATTTATCAGGGGGAGGAAATCGGGATGCCAAACGCTCACTACTCTTCCATCGAACAGTACCAGGACGTGGAAAGTCTGAACTATTATGAGATTTTACGGAAAAAGGGAAAGACAAAAGAAGAGGCGCTCGCAACCCTGGCAGCCAGATCCCGGGACAACAGCCGAACGCCCATGCAGTGGAACGAAGAAATCTATGGCGGATTTTCTGAAGCTAAGCCATGGCTTCCCATGTCTGCCGGATTTCGCAGAGAAATCACCGTGGAGGCACAGCAAAAGGACGACGATTCCATCCTTGCTTTTTATAAAAAGCTGATCGCCATGCGGAAAACATATCCAGTCATCGCAAAAGGTGCAATCCTGTTTCCAGAGACCCAGAACGATATGGTACTGGCATACACACGAACACTGGGAGAGCAAAAGCTCGTGGTACTCTGCAATCTGAGCGGAAAAAAGCAGCAGACCAAAATCTCCCCGGAATGGAGCCGTTATCCGGTACTGCTGGAAAACAGCAGCCACTCGGGCAAAGAATGTCCGTCCTACAAAGACACTGAGTTTCCTACGTTTCTTGCGCATACCCGCCGGGAATCGACTTTGGAGCAAGGAGTCTGTACAATGAAACCATATGAATTTCTGGTCCTTGGAACTATAAAAGAAATCGACCATGTCTCAAACACGCTGTAGCACCGGAAGGAAAGGAACGAATGTCTGCCCTTCCAGGGAAGAAGACGAGGTGACATCGACGCTGAGTCCGCTGTCTGCGTAATTTCAGAACACTGCCTCTTCCTTTAAAAGTGCATACATGCAGTAAGAATGAATCTGTCCGTTTTTATACACGCCGTTTCTCATCATCCCTTCACAGGTAAATCCTGCTTTTTCCAGGACCCTTCTGGATCCTGCATTGTGGGCAAAGGGCTCCGCATAGATCCGGACAATGTCAAAGGCCGCAAATGCTTCCCGGCACATCTGCCGGACGGCTTTTGACATGATTCCTTTCCCCCAATGTTCCTCTGACAGCCAGTATCCAAGCTCTGCGGACTTCTCGTACACATCCGCCTGCACCGTGACCGTGATACTGCCTGCCGGCTGTCCATCCACCTCGATGGCACGATCTATCCTTCCTTTTCCCTCATTGGATATGCAGTCACCAATATACCAGACTGCATCCTCCAACGTGTAGGGACTGGGAAACAAATTGCGCAGATTTCCGGCGATCTTCGGATTGTCCGCCGCCTGCGCCAGCACCTGTGCATCCTCTTCCTTAAAGGGTCTTAACCTAAAATCTCTCATGAATCGTTCCTCCTTTCAAAAAGCGACATCAATGTCTTTTCCATTATAAGACACTGGTGTCGCTTTTGTCAACCGGACCATGTATTTTTGTACTATGTGCGTTTCAAATTGCAAAAATATCTGAATTCTCTGCCTACCATCACGACGGACAACAAAAACGCTGCAAAAAGATTCGTTTCTTCTTACATCAGATCTTCTTTCTCTGCCCTGCAAACAGAGAGAAACGCAGACGCCAGCGAAATAACGGTCAGAATCACGGGAAAGACTGCCTTGTCCGCCATGGTCAGATCGCCGATGCTGGCCTGGGTTAAAAAGATCAGCAGGAAGGATGTGACGATCGTCGCTTTGGAGGACTTCAGGAGCCGGCCCACAAACAGGGCAATAAAGCCCATGGTGACGATGACGGCGGATTTGATGAACAGCTGCAGATAGAATCCGGCAGTTGTCATGTCATAGTCAATAGGAAAGGACGAGGTCATAAAGCAGGAGCCGGCCAGAATACATCCACAGATCAAAAGCCTTGTCAAAACCAGCGCCGTAAAATTGAAGATCCAGACTGCCAGCATCTGGGATACCAGGATCTTCTGCCGCCGGATGGGGTAGGAAAACATCAGGTTCATGGTCTTGTTCTGATAGGCGCTGACGATAAAGGAGGACAGCATCACCCCCGTAAGAATCAGGGCTGCCATACTGGTGAACAGCTCTATGGAGGAGGAGATCATCTCATTGCCAGGCGCCGCATCCGGAAGGCCGGTGTCCGGATCATTGGCGATCCCCAGGTAAGCCAGTGCGAACAGAAACAGACAGAGCAGCACTGCTATGATGACCGCCTTTGTGAAATATTTCCCAATGTTATTTTTCTTCCATTCCAGTTGGATCAGTTTCAACATCTCTTTTACACCTCCGCCGTCATTTTCAGAAAATAGTCCTCCAGTGTCTCTCCCTTTTTCCCAAGAGCCAGCACCGGCACATGGTTCAGGGCCATCACGCCGGACAGTTCCTGGACAGACACCTTGGAATCGTAAATACGGATCTGTCCTTCTTCCAGAATCTTAAAGTTCGTAAGACCGAGTTTTTCAGAAAGGACATAGGCTGCCTTCTTCTGGTCCGACACCGTAAGTTCTACATAAGCCAGACTCATCTGCCGGATTTCTTTCATGCTGATTTCCTTTTTCATTCTGCCATGGTGAATCACGCCCACCGTATCGGCAATGGGCTCGATCTCCGAGAGGATGTGGGTGGAGATCATAATGGTGATCCCGTACTCGGTGCAGAGATTCTTCATCAGGTCACGGATCTGCTTCATCCCCGCCGGATCCAGACCGTTTGTTGGTTCGTCCAGGATCAGAAGCTCCGGCCTGCTTAAGATTGCACGGGCGATTCCCAGCCGCTCCTTCATTCCAAGAGAGTAGTTTTTTACCGGTTTCCCCGCTGAATCAGACAGCCCCAGAAGATCCAGTGCATGTTCCATACTTCCGTGATGGTAGTATCCCATGTACTCGGCGTGCAGCTTCAGGTTGTCATATCCGGTCATCTGCTCATAAAAAGTGGGAAATTCAATTATACTTCCCATCCGCTTCAGCACTTCGTAGGAGCTGGGTGTCAGGGTCTCTCCAAAGAGTTCCACGGTTCCGGATGTGGGCTTCCACAGATTGGTGATCATCTTCATGACCGTCGTTTTGCCCGCTCCGTTAGGTCCGAGAAACCCGTAGATCTCTCCTTTTTTGATGTGAAGACTGACATCATTTACAAGGTCCTTACTGCCAATGGTCTTGGTAAGGCGGTTTGTCTGTAAAATATACGGCATATGTTCTGCCCCCTTTCTTACGGATTACCGTTCACCTGGTGTTCCGTAACTTGATACCAACCATAATAGCAGATGAGGTTTTCAAAACCCTTGCGCAATTCTTACAAATTTCTTTCGCGTGCATTGAAATAAGACTGTCCCATTCTAAAGGAACCCGTCCGCCATTCAGTCACAAAAACTTCATCATTCTAAAGGAATCTGTGTAAACACGAAACCTGTCTTCCCCTCCGTCACAAATGACTTCGTCAAGGAATCATGTAAACACAAAATTTGGTTTGATCCCGGATCATAAAATGGAAAGCCATTTCCTCTCTCAGTTCCCAAACCAGAAGGGGACTCCCCGGCTTTTTCTGCTGCAGACTGCATCTGCTCCGGCAATGACCTCCGGGTGACCGGTAAAGTTCCGTACAACATCCGCTATCGCCATCGCAAAGATCTGTCCCTTTTGAAGAGTGGCCGGTAAAGCTCAGTACAACATCCGCTTCATCCTGACCGTAAAGGTCGTCTTTACATGGGGCGTACTGTCCAGCGCAATATCCCCTCCCATCTGCTGCGCCAGATTTCTGGCGATGGTCAGCCCAAGACCGTTCCCCTGGATACTTCGGCTTCTGGAATCTTCCATGGTAAAAAGACGATCAAACACATGTTCTGCATAGCATTTTTCGATCCCCTGTCCTTGATCCATAATATCCACATATGCGTTTTTTTCGTCGGTCCTTAAAAACACACCCAGATACTTTCCTTCGGATCCATAGCGGACGGCATTGGACACCAGATTAAACAAGATCCGCTGCAGTGCCTCCGGATCTCCCTGGATCCAGACAGCCTGCTCCGGCAGTCCAATCTCCACCTGAAATTCTGCATTTGTAAGGATTTCGTAAAAATCCAGAATACTCTCCCGGCAGATCTCACAAAGATCGACCCTTGAGAGCTTCAGATCCATGTCTCCCGCTTCTATCTTGGCCAGTGTAAAGAACTGGTTGATCAGTTCCATCACGCCCTGGGCCTTTTGTTCCGTCTTGAGCAGCATTTCCGGAGACACTTCATTGCCAAGCCGCATGATCTCCAGATAACCAAGAACGACCGTCATGGGCGTCTTCATGTCATGAGAAATATTGGACAGCATTTTTTTGGAAGTCATCTCGGACCGGCGGTGATCCGCCCGGATCTTCAGTCGTTCCTCCAAAAGACGGTTGATCTGGGCTGCCAGCTCCATAAGTTCCTGATTGCCGGTAAAAACCATGATCCGCTCATCGCTGTCCGTATCTGCAATCTCTTTCATCTTTTCATGAATACTGCGAAGCTTCGCCTGCGTGCCGGTACGAAATGCGAACTGCTGATACCAAACAATACCGCACAGAACCAGAATACAAAGACACAGAAAAAAGATAATCCCCGTACTGTTCATCTATGGTTCCCCCAGTTTATAGCCGATTCCCCAGACTGTGATCACATAGCGGGGCTTTCGGGAATCGTCCTCGATCTTATTGCGCAATCTGCTTATATGTACGTTTACGGCATTTTCATCCCCATAGTAGACATCGTTCCAGACCAGAGAATAGATCTGTTCTTTTGTGTAGATCTTTTTGGGATTCTGCAAAAGCAATTTCAGAATCTCATATTCTTTTGCAGTCAGATCCACCGCTTTCCCTTTTTTGGTAAGGGTATGGTCCGACAGGTTCATCACCAGATCTTTGACCGTCAGGACAACAGGCGCAGAGTCCGCGGCCTGGTCATACTGGTTGGTCCGGCGCAGAGCCGCCCGGATCCGGGCCAGCACCTCAGCCAC
The DNA here is from genome assembly GCA_910583895.1 of uncultured Lachnospiraceae bacterium. Classification (GTDB taxonomy): domain Bacteria; phylum Bacillota; class Clostridia; order Lachnospirales; family Lachnospiraceae; genus Hominiventricola. The sequence goes on from CAJTYJ010000025.1 coordinate 25,086, forward strand.
TGAAAAAGGCTTCGTGATGTAATCATCCGCCCCAAGCCCAAGGCCCAGAGTCTTGTCGCTCTCTGAATCTTTGGCGGAGAGAATGATGATCGGCACCACACTGCTGCCCCTTATATGCTGCATGACATCCATCCCGCTGATCTTCGGAATCATCAGATCCAGCAGGACCAGATGGACGGAAGCACTGTCAAACTTCGCACATGCCTCCTGTCCGTCAAAAGCACAGATCACGTCATAATTTTCTGCAGTTAAATAATTTCTCAGCATCTCGCTGATTTCCGCATCGTCTTCCACGAGCAGGATTTTGTACTGGTTCATGGGGATGTTCTCCTTTTTTTGCATGTATGAAAGCGGTTTCTCACAGTATTTTTGATTCCGGCTGAGCGGTTTATTCATTTTATTATAGCAGATTCACCCTCTTTTACAATTACAGATCATCGCTGTCTGCCTTTCCTCATCTGCCAGGAAAACGGAAAAAGGGGCATCTGCGCTCCTTGCAGATGCCCGAATTCGTCTCTTTTTCTGCTGCTATGTCTGATGTATCACTTTACACTCTTACATCCACATTTTCTCCCGCCGCCTGCACTGCTTCCACTGGCACTCCGGAGCTGTCGTAGGTAGTATCCGGCACCGTGCCTTCAGAATCCGGACTCGCTGGTTTGGCAGCATCCGCTTTGCCAGTTTCAGCCGCCTGCGCCTTTCCTTCCGGGCTGATTTCCACCGAGTCGGTCTTTGCTCCCTCCTCCAGCCGTTTTTCCAGTTCTTCTTGTTCTTCCTTCCTGGCTTTCACAAGCTCTTCCTGCCTTAGCTTCTCCTGCTCCTTCGCCTTCTCCGCATCCAGTTTCATGCCCTGGCTGGCCTTCTCGCTGTACTGATCTGCCTCATCCATCATCCCGGCCGCATAACCCATGGCCCGCTTCATCTTGTCAATGTCGCCCTTTCGCTCTGCCTCTTTTGCAATGTTCATGGGAGTAGACGCCAGACTGACGCTGGTACTTGCCCCTGCCAGACCTTCCATTGTCTTCACATTCATACGGTAGCCTCCTTTACTTCAGATGTGTTTTTTGGTATTTCCTCTGTCCTTCAGACTGCACCGGTAAAAATGCCCCCTCGAAACAGATTCTGCACTTCTCACCTGAGAACTTCGACCATTCTGCAGGCATATTCATGATAATGATGCAAACGGATATTTCTTCGTCGTGTATGGTCTGTTTCCTGCGCAATCTTGTACTGCAGGGCAGTCAGAACTCTGCGTCAGACCACCGTAATATGCGCCAGATCAAACAGAATCTCTTTTTTCAGTCCTTCCGGAATCACAGGCTTTGCAAACTCTAAAATCCGGATGATCTCATCTGCCTGACTCCTTTTGATCCTGGCATAGACACTTCGGTGGCGGACTGCGCTGTGAAGGAACATCTGCATCTGGTCTGAACAGTCACAAGGACGGTACAGCCGCAAAAGCCAGGGAAGCCGTTCCCAGGAAGGCTCCCGTGCAAGAAGCTTCAGCAGGTGCTTTTTTGCATGGTCGCTGCCGCAGTCCTGATACGCCTGGTACAGTTGTTCGGATCCATAATAAATATTGCTTCTTACGATGGCTTCATATGCCGTTTTGGAGATCCCGGGATCCAGATCTTTTACATACATCCAGTAATGGTCGTCAAGTCCAGCCGCTCCCAGGCTGCTCAGCGCTTTCATGGCATTTTTTAAAAGCCTCGGTTCTTTAGATGACAGGTATCCGGTCAGTAATGGTATCTCTTTTTCGGTGCCGTTTTCTCCGATCCCCAGTATGGCTATGGCCTCTTTTGGCGTCTGAAGGCCGGCCCGGTAAAAAGAGACCAGATCAAAGTCTGTATGCTTCTGCAGTATATAGCAGGCATCGCTTCGGATGCTTTTCGCCGGATCCAGCAAATGTACTTCCAACCCCGGCCAGGCGCTGCCCAGCCGGTCATATTTCAGTTCCAGTGCCTTTCTCCGAACAATGGGACTCTTGTTTCTCAGATAGTGATCCACTTCCTCATGGGTGCATTCATAATTGGCAAGAATCAGACGGATGATGAGCATCTTTTCATTTCCGTTTTTCTCCCGTTCCAGAAGCAGGCCGGCGTCTTCTTTGGAGAGTATCTCCGGTTTCAGCAGAATCCGGTATAAAAATCTCTTTGTGACAGGAGGATACTCCCGGATTCGGTCCAGAGAGATCTGATCCAGATGGAGCAGAATCTTCTCTCTCAGCTTTTTCTCAATCTCCTGCATCTGCTGCTTCGTATAACGTTCTCCCTTTTTCGTCTGGCTTAAAAAGGGCAGCATTTCCACTGCTGTATCGGTCCCGGCTCCATCCAGGCGGTGCGACAGGATCAGGTAGGCCCTGTCACGAACCTGCTCCACCCAGTCGTTCAGCCGAAGAGTCAGATAAGGAAAGGAGGCCTCATCATCCTCCAGTGCCTGCATGCACCGTTCTCTGAAATAGCCGTTTGGATGAAGCGTGCCAAGTCGAAGGACACTCAGCCAGACCTCCCGGCTGCTGATCTGATCCTGCATACCCATGGGAGAAATCTTCGTCCAGTCGATCGTCCACTCCATGGACGTATACTGCCGGAACTGACGGTCAAGCCGGATGATCTTCGGCGCATCCAGGGAACTCATATAAGCATGCACTGCTTTTGCCGCCAGGTTTGAAAGCTCCCGGTCCTGGGACAGAACCACAGGATACAGGGCAGCCAGATGATGCTCTTTTCCATATTTGAGAGCTTCCATGTGAGCGCGGGTGCTTTCATAAAGAGCATTCTTAACATCTGTCTGCCCGTTCTTACACTTCCAGGCTGAAAATAACATACTTCATACCTCCGTTGCTTCGAGTTTCGCAACTCTCCTGCCAAGCCTCCCGGGGCCGGTCCGGTGCGCTGCTTTTTTCATAAATCATTTGACACTACTGCTTTCATTATATCGGGCTGTTCGTGAAATGGCAACGGAATCTCTGGCAAAGTCATCCCAGGAATTTCATTTGATTTTTCCCTGTCCGTTGTCTATCATACAGGCAGGATATCTCTACATCCCTGCCAGGGCCAACCATGCCATGGGCTCTTTAAGCACCTATCCCTTCCCCCTCTTTTTTGAAGAATGGGGACTAGAAAAGGAAAATGTGTCTCAGAGCTGGGACAACAAGGGGGATATCATTGTGGGCAATGATGTATGGATCGGCTTCGAGGCCGTGATTCTCGCCGGCGTCACCATCGGCGACGGCGCCGTTGTCGGAGCCCGGGCGGTCGTGACGAAGGATGTTCCACCCTACACCATTGTGGGCGGCGTTCCCGCCAGGCCGATCCGAAAGCGGTTCGATGAATGTACCGTCTCTGCGCTTCTTTCTATCCAGTGGTGGAACTGGCCGGAGCACAGAATTGCCAAAAATGTCAAAGCCATCCAGTCCGGATGCATCACACAACTTATGGAGGATGAATAGATGTGTACCAGATTTAAAATCAACGATTTTAGCAGGCATTTCAAAGCAAATGGAGATTAACAGATGTGTACCAGATTTGTCTGGCATGGAACTTGCAGCACTGCAGAGCAGCGGGGTATTTGACCCTCGCGGCAGTCGCCAAATGTCTGCAAGCAGCCACTTGGCTCGTTGCTCACGGGAATAAATAACATCCAAATGCAATCTTTTCCACATTTCCCCCGTCTAATAAGTGTAATATAACATCGGCCGACAAATTCCACACAGAAAGGAGGGAGCCAGGGTGGAACTTCTTGTGAAGAAAGCACAGCGGGGCGACGCCGAGGCTTTCATAGCACTGATTGAAGAAAACAAACAGAGTATGTACAAAGTTGCCAGAGGGTTTCTGAAAAATGATGAGGACATCGCAGATGCCATAGCAGAAACAGTTCTGGACTGTTATGAAAAGATCCGCACCTTAAGAGAATGTTCGTATTTTAAGACCTGGATGATCCGGATTCTGATCAACAACTGCAAGGATCTGCTGAGGCAGCGAAAAGGAGATGTCTCCATGGAAACAGCACCGGAAACGGCAGACCCAAAGCAGAAAGATCAGGAGGACCTGCAAAGTTTTCGGGAACTGGTGTCTCCTCTTAAGGAGAAGGATCAAAGCATCTTCACGCTGTACTATGTGTATGGGCTGAAAATCAAGGAGATTGCAGCCTGTATGGAAATGAAGGAAAATACGGTCACCTCCCGGCTGAAACGGGGGCGGGAGACGCTCCGCCGGGAAATCACCACAGCACATTAGAAAGGGGATCTATAAAAATGGAGAAAAGAATGGAGGAAAAACTTCCCCAGGTGGTGGAAGACAGACTTTTAGAAGCTTATGAAAAAATTCGGGAAGGGAAAGCAGCACAGAGGAACCCGGAAAAAACAAAGAAGAACTTCCGCTGTCAGAAATGGACCGGTGTGGCCGCAGCCTGCGCCGTGCTGGCCGTCTGTTCCATCGGAGCCATTGCCGCCACATCCTATTTTCAAAAAGAGATGCAGCAGGAGTCTGGAAAAACAGCCTACGAATTCTCTCTGAATTATGAACTCATCCCCGGAGAATATGAAGTAACTCCTTCTTATCTCCCGGAGGGTTTCAAAGATCAGGGCGATGGAAAATATGATGGCGGAGACGGACTTGGCATCACGATCATGCCCATCTACACCACGGCAGAACTGGACAAACTGGACAGCGAGCTTTCCCTCTCAGGCAAGATTGACGAGGTGAAACACACCATCTTAAGCGGCATGGAAGCAGATGTGATCACCTACCAGGATGCCGAAAAATATCAGACGCCCACAGAAATCTACCTGTTCAACCCCGCCGAAGGCTGTGTGATCCACTTATACGCCTGCCATACTGTGAAATCAGACGAACTTCTGAAATTCGCGGACAGCCTGACGGTAAAACGGGTGGGCGACGGCGCTTTTGAGACCGCCGAAGAAAAAGAAGCGCGGGAACAGGAAGAAACCCGTCAAAGACAGCTGAATAAGGACAGCCAGAGCACCATGGAACAGCTACTCCAGGCGGGCATCCCGGAAGAAAAACTTCTGAAGGTCGGGGATGAGCTGAAAAGTGCAGACGGCAAAGAAGGCTATACGGTGCTGCGTTATGAGTTTCTGGACCGCATCGATGGATTTGAGCAGGAAAACTTCTTTGATTATTCCAGATTTGACGGCTGGCTTTTAGAAGACGGGTCACTCAAGCCTTATACCCGACTGCACTATGACCAAAGCGGAGAAATCCTGGCGGAAGAACAAACCGAGCAGCGCTTCCTCCGGGTGGATATCAAAGCGCACCGCTATGAAGGCAGCACCTGGGAAGAAGTACCTCTTGATTTTCAGCTTGTCTATGTGGACAAAAAGCCGGATGGAGGCCTGACCTGGTCCACCGAATGGTATGGCTCTGTTCCGCAGGAAAACTACTTCCTGCAGATGGACCATTCAGCCGTCTACCTGGATCAGGCCACAAACCGGGCCCCGGACGTCCGAAGCTCCTACTTTTTCCACCCCATGGAAGTCGGAGAGGATCTTACCTACACACTGCTGTTCGTGGTGGACAAAGACCGGCAGGACCACTTTGTTCTGGCCCCCACAGGAGCCAATACAAGTTTCCAGCAGACCGAAAGTGAGAGCGCTGAGCAGATTTTAAATGAACTGGAAGGATACATTCAGCTACAGGAACCATAAAGGAAACAATCGGGCTTTCGTATTTGTGTGCGAAAGCCTAATTTTGTATACAAAATACACAAAAATTACCTCCTGAATTTGTTAATATTCCACAAATATTTTCTAATAACTAAAATTATACTTACAATTTTTTTGAAAATTTGATATAATCTACTTATATTAAGGGGAAATGTCTGAAAAATCACAGCTAAGGGATAAGAGTATACGAAAGAACCGGCATGTTCACTGAAGCATGCGGTTTTTTTTCATGACATAAAAACCAGTCAACGCCCCAAAAAGGGCTCAAATCAGGAGGTTTTAGGAGTATGTTTGAAAAAGGTGAATACATCATCTACGGACGAAGCGGTATCTGCAAAGTGGAAGAAATCTCTCATCTGAATATCGCAGGCGCCGACAAAAAAAGACTGTACTATGTGCTGGCTCCTTTGAATATTAAGGGGAGCCGGGTGTACTTCCCGGTAGACAAAAAGGATGCGGTAGCCAGAAAAGTAATCACAGAGCAGGAAGCCTGGGCTCTCTTAGATGAGATTCCGGATATCCAGGAGATCTGGATCACCAACGAAAAGCTCCGGGAGGAAAGTTATAAGCAGGCGCTGAATTCCGGTGATTACCGTCAGTGGGTCGCCATTATCAAGACCCTGTACCAGAGGAAAAAAATCAGAATCTCCCAGGGCAAAAAAATTGGTGCCACCGATGAGCGTTATCTGAAGCTGACCGAGGACGCACTTTACGGAGAACTGGCCTTTGTAATGGGCAAGAACAAAAATGAGATGGCGCCCTTTATTGTTCATTATATGGAAGAGCGGGAGAAAAAGAAAGTTTCGAATTGACTTCTCTGTCTGGGTCGGGGCAGACGAAACAGACACCCGGACCGGGCCTCCTTATCTTCCATCCCATCAAAAGCTGTAACATTTCCCCCATGCGCGAATACCGTAATATAAGAGTTTTTACGGAACAGGAGTCCTTTGTATGGAGCATCCCTGTAATCTCAGCCAGCTGTCCCCCGGAGAAAAGGGGGAAGTTCTGACGCTTCAGACTGCCGGCGCCATGCGAAGGCGTCTTCTGGATCTGGGGCTGGCAGAGCACACCGAAGTCATGTGCCTTGGTCAAAGCCCCTTAGGCGATCCCAAAGCCTATCTGATCCGGGGAGCGGTCATCGCCATCCGGGCCATAGACAGCCGGAAGATCCTGATCAGCCGCAAGCAGCCATAAGGAGCATCCATGGGTCTTACCAATCAATCCACCGGAGCCAGCGCCCTGGACTTCGGTCTCATCATTCACAGACAGACTCCCAATGACAAAGTCATTGCCCTCGCCGGCAATCCCAACGTAGGCAAAAGCACTATCTTCAACAACCTGACCGGTATGCATCAGCACACAGGCAACTGGCCCGGCAAGACCGTCACAAACGCCCAGGGCCGGTGCACTGCCTGCGGGCAATCCTTAATCCTGGTGGACATTCCCGGCACCTATTCTTTGATGGCTCACTCTCCGGAGGAAGAAGTAGCCCGGAATTTTCTCTGCTCCGGACAGCCGGACGCCATCGTGGTAGTCTGCGACGCCTCCTGCCTGGAGCGAAACCTGAATCTGGTCCTCCAGACTCTGGAAATCTCTTCCCAGGTAGTCCTGTGCATCAATCTCATGGACGAAGCACGCAAAAAGGGAATCCATATCAACCACCAGCTTCTCTCTCAAGAACTTGGAATCCCCGTGGTTCCAACAGTGGCAAGAGATCAAAAAAGCCTGAAGGCTCTGTGCCGTGCCGTCGGACAGATCACCGGTCTTCCCAGAGAACACCAGATCCCCGTCATCTACCCGGAACCGGTAGAAAAAGCGCTCTCCCTCCTGGTTCCGATCCTTGCCAAAAAAAACAGGGATACTCTGAATCCCCGATGGCTCGCCCTGCGTCTTCTGGATATGGAAGAATCCCAGGCCTGCAAAATCATACCCTGTCTGGATTCCGCGATTCTGGAAGACCCGGACGTAAAAGCTGCCCGTCAAAAAGCCCTCACTTTACTGAAAGAGGAAGGCATCCCACCCGAAGTCCTTCAAGACTGGATCACCACCACTTTGATCCGCAAAGCAGAAGCACTCAGCAAAGAATCCGTCCGGTATGAGCAGCCTCCCTACCAGTTCCGTGACTGGAAACTGGACCGGATTCTGACCGGGCGGCTGATCGGCTATCCGGCTATGGTCGTTCTGCTGGCGTTCCTGCTGTGGCTGACCATCACAGGCGCCAACTATCCTTCCCGTGTTCTCTCGGACTTTTTCTCCTGGGGCCAGGAACATCTGACGACCTTTTTTCTGTGGATCAAAGCCCCAAAATGGCTTTACAGCCTGCTGGTTCTTGGCGTCTACCGAGTCGTCACCTGGGTGATCGCCGTCATGCTTCCGCCCATGGCCATCTTCTTTCCGCTTTTCACCCTTCTGGAAGATATCGGCTATCTTCCGAGGCTGGCTTACAATCTGGATAAACCCTTCCACTGCTGCCATGCCTGCGGCAAACAGGCCCTGTGTATGGCCATGGGATTTGGCTGCAATGCCGCCGGAGTCACCGGCTGCCGGATCATTGACTCTCCCAGAGAACGCCTGCTGGCCATCCTGACCAACAGCTTCGTTCCCTGTAACGGAAGATTTCCCACCCTGATCGCCATGATCACCCTCTTTTTTGCCGAAACAGCAGGCGGCATCCCAAGTTCTGTTCAGTCCGCTTTCCTTTTAACCCTGATCCTCCTTCTGGGAATTGGTATGACCTTTGTCGTCACCTGGCTTTTGTCTGTAACCCTGCTAAAAGGTGTGCCCTCTGCCTTTACTCTGGAGCTCCCTCCTTACCGAAAGCCCCAGTTCGGATCCGTGCTCATCCGGTCCGTCTTTGACCGTACTTTGTTTGTGCTGGGCCGGGCAGCCGCCGTAGCCGTGCCGGCAGGATTTCTCATCTGGATCATGGCCAATGTATCCTTCGGAGGGCAGAATCTCCTTCACCTGTGCGCTTCCCGCCTGGATTCCTTCGCAGGACTTCTGGGACTGGACGGTGTGATTTTGATGGCTTTTGTTCTGGGCTTCCCCGCCAATGAGATCGTCATGCCCATCATACTCATGGCCTATCTGGCCCAGGGAACTTTAATCGAGATGGAAGCCGGAAGTTTTGCATCCATGAAGCTTTTGCTCCTCTCCCATGGCTGGACCTGGAAGACCGCTGTGAGCCTCATCCTGTTCTCTTTGTTCCACTGGCCCTGCTCCACTACTTTGCTGACCATACACAAAGAAACCAAAAGCCTGCGGTATACCCTGCTGGCTGCCCTTCTGCCAACGGCTGCCGGCATCCTGCTCTGCACGCTTTTTACCGGATTCTGCCGGATTTTCTCTCTGTAGGTATGGGGGTTCTGAAAAGGCGAATTTATACATCGTCTTCTGCTCTGCAGGCGGCAAGGGCAGCCACTGCTCCATCTGCTGCCGCGGTCGCAAGCTGCCGGACTTCCTTGGTCCGGCAGTCCCCCGCAGCAAAGATGCCTTCTGCGCTGGTTCTGCAGTCCTCAAGTGCCTGAATGTAGCCGTTTTCATCCAGATTGACCAGACTGGAAAATGCATGGTTGTCCGGTATCTGGCCGATGGCAATAAACAGTCCGGCCACCGGAAGAATCTGTTCCTCTTTTGTATCTGTCCGCCGGACAGCGACAAAAGCAAGACGTTCTTCTCCTTCCAGACCAACTACCTCACTGTCCAAAACCAGATGTACGTTCTCCTTTTTCCTGAGCTTCTGCAAAAGTCTGTCCTCCCCCCGGAAATGTTTCCTTCTGTGAATCAGATACACACTTCTGCAAATTCCGGCTAAAAATTGGGCGTCCTCCAAAGCCGTGTTGCCGCCTCCCACCACAGCCACATCCCTGCCGCGGTAAAAAGCGCCGTCACAGGCAGCACAGTAGGAGACCCCTTTTCCAATCAGCTCTTCTTCCCGGGCGATACCCAGATGCCGGTTTTTGGCTCCGGTTGCCAAAATCACTGCCTTCGCAGTATACTTCTGCCGGTTTGTAACGACTGTCTTTTCTTTTCCCTGTACCTCAATCTTATGCACCTTTTCATACCGAAATTCTGCCCCAAGCTCCGTGGCCTGCCGATAAAGATTTTCAGCAAACTCAAAGCCTGAGATTTGGGGAATCCCCGGATAGTTCTCCACTTCGGCAGCATTGACAATCTGTCCTCCGTATATATTTTCTTCCAGCAAAAGGACACGCCTGCCTGCCCGGCACCCATAGACAGCCGCCGTCAGCCCGGCAGTTCCCGCCCCGATGATCACAATCTCGTACATACACGCCTCCTGACAAAAAATTAACGATCCATTCCGCAACCGATCGCCGTACTCATAGTATGTTCTCTTTTTTTCTTTGTATCCGACACTTGAGGACGGAGATTATTCGCGGTGTAACCAGTAATCTTTGGGGAGTTGATCCGAGGTGGAACATAGTCTGACGTTATTCGAATATGCAGGTACTGTTCTGTCTGTATGATATCCGGTGAAACTCCGAAAAATAAATTTTCATCAACAAGGCGAAAAAGGAAGGCCATGCGGCGGCATCGTTGATCGCCGATTACACGGATTGTATGGAAGCGCGGCTGTTACAGCCGCGCTTGTTCTCTGACATAGGCCTCCACTTCCGCCCAGGCCTCCGGATCAAATTTCCGGTCTTTATAGTAAAAGGGACGGTCTTCTTCTGTGATTTTGCGAATCACTTTACAGGGGTTTCCGGCCGCGATCACCCAGTCCGGAACATCTTTCGTGACCACGCTTCCGGCACCAATGACCGTATTGCTTCCTATATGTACGCCCGGCAGGATCACCGTGTTGCCTCCAATCCACACATTGTCGCCGATGGTGATGCCGATGCCATATTCATAGAGGGAGTTGCGGGTGTCCGGATGCACCGGATGGCCGGCGGTATAGATCGCCACATTGGGCGCAATCTGACAGTTATCCCCAATTATGACTTTTGCCACATCAATGATGGTACAGTTGTAATTGATGAACAGATTTTTTCCCGCCTCAATATGGCTTCCATAATCACAGTAAAAAGGCGGGTTGATGTATGCACCTTCAGATTTTCCCAGAAGCTCTTTTACAATCTTTTGAATCTCCTCAAAATCGGACCGGTCCACTGTATTCAGCCGCTGCACAATCCTTCGGCACACCTTCTGTTCTTCCATCACCGCATCGTCTGAGATATACGGGATCTCCTTGTCTCTTCTCTCTACCTGATTCATCTTCAAGCTCTGCCTCCTCTGTCTTATATTTTTGCGTTCCTGAATCCAAATCCTTTCCTGAGCATCATAATATATCAGAGCCAAAAATACTATGACTATTTTCTCTGATTATTATAAAAATCGTATCCCGGTGTCTTTCCCAGGGCCCGGATTCAGACTTCTGTTTTTGTGTCCGCCTGCTGCGGACGGAAGGCCTCTAGTCTTTCATAAAACTGTCCGTAAAAATCTCCGGCAGGGTCCCATGGCATCCGATAAAATCGATTCAGAAGTTCCATGCTGACTGGTTTGATCCGCTCCGGATCACTGTGTACTTCTTTTTGAAGCGCTTTCAGACAGTAATGCCAGTCACGGACAAACTGTTCATAGGTCCCCGGATCCGGAAGATCCAGCCATTTTTTTATCTTTATTTTTCTCCGATCTTCTTTTGGGCACTCATGGACCTGCAGGAAGTACTGAAAGGAGCCGTTTTCATACAGGCGCCCCAGAGGGAACAGACGACAGATCCCGGGCCGCAGAGAATGGATGCTGCAGCGCCCTTCCCGGTTCAGAAATACGCAGGCCTCTTGGGGCCCCGTCATCTTCAGATTGGGGAGAATCAGCCCGTCCACTATATTCAGTTCTATCTTTCCCCCTTCCAAAAGCTGGTCAAAATCCAGCTGCAGTCCTCTGTACAGCCAAAACAGATCCAGAGGATCCAAAGTGATGGAGCTTCCCATCCCCTGACAACAGTCTGAACAGCCCTGGCAGCCGCCGCAGTCCGCTTTTACCAGGTCGTTTGCCTTATACAGTCTCCCGTCAGACACTTCATTCATATCTATCCTGCGTTCCATCGGTCTTTTACTCCTCTTCCATACTTTTCTGCCCCAACCGGATCTGGCGCATCTGCTCTGCCAGCTCGTCCGGCAGAGAATCAAACAGGTAGTTTTTGCTCCCGGGAAAGCGGTCCGTATATTGTGTCCGGATTTCCTGACTGATCCGCTGTATCTCCTCTCTTAGTTCCCGGGCAGACATCATGACACAGCCCTGACCCCGGATGATGATTTGCTCCAACTTATCAGAAGTAGCCACCGTAACCTGGTATTTTCTGCCGATCTCATGGGCTGTCCGTTCGATGTACTGATCCGCGGTCTCCGCCTCCCTGGTGTAAACAACATGAATATTGTGATATGGAAGCACTTCTTCCCTGTGTCCCTCCACCCGATAGGCGTCAAAGACCAGAATCAGGCTGCACTGCCGGAATCCCTGATAATTGCACAGGATATCCATCAGTTTGCCCCGTGCCCCGTCAATGTTGGTCTTTGCCAGCTCGCTTAGTTCCTCCCAGGCAAATATTACATTATATCCGTCTACCAGCAGATATTCCGGTAATTTTTCCCGAAACTTCACGCCGGGTGTACTTGCCCTTGGCTTCTCGTTGAAGACTTCTCTTCTGGCATTTTCCTTAGGATCCCGGCGCTTCGGCACTCCAAAGGTGCGGGTAAAGATTGCTTCCAGCTCTTTTTCCTCCTCTTCCGTGCCGATTGGCGGTCCTTTTGGTTCTCTTGGGACCAAAACGTTCTGCCCGGACGGTTCTTTCGACTTGTCAGCCAGCATGGGTTCCAGATGCATATGCCCGGGCACATCGTACCAGGGAATGATGGTCCCGGCTCCATGATAGCAGAAAACCGAATCCGGCGGATTCTCCGGGTCCAGTTCCGGATCATACGTGCTTTTTGCCAGAATCTCCTCCTGGTTATGGCAGGGCGCGTAACCGCTCAGCGTACAGAAAAGGCGGCCTCTGCCCTTTGTATATGCCCGCACTTCCTGCTGATAATTCCGCATGCCGGACACCGGAGCAGTTCCGGTGAGCACGCACCAGACTCCATCTCCCTCCGGTGGCTCGAAAGAGCCATTCATCTTCTCCACATCTGCCATGGCCCTTCCCACCAGGTCCTGGGGAAGCTCAAGACGGAAAGCATAGTAAGGTTCCAACAGAACACTTTTTGCCTGCATCAGCCCCTGCCGCACCGCCCGGTAGGTGGCCTGCCGGAAGTCTCCGCCTTCCGTATGCTTGATATGTGCTTTCCCGGAGACCAGCGTAATCTTAAGATCCGTAACCTCTGCCCCCATCAGCACCCCTTTATGAACCTTTTCTTCCAGATGTGTCAGAATCAGTCTCTGCCAGTTTCGGTCCAGCTGATCCTCACTGCAGGCAGACAGGCACACAAGACCGCTGCCCGGCTCTCCTGGTTCCAGAAGGAGATGCACCTCCGCGTAATGACGAAGAGGCTCAAAATGCCCCACACCCTCCACCCGGTCGGTGATGGTCTCTTTATAGACGATCTTACCTTCTCCAAAATCCACAGAAAGCTGAAAACGGTCCAGGATCATGGCCTTTAAAACCTCGATCTGCACCTCTCCCATGATCTGGGCCTGGATCTCCTTAAGCTTCTCATCCCAGCGGATGTGAAGCTCCGGTTCTTCCTCTTCCAGCAGCTTCAGCTTTCCGAGTATCTGCTTAGGGTCCGTCTGATCCGGAAGCCGGAGTTCATAAGTCAGCACCGGCTCTAACACCGGCAGATCCGAAGCCGGTTCTATGCCCAGACCCTCCCCCGGACGGGTGCCGGCAGGTCCGGTCACCACGCAGATCGTTCCGGCCTCTGCCTCCGGTACCGTCTCATACCGGGCACCGGAATAAATCCGGATCTGGTTCACCTTCTCCTCCCCGGACAAAGACATCTTCACCTTCAATGTCCCACCGGTCACTTTCAGCCAGGTCAGACGCTGTCCCTGGGAATCCCGGCTGATCTTAAAGACCTTTGCGCCGAACGCTTCCGGATATTTGGGCGCCTGCAGATAGTGTTCCATTCCCTGTATAAACGCCTGGGTCCCGGTTTCTTTTAATGCAGAGCCAAAATAGCAGGGAAAAACCTTCCTGGAAGCGATCAGGCGACGGATCTCTTCTCTTGGCAGACAGCCCTGCTCCAGATAACAATCCAGCGCGCGCTCATCCAGTACTGCTGTATTTTCCTGAAATTCCAAACTTTCCTGATCCACGGAAAAATCCACGCACCGGTCATCCAGACGGCTTTTCAGTTCCTCCAAAAGCCGTTCTTTATGGGCTTTTGGCTGATCCATCTTGTTTACAAAAATCAGCGTCGGTATCTGATACCTGCAAAGAAGCTTCCACAAGGTCTCCGTATGACTCTGAATACCATCGGCCCCGCTTATGATCAGCACGCCGTAATCCAGCACCTGCAAAGTCCGCTCCATTTCAGCAGAAAAATCCACGTGGCCGGGCGTGTCCAGAAGGACAAATGGCTTTTCTCCCAGGTTAAATACTGCCTGCTTGGAAAAAATAGTGATGCCTCTGTCCCGCTCCATCTCGTAATGGTCCAGGCAGGTGTCTTTGTCATCCACCCGTCCCATTTTGCGGATGCTGCCGCTTGCAAACAGAATTCGTTCAGACAAGGTTGTCTTTCCCGCATCCACATGGGCCAGCATGCCGATGCAGACAGGATGATGCTCTCTCAAATGCGGTCACTCCTCCCCGTAAAAAGTTTCCAGGTTCCGGCGAAACAGCCGGGCGGGCCGATGACCGACGCCCTCTAGGATCTCTTCTGTCTCCGTCACAAAGGGAGCAATCTTTCTTCGAAAATTTGCTGTCAGAAGAGATTTTCCCTGGATGGTTTCATAAGCTCTCTGAAGTCCGGTCAGGGTAAAACGATCCGGCATCAGGTCAAAGACAATTCGTCCGGTATCCCCCGCCTCTCTTCGCAGCGCAAGACAGGCGCAGAGGATGATCTTTGCATGGTCGAACGCCAGTCCTCCGTCTTCCACAATATCGTATTGCACCGTCTCATGATGATTCCAAAAATCTTTCTGTTCCCGGATCACTGCCTTGATTGCAGGAGCCTTCCCTTCCTCATCCGTCAGACAGAGATCGCAGGCACAAATGATCCTGGCGGAAGTGTCCCGGATCTCTTTTTCCAGCAGACGTTTTTCGAAAGAAATGCAGAACCACCTGGCCTCCCAGGCATCCGTACCGCCCCGAACGGCGTAGCGTCCTCCATCGATCAGCGCCAGGAAAGCATGGGAGACAATCCAGCCCCGGGGATCCCGGCCGGGTTCACTGAAGATGGAAAAAGGGTTCAGATAAGCGTCCTTTACCCCGGTCTCCTCCAAAAGTTCCCGTCTGGCCGTCTCCAAAACACTTTCCCCTGGACGGCAAAAACCGCCCGGAAGGGCCCAGCAGTCTTTATACGGATGGGATCCCCGCCGAATCAGAAGAAGCTTAAGGCTTTTCCTGGGATCTTTGCGGTAATTCTCTTCCTGCCCGTCCATACCCAGAATAGAAAAAACCGCCATGTCTGCCGCGACCGACGGGCGGGGAAAAAGACCAATGTCATAAGTTTCCAAATAAGACTTCTCTTCTGGTGAAGGTGTATAGCGGTTCATATGGGCTCCTGCCTTTCTTTTTTTGATACTGTTTCTACGATAATATCACCTGCGACAAATGTCAAGTTCTATTTTGCGGCAACTTCCACTATCTTTCATTGAAAATTGTCAGATTTGATGTTATGCTGTAATCGTCAATCATAGTTATCCGTTTAAATGGAGGTGAACAAATGAAATTATTAAGAACAAGAGTCCTATCCGGCGCTTTGTGTGCTGCGTTTCTGCTTTCTGCTTTCATGGTGATGCCGGCAAAAGCAGCGACGGCTTTCGATCCGAACTATTATTTTTCCCAGTATCCGGATGTGGCGGTAGAGATTGGATTTCAGCCGGAAGCACTGTTTGAGCATTATCAGAACGTCGGCATGCAGGAAGGGCGCTTCCCCAATGCCCAGGCAGAGTGGCGGGCGGCAGCCGGCCATGTGGACACAGCAGAGGAGCGGACCGCTTTCCTTATGAAGATCCCGCCTGCAAACCCCGATAACGCTGCAAGTACGCTGCCCAAACTGGATCCTTATTACTACTATAACACTTACCCGGATGTGGCAGCTGTGGTGGGAAATGACGCCCAGGGTCTTTTGAATCATTATTTCGCCTATGGGTATGCCGAAGGAAGACTTCCTTTTTACGGCGCTGATCCCTGCACAGAAGTACAGACTTCTTATTAACGATATCCAAACCGGCGGATTTCATCTGTGATCTTTCACAAGATCTTAGAAGATGAGCCGCTGCAAAACTTGGTTCTGCCTGTCCGTCCGGCAATGCTGTGCGGGCAGGCTCATCCGCCAAGATATTTTATTTGTTCTATGATTTCGTTCAGCTCCCTTTCCAGCCTCACTTTCATATCCAGATCGTAGGTCTGCATTGCCAGCCGGATCTGCATATTCAATGCACACTGCTGCTGCCTTAAACTGTTATAATGGGTCTTTCTAAGGTCATTGATCGTCTGAGATGTATTTTTTTGATTCATAATTGAAAGTTGTCCCTCCAGATCGTCCTTATGCCGTTCGGACGAAACACGCCTGAAAAGGCAGTGAAAGCAGCAGGGGGAATCCCTGATGTTTCCCCCTGTCACCGGTTTATTTTAAAACGATATGGTTGACCGCTTCGATCAGATCAACCACCTGGGTCCGTTCCACAAACGCCACTGCCTTCCCATTTATGACCGCAATACAGTTGGCTCCGTCATAACGATAAAGCTGAATAGGAATTTGAGGAAAATTCTCATGATCCAGGTGAATGGTCAGGCTGATCTCTTCCTTCTGATCCGGCGTCTGCTCAGTAAAGCTTTCTGCCCTCAGTCCTCTTATGGCACTTTGGATCTCTGCTATTTCCAGTTCTTCCCCCTGATCATACCAGATCCTTTCTTCCCCTTTCTTCTCAGAAGTTAATGTGTAATTCTTGCCTTCCAGCGCTATATCCAGCTGGTACATATGAGAAAAATCACCCCAGAACAGTTCCTGGTGGCGCAGGGAGTCATAAGACGTCTCCCTTAGCTTCTCATACTGTTCTTTCGTAATCTGATAGATGATTTTGGACTCTCCAACTCTGGCATACGCCGTCACTTCCTCCCCGGCATCCTCATCCGCTTCTTTTTCCCCTGCTGTTTCTGACTCTGCTTCTTCTGCTTCCCGCTCTGCCAGGTCACGTCCTATGTGGAGTGTAAAGGTTTCTTTTGCTTCTTCCTCTGCGTCTTTTTCTGCTGTGTAATCAATCATGACCGAAAGCTCCGGTTCGTCCAGACCATATGCCTCCAGATCCGCTTCGGATGCCTTGTAATTCACATAATTCTTTAAGTTCATATTTCGGATAATATCCAGATACGCTTCCACCCTGGAGGTGTCAAGGGGCAGCAGCGTTTCTTCCCTTCTCACAAAATAAACGTCTTCCGGATTATAAGTGGCCGCGCTTTCTTCTTCGTAAAAGATCTGCTCGGACTCTGTACCGGAAAACTGTATCTGTGTCACCTCTGCCAGTTCTGGTATATCATCATGAAGGATCACATCCGCGATCTCGATTCCAAACCGCTCCAACGGGTCTGTTTTTACCAGATACACATTGCCGTCGCCAATGGAAACATACCGCTGAGAATCCATGGTGCTGTAATCACCCAGCAGAATTTCGTATGTATCTGATTCGGTCTCCATATGGATCGTACCGGTTGGCGTATCCAGTCCATACTGTCCGAAGTCTTCCACCGCTTCTATCCGAAAGGAAACGCCGAATTCCTCAAACAGTTCCAGCATCCCTTTGATCTTTTCTCCATCCACCGGGAATTCCTGGTCCTTATCGTACAGCCAGTTCCCGTTTTCATCCCTGTGGAACGAAAAAGAACCCGTATCACACTCCCAGGAAAGAACATTTACCTCTTCGTTATGGATCTTCAGGATGATTTCATCACTGTTTTGAATCTGTTCCTTTTGTTTCTCGTATCTGCTCACGCCAAAAGCGGCGAGGCTGACACAGACGAGTATTCCACACAAAATAGCGAGCCTTTTATATCGTTTCATATTCCCCTCCTTATTATCGCTTGGCGGCTTCCTGTACGGGCTTTGCAGCCTCTCTTCGCCAGACAGTCACGCAGATTCCGGTTCCCAGATACATCAGAGGAAACAGCACAATCATGATCATTTTCAGGAAAGAAGCGGTGGAATCGCTGATGGTCAGGTAATGATAATTCAGAGACTTGCTGCGTATGGCCACAGCTTCATTTTCTCCTATGAGCGAAGACATTGCATTCATGGCCAGATCCAGGTTTGCCCCCGATGAGTATGCATGATACATTTCATCCAGAAAATCTGAAGATGAGAACCAGACAATCTGTCCGCCGTGTTCTGCCGCAACCGATACGGCCACCGCAAAGGGACCGTCGGTATCTCCTTCTTCTTTTTCATAGTAAGACAACGCATACCCGTCTGCCTTACTGTATGACAGTTCCGAGGTCGTAAGCAGCGGTGTCACCTGTTCCGATTCCGTCTCCTGAATGGTCAGGCCCTGTGCGACGGGCATGATTGCGTAATAATTCTCCTGAATCAGAGGATCTGTGATCTCGCTGCTGTGCAGGTCCGGAAGCAGCACATAGGGGGACTGAAATGCATAGTGCGCACGGTCCATATCCACAACGATCCCGTCCGCTGCTTCCACCCCGTAGTCCTTTAGCATGCCGTACAGATTGGTCAGCATCCCCTCCTCTGTGGGGCCGGCCAGCACCATCAGTTTTCCTCCGCCGGATACATACTCTTCCAGCATGCTCTTTTCTTCAGCGGAAATATCGCTGGACGGTCCATAGATCAGGATGCCGTCGGCATCTTCTGGAACTGCATCCGCGGTCAGCAGGGAAAATGCATTTAATTCCATGTTTTCTTTTTCCAGCTGTTCTTGAAAAACCGCTGAAAGTTCTGCCTCTCCATGCCCTTCCAGTACATAGAGCTTGGGCTGGTCTTCATTTACCACGTAATCAATCGCTGAGGTGATGGCTCCTTCTCCGTCAAATGAAACGTCATAAGAATAGGAGCTCATGTCTGCATCATAAAGATAGATGTCGTCGTAGCCAATAAACCGGCTCCGCTCCCCGCATTCCACCACCAGACTGTTGTTTTGTACGGTTTCTTTGGTATACTGTTCTGCAAAAGCCGGATAGATATCCGGGTTCTTCTTGACCACTTCAATATGCTCCGACAGATTTTCATACCGATCCAGCAGATTCTCCATCACATCATCTTCTTCATCCGCCTGCACAATCCAGTAAATCGTCACATCCTTTTCCAGGGCATTCACCACAACCTTTGTATTGCTTGTAATGGAATACAGCTTTGTGGAGCTGATGTCCAGCTGTGTCATAGATTTTGGCAGCACAGATGCCAGAACATTGACCGCGATCAGAATTGCAAGTACAATCAGAGCGACCATGAGCGAATAAGAACCTCCCTGCAGGGCAATGCGGTTTTGAAGCGCGGGTTTCTTCATCAGTTATACCTCCTTTTTTCCAGCGACTGCACGGTCAGGAACAGGAAAAATACAATTATGGTAAAATAATAGACAATGGACGTCAGATCAAAAGCACCTGACACAAAGGTATAAAACCGTTCAAACAAAGACAGTTGTCTCATAAGCTCTGGCAGCAACCCTTCAAATATTTCCGGTTTCATCCAATATACGGCTCCGGTTGCGGCGATCAGAGCAAGCGATACCCCATAGGCCAATCCCTCATTTTTCGTCAGGTGACGGATCACTGCCCCCAAAAGACCCCAGAGGATGCAAAGAACCGCCGCTGACCCAAAGGCAGAAGAAGAAACATGCTCCGCCAGGCTGACACTATAATAGTTAAACAGGATTACAGGGATCCCAATGCCTGCCGCAAAACCCACGTTCTCTGTCAGGGACGAGAGAAACATTCCAATGGAGATCAAAGCGCCGCCCATGATAAAAAATGCTGCCATAGAGCCATAGGAGGTAAGCAGGTATACTTCACCGAACTGGGAAAAGATCCACGGGTAGATGGAAATGATGCACAGCGGAAGCAAATAGACCACCAGAAGTGCCATATATTTTCCCACCACTACCTGAGTGGAAGTAAGCGGCAGAGAAAACAAAAGCTGATCGGTCTTTTGTTTTCTCTCTTCCGCGATGACACGCATGGTCAGCACCGGAACCAGAACCACAAAGATCAGACTGACAAAGCTCAGCACATACTCAAAATTCGCCACTGCCTGCTGGATGTTGTAGATCATTGCTCCGACTCCCACAAAAGCCAGTAAAAATGCCCCGAAAATATAAGCCGTCAAAGTATGAAAACAGTCGGATAATTCGCGTCTGAATACTGCCATCATCGGTCTGCCACCCCACTTTCCTCTGATTTACTTCCTGCCGGATTTTTAAACGGATCCACTGACTCGTGCTCTGCCACGTCTGCCCCCGGCACATCAGTCTCGGTCAGCTCAATAAATACATCTTCCAGACTGGCTTTTTTTGGCGTCAGCTCCAAAAGTGCTTTCTTTTTCCGGGAAAATGCAAAAAAGAGGCTCCGGCTGAGATCCGACGCCTCCCCGGATGCCGCCTGAACATCCACACGGATCCTTCCATCCGCCATCGTCTCCATCCGCCAGTCGGATATAACGTCCAGTTCTCTTAAAATTTCATTGATTTCCTCTGCCTTTGCCTCAGCCACAAACGAGACGCCGTGTGACGCCTGAAACAGCTTTTCCAGATTGTCCGGCGTGTCAAATGCCACCAGTTTCCCCCTGGCAATGATCAGCACTTTTTCACAGATCGTCTGTACTTCCGACAGAATATGGGAACTTAAAATGACCGTACGTTCCTGGCCAAGCTGCCGGATCAGGTCCCGAATTTCAATAATCTGAATCGGATCCAGCCCCACGGTTGGCTCATCCAGAATGACGATCTTTGGATCACCCAGCAGCGCCTGAGCGATTCCCACCCGTTGTTTGTATCCCTTGGAAAGCTTTGCAATCAGCCGGTGTTCCATACCTTCCAGTCTGGTCTGCAGGATCACGGCTTCCATCTGGCTTTTCAGTTCCCTTCCTCTCAGTCCCTTTGCCTCTCCTACAAATTTCAGATACTCCCACGGAGTCTCATTCATATAAAGCGGCGGCTGTTCCGGCAGATAGCCCAGCCTTCTTTTGGCTTTGTCAGGCTCTTCATATATATCATATCCGTCAATTTTCACCTGTCCTTCTGTGGCGGACAGGCACCCGGTCATAATATTCATGGTGGTGGATTTTCCCGCCCCATTGGGCCCCAGAAACCCGTATACATGCCCTTCCTCGATCTTAAAGGACAAATCGTCCACAGCCGTAAATGTTCCATAACGTTTGGTCAGATGTTCAACCGTTACCATTTTGATCCTCCTGTCTTGTGTTCTGCCCTCCATCCTACCACCCGTCGCTGAAACCATACTGAAAATAGCAGACTTTTTCATTGCATTTTTTCAGCTTCCTTTCAGCATAGACATGTACTATAATAAGAAAACATGGAGAATGCAAGATGAGAATACTGATCATTGAAGATGAAAAACTGCTGGCAGATTCCCTTTTGACCCTGCTGACCGGAAAGGGATTTGACGTTGAGGTTGCTTATGACGGAAAGACAGGCAAAGAATATGCGGAACTGGGCATTTATGATCTTTTGATTCTGGATGTGATGATGCCGGGAATGAACGGTTATGAAGTGGCCCGAAACGTCCGTTCCATGAAATGCGGAACCCCCATCCTTATGCTGACCGCAAAATCGGAACTGGAAGACCGGATCACCGGCCTGAACGCGGGGGCTGATTATTATCTGACCAAACCCTTTGACACAAGAGAACTGCTGGCCTGTATCAATGCCCTGCTGCGCCGCCAGGGTACACAGGTGGATGAGATCGCTTACGGCAACACATCCCTGGATCTGTCTTCGGCCCTTCTGATCTGCGGGACCAACACCGTCCGCCTGTCTGCAAAGGAATTTGACATTATGCGGTTTCTTCTGCAGTCCGGCAGCCGCAACCTTTCCAAAGAAACCATTCTGGCAAGAGTGTGGGGCTATGATTCGGATGCCGTAGAAAATCATGTGGAAGTTTATGTGGGCTTTCTGCGCAGAAAGCTGAACAGCATCGGTTCCAATATCCGGATTGCGGCCATCCGCAGACTGGGATACCATCTGGAGGTAACGAAACATGACGAAGAAGCTCCGTCATAAATTTATATGGATCACCATGAGCATTCTCACGATCATGCTCTGTATCATCCTGTTCATGCTTTATTTTTTTACAAAGTTAAATCTGGAAAGCAACAGCATCCGTATGATGCAGGATATCGCCCTTCATCCGGTCCTGCCGCATGTACCCAATGAGCTGGCTGATGACATACGCCTTCCATATTTTACGCTCCAGATCAGCCCCCAGGGAGAGCTGATCGCCACCGGCGGCGGATACTATGACCTTTCAGACGAACATTTTCTGAAGGAACTGGCAGAGGATACCTTTTCCGCTTCTGCACCCATGGGCATCATGAAGGAATATAATCTGCGCTACTACCATCTGAGTACTCCGCTCAGGCAGGTACTTGTCTATGCGGACATCTCCAGCGAGCAGGCGACCCTGCGAAACCTGATGCGGAACTGCATCTTTATCGGCATCCTCTGCTTTCTAATCTTCCTTGGCATCAGTGTTCTGCTGGCCGGCTGGATCGCAAAACCGGTCGAGAAAGCATGGGAACAGCAGCGCCGGTTTATTGCCGATGCGTCCCATGAGCTGAAAACGCCTCTGACCGTCATCATGACCAATGCAGAACTTTTGCAGAATCCGGATTATAAGGAAGAAAACCGTACGACCTTTTCCGCAAGCATCCTGGTCATGTCAAAGCAGATGCGCAGTCTGGTAGAACAGATGCTGGAACTTGCCCGCACGGACAGCATCCAGTCGGGTCCTGTCTTTTCACCGGTCAACCTCAGCCAGATCGTCTCTGATGCAGTCCTTCCATTTGAACCTGTCTTTTTTGAAAAAGGCCTCACTCTGCAGACCGATATCACAGAAAATATAAGGATAGACGGTGATCCTACCCAGCTTCGGCAGGTTTTGGATATTCTCCTGGATAATGCGGGAAAATATTCATCCGAAAAAGGGACCACCTGGGTCACTCTCCACAGCCGCGGCAGGGGGCACTGTCTTTTGACGGTCGCAGATGAAGGAAGCGAAATCTCCGCACAGGATCTGCAGCATCTTTTTAAACGCTTTTACCGGGCAGATCCGGCAAGAAGCCGGACCGGCAGCTTTGGTCTTGGGCTGTCCATCGCCGAAAACATTGTTCTTCGGCACAAAGGGAAAATATGGGCGGAAAGCCAAAACAGGATTAATACATTTTTTGTGGAATTTGAAATGTTCAGAGCCGGGAAAAAAAGAAGGCGTGGTTTGAACCGTCAGCTGCATTGACATTCCGGTATCCACCCTTTATAATTATTATCACAAATGTAAGATTTAAGGCAGGGGATTCCTTACCGGCTGTAAGGAAGATCCGCCACAACTATATTGCAGCAGGAGGGAACAAAGGATGCGCTCATTACCGCAGATATCGGAGGCCGAGTTTGAGGTCATGAAGATTGTCTGGAAATTTGCCCCCATCAATACCAATGAAATTACAAAACGTCTGGAAAAGACCACGTCCTGGAGCCCCAAGACCATACAGACCCTCATCCGGCGTCTGGTTGCCAAGGGGGCACTTGCCTATGAAAAGCAAAGCCGGATCTTTGTCTACAGGCCTTTGGTGGAAGAGCAGGAGTATGTAAATCAGGAGAGTCATTCTTTTCTGAAACGTTTTTACGGCGGCCGGATCTCAGCCATGCTGTCTGCCTATATCGAGAACGACCGGCTCTCCAAAGATGAACTGGAAACACTTCGTTCCCTCTTATCGGAAGATTCAGGCCAATAGTCCGGGCATACATCCTTCTTCTCTGCAGGCACAAAAAATCCGGCACCTGCAGTGGGGACCTGTACATAAAAGCAGCTGCCCTCCGCATATAAGGGACCTATATCCCGTTGTCCGCGGAGGGCTGATACCGAAACTATAAGGGGACACTATGGCAGACTTTATGATACGTTTTTTGATCAGCAACCTTTTTCTCTGCGGCCTGATCGGACTTCTTTTTCTTCTTAAGTACCTGTTAAAAGGCAGTCTTACCAGCCGGATGCAGTACCGCCTCTGGTATGTGATGCTTGTGCTTTTATCTGTTCCGTTTCTTCCCCTGCCTGCGTCAGGACTTCTGCAGTTCTTCCCATGGATCAGCGGCCGGCTCAGAGGCCTGCTTTCCTCCCGGACAGAAATAGATGCCAAAAACATCCCTGTTCTGGACAGTTCCGCGGTTATGAATCCTCTGCAGGATTTTGCCCTTTCTGCCGGCAGAGAAATGCCGTCCGCCATCGGTACGGTTTTGGCTGCGGTATGGATTGCGGGCATCCTGGCCATGGTTCTTTTGATGCTAAGATCCAGCAGCCGTTTTCGCCGATTAAAGCGGTCTGCGCTTCCACTGCAGAACCGGGAAGTCCGTAATCTTTACGAACACTGTCTGAAAGAAATGCACATAACGGCAAATATCCCCATCTACAGCACGGCTTTCCTGAAATCGCCCGTTATTGCAGGATTTTTTCGTCCCTGCATCTACCTTCCCATCCATGTGATCTCCGACTGCCGCCGTTTGGAACTTCGCTATATGCTGCTGCATGAACTGCAGCATTTTCGACACAGAGACGCACTGGCAGGGTATTTTATGGATCTTGCAGGTATCCTGTACTGGTTTAACCCTCTGGTATGGTATGCACTGGGAGAGATGCGCGCTGACCGGGAAGTCGCCTGCGACGCTGCCGTCCTGGAGCTTCTCAGAGAAAGCGAATATAAGAAATACGGCGATACACTGCTTGGACTTGCAGAAAAGATTTCTCTTGTTGCTTTTCCCTTTGCCGTCGGTATCAGCGGACCCATGCGGCAGATGCAGAAACGAATCCGGCAGATCGCTTCCTATCAAAAACCCACCGCCCGGAAGATAACGAAAGGATCTCTTTCGTTTTGTTTGATTTCTGTTCTTATTCTGAGCTTTACTCCCCTGCTGTCCACCTGCGCGGCGGAGCAAAACCGTTACCATTGGGATGTCTCATCCGAGGTGATCTCCACAGTTGATTTGTCTTCCTATTTTCACGGATACAAAGGCAGTTTTGTCCTCTATGACTTGAACGCGGATGTCTGGAACATCTATGATATGGAACATGCCACACGGAGAACCTCACCCAATTCCACGTACAAAATCTACAGTGCACTGTTTGGGCTTTCGGAAGGAATCATCACCCCGGAAAATTCTTTTATGGCCTGGGACAAAGAATCCCATCCCTTTGACGCCTGGAATGCCGATCAGGATCTGTATTCCGCCATGGGCGCTTCTGTCAACTGGTATTTCCAGAACATGGCGGAACAGATGGGCCGGTCCGCGGTAAAACGTTATATCCACCAGATCGGATATGGAAATGAAGAGATCCATTTTGACTTTTCCACCTGCTGGCTGCAGTCTTCTCTGAAAATCTCTCCGGTGGAACAGGTGGAGCTTCTGAAAAATCTGTACCAAAACCGCCTGGACTTTGCTCCGGAACATATAGACGCTGTAAAAAAATCCATCTGTCTGTTTTCCTCAGAAGGGCAGACATTTTACGGAAAGACCGGAACCGGACGCACAGAAGGGCGGGATGTCAATGGCTGGTTTATTGGTTTTACCGAAGCCAATGGACATACCTGCTTCTTTGCCACCAATATACAAGGAGAGAAAGAGGCCTCCGGAAAGATGGCAGCCGCCATCACCATGTCTGTCCTGTCGGACATGAATCTTTGGAAATAAAAGCCGTTTCCCATCCAGAAGCAGGAGATAACCCTATGTATAAAAAACTTTTTGAAATGAGTACAGAAGAATTATGGCAGCTGTTTCCGATTGTACTGACCGGGCATAAGACGTACTGGAAAGACTGGTATACCGAAGAAGCCCGCCTGCTCCATCATACACTCCCTGCTGACCAGGTAATCCGTATCTGTCACATCGGAAGCACCGCTGTAGCCGGAATCCATGCAAAACCGATCATTGACATCCTGGTGGAGACCACCAAGAACAGTGATTTTTCGTCTCTTACAGAGCTGCTGACTCAGGCAGGCTACCTGTGCATGTCAAAGAGCCGGCACCGGTCATCCTTCAACAAAGGATATACCGAAAACGGGTTTGCAGATCAGGTCTTTCACCTGCATCTGCGCCGGTTTGGAGACCATGACGAGCTGTATTTTTGTGATTATCTGAATGCTTATCCGCATATTGCTCAGAAATACGAGCAGCTGAAACTTGAATTGTGGAAACAGTATGAACATGACCGGGATGGCTACACCGAAGCAAAGACTGCATTTATATCCCACTATACCAGATGCGCAAAAGCAGAATATGGAAACAGGTATGAAATGATTCCCGAAACGGCACCTGCAGCCCGATAATCAGCGAAAAGCGGTATCCACCTTTTCCGAAACATCTCCCTGATATCTTTATCGAAAATTGATCACCCATCGGTTTTCTGACTGATAATAGATCAGCCATACTCTGACACTCTGATCATGGAGTACCAGTGTGCAGTCATATTCGATTGTGGGAAACCCGGCATACCGCTTTTTTTCCTGGGAGTGTACGGTGATCTCCCGGACTGTCTGTATTTCCCCATTCTCATCCTGGATCTTCAGCATCAGGGGCATCACCTTCCCGGTACTGGTAAACCAGCACTGACAGGCAATTTTCTTTTGCGTTCCTCTGACGCTGCCCGCGTCTGCTCCCCATGAATTTATACCAGTTGCAAATGCCATTGCCAGTTCCTCCCTTCAAAAGTTCTGCTGCAGCCCTGACCGGGCATCTTCTGTTTCTGTCGGATGTTTTCCTGACATCTGTTCTCATTTCTGTAAATTTAGAAAAACATTCCCAGGAAACGTTAACCACGTTTCACAAACATATGTTCTTTTTTCCTGCAGAACCATTGTAGCAAACATACGTTCCTTTTTCAAGCGGTAAGATCTGTTAATCGGATGCGCCATACATCCGTATCCTATCTGGCGTTTTTTGAGTTATTGACGCAAATCTTTCACCGGGGTGGGAAACGGAGTAGAAATAAAGGGCACAAAATGCGTCTGTAGACGATGAAAAGCTGATCTGCTCTTTGGGAGAGGCCGGGCTTTATGCGTCGGACAGTTCCACCTTGCCAACAAAAGAATAATAGATTTATCCCTTACCAGCCATTCGTTAAAAATACAGCGGAGACTATGATAATCTCCGCTGCATATTTAACATTATATCCTTGTCGGTCAAATTCGATTATGCTCTCCCCATTCGCACATTCCATCCAAAATAGGCATCAAGGATTTTCCCCGCTCCGTTAA
>CAJTYJ010000026.1:0-45443 GCA_910583895.1 uncultured Lachnospiraceae bacterium
CCTGCCCCAAATAACCACGGGAATGAACAGCACCATACTGCAAACACCAAAAGCGGCAAAGCATCCCCATTGTATCAGAAATACTGCTTTCGCAAAGGCACAGCACCGCCGGAACCGGGGCGGCATCTGTGGGAAAACATATGGGAATGGTTTTGATGTATTCTCCTGCTGTAATCGCCAGTTCGCAATATCATCCGTGGGTCTTCTCATCATCCGGTCCTCTGATGGCTCCTTAAAATCCTACATACTACAATGCTTTTTGCCCGGTTCATAACTTGATAAAAGTATCTGCATCTAAATAATAGTTCAGCGCTTTCAGTAATTCTTCCTCATAAAATATTCAACCGCCTTTACACCAACTTCCATAATTGCTGCAATCGATATATGGTTTTTCTTTGCGGACAACCTCTGAAATTTCCCGATATTCCATTCCCTGTGTATGGAAAAACGCCGTTAAAGTATGTGTCAGGTCATCACCAGCAGGTTTATAAGATGTCCATGCCACTCACATTCAACCGTCGGGCCAATGTCAAATTCAGGCTGAGAAATACAGCTATTTTTCTTGCGGCTGTCACAAAAATCTCCCTGTTTCAAATGGCAAACAGTGATTCTAACCGTTCCTGTGCCGATTCATCCTTTGTGACGAACCAAAAGGTACATTCTTCGCTGTCATACAGCCCGACAGCCTGTCCTTTCATGGCCTGATAAAGCGTCCGGGTATTGCCTGCTGCTATCTTGTCCGTAATGCCCGCAATCGGGGACAGGTATGGATACAGCTTTCCTCCTTCCAACCGCATTGCTGGTTCAAAATCTGGAAACTCCCAGAGGATCAGATCCAGTTCCTCATCACAGGCCAGCGCCCATAGAAATTCTGCTGCAAGGAAACCATCTAAAATACCATATGTGTTCCATCCGGAAACGCCATCATTGGCACGGCGGTACAGAAACGGACTGTTAAGTTCTGCCGCCCAGTGATATACTGCCTGGTTTTCTTCCAGAAAGTTCAGCTTGCCGTCCTTTGTCCGTCTCAGGCCGGAAAGAGGACGAACCATATTATAACTATGGTAAAATCTGCTTGGCAGACAGCGATAAAACTCTGCCATCGGCTGCGGAAGCGGATTTCCCAGGCGGACTTCTGCCCGGACGACGCTTTCCTCCTTCGCTCCCCTGCCCTCAATTCCGGCAAATTCACAGAGAAACTGTAATACTGGGGCAATGGATTCCAGTTCCCGTTCCTGGGGCGGCCTGGGCG
This sequence comes from uncultured Lachnospiraceae bacterium, assembly GCA_910583895.1. Lineage (GTDB taxonomy): Bacteria > Bacillota > Clostridia > Lachnospirales > Lachnospiraceae > Hominiventricola. The sequence continues at coordinate 1,253 of CAJTYJ010000026.1, forward strand.
GAGCCGAATTGAAGATGGGATGCCCGTCCTGACTTTTTATCCAGACATATTTAAACCCCATCTGTTTCATAAGCAGCTCCAATTCTTGATCGGTTTTGCCGCCAAAATAGGCTGTTCTTGAATAATGAATGTTTCCGCATAGAAACCTGAATGGCTCTTCCATAAAATTCACATCGAAATTCGTTCTGACACTGGAAAGCTGTCCTAATGGGATATGATAAAAAGCATTCAGCGGAAGTTCCCTTAGTCTTTTCCAATAGTCTTCCGTCTTATCCCGGTTGACGGCTATGACACTGGGTTGGGCCAGGATCTGCTGGTATGCAAGCCACTCTACAATCCATTTGGAAAGATTGGACGGATTACACGGCACTTCATGGCCTTTCAGGTGCTTTTCTTCCTTGCGTGTTTCCGGCGATACATAGAGGCCCCACATTGGGGGATCTTCCAGATCATGGTTGCTTATGGTGTCGTTACTTTTGTGATACCGGCTTACTTCAAAGCCATAACCATATCTTTCATGCCGGCAAAAGGGCAGAACCGTAATGACAATATCTGTCCAACAGATACGTTTATAAATTTTCAGTTCCTCAAAAGGGATCAGGTTTCCCTTTCCTGAAAAGGCAGGATCATCCAGGTGAAAGGTCAGGTATAATTCCTTTAACGCCTTGGGCAGCGTAACCCCCAGCGCTCTCTCCTTGTCCGCAATATCCTCCAGTGTGACAGAACTTTCCATGTTGCTGCCAAAGGATTTAATCCTTTCCAGTTCTTCTATTATCATAGCAATACCTTTCTAACCTTCAAAGGCGCATTCTCCATTTATTCCATACCGATCATATCAGCGCTGCCAGCTATATCATTTTTCTGTCCGTCCAGCCTGTTCCTAAAATCCCACATGAAAAACCAGACCCGTCTGTTTCTGAACCTTTTCCAGAAGATTGTCTTTGGCAGCCATTTTCGTCAGCAGCATAAAACAGACCGGCTCCTGCCCCAGAACCAGCAGAGCTTCCTGATCTTTGTGAACATATGCCATCTGCAAAGGGAAATCGCCCAGACAGGTCAGTTCCGGATGGTCTGAAAGGGGCTTAAAATCATCCTTGATCCGGTCAGCTATCTTTTGGAAATACTCCTGGGAAGACTCCCCAGGGAAAAAATCACTGAACAGGCAGGTTCGATCATCCGCATGTTCACACCATGTCATTTCTTCCCATTCACGAATGGAATGGATTACCAGGAACAGCCCATATGCATCCAGGACATGGTTAAACCTGGGTTCCTGTTCCAGCTTATGAACGTTCAGAGGAGCGTGAATCAAAGGGATATTCCGCCTTTTCCAGTATTTCTGATAAGCACCTGCTGCCCTTCGCTTCCCGTCTTCATCCCCCTCCTCATAGGCACTTACCAGTTCATCCTCATATTCCCAGGCTGTTTCCTTTGGATCATTTTCTTCCCATGTGTATAAATCACCGGAAGTTTTCCCCTTTTTTATCCCGATCATATCGCCTTCTCCGGGAGCAAGAAAAAATCCCAGATATTTTCCCTCCCAGTGAAGGAGTTCTAATGGACGTAAATAACCGCTGGTAACTAACAGGTCTGCCATGTGCAGATAAATATCCCGGATAGGATTAGGCAGCTTCCCATGAAGCCGCTTCTCTGCCGCAGAAATTTCATCCTCCGAATAGCAATTCCATTTTTTCAGGTCGTCCATAAGCTTCGGGTTGATAAACTGCCGGAGTATCTTTAGTTCTTTTTCTATTGCATACATAATTATGCCCCCATGTACAAACCAATCAAATTTTTCACCCAATAGACTTAGGCTAACTCACTCGCTCCGGGTGAGGCATCCACGTTTTGAAACAGCTTTTTTAATCCCCAACACAATTTCGGCAGCGGCCGCCCACACGGCAAGGCGGAGCAGCACATCAAGCATCCAGTTTACTTTTCCATGCTGGTACATATCCAGCACATAGGCAGAATTAACATCATAATCCTCCGCCATCTGGTTCAGCATCCGGCGCTCCTCGGTGGTAGTATAGCGGACATAGCCAGTCGGATAATGGTTCTCCCCCGTCAATGCCAGATAGTCATCAAAATATACACAGAGCCAGGAGCCATCCGCCAGCTCCGTCAGATGATAGCGGTTATAATAGCCGCCCGCAAAGCCCTGGATCAATCGCTGGAAAAGCGGGAGCGGGTAGTCGGCATTGATGTATTCCGAAACATTCACTGACCTTTTCACCCCGCTGTTATGGTGCGTATGTACGCCCGCCTGCGCCCCATCCCGCAGGCGGGCCAGCGGACAAGCCACCAGCTCGCCGCCGTTTATGGTGGCCGGAATACGGTTTAAAAAGAAAGTTTCGGTATCCTCCTGCCGCCTAAGCCGCTGAACATCCCTGGTGGGACGCTGGCCCTGCCCCGTCCCCTCCCCGGCCCGCAGATCATACAGCCAGCCGGTGGGAGCAGCGAATAGAACCAGTAAAGCAAGAGTAGTACATAGAATATTACGAAAAACAATAAATAAAGAAGATGGTTCTTTTTTCATATAAGCTTCATTCCCTTTTCTATTTATCCGTATATAGAATCTATCTCGCAGTCAGAACATAAGTTCTGCATCCACTTCCTCGAATACTTCTGATAATCGCGTAATCAGAACCTCCCTGTTTCTTCTGTTTCCTTAAAAGAAAAATCACTCATAAAGGCCTCCATGTCAAAACAGCCCTTTTGATTACGGCAGAAAATACCCCGCCATCCCTGTGAGCACCTCTGTCCTTTCGCCGCATTCCGGACATGTGTAAGTCCCATAATAATAGCGGAGACGCTCCACGCCTTCTGTATCACCCAGAAGCGCAAACAGGTTGAACAGCCAGGAGCTTACATCTGCCAGGCTTTCACCATCCCACTTCTTTATGGGTACATCCGCTTTTTCAATCCGCGTGGAAGGATCAAAGTAGCCGAATTCAATTTCTTCATCGCAGTTTTCACAGTCTGGACAGACGATATAGCAGGATTCCAGTCCCGATATGGTCAAAAGAAACGCAAGCCTTCTCTCCCCCAGGATTGCCGTCACGGCAAAGGCAAACCCTCGTCTTAAGCTGATGTGTTTCTCCCGTACAACATCCATATGTCCCGCCAGGAAATCGGTGGTCATATCCCGGATCTGCAGGATGGCATTTTCATAGCTTTCCCGCACATCGTCCTCCTCTGGCCTGTCACCAAACACATCTGTGGCCAGGCAGCTTCCAACCGCCAAAATCCCCCGGAATATCCACTCTGCATCCTTCTCCTTTTCCCAGCCCTCCATCAGTCTGGCAAAATAAGGAACAGCCAGCCAGGTGGCGGGATAAAAACTCATCTGATGCCACAGGTTTTCACAGAGATTGTCAAAGGCCAGCTCATAATTGGTCTTCGGCGCATTGTCCAGACGACGCAGCTTAAAGGTTTCGTGGGCGTCCTCCCGCTCTCCCATCAGAATAGTCAGGTACTTGCTCACATCTCCATAAGCGCCTCTGTAAGTTTCCCATAAGACAGAATCAAACTCCTGGAGCGTATAGGGATGCTGCCCAGCTTTTCGTCTGGCTGACCGAAAGGGCACGCCCATACAGGACTGTCTGTATGCCTTTTTTGCTTTGGATACCGCCTTCTTTTCCGGTTCCTTTGCCTTAAGGCAAAGTTCCGGCAAATGAACCTCTTTGATCCCGCAGTCCAAAAATAAGCTGGCATCGGAGCTTTCGCTGCCTTCCAGCGAAAGCCGGGTGAGATGAAACAGCTTCCGAATATCCTCCATATGTAAAAGCTTCGGACAGCAGAGCAGGCTGAGACTTTTTAAATTTACCAGATTCTTAAGGAATGCGCAGTCAATCACTCCGCAGGCTGAGATCTCCAGGCTTTCCAGGGCGGTACAGGTCGTTAAAAAGGAAAAATCGTTGACCTGCATGGCGGAAATAGCCAGCTTTTTCAGCCGTGACATTTTTCCGATCACACGGAAGTCTCCCCTTACGATCTCAAGCCGCTCCGGAAGCGGATCGTGAAAGGGATCAATAAGCTTTCGATAAACCGGGCGCCCGCCGCAGGACAAATTCTTTATTTTCTGAAAGTCGTAAAGATTCTCTGGCACCCTGCCAAGGGCCTGGGCAACGTAAGTAAGCAGAATCGGGTCGATTGTTATTTTATCTAATTCCATGTCGTCTACCTCTTTGAATCAAAGCCCCCGCTGCAAGCAGCCACTTGGCTCGTTGCTCGCGGGAATAAAACAAATGATCTCCTGCAATTCAGAGCTGGTTTCCTTCTTAGACATATTGTGAAAATTTAGCATATAACAGCCCCCTTTGTAATTCCATCCGAACAGACCAGGAACAAACCACAGGTAAAGCCATTCAGCCATTATTTTTCAGTATATCACAAACATTTTTAAAAGTACAGAAATTCCAAACGCTTGTTCTTTTCTTTTGCTCTGTCATGCATTCCCCAGTTTTCAGCACCGCATCCGCTGTAATATCTTTATATATCGGCGTAAACATCCATTGTCATGAGCTCTATGGCATATCCTGCAGGCTTTGATGCTGCCTTTGGGTGGACCGCCTCTTTATCTCAAACCCGTTCAGACAATCTCCTTTCAAAACGGTCCTTACGCAAATCTGCCGGGATTTTCGTGGGATATTCCCCCTGAAAGCAGGCAGCGCAGTAATCCTCGCTGCCGGTCAATTGACTCAGCTTCTCAATTGGCAGATATCCCAGAGAATCTGCCCCGATCATCTCTGCAATCTCGTCCACGCTGTGATGGCATGCAATCAGGTTTTCTTCCGAATCAATATCCGTTCCATAATAACAGGGATATAAAAATGGAGGCGCAGAAATTCTCATATGGATCTCTTTCGCTCCGGCATCACGCAAAAGCTTTACAATACGTTTGCTGGTCGTCCCTCTGACAATGGAATCATCAATCAGTACAACTCTTTTTCCATCGATTACCTTCCTGACAGGACTCAGCTTAATTCTGACCTTGTCTAAACGCTCATCCTGTCCCGGAGAAATAAATGTCCTTCCAATATATTTATTTTTTATCAGCCCGATCCCATAAGGAATTCCGGATTTTTTCGCATACCCCAATGCTGCGTCCAGTCCGCTGTCGGGAACGCCGATCACAACATCCGCGCATTTTGGATAACTCTCTGCCAGTAATTCCCCGGCTTTCATACGGGATTCATGTACGGATCTGCCGTCTATCACCGAATCCGGCCTTGCAAAATAGATGTATTCAAAAATACAGGTTTTTTGTCTCTGTTTTTTGCAGTGTTCCTTCCTTGATTCCACACCGTTTTTTGTAAACACCAGAATCTCTCCCGGCAGCACATCACGGATAAATTCTGCTCCTACCGCTGACAAAGCACAGCTTTCGGATGCAGCCACATATGCCCCGTCCGCCGTCTTTCCATAGCAAAGCGGCCGGAACCCATATGGATCTCTTGCCGCAATCATCTTTGTAGAAGAAATCATCACCAGCGAATAAGCGCCTTCCAGTAAATTCATGGTATTGCTGACTGCTTCCTCAATGCTTGGCGTCATAAGCCTTTCTCTTGTAATCACATAAGCGATGGTTTCCGTATCGCTGGTTGTATGGAAAATTGCCCCCGATAATTCCAGCTTATCCCGAAGCTCCAATGCGTTGGTCAGATTTCCATTGTGCGCCAGCGCCATCTTTCCTTTCTGATGGTTGACTTCCACAGGCTGACAGTTATTTCTTGTGTTTCCTCCGGTTGTTCCATATCTTACATGGCCCACCGCCATATTTCCCATGGGGAAATGAGTTAATATATCTTCAGAAAACACTTCACTGACAAGCCCCAGATCTTTATGGGAAGAAAATACGCCGTCATCATTTACAACAATTCCGCAGCTCTCCTGTCCTCTGTGCTGCAGGGCATAGAGCCCATAATAAACAATGCCTGCGGCGTTTCTCTTTTTTGTACCCATCACTCCGAATACACCGCACTCTTCATGAATGGCCATAACTTTATTCCCTCCTGCTAATAGAATATTCTGCTCATACGTCGCAGCTGACCGGGACCGCTCTTACTATTCCACATCCTGAAGGGCGTCAAATCCTTCTTCTCCGGTTCTTACTTTCACCACATTTTCCACATCATAGACAAAAATCTTTCCGTCTCCAATATGTCCTGTGTAAAGTACCTTCTTCGCCGTTTCAATCACCCTTCGGACCGGAACCGCGCTGACTACAACATCCACCTGTACTTTGGGAAACAGATTTGCTTCCACCTGTACACCGCGGTAATATTCCGGTTTGCCTTTCTGAATCCCGCATCCCAGGACATGAGATACTGTCATACCGGTAATCCCCAGTTTCATCATGGCATTCTTTAATGCTTCCAGTCTGGATTCCTTACAGACAATCTCAATCTTTGTAAACTTCGGAGTTCCCTCTTCAAATGCAGGAACTTTCTTAACCGGAATCGCTTCCGCAGCCGGAGTCTCGCCGGATACCGCCACCGGGTCATTTCCTTCTTCCATATACTCCGGAAGCATTGCAAAGCCTGCATATGCGGAAGGAAGACCATGTTCGGTCACATCAAGGCCCGTCATTTCTTCCTCTCTGTCTGCGCGAAGCCCCGCAATGGCACGGATGATAAGGAATGTAACTGTTATCGTAACGGCTGTCCATACCGCAACACCGGCAAAGCCGATCATCTGAAGTTTTAACAGTTCAAAACCGCCGCCATAAAACAGACCGGTTAACGTTTCTCCCGAAGCATTTGCAATACCGTATCCGGGTGCCGTATCTGTAGCAAATAATCCAACCGCCAGCGTGCCCCAGATCCCATTCATGCAGTGTACGGCAACTGCACCGACCGGATCATCAATGTAGAGCACATGATCGAGAAGCCATACGCCAAACACAACCAAAAGCCCTGCCACTGCTCCAATCGCGACTGCGCCGAATGCATCCGTCACATCACACGGCGCCGTGATTGCCACAAGTCCTGCCAGAGAGGCGTTCAGGCACATGGAAACATCCGGCTTTCCATATTTGATCCACGTAAAGATCATACAGGCAACCGTTGCGACAGCCGGCGCCACCGTTGTTGTCAGGAAAATGGAGCCAAGCTGCGCAATGGAAGTTGCGGCCGCACCATTAAATCCATACCAGCCGAACCAGAGAATAAATACCCCAAGCGCTCCAAGTGCAATGCTGTGTCCCGGAAATGCATTTACCTTCACAACCTTTCCGCTCTTATCTCTGGTGAACTTTCCAATACGGGGACCGAGAATCTTCGCACCAATCAATGCGGAAATACCGCCTGTCATATGAATCGCGCAGGAGCCGGCAAAATCATGGAAACCAAGCTGCGAAAGCCATCCGCCTCCCCAGATCCAGTGTGCTTCAACGGGATAAATCAACGCAGAAATCACGCCGGAATAAATACAATAAGAAAGAAATTTTGTACGCTCCGCCATTGCACCGGATACGATGGTCGCTGTTGTGGCACAGAATACAAGGTTAAATACAAAGCTGGAAAAATCGAACTCTGCATATGCCGTAAACAAATCAAATCCCGGTCTTCCAATAAATCCAAACAGGTCTTCTCCCATCAGCAAGCCAAAACCAATCAGGATAAATACTACGGTTCCAATACAAAAATCCATCAGGTTCTTCATAATGATATTTCCTGTATTTTTTGCTCTGGTAAACCCTGCCTCTACCATCGCAAAGCCTGCCTGCATCCAGAACACCAGTGCGGCGCCGGTTAAAAACCAGACTCCGAACACTTCGCCGGATACCGCCTCCTGCACAAACGCTTTCATTGCTTCATCCATTTTTTCTTCCTCCTATTCTAAATCGCTGCGCGACAGCACTAAAGGGTAAAGTCATCAACTTATTTTACGCCGAACAGCAGATCGCCGTAGGTTGGAAACGGCCAGTATTTCTTTGCCGTCATTGTTTCCGCCGCATCGCAGACAGCTCTTAACTCTTCCATTTTTCCTAAAACCGTATCCCGAATCATACAGGACTCTGCTTCCACATCTTTCGCATCCGTAAGTCCCATCACCGCTTCTTCCAGTTCATCGGTTTTCATGGCAATCTGATCTTCCAGTCCTGCAAGTTTTTTCAGAAGTCCGGCCTCATAACCGCATGAAACGGAATCGTCGACCGCCTTTTTTGCCGCCGCCGTATTTGCAAGCTCCAGTACATATGCGCTTATGGCCGGAGCAATCTCTGTCTTTGCCATATCGATCATGGTATTGGCCTCAATCAGAACCGTCTTACAGTAGTTTTCCAGCATAATTTCACATCTGGACTTCAGCTCCGCTTCTGAAAATACCCTGTGACTTGTCAGCATCCGTACATTTTTTTCATCCAGCAGATGAGGCATACAATCCGGTGTTGTACGATAGTTCAGAAGCCCCCTCTTTTCCACGGCTTCCTGAATCCAGGTGTCGTCATACCCATTCCCGTTGAAAATAACATGTTTATGATCTTTGATGGTCTTACGGATCATTTCATGGAGTGCATCTTCGAAATTCTCCGCATTTTCCAGTCTGTCCGCGTAGATTTTCAGGCTTTCCGCCACCGCGCTGTTCAGCATGATATTGGCGCAGGCAATGCTGTTGGAAGAACCAAGCATACGGAATTCAAATTTGTTTCCGGTAAACGCAAAGGGCGATGTACGGTTGCGGTCCGTGGTATCGCGGTTAAACTTTGGAAGTACATCCACGCCCAGCTTCATCTGTGTTTTTTCCGTTCCCGCATAGGGGGTACCGGTTTCAATGGCTTCCAGTACCGCATTTAATTCTTCTCCAAGGAAGATCGAAATGACTGCCGGAGGCGCTTCGTTCGCCCCCAGTCTGTGATCATTTCCTGCTGTTGCCACAGAAAGACGGAGCAGATCCTGATAGTCGTCCACCGCCTTGATCACCGCACAGAGGAATAATAAAAACTGCGCGTTTTCATACGGCGTTTCCCCCGGGGACAGCAGATTCACGCCTCCATCCGCAGTCAGGGACCAGTTGTTGTGCTTTCCGCTTCCGTTTACTCCGGCAAACGGTTTTTCATGCAGCAGGCATACAAGTCCGTGCTTTGCCGCCACCTTCTGCATAATTTCCATCGTCAGCTGGTTATGATCCGTTGCAATGTTTGTTGTTGTATAGACGGGCGCAAGTTCATGCTGCGCCGGGGCAACCTCATTATGCTCTGTCTTTGCCAGAATGCCCAGCTTCCAGAGTTCCTCATTGAGTTCCTCCATATAGGCTGCAACCTTTGGCTTGATCACTCCGAAATAATGATCGTCCATCTCCTGTCCCTTGGGCGGTTTTGCCCCAAAAAGCGTACGTCCCGTAAATCGAAGATCCCTCCTTTGTTCATACATTTCTTCTGTGATAAGGAAGTACTCCTGTTCCGGTCCTACGGATGTGCGGACGCATTTCACACTGTCATTTCCAAACAGATGGAGAATACGGATTGCCTGTTTATTTAAGGCTTCCATGGAACGAAGCAGCGGCGTTTTCTTATCCAGGGCTTCTCCGCCGTAAGAACAGAATGCGGTAGGAATGCACAAGGTATTGCCTTTTATGAATGCATAAGAGGTAGGATCCCATGCGGTGTATCCCCGGGCTTCAAAAGTGGCCCGAAGTCCGCCGGAGGGAAACGACGAAGCATCCGGTTCTCCTTTGATCAGTTCCTTTCCGGAAAACTCCATAATCACACCCCCGTCGGGAGACGGAGAAATAAAACTGTCATGCTTTTCCGCCGTGACGCCGGTGAGGGGCTGGAACCAGTGGGTATAGTGCGTGGCCCCTTGATCCACCGCCCAGTCTTTCATAGCTGCCGCCACTGCATTTGCCACGCCGATATTAAGCTTCGCGCCTTCCTCAATCGTCTTTCTTAACGACTGATAAACTTCTGCCGATAAATTTGCCTTCATCACTCTGTCATCAAATACTTTACATCCAAAAAAATCTGATACTTTCTTCATAATCCCACTCCTTCCAGTTTGAAAAGAAAAAGACAAGGATGGCTTTCCCGACACTTTTCCTGCGCCGCAAAAGACTCCCTTGTCTTTTAAATCAAACTGTATCGTTTTTGATTTGTACTCATGAAAAATATTTTTTATAAATTTGCCGATGTACAACCGGCCACAGCAGACGTCCGGATCGGCTGTTATATCTTTCAAAAAGTACATAGTTTCATGTTCTAAAAGTAAAAGGCGTCTCTGAGAGCTTCCTCTCAAAGACGCCTTTGCCTTTACGTGTTGGATCATACACCCTGAAAAATCATTTGTCAATCCTTTTTTTATTTTTTCCATGATCTTAAAAAAGATTGACAAAGCCCATCATCCGCTGTATAACTATAAAATATGAGCAAAGGCGTTCATTTTCAGGGCAGGAATCACCTGTCCTTTAAGCGGATGCCTTTGCTTTTTTGATTTATTCTGAAAGGAAGGTACAGGATTTATGAAAATCGAGGGTCAGATAAGAATCCCCTCCGGATGTGCAATCTCAGCGGCAATCTCCAGAGACGGAAAGAAAATGTCCGGTGAACTGATTGCCGGTTCCATGAAACCCATGCATGACCGTTCCAACGGATTAGGCGGCGGTTTTGCCGGTTACGGCATTTACCCTGAATATAAAGAGTTTTATGCATTCCATATGTTTTTTGATTCCCGCGACACGCGTAAGCAATGCGAAGCTTTCTTAAAGGAGCGCTTTGAGATTGTCCAGTCGGAAATCATTCCGACCCGGAAGATTCCGGAAATCACAGACGAACCAATTATATGGAGATATTTTGCCGCTCCCTTAAAATCTGTTTTTACATCCTTACAGTTAGAAGAAAAAGAGTTTGTCGCCAAAACCGTTATGAAGATCAACGCCGAAATGCCCGGCGCCTATGTCTTTTCCAGCGGCAGGAACATGGGGGCCTTCAAAGCGGTCGGTTTCCCGGAAGATGTGGGCGTCTTTTATAAACTGGAAGAATATGAAGGTTACTCCTGGACGGCACACGGCCGTTATCCGACCAACACGCCCGGCTGGTGGGGAGGTGCGCATCCTTTTACACTGCTGGACTATTCCGTCGTACATAACGGAGAAATTTCTTCTTATGATGCAAACCGCCGGTTTATCGAAATGTTCGGTTATCAATGCACCCTCCAGACCGACACGGAAGTGATTGCCTATATTATGGATTATCTGCTCCGGATACAGGGGCTTACGCTGGGCGAAGCCGCAAGTGTAATCGCCGCTCCTTTCTGGAGTACCATTGCGGCAAAAACGGATTTGGAAGACCAGAAGAAACATACTTACCTCAGAACGATGTTTCCAAGTCTTCTGATTACCGGTCCTTTCTCCATCGTTTTGGGATTTGAGGGCGGATTGATGGCGTTAAATGACCGTCTGAAGCTTCGTTCCATGGTAGTTGGCGAAAAGGACGATAAAGTATTCATTGCCAGTGAAGAAGCCGCGATCCGGACCATGGAGCCAAATGCAGAAAACATATGGTCTCCCGCCGGCGGAGAACCGGTCATCGTTCAAGTAAAGGAAGGAGCGTTTTCATGAGTATCGAATTTATCTATCCGGAATTTGAAGTAATCAGAAATGAAAACAAATGCATTTCCTGCCGTGCATGTGAACGGCAATGCGCAAATGATGTTCACAGCTATGACGAAAAGTACAATATCATGAGGTGTGACGAATCAAAATGCGTAAACTGCCAGCGCTGTGTTTCCTTTTGTCCTACAAAAGCCTTAAAGATTGTAAAAAGCGACTGCACCCTGCGCGAAAACGCCAACTGGTCGACCCAGACAATAAAAGAAATCTACAGGCAGGCAAACAGCGGCGGCGTTCTTCTGTCCTCCATGGGCAATCCAACCCCCCTTCCCGTTTACTGGGACAAAATCCTGATCAATGCTTCACAGGTAACGAACCCTTCCATTGATCCCTTGCGGGAACCCATGGAAACCAGAGTTTTTCTCGGAAAAAAGCCGTCAAAAGTGCGGCGCACGAAAGATGGAAAACTGGACTGCACACTGCCTCCCCAGCTGGAACTGTCCATGCCGGTTATGTTCTCTGCCATGAGCTATGGTTCCATCAGCTACAACGCCCACAAGTCCCTGGCGCTGGCAGCGACAGAACTTGGGATCTTATATAACACCGGCGAAGGGGGACTGCATGAAGATTTTTACTGCTATGGGGAACATACTGTCGTACAGGTGGCTTCCGGCCGTTTCGGCGTACATGCGGATTATCTGGAGGCAGGCGCAGCCATTGAAATCAAGATCGGACAAGGTGCAAAGCCAGGCATCGGGGGACACCTTCCCGGTGCAAAAATTGCAGGGGACATATCCCGTACCCGTATGATCCCGGAAGGGTCCGACGCCATTTCCCCGGCACCCCACCATGATATTTATTCCATCGAAGATTTGCGTCAGCTTGTCTTCTCTCTGAAAGAAGCCACGGAATATAAAAAACCGGTGATTGTAAAAGTAGCCGCCGTGCACAACATTGCGGCGATCGCAAGCGGCATTGCCCGAAGCGGAGCGGATATCATCGCCATTGACGGGTTCCGCGGCGGCACCGGAGCCGCGCCCACCAGAATCAGAGACCATGTAGGTATCCCCATTGAACTGGCGCTGGCAGCCGTTGATCAGAGACTTCGGGACGAGGGGATCCGAAACCATGTGTCTCTTGTCGTCGGCGGCAGTATCCGAAGCGCGGCAGATGTGGTAAAAGCCATTGCTCTCGGTGCGGATGCCTGCTGTGTGGCGACTGCCGCCCTGCTTGCTCTCGGCTGCCATCTGTGCCGTACCTGCCAGAGCGGGAAATGCAACTGGGGCATCGCAACCCAGCGCCCGGAGCTTGTGAAAAGACTTCATCCGGAAGCGGGCAGCAAACGCCTGATCCACCTGATGACCGCATGGAAACACGAAATAAAAGAATTCATGGGCGGTATGGGCATCAATTCCATCGAGGCTTTACGCGGCAACCGGCTGATGCTTCGCGGCATCGGTCTCACGGAAAAAGAGCTGGAGATACTCGGTATCTCCCACGCCGGAGAATGACCGGAAAAAAGCAGTTTTTCTACCACATTTGAATCACAGACCCTGCTGCAAGCAACGGGGCATCAAACTTGCAGCGCTGCAAAACAGCGGGGTATTTGACCCTCGCGGCAGTCGCCAAATGTCTGCAAGCAGCCACTTGGCTCGCTGCTCACGGGAATAAAGATATAAACAACTGGGGGAGGCAATATAACATGCAAATTATTGATGCTGCAAATTTAGATTACAGAGCTGTAAATGAAGCGTTGCGTGAGGCAGAAACCGATTACATCATCAAAGGATGCTGCGGTCAGAGGTTTCTTGCCGCCGGTATGTCCGGCAAGAATCTTATCATTCACGGAATACCTGGTAATGCACTGGGGGCCTACTTAAACAATGCCACGATTACGGTAAATGCCAATGCCCAGGACGCCGTGGGCGATACCATGAATGAAGGAAAGATTCTGATTCATGGCAATATCGGCGATGCTGCCGGCTATGCCATGCGCGGCGGCAAAATCTATGTACAGGGCAATGCCGGATACCGGGCCGGAATCCATATGAAGGCTTACAAAGAAAAAATTCCTGTTATGATCATCGGCGGATGCGCCGGAAGTTTTCTTGGAGAATATCAGGCCGGAGGCGTAATTATCGTCCTTGGTCTTCATAAAGACGGCAGACGCATTGTGGGCAATTTCCCCTGTACCGGAATGCATGGAGGTAAAATGTTCCTGCGAGACAGCTGCGAAGAGATTCATTTCCCCGGACAGGTCACTGCAAAGCCTGCTGCCGCAGAGGAATTAGAGGAAATCCGGGAGTATCTGTCGGAATACTGCCTGGACTTCGGTTATTCTGTGGACGAACTTTTATCCGGGCCTTTTACAGTCGTTACGCCGGACAGTAAAAACCCGTACCAACAGATGTATGCAGCAAATTAAAAGAAAGGAGACATGCTGACGTCTCTGCTGTGGAAACTGGAACAGAAATTTCCGAAAATCTGTTTTTCTTTGACTCAGAGCAGGAGTTTTGCCTGTTCAAGCCGGATGACCAATGGAAATCCAACCAGAGAATCTTATGGTATGGGCCACACAGCCCGGCATCCCCTACTACATTGCCATCACAGGCAGAGCAAATCCAGGAAGTTTCTGGAACTTCAGCCTGGTAAATATCACGGCTGTCTCCTGGTTGCAGTTGCTGTACAATTTATGCGCCAGATTCCAGAACGTTTGTTCTGTACGCGGCATGTCAAAAAAGAAAATATTTTCTTTCAAGTCATTTTGTATTATAATTGCAGAAGAACAACATGACAAAGGAGATACCATGAGCCATACATCCTCCAGAAAGAAAAGAAAGAGAAGACCAAAAAAGAAACGGCGGGACATTGGAAGTTTTTTCTTCCGACTGACTCAGTTCACCATGCTTGGTGTCCTGATTGGTGTCTGCTGGCTCTTCTATCAGACCGGATACATCCAGACAGTGATCAGCCTCCACAAGGAAGCGCAGGCAGTGATGGAACAGTCCTCCATTGAAGATTTTAAAGCCAATCAGTCCGGAGAAGTCTACGATGCCGACGGCAACCTGATCGCTCTTCTTAGAAACGACAAAAACATTGTGTACCTGACTGCTGACGAGATCCCGGATCAGGTCAAAAACGCGTTTGTCAGCATCGAGGACAAACGTTTCTACAAGCACCACGGCTTTGATCCTTTTGCCATCTTAAGAGCCGCACAGTCCCTGATCACCAAGAACAGTATTACTCAGGGAGGCAGTACCATCACCCAGCAGCTGGCCCGGAATATCTATCTGACCCACACCGTCAAGTGGGAACGGAAAGTGGAAGAAATCTTTATCGCCATGGCATTGGAGAACAAGTATTCCAAAGAAGAACTTCTGGAATTTTATATCAACAATATCTATTTTTCCAACGGCTACTACGGAATCCAGGCGGCAAGCCGGGGATATCTTGGCAAAGACGCTGACCAGCTGACCCTTTCCGAGTCTGCTTTTTTATGTGCTATTCCAAACAGTCCGGGAAGCTATGATCCTATGACTCATATGGACAATACGCTGAAACGCAGGGATCTGATCCTGAAAAACATGTACAAGGACGGGATGATCACCGAATCGGAATATGATCAGGCACTGGCTGAGACCATCGCGCTGAATCCTTCCAAACCTTCTTTCACCCGCACCTGGGCACACCCCTATATCTATGACTGTGCCACCCGTGCACTGATGGAGGCCACCGGGCTGGATTATGACACCTGCCGAGGACAGCTCTACACCGGCGGCTACCGGGTCTATACGTCCATCAACATGAATACGCAGGAGCTTCTGCAGCACAGCATTGATGAGCAGCTCTCTGATTACAACACCATGAACAGCAATGGAACCTATGCCCTCCAATCTTCAGCCACCTGCATCGACAACGCCACCGGTCTTGTGACTGCCATCGTGGGCGGACGCACTCAGGATGACATCCTTCCGGATTACAACCGGGCATTTATGAGTTTCCGGCAACCCGGAAGTTCCATCAAACCTCTGGTAGTTTACGCGCCGTCGCTGGAGCGCAATTATACCGCCTCCTCCACGGTTATGGACACCAAGGAAGAAGACGGGCCTGCCAATTCCTCTGATCGCTATGCAGGGGCGATCTCCCTTCGGACTGCCGTAGAACAGTCCAAAAATACAGTGGCCCACAAACTGCTTCGGGAACTGACCCCCGAAGTTGGCCTTTCCTATCTGCTGGACATGAATTTCTCTTCCATCGAAGAAGAGGATTACAATCTGGCTTCTGCACTGGGCGGGTTTACCACCGGTGTCAGTTCTCTGGAAATGACCGCCGGCTATGCCACACTCGCCAACGAGGGTGTCTACCGGCTGCCCACCTGCATCACCATGATCACGGACATGGACGGCAATATCATCGTCATGCCGGAGCGCAAGGAGCATCCGGTCTATGAGGCTGATGCCGCCCGGGAGATGACCAACATCCTGGAAGGTGTACTAACCCGGGGAACTGCCAGAGGCAAAGGCATCCCGGATATGCCCTGTGCCGGCAAGACCGGTACTACCAATGACAACTATGACGGATGGTTCATCGGTTATTCTGCTTACTACACCACCGGCGTCTGGGTCGGATTCGATTCCCCCCGGTCCAACAGCGCCCTTTCCGGAGCCACCTACCCGGTGGCCATCTGGCAGGATTTTATGACTGCCCTCCACGAAGGACTTTCTCCTATGGATCTAAAGGACTGATACACCGTTCCAGCATGTGAATAAGAATCCTGCTTTGCAGGATTCTCCGCCTGCGGCGGGTCGCTCTGGCGACATGTTACCTTTCCGCCGCAGTGCGATCCTGCCCGGAGGGCTTTTTATATCATAGGGAAGTTCGGAGGACTTTCCTGTGATATGAAAAAGAGGCTGACGCAGATGCGTGACAGCCTCCTTTTTGTTTTGTTTTTACTCTCCTCCCGCACCGGGGATTCCTTCAACCCCTGTAGGAGGTACTCCCGCATTGGGATCCACCCCTGTATTGGGATCCACGCCAGCGTTTGGATCCGGCACTGCATTGGGATCGACAGCATTGGGATCCACCGCATTCGGATCACCAGCGTTTGGATCTACTGCATTCGGATCCGGTGCTGCCCCGGGATTGCCGCCCAGTTCGTACTCACTGGGCACATACACGCCGCCTGTATGAAGCGTACAGGTAGCAGACGGCAGGTTGGAACCGATTCCGTAAGCCGTGTCCAGTGTCACCGCCTCTGCCACTCCCTGCTGCATGGCCGGAAGTGTAACCTTTGCCTGAGGTACCCGGTTGGGACACATACTGGTGGCCAAAAGTCCCGTATCCACGCAGACACTGACCGCCACATGGTGATCGCACACCTCCGTGGGCTGCTTGCCCTCCACAAAATACTCATTGCGGACAATACCGGCCCTTCCATCGGCATCGCACAAACCTCCCACAGCCAGCTTACCGGATTTGGTACAGATTACACACTGCACCAGACCGGCCGGTTTATCGAAATCCTTGTTCTCCAGTCCTTCATGGATGCGCCCCATGACCGTACTCCACAGCTTCTTGTGGAAATTCCGCTCGGCACTGTCCAGACCATGCTTATATCCACTGTTGTCATAGCCTACCCAGATCCCGGCAGTATAGTAGGGCGTCATTCCCTCAAACCACACATCCAGGTTGTCAGAAGTAGTACCGGTCTTGCCCGCGGTTGTCATGCCATTGACTCTTGCAGGTGCTCCAGTACCGCCCGCCCCATTGACCACATCCTTCATACAGTCAATCAAAAGCCATGCATTCTGCTTGGAGATCACCTGGGTAGTCTCAGGCTCATTATCCAGTACCACATTGCCGTCGTTGTCCACCACTTTGGTGTACAGCCTTGGTTCGATGTAGCTGCCGCCATTGGCGATGGATGCATAGGCAGCCGTCAGTTCCAGATTGGATACTCCGTTGGTCAGTCCGCCCAGAGCCGCAGACTGGTTGTAGTCCGCATTGGGTCCTTCCAGCTCAAGAGAGGTAAAGCCGAACCGAAGCAGATAATCCACGGCCACCGTGGGCGTCACGTCTGTGATCGTCTTTACCGCCATGATATTCATGGAACGGGTGATCCCTTCCCGAATCGTCGTCCATCCGCGGTAGGGGGTATTCTTGTCCCAGTTTTTCACCAGACGGCCCTGCCGTCCGCCTTCATTGTAGGCAAAGGGGCCATCATACTGAACCGTGCCCGGCCCGTAACCAAGGGCCTCGAAAGCCGGTGCATAGGAAGCAACTACTTTGAACGTGGAACCCGGATTGCGGTATGCCCCCGAAGCCCGGTTCAGCGTCCGGTTTCCGGTCTTCTCCCCTCTTCCGCCGATCATGGCCACCACCTCTCCGGTACTGTGGTTCATGATCACCATGGAAGCCTGGGGCTGTATGATAAACTCGCAGCGCTCATATACCGTGTCCTCGTCCGTGATCCCAAGCGTCGCCACATACTCGTCGATAGCCGCCTGGGCTTCCTCTTCTGTATTGTACAGAATCTCGTAATCCTTATTCGACTGTTTAAAATAAGAAGCCAGCATCTCCTGGCTGTAATTCTTTGTCTCTCCGTCCTCGCTCACCACACTGAGCGCCCACTCAAGGCCTACCTTGCTGTTTTCCGGAAAATTTTCCGGATTGGAAAATTCATGATCCAGGATTTCCTGAATCTTCGGATCCTGCGTGGAATAGATCTTCAGGCCGCTGCTGTACAGCGCATTGAACGCCTGGGTCTCGGAATACCCCGCCTTCTCTACCAGATCCTTGCGCACCTGGTTGGTCACTTCATCCACAAAATAGGAATTGACTGTACTGGTGGATTCCGATTCTTCGTTGTACTCCCGGATCCGGGAATACACATCATCCGCCATGGCATCCTCATATTTTTTCTGAGAGATATAGCCTTGCTCCAGCATATTCTGAAGCACCAGGGTACGCCGGTCCGAATTATCCTTCGGGTGGCTGATGGGATTATAAGCACTGGGACTTTTGGTGATGGCCGCCAGCACCGACGCCTCCGACAGGGTCAATTCACTGACATTCTTTCCGAAATACCGGTTGGACGCTGCCTGAACCCCTAAGGAATTCTGTCCTAAATTAATGGTATTCAGATAGCTCTCCAAAATCTCGTCCTTGGTCATAACCTCTTCCAGCTTGACCGCCAGATACTGCTCCTGAAGCTTTCGTTCCACTTTTTCCGCAAAATTACTCTCGGACATAAAGTCAAAAACATTGTTCTTCAGCAGCTGCTGGGTGATCGTGCTGGCGCCCTCCGTCCTTTTAAAACCGGTGGCCACGCCCTTAACCCCTGCACGAATGATTCCTTTTAAGTCAATTCCATTGTGCTCATAAAAACGCTCATCCTCAATGGCAATAAATGCCTCCTGCACATGCTGAGGAATATTGTCAATCTTTACGTAGGTCCGGTTGGTCCCTTCCGCAATCAATTCTGCCGTTTTGTTGCCTTCCGCGTCATATACTGTAGATTTATAGCCCCTTGGCAGTACACTCGCGCTTGTGATATCCGGTGCATTCTCGATGACACCCTTTATGATTCCGATGCCGCCGCACAGCCCTGCAACTCCCACTGCGATGACCAGCACCAGCAGTGTCTTCAGAAAGACCACACCTACCTTTTTACCCATCCGGGCTTTATTGGATTTCAGTGCCTTTTGCTTCCTGGAGGTGCCTTTTTTACTGTAATTCATCTGTCAGCCTCCTTTATCCTGTCTATTATAGCAAAGTTGTTCCCGCAAATAAAGGAAAAAGTTCTTAAATTTTTAACAGGAGCCGAATCACCCCGGCTCCTGTTTATTATCTGCTGCAGTTACTGACTTAATACTTCGATTGCCTTTAAAAGCTGTACATCTTCCTCGGATTCTGCCTCCGGCTCCAACACAATGTCCGGCGCAATCCCCACTTCATGGATATTATTGCCCGCAGGCGTATAATAGCGGGACACCGTGATCTTGATCGCCGAACCGTCCTGCAGCGGGAAAAGACTTTGTACAATCCCCTTTCCGAAAGTCTGGGTTCCGATCAGCGTTCCCACTCCATAATCTTTGATCGCTCCGGCAAAGATCTCAGACGCGCTGGCGCTGTTGCCGTTGACCAGTACCGCCATGTCTCCCCCGAAGTAATGTTCCGCATCCGAAGTCTCCTCCTGACGGTTTCCGTATTTATCTTCTGTATATACGATCACTCCTTCCGGAAGCAGCCGGTCTAAAATCGTGCAGGTCACATCCACAAGCCCTCCTCCGTTGTCCCGAAGGTCGATGATCAGTTTCTTCATCCCCTGGGCTTCCAGTGCTTCCAAAGCCCCTATAAACTGCTCATCCGTCACATCGTCAAACTCTGTAATCTCAATATAACCGATCTCCCCTTCCATCATCCGGCTCTCCACGGTGGGAACCTCAATACTTCTGCGGGTAATGGACAGGTCAATCACATCGGTGCCTCTTAGGATACTAAGTTCCACCGAAGTCCCCTCTTCTCCCTTCAGATCTGTCACCACCAAAGACAAATCCTTTCCGGTCACTTCCTCCCCTTTTACCTTGTAGAGAATATCATCGGTCTGCATCCCCGCTTCTGCCGCGGGAGAACCGTCAAAAGCCCGGACCACCGTGATGATCCCCGTCTTGTAGTCCTGGGACAGCATCGCCCCGATGCCGCTGTAGCTTCCGTTGGAGGACTCCATAAAGCTTGCGTACTCCTCCGGCGTATAATATCCGGTGTACACATCCCCAAGGCCTGCCAGCTGCCCTTTGTAAATTCCGTTCTCCACATCTTCCTCTTCATAATCAAAGAGATAATACTGCTCAATATACTGGTTCAGTTCTTCGATCTTGGCATCAATCCTCGCCGCGTCATTCGTACTTCCACCACCCAAAAAACCGGGGAGAAGACGAGCCGCTGCGCAGCCGGTCAGGCCAAAGGCCAGCACGGCAAGCAGGATCCCGCTCAAAAGCCCCTTCCGAAAGGAAGAATTCTTCCTGTGCTCTTCCATATCACCATCACTCCTTCTTTTCTTCCTTATCATTCTATGTAGGCATCCGTTCCGATCATTCAAAGGATTTTTGCTTTTACACTTTCAGATGCCGCTGGGTCGTAAAGATACTTCCGAAAAAGCCGATGCCCACACCCAGAGCCATGCCGACCGGCAGAAGCGTCCGGAACAGTTCGTTCACCTGCAAAAACTTCAGCACTTCCGTCAGCATCCCAAACTTCACTGCGATGTACAGGATCATCCGGTTATACAGATAGTACAGAATGCTGAGGGGAATCGCCGCCCCCACCAGACCGATCACCACACCCTCGATCAAAAACGGCGCCTTGATAAAGGAATTTTTAGCCCCGATCAGGCGCATAATACCAATCTCCTCCTTGCGGACGGAGATACCGATGGCCACTGTATTGCTGATCAAAAAGACAGACACCGCCAGAAGCAGCGCAATGATCGTCACAGACACATAACTTACCAGACGGTTAAATCCTGTCAGCATATCAGCCAGCGCATCCGACCGGTTGATCTTGCGGATATGTTCCATGGATTCTATATAAGCCACCAGGTCCTCCTGCTGGGCCACATCGTTCATATAGATCTCCAGATTCGCATGGTTGGCAAGGGGATTGTCTTCCTCAAATCCCTCCGCCAGCTCCGGCGCGTCCTGAAAATAAATCTCTTTGTAACTCTTCCAGGCCTCTTCCGCCGACACGACCACCACCTGCCGGACTTCTGCTCGCATTGTAAGCTGTTCCGCCGCCTTTAGAATGTCTGCTTCTGAGGTTTCCTTCTCAAAGAAAACCGTGATGGCCACACCTTCTTCCACTTCCCTTACCATATGCTGAAAATTCTGTACCATACAGAAAAAGATGCCAAACATAAAAATACATGCAGACATGGTGGCCATGGATGCAAGGGAAAAAAGTTTATTTCTCCAGATGTTTTTAAAGCCCTGCTGCAGGCAGTATCCAATCGTACTCAGTCTCATCCAATATACCCGCTTTCTCTTTCATCTCCTACGATGATCCCCTTCTGCAGCCGGATCACCCTCTTTTTCAGGGTATTTACGATATCCTGGTCATGGGTAACCACCACCACCGTAGTCCCTCTGGCATTGATCTCCTCCAGAAGCTTCATGATCTCCCGGGAGGTCTTAGGATCCAGATTTCCCGTAGGCTCATCGGCCAATAAGATATCCGGACTGTTCACCAGTGCTCTTGCAAGAGCCACTCTCTGCTGCTCGCCTCCGGATAGCTGTCTGGGATAAGACTTGTATTTTTCTGCCAGCCCCACCAGAGAAAGCATGGCCGGCACGCTTTTTTTAATCTCCTTGGTGGGAGTCACAATCACTCTCTGGGCAAAAGCCACGTTTTCATATACGTTCCGGTCCTTCAAAAGCCGGAAATCCTGAAACACGCAGCCGATCTTCCTCCGGTACTTGGGAATCGCCCCTCTCCTCATGCGGGCAAGATTCATACCGTTTACACGAATACTGCCTTCCGTTGGTTCCAGTTCCTTTAAAAGGAGCTTGATCAATGTGGATTTGCCGGATCCGCTGTCTCCCACAATGAACACAAACTCCCCTCTTTTAATGTGAAGACTTATCCCATTGATGGCACCCACCCCGTTGGGATAAGACTTCACAACTCGTTCCAATACAATCATGGACATCCTCCTGTATTTTATAAAGCTTAGTAATCCAGAGTCTCCATATACTTCATATATCTGACCACCATCAAGGCAATCTTGAAAGTGATCGCATCTTCAAACACCCGCAGATCAAGACCTGTGGACTTCTGCAGCTTGTCCAGACGATACACCAGTGTATTCCGGTGAATATAAAGCTGCCTGGAGGTCTCTGAAACATTCAGGCTGTTCTCAAAAAATTTATTGATCGTCGTCAGTGTCTCCTCATCAAAATCGTCCGGCGATCTGCCGTCAAAAATCTCACGGATGAACATCTTGCACAGAGGTATGGGCAGCTGATAGATCAGCCTTCCGATCCCAAGTGAACTGTAGGCAATGATATCCCGGTCGTCGAAAAAAATCTTCCCCACATCCAGTGCCATGCGCGCTTCTTTATAGGAGCGGGACACTTCCTTGATCTCGCCGACAATGGTACCCAGAGCCACATGGACCTCTTCCGAATCCAGCACGGATACCACTTCCTTCATCTCCTGGGCTGCCTTGATCATCTCTGCGTAGCCCTCCCCCGGCGCGAGCTCCTTGACGACGATGACGTTCTTCTCATCCACAGCCGTGACAAAATCCCTGGACTTGGAACCAAAATGGCTGCGCACACTGTCCAGGGCCATATTTACTTTTTCCCGATTGCTCTCTATAATGAATACTACCCGGCGCACTTCCGTCATAATATGCAGCTTCTTGGCCCGGTTGTAGATATCCACTAAAAGCAGATTGTCCAGAAGCAGGTTCTTGATAAAGTTGTCTTTATCAAACCGCTCCTTATATGCAGTCAGCAGGCAGGAAAGCTGAAAAGCCGCCAGCTTTCCAACCATATACACATCATCACTTGCACCTTTTGCCAGCAGAATATATTCTAACTGATTGTCATCAAACACCTTGAAAAACTGATATCCATGCACTACCTGGCTGTCCGCGGGCGAAGCAATGAAGGCGGCCGCCTCACTGCTTAAATCTTCCGGCTGCTGCTCAGTGGAAGCGAGCATCTGGCCTTCCATATCCAGAATACAAAGATCCACTCTGGTAATCTCCCTCAGCCCGTCGATGGTGTTTTGAAGTATCTGGTTTGAAATCATAAGCCCTCTCCTTTAATGTAATCGCATTGTGCAAACTCCCTTTAAAACATCACCAAAGACACACATTGATTATGCAGATTTTAAATACCTATTATATATAGTAATGCAAAATGCCAAAAAAAGAAAGAGGTTTTTTGTGCAAATTTTCTCTTTTTTGAGATGACGCACATAAAATCAGACATTCTTTCATAGGTTATAACCAAGAATCTTCTATCGCAGGAGCTTCACCATGAGCGCCAAAACAAGAATATGGGTATTCCATATGAAAGAACTTATCTATACCGCGGTGTTTATCGTTCTGGGCATTGTCTTTTTGCTGCTTATGATCTTTATGTTTGCCTCCGACAAAGAGCAGACCGCCACAGCAGAACTTCCACCCAAATACACAGCCGGAATCTACACGGCATCCATGACGCTGGGCGGCAACCCGGTGGAGATCGCCGTTACTGTAGACGAAGACTACATCTCTTCCATCCATTTCCGGCAGTTAGATGAGACCGTATCTGCCATGTATCCACTCATGGAGCCCGCTCTGGAATCACTTTCCAAACAGATCTGTGAAACACAGTCTCTGGAAAACCTCTCGTATTCCGAGGAAAGCCAGTACACATCCCTGATGCTTATGAGCGCAATCCGCACTGCCCTCGAAAAGGCTGAAAACAATTAGCTGCCACGAACAAGACGAGCGGCAGGGCTCTCCCCTGCCCTTCGCTGGCGGTATTCCCCCAGCAAAAGATCCACCATGCGCCCGTAACTTTTGCTTCCTTCCTCCTGGGCATTCGCCCGCAGATAGGTGTCATTCACCTTGTCAGATACCCTGGACACCGGCCCTTCATACTGTTCCCAGTAGAGCCTGTGATATGCATAATCCCTTTCTGCCTGTTCGCAGAGCTTTTCCCTGACCGCTACAAACCGCTCATAGTCCGCCTTATAAAGAGCATTGATACTGTGAGTATATGCCAAAAGCAATCCACTGTACTGCAGGGTCGGGTCCTCAGACCCTGTACAGGCAAGATAGGCTATATAGTTTGCCTCATCCTCCCGCATAAAACCCTTCAGATGGGACAGCTCATGGCAGAGCACTGCAGGCTGATTATAGGCCGGAATATCCGGATTGTAATGAGCCTCCATGGTGTAAGGCCCAAAGACTCCCTCTAAAAATTCCATGGACAGCACTTTCCAGGTCCATACCGGTTTGGCCTTCGGATACCATCCGGCAAGCTCATGGTATTGTTTCCCCAAATCCATCATGGCCGCTCTGGTTTTCTCCCGCATCCCAGAAGGAACAGCCGTCAGACCGTTCTCCTGCCGCTGTGTCCGGACACTCACTTCCTCAATCTGCTCCGTCAGCCAAAGGCAAAGCTCTTCGAGTTCCGCGACTGTGGAAGGTTCCATAGGAAGCCTGGCCAGCTCTGAAAAAGGAGTCCGATGATAATTCATCCCGCAGGTCACAGTAAAAGCAAACAGCCACAGGATTAAAATTTTCCCGATATTCTTTCCGGTCTGCACCGCAAATGTGTTCGCTTCTGTTCTTTTCTGCCGGATCCGGATAAAGCCGGCCAGCAGATAGTAAAACGCCGCCAGAACCAGCAGGTAAATCAGGCATTCATCCAGCGCAAAGGGCACAAAGGAGCTGATCCCTCCCAGAACCAGCAGAACCTGAGGATAGATGTTTTTGGCATACCACTCTGCAAAGCCCGGCGCCGATCTTGCCAGGTACTGCAGGATTACGGTCACCAGAAGCATCGTCCCCCAGAAGAAAAACTTCTGTCTTCCTACTCTTCTGTCTTTTTTGTCTGTCCGATACATATCAGTAACGCTCCTGTCATGATAAAGAAATCGGACAAATTAAAGACCAGATGGTTCAGCCTCTGAAAAGGCGTGCGAAAACTCACATAATCCACCACGTATCCCTTCTTGCACCGGTCGTACAGATTAGAGAGTGCTCCCCCGGTTAAGAGAGCGAAGCCCGCCTTTTGTACCTCATGTCCCTTTTTCAGAAGAAGGGCGGCAAACGCAGCCACACTTCCCAGAATCAGAATGCCGCTGCCTTTGATGATGGCAGGCATATGTCCTTCCAGCCTTCCCCCTGCCATCCCGTAATTCCGAAGCTTTTTCACCCGGACTCTTCCTCCAAGCAGCTCCCTTTCCTGATCAAAATCCGGATTGTTATCTATCTCGTGTTTTATTGCAAGGTCTGTCTGAAACAGGCCCAGCGCCAGTTGTATCCATAAAAGTTTCATCTTCTTCCCTCTGCTTATCCCTGCATCTCAAGAGCCGGAGCCCCCCGCATGGTGATCAGAGGCCCTCCTCTGTGTTCGATGTAATCTTCTGTAATCATCACCTGTCCGATATTGTCATCTTTTGGAATCTCATACATAATATCCAGCATGAAGTCCTCAATGATAGCCCGAAGAGCCCTTGCCCCGGTATCTTTCTCCATAGCCTTTCTGGCGATGGCCCGAAGAGCGCCTTCTGTAAACTCCAGCTTCACCTCATCCAGGGCAAGAAGCTTCTGGTACTGCTTCAGGATCGCATTCTTCGGCTCTTTCAGGATCGAGACCATCATGTCCTCTGAAAGCCCGTCCAGAGTAAAAATTACCGGAAGCCTCCCGATAAATTCCGGAATCATACCGAATTTCCGGATATCTTCCACCGTGACCTTGCGTATCAGATTCTTTTCCTTATCGTATTTATCTTTCAGATCCGCCCGGAAGCCGATGGAAGACTGCTCATTTAAACGCTCCTTGATGATCTCCTCCAAATCCGGAAAGGCTCCGCCGCAGATAAAAAGGATGTTCTTCGTGTTGACCGTCTCTAAGGGGACCATGGCATTCTTACTGTTGGCACCCACAGGCACCTCCACTTCTGCGCCTTCCAAAAGCTTCAGCATCCCCTGCTGCACAGATTCTCCGCTTACGTCCCTCTGATTGGTGTTCTTCTTTTTGGCAATTTTGTCAATCTCATCGATAAATACAATGCCCCGCTCTGCCTTCTCCACATCGTTGTCTGCCGCCGCCAGAAGCTTGGACAGCACGCTTTCAATGTCATCTCCGATATACCCGGCCTCCGTCAGAGAAGTCGCATCCGCAATAGCCAGAGGGACATCCAGAAGACGCGCCAGTGTCTTTACCAGGTAGGTCTTTCCGCTTCCGGTCGGTCCGATCATCAGCATATTGGACTTCTCGATCTCGATGCCGTCCCCTTCCGCGCCGGCTGCCACCCGCTTGTAATGATTGTAGACGGCCACCGAAATGACCTTTTTGGCCTTCTCCTGCCCGATCACATACTCATCCAGACTTTCCTTAATCCGGTGGGGCGCAGGTATGGAGCGGATATCAAACGTTTTCTTTGACTCCACCTGCTTTTCGTTCTCTTTCGGAGCAGTCTTCCTTTTTACTTTCTGCCTTCTGGGAATCAAGTTCTGCAGATCCGCCAGGTTGATCATACTGATATTGGGCATTTTGGAAAAATCCATTTTGCTGTAATCCACATTTCCGCTGCTCATCATATCCATCGTCCGCTGCATGCACTCCGGACAGATGCTGATCTCTTTGGTCAGATGAATCATCTTCCCGGCTTTGCTCTCCGGCCTGTGGCATACAAAACAGACATCCTCGTACGAACTTTCCTTAGACCCCTCTCCCTCGGGATCCGTTCTGTCCTTTTTTATTTCCTGCTCTTCTTTATCCAAATCCTGTTCTCTATAATCCGTCTCCATACTCCTGAATCCTTTCTTTCATTCGTACTGATTATATAATACCCCCATGCCCCCCGCAAGTAAAGTTTTTATAAATAGATTCCGCTGTCAATAACTGGCTGCCCCTCCCCCTCGCTCAATATCAGGCCGGACGCGGGCAGATTTTCCTGAAATATCCACTGTCGGACACGGTTCTTTCAGATGCATATTTTGCATCCCTGCTTTCCAGAATAAACTGCGGCTGCCGCAGAATGCAGTCCCCTGCATTCTGCGGCAGCCCACTTCTCTATTCTTCTGTTCCTGCTCCTACCTGAGCCCCGCTGCTCAGGGTGATATCCAGTATTTTTTCCACATACTCTGCGTCATCCAATCTCTGAATCGTAATGGAGATGGTCTCACCGGATGCATAGTAGCGCAGCGTATCTCCAAGCTGTGCATAACTGCTGATTCTGGTCCCATCCAGCTTTGTGATGATATCTCCCTTCTGAAGGCCTGCCCTGTCCGCAGCGCCGCCCTCGGTGATGGTGCTGATATACACCCCTTCCGGCATCCCGTAGTTCTCTGACACATCCGACGTCACATCCACGCCGGTGATGCCAAGGTATCCTTTATCCTCCTCTTTCACCTGATCTCTGGTCACCTTGTTCATCAGGTCACCGATGATGGATTCCACATCGCTGATGGGAATGGCATATCCCATACCTTCCACATCTTCAGAGATAAATTTCACAGAGTTGATACCGATCAGCTCTCCTTTGCTGTTCAGAAGTGCTCCGCCGCTGTTGCCCGGATTGATGGCCGCATCGGTCTGTATCAGCCGGTTGGTGATCGTCCTGCCCTCCGAGGTCACGCTGACCTCCCGGTTTAAGGCGCTGACGATACCGGAAGTCACAGAGAGTCCGTAGCCGTAAGCATTGCCGATCGCCACCACCGGTTCTCCTACTTCCATGGAACTGGAGTCACCTACCGCCGCGATCCGGATCATATCCTGAGTCTCTGCCGGGATATCTTCTGTCAGAACTGCAATCACGGCCAGATCTTTCCCCGGATCGGTTCCTTTTACTTTTGCAGGAATGACGTTATCCTCATCTGCCGCCTCCCCGTCGGAATTAAAGTAGACGCTGATCTCCTTGGCGCCGGACACCACATGATTGTTGGTCACAATCAGAATCTCCGTATCATTCCTTCCGATGATGATGCCAGAACCGCTGGACTGGCTTTCCTGTTCATAGGTGCCAAAAAAAGTCCGGAACTCCGTAGTTCCCACATTGGTGATGGACACCACAGAGGGCATACAGTTTTGAACAATATCCGACACGTCATAGACATCCGAACTGTTGTTCGCTACCGTGGTCGTGGGGGTTGCGCTTCCGCCGGTTCCCCTGTCCCCTTCTCCTTTTGTAGTCACCGCATCTCCAAAAACCTGTCTTCCAATATAGTTCGTGCCCATAAAAGAGGCGCTGGCCGCACTTCCGAATACCAATGCCAGCACCAGGCACTTGGCCACCGTCTTTCCAAAGCCGCGTTTCTTTTTTTGTCCGGGCTCCTTCATCCTGGAAGAAGAATCATAGTGGATATACCCGCCGTTTGTATCATAATAACTGCCTGTCTCTGTATGGTTGTTCTGATTATCATACATGATGCATTACTCCTTTCTGAATCGCAACAGTCTTGTGATTGTCCTTTTGGATAAATCTACTATAACAGGGAATTGTGATAGAATTGTGATTAAATCTTTAAAAATCTTTGAAAAGGGTGTATACTGTTAGAGTCTTTTAGAAAATCACAGAAAGGATTCGTATTACATGAAGAAAAAAACTTTACTGCTCTTTTTATCTGCCGTATTGGCATGTACCGCTCTGACCGGCTGCGGCGGCAAAGAGGAAGAAGCGGCACCAGCTGTCACTGATGTATCCGAGACAGCCGGATCAGAAGAAGAATCAGAGGAAGAGCCAGAAGAAGAACCGGAAGAAGAGATTCCGGAAGAAACCCGCGAAGGTATGTACCGCAGCGAACTGACCAATGAATGGATTGATGAGGCACTTCAGAACCAGCGCCCGGTGGCAATCATGGTTGACAATGAAAAAACTGCCCTTCTCCACTATGGACTTACCCAGGCAGATATTGTATATGAGATGATGAACAGTACTGCCAACGGAGAAATCACCCGTTTTATGGCACTTGTCAAAGACTGGAATAGCATCACCCAGTTCGGAAGCATCCGAAGCGTGCGTCCCACCAACTTTATGATCGCACCGGAGTACAACGCGGTGGTCGTCCATGACGGCGGTCCCTTCTACATCGACCCTTACCTCAAAAATCCCTGGGTTGACCATTTAAGCGGCGGATTTGCCCGGGTCAATAACGGAAAGTCCAGAGAGTTCACAGAGTATGTCACCACCGGAGAGATCGAGAAGAGACTTTCATCAGCCGGAATCTCTTCTGAATACAATGATTATTATCCCGGTCCCCACTGGCAGTTCGCAAGTGAATCAAATCCGGTAGACCTGTCGGAAGCTTCGGATTCCAAAGACTGTACTTTGGTAGATCTGCCCTTTGATCACAACGGCTCCCAGTTGGATTATGACCCGGCAAGCAACACCTATCTGTACTCCGAGTACAATATGAAGCACACAGACCCGGCTAACGGCGACAAGCAGCTTGCCTTCACCAATGTCCTGATCCAGAATGCCACTCATACCCAGTATGACAGCAACGGCTATATGCAGTTCAACATCCTGGAGCAGACCGGACGCAGCGGTTATTACATCACCGGAGGAAAGGCCATCCCGGTGACCTGGAGCAAAGGACATGACATGGATCCCACCCGGTTCTATGACATGGACGGCAATCTGATCACCCTCAATACCGGCAAGACCTACATTGCACTGGTATCTGACAGCCGCTGGGACGAGCTGGTACTGGAATAATCATAAGGTTCATCCGGTAATCCGCAACCAGCGGTTTGGACAGAGCCTTTGCGCGGCTTTGGTATGAAACGTAACGCATAGCCGCCAGGTACATAATGATACCCGGACAAAAAACAGCGCCCGGCCGAAACAATCGGCAAACCGGGCGCCGTTTTTATTTTTACATACTTTTTTCGATCATGACACTCTTATAAGAAGGACGGATGATCTTGTTCATGCCGATGATCTCTTCGATCCTGTGGGCACTCCAGCCCACAATTCTGGCAATGGCAAAGATTGGTGTGTACAGCTCCACCGGAATCCCCAGCATCTCATAAACGAATCCGCTGTAAAAGTCCACATTGGGACTGACGCCCTTGTAGATCTTACGCTTTCTGGCAATCAGCTCCGGCGCCAGCATCTCGATGTTATTGTACAGCGCCATATCCCGCTCTCTGTTCTTCTCCACGGAAAGCTTCTCCACAAAACTTTTGAATACCCGTTCACGGGGGTCCGAAAGAGAATAGACCGCATGTCCCATTCCGTAGATCAGTCCTTTCTGGTCAAAGGCCTCTCCGTCCAGAATCTTGCTCAGATAGCTTCCCACTTCTTCTTTGTCCGTATAATCCTGCACATGCTCCCGGATATCAGACATCATCTCCATCACCTTGATATTGGCGCCGCCATGCTTGGGCCCCTTCAGAGAAGACATAGCCGCCGCGATGGCGGAATAGGTATCGGAACCGGAGGAAGTAACGACTCTGGTGGTGAATGTGGAATTATTGCCGCCGCCATGTTCCATATGGAGCATCAGCGCCACATCCAGCACTTTTGCTTCCAGAAACGTGTAGTTTTTATCAGGCCGCAGCATCATCAAAAGATTTTCCGCAGTGGACAGCTCCGGGTTCGGCCGGTGTATGTACATACTTTCATCCCGCTCGTAGTGATTGTATGCATGATATCCATATACTGCAAGCATCGGAAAGACGCTGATCAGATTCAGACACTGCCGGATCACATTCGCAACCTCATTGGAGGCCATATGATCGTCATAAGATGCCAGTGTCAGGATGCTTCTGGTCATGGAATTCATGATGTCCTTGTTGGACGCCTTCATGATGACATCCCGCGTAAAATTCGTCGGAAGTTCTCTTCCTGCAGCCACCAGATCTGCAAACTCCGCTTCTTCTTCTTTCGTCGGAAGTTCCCCAAACAGCAGAAGGTACGCCGTTTTCTCAAAGCCAAAGGCATCTTCGGATATACTGTTTACCAGGTCTATCACATTGTAGCCCCGATACCAAAGGGCACCTTCACAGGGAATCTTTTTCCCGTCCACTACCTGAAAAGAATCGATCTTGGATATATTTGTAAGCCCTGTGAGCACTCCGTTTCCATTGATATCCCGGAGTCCGCGGTTTACACCAAACTCCTTAAACAGTTCATCAGAGATTGTGTCATTTTCCATACACAGCTTTTGATACTTTTCCACAAACTCACTCCATTTTTCGTAATATCCCATTAATTTCCCCCTCACGTTTTATTTTAGGCGCAGCAGTTCGTCCGATCAGCGCTGGCATGAAAATCCCTGGACCACTTTTTTGCAGCACTGAAATTCCGCACTTATTATGTTAACATAACTTTTCTAAAATTTCCATCTTTTTTTCTTTCTCCTGTCCGGCTACTCTGCAGGCGGTACTTCTGCAGGCACTTCCGGCGGAATTTCCGGCACTGCTTCCACCGGCACCTCAGCCGGAATCTCCGTGGGCACCTCCGCGGGCGGCTCTGGGGGTACCTCTGCCGGCAATTCTTCTGCAGGTGTTTCTCCCTGTGCTTCTTCTGCCGGCGCTGCCCCTTTTTCCATCACGACCGGTTCTGTCCCCGGCAGATGGTAACAGATCACCGGAGTTCCTTTTTCGATGTTTTCATAGATCTCCCGGGCCGCCGAGGGAGGCAGATTGATACATCCATGAGAACCGTTGGTTTTATAGATATTGCTTCCGAAAGATCCTCTCCATCCGGCATCGTGCATGCCGATGTTCCGGTTGAAAGGCATCCAGTAGGATACCGGCGTACGGTAGTTCTCGCCGGTCAGCGTTGCATTTCGCTGTTTATAGGTCACCCCGTACACACCTGCCGGTGTATCATAGCCTCTGGAAGCATTTCCTGACACAAAATCAGATTCCAGAAGCAGATTTCCGTCCTTATACAAAAACAGATGCTGCGCGGTCAGATTGATCTCTACATAAGTCTGGCCATAGTCCGGGGTACCGTACTGATCGGCCGTCTGATAATAGACCGGAGTCCGGACTCCGCTCTCTCCTCTCTCGATCATATCCATCAGCTCCTGGACTTCCTGATCCGAGTTCATCCACCAGCCATAGTCGCCCTCTTTGATGGTCACTTCTGTTCCATAGCTGGTCTGAAAAGTTCTGGGGCGAAAGATTGTATCATAACTTTTCCGAAGAGATGCCACATAGGCCTCCACATGCGCCTGATCCAGTGTCACTTCCGTGCCGTCCACATGCAGCCAGCTGCTGATCGTCTCCCCATCCAGAATTTCCTGATTGTCGCCAAAGGTGTAGGTGATCTGAAGATTCCCATACTTCTGCAGCTTCTGCTGTATCTGATTCAGGGCTTCGTCTTCCGCTGTTACCTCAGGCGTCTGATAACATCCGGCTTCCTCCAGATTCACCCGCTCTTTGAGAGAAAGTACCGCATTTCGGATGGTCTCCTTCGCTTTGTCTTCGTCTAACAGGTTTCCCTGTGTCTCAGGCACGATCTGAAAACCCTCCTGAGGAATATAGTCGGATATGTATGCATCAACCGGTGCCTTTGCGAAATCTTTCTGGAACCCCTTCAGTCCTTTGATCTGATCTTCCAGCTTTTCTTCCTCACAGGTGACCAGTCCTTCTGTCACATGCTCCGCCGACTTCGGAAGAAACCAGGTAAAGGTGTTCTGCTGGTCTAATATTTCCAGAAGCGGTTCTTCTGACGCATAGGACAGACCGATCTCTTTTCCCTGTATCTCCTCTTCCAGCATCGAGCCGTCCTCCTTGCGCTCCTCGATGCACAGATTATAATCCTGAATCTGATCTTTCAGCTCGTCAATCGTCATGCCGGACACATCAATCCGATCCACCACAGTCCCCGGCAAAAAATGGCTCTGATAATAAAAAAGTCCCCCTCCATAGGCAGCCGCAGCAACTGTCAGCATACAGCCAAGAACCGCCGGCAGCACAGGAAAGTGTTTTTTCACATTCTTTGGTTTTTTCATACCCCTCCCCGTTCCTTTCCGATAACTTTTACGGACCGAATCCTGTGTCCATCACAGCAACGAGACGGTCTTTCTGTTACAGTATACCGATTTTTAACGAAAAAAACAATAAAAGAATGTCGGATTCCTTCTTTTGACAATGGAAATGACTGACGATTGCAATGAAGTTTTTCTGCTGTCCACTGCACTGTATATTGGAAATCTGTCAACTGCCGGTTGCATAAGGCCAGAATGCCCGTGCAGCGTACGCTTCGCACAGGCATCCTTGGTCAAGTGATATCTTTGTCGCTCATTCAGGCCAGCACCTTGGCCAGCGTGTCAAACAGAGCACTTATGTTGATCGGCTTTGCAATGTGCCCGTTCATCCCACATCTCAAAGCCTCCTGCTTATCTTCTTCAAAAGCATTGGCTGTCATGGCAAGAATCGGTATGTCGGCCAGCTTCTGGTCTTTTAGTCCCCGGATGATCCTCACTGCTTCATATCCGTTCATAACCGGCATCTGGACATCCATCAGCACTACCTGATAATATCCAGGCCCGCCCTTTTCCAGCATCTCCACCGCGATCTGGCCGTTCTCCGCCACATCTGTATCAAATCCTGCATCTCTTAAGATCTCCACAGCAATCTCCTGATTCAGCTCATTGTCTTCCGCCAGCAGAATCCGTCCTGTATGCGATTCCATCCATTCCTGGATCACACCTTTCTCCGTCTGTCCATCTGCATTGACGATAGAATGCAGACAGCTGCGAAGCTCTGACAGGAACAAAGGCTTGCTGCAGAAAGCTGTGACTCCGGCTTCTTTTCCTTCCTCTTCGATCTCAGACCAGTCGTATGCTGTCAGAACGATGATGGATACATCCTCACCCATCTCTTTTCGAATCCGCCTGGCGACTTCCACGCCGTTCATATCCGGAAGCATCCAGTCAATCACATAGACGCTGTAATCATCCCCCCGTGAGACCGCCTGACGGGTACGAAGCACCGCCTCCTTACCCGACAAAGTCCATTCAGCCCGCATACCGATCTGCTGCAGCATATACGACACGCTGTCACAGGTGTTAAAATCATCATCCACCACCAGCGCTCGGCCATCCTTAAGCTGCGGAATATCCTGGGGCCCTTTTGCCTCCGGGTTTAACCGGAAGGTAAAGTGCACGATAAACTCGGTTCCTTCGCCTTCTTTACTCTTCACCTCGATGGTCCCGTTCATCATATCCACGATATTCTTGGTGATTGCCATGCCAAGGCCGGTCCCCTGGATTCCGCTGATGGTCGTGTTCTTTTCCCGCTCAAAGGGTTCAAAGATATGCCGGACGAACTCTTCACTCATGCCGACCCCTGTATCCCGGATGGAGAACTCATAATTTGCATATCCGGCAGGAGCACCGGCTTTCTCCTGAATCCGCATGATGATCAATCCTCCGGCAGGCGTATACTTCACACAGTTGCTCAAAAGGTTCAAAAGCACCTGGTTCAGCCGCAGTTTGTCGCAGAAAATCTCCTCATCCAGAACATCCACCGCATCAACATACAGATCCAGCTGCTTTGCATAGACATCTGTCTGAACAATATTGCGAAGGCCCTGAAGGATATCCGGCAAAGAGCAGGGTTTCTCTTCCAGATGCATCTTTCCGCTCTCGATCCGGCTCATATCCAGCACATCGTTGATCAGGCTCAGCAGATGATTTCCGGAGGTCATAATCTTCTTCAAGTACTCCTCCACCTGCTCCTGACGGTCAATATGAGCAATTGCCAGAGTCGTAAAACCAACAATCGCGTTCATGGGGGTACGGATATCATGAGACATATTAGAAAGGAACGCGCTCTTCGCCTTATTGGCCCGGTTCGCCTGCATGAGTGCATCCTCCAAAAGGCTCTTCTGTTCCATCTCATTGCGGATCTCTTCATCCACACTTCGGAAACCAAGGACAATCCCCCGGTTTTCTTCCCATTCTCCGGCACGCACCGCTTTCATCTGGAAATACTTCATCTCGCCGTCTTTCCAGATCCGATAATTGATATTATACACCTTTTTCTCTGAAAGTTCCTGCTCCAGAGCTTTTAAAGAACCCGCCTGGCGCAGCATCTCCTGGTCCTCTTCGTGAACAAAACGCTCCGTAAAGGATTCCATGCTTTCCTTCAGAGAACACCTGCCATCAAAAATCGTTTCAAAAATGCGCCCGTCCCCATCATCCACCCGAAGCGGAATGCCGGCGCCAGTATCCAGATCATAAAAACAGACATAATTATAATCGATACTGAGCGCATGAATCATCTCCATCTGGCGCTGTTCTTTTTTCTTCTCCTGCAGCTTCTGGGCCGTACAGTCCAGAAGAAAACGCTGATAAAACCGCTCTCCGTTCTCTTCCAGAATCTTAACATTACCCATGACATGGATAATTTCCCCGCTCTTATGACGCACGCGGTACTCCATGCTCACATTGTCTCCCACGCCTTTGAGCGATCGTATGTACTCCCGCAGCCGCTCTTTGTCCTCGTCCACCACGGAAGACGCCACCATATCAAATCCGTCTTCCAGCAGATCCTCCTGGGATTCATATCCCAGGATCTTAAGCGCCGCATCGTTGACGCTTATAATCTTGGAACCGTCTATGGAATGGCTCATGACCCCGCAGTCCATACTGGTAAAGATCAACTCCAGAGTCCGGCTTTTTTTCATAATCTCCTGCTCGTAGGCGCGTTCCTGGGTTACGTCAATGGCCACGCCCACTGTACCCATCACACTCCCGTCCAGATCATACAAGGGAGACTTGTAAGTTTCCAGAAGCCGGACGCCGTCCCCTGTCAGCACCGTCTCCTCGGATACGAAGGTCTTTTTCTTCGTCATGACCTCCCGTTCAGATTCGATACAGGCCGGATCATCCTGCTCCACATCCCAGATGTAAGCATGCCGCTGGCCTTCCACCTGTTTCTTGGTCTTATTAACCGTCTGACAGAAACTGTCATTCACTTTCTCATGAACACCGTCTTTTGTCTTATACCAGACCAAATTCGGCACATGGTTGATCGTGGCATCCAGAAAATGGCTGGTCTGCCAATAATCCTTACTGATCTTAAAATCCTGCTGCCACTTAAAGAAACGAAAACGAACCTCCTCATCGGTCATAGGCAGCGTCCACAGATCCGTGACGCCTGGTAAATGATCCATCAACGATCCGATCTGCTCCTTTTCCAGAAGCAGAATCAGTTCTGCGCCTTTTTTTGCTCCTCTCAGCAGTTCCCGAAGCACACTTTTTTCTTCTTCCCCCTGCAGGTTTGCCAGAATTACATCTGCTTCAGATACCTGTATCCCCTCCGGCTTGTCACATTCTGAAAATTCATGGGTAAAACATTCCAGCGGAGTCATCCCTTCTATAATCTCAAATGCTCTGCAGCGGCGGCCCGCAAAACAGAAACGAACATGGCAGTGATACATCCCTTTTCTCCTCCAACACTCTGCTGATAGTAAAAAACTAGCTATATTTCTATTCTAACAATCCTAATAAAACATGTCAATATTGGGCCCCTGTGATTCTTTCGTTTTCCCCTTACTTTATTGCAGTTTTCAAGGCTGCCGCCGCTCATCCCGCCGCAGGGGGCAGGTATGGCAGAAAGATTGTGCTTTTCACAAAAATACACACACTTTATTCTATACCGGCAGGCAGATAAAGTGTGTGTGAATCCAAATTCCATCCAAGAATTGTTTGCTGTCAGCTGTGCATGATTGTTTGCAGGGGATTTGCCCCAGATGAGAAATATTTTATATGGTCTGCCCGTTGTCCTCTTTTGCGTCTCTGGTCTGAAACGCCTCTGTCTGCGTCTCCCCCACAGACATGGCATTTATTTTTGTGTAGATATCTCTTAACCGGCCTGACATGTCCTGTACCTGACTGGGCCTTTCTTCTGTCAGACCTGGCTTTTGTGTTCTCCTGGCTGACCAATCTGGTTCCTGCTCTGCAGAAAATGACGGACCAGGCCCCTGTTCTGCATGGGATAACGGACGTGAACCCTGCTCTGTATGGGAGGACACGCGTGGCCTCTGCTCTGCATGGGAGGACACACGTGAACCCTGCTCTGCGTGGGATGACAGGCGTGGACCCTGCTCTGCGTGGGATGACAAGCGTGAACCCTGCTCTGTATGGGAGGACAAGCGTGGCCCTTGCTCTGCATAGGAGGACACGCGTGGTTCCTGTTCTGTATGGGAGGACAAGCGTGGCCCTTGCTCTGCATAGGAGGGCACACGTGGACCCTGCTCTGCATAGGAGGACACGCGTGGTTCCTGTTCTGTATGGGAGGACAAGCGTGGACCCTGCTCTGCATAGGAGGACACGTATGGACCCTGCTCTGCATAGGAGGACACACGTGGACCCTGCTCTGCACGAGTCACAAAACCTGACGCACGTGTGGTACAGGATTCTATATCTGCGCCCCGTTGCTGAGGCGCATGGGATACCATAGAATTGTTCGCTGAAATTGTCTGGGTGCGGGATTCTAAGGTTTCCCGGAACATTTTATATATCGGCATCAGCAAGATGATCGTGTCGTCAAGCGAACCCAGAAGCGGTATCGGATCTGGTATGAAGTCAATGGGTGAAATCGAATACAGAATGGACATAAAGATCCACGGATTGTATTTAACCAGAAGCATCAAAGTCGATGAAAACGACATCTTTTTGCCTTCCATATGCCTTTTGAGCATTTCCTCTTCAACCTGCCTTAAATTGATCGTTACCTTTGTGTTTCCAACTTTCATTCCTTGCTCCTCCTCGTCTGTTTATCATACCGAATAACTGTCTACGAATATTTTTCGATGCGGATTTTTTAGCATCTTTACGTATCATTTATGAAATATTCTTAAAGAACTCCCTGTCACGATTGTCATGCTTCTCTATATCCACCGCAAACATTTTTACAAGTTTCTCATCCTGGGGCAAAATATACAGTCCCGGCTTCTGCCGGTTCAAAGCTTCATTCATGACCCTGACCCGAAGGATATCTTCCTTGTATTCCTTTGGATACTGCATGCCGGATTTGGTATAGTTGCTCTCGTCGTTGCTCATAAGAAACCGATACTCAAATCCCCTGGTAACAGCAGAGGGCAGATCTGCCGCCTTCGTCCCAAACAAAATAAAACGCATGCCCACATTGGTGCCGTTTTTGAGAATCTCTTCCATCGAAGGGTTTCCCCGCTGTCCCCATTCCTGCATCAGATCCCCCAGCATATGATAGCCGTTAATCCAAAACGTGATGGAACGTAATTTTTTAAAACAAAACTCCCCATCCGCTCCAAGTCCGCTCTGATAGTACCTCCAGACAATGTCCCGGCTGCTTTCCGGCAGATTCTTTAAAACCCGCTCCTCTTTTTTCAACAGGGAAAACTGCTGGATCATGCTTCTCACCTTATAGTTGCCCTGGATAATTCTGGTAATGTCTTTTGGTCCAAGCTCTTTTTCCACCTGGAAACCGGGAAGCTTCAGTAAGCCGCGCACAGCAGAATCTCCATGTACGATATAATTGCTGTTTTGTTCTTTCCTCCTGGCATACTGAAGCGCCAGAAGTTCGATCATATA
Organism: uncultured Lachnospiraceae bacterium; assembly: GCA_910583895.1. Lineage (GTDB taxonomy): Bacteria > Bacillota > Clostridia > Lachnospirales > Lachnospiraceae > Hominiventricola. The sequence continues at coordinate 40,071 of CAJTYJ010000026.1, forward strand.
AGCCCTCTGGTAGATGCTGTCCCCCATGCACAGAATATTTTTCCGGTCTCCAATGAGCAGTGGAATGTATTCCAAAGAGGTGTTTTTTCCGTTGGTCCTGGTATAGACGCAGGAGTCTCCCAACAGCAGATAATCCTCCACCGACTTTTCATATTCTACCGTGTCCCTGGTATTATGGTAAAAACGTTCCAAATCTCCTTCCAGGGAAGAGTTGTTCCCGTTTTCTTCTCTCCACAGGGGACGAACGGCCTCCTCCCGATAGAAGTCCAGATTCTTCTGATAACCCAGCTTTCTTGCCAGAATCGCATTTTCCCGCAGTGCATCCACCAGATCTCCGGTCCCGTCTTTTTCATTTTCTTTGATCAGGGGAACTTTGTATTTCAGATTATAATTTTCTGATCCGCCTTCTCCGTTAGCGATCAGATATCCCTTGCTCTCATTCCCTGTCAGCTCTGCTGCCGCCCGATTCCCCAGGACCATGGTGGACACGCTTTCATCCGCCGGAAGACACAGACGAAGCTTAAAATTGGACAGCACATCCGCCCGGACAGTGCCCGACATGCTCTGGGAAGCAAACAGCAGATGATATCCGGTGGCACGCCCCAGCTTGGTGATCATCTTGATCAGCTGATTGATCTTGTCCGCCTGCTTTGGCGTAGCCAGTTCGTACATCTGCTGGAATTCATCCACAATTAGAATCTCTCTGGCCAAAGCCACTCCGTAATGCTCACGAAACTGCGAGAGCTTCTGAAATCCCAATGCCGCAAACACTTTCTGCCGGGTATCCATCTTCTCATACATATCGTACATAACCGACAATACATATTCCATACTGTCTGTGGCAGCGATCTTCTCCACATGGGGCGCTGCCGCAAAATAGCTCTGATCTCCTTCCTCATAATGAACATTCCCATACTTTGACAACTCTACGATCTTAAAATCCGCCAGATTGATATGCAGCTCCCAGGGCGCATATTCGTACATCAGACTGGTAATGATGACATGGAGGGCGTTGGATTTACCGGAGCCGGTTCGTCCCGCCATCAATGCATGAACGCAGTCATCCCCCAGCCGGACAGCCTTCGGCTCGTTTCCCCCGGACAGCACCCCCGGCCTGATATCAATGCCGTTCTCCGTGGTGGCAAACCAGATCTTACTCCTATCCATATTGGGGAGTTTGCTTATATCAACGGTCTGACATATGCTGTCCTCCTGCAAAAGCTGCTCCGCCATCTTCCGGGCCTCGTTCACCTGTTTTTCTCTCTTGATACGCTCCCATACAACGGACAGCTCCGGACATACCCGTATTTTTGTGTCCCCGTTTCCATCCTCCAGGTCTTTTCGAAACGTCAAACCAATGCTGTACTTTCGCTCGTATTCTTTCTTGCTGCTCTCCTCACTGACATCGTTTGTCAGCCGGTTCTTGTATTTTTGAAAAGTGAAAATATTCTTCCTGGCATTTTCTGCCTTATTCTGCTGCTGCAGCGCAATTAAGCTGTCCACTTACTCTTTCCTCCGTCAGCCTCAAAATTTTTGGTCTTTTAGTACCTTTCTGATGGCTTAATCTGCCAGTTTGCTCAACACTTCCTGCAAGCTTTCTTTTTCAACCACCTTCCAGTCATAAAACGCCGTTTCAAACTCTCCTGCATTTTCCTTTTCCGTCAGTTTATAGATATTTCCCCTGAAGTTTTTCACAAGATCAAGACATACCTGGGCCGACCGTTTCCCTTCCTGCAGATGGTTCAGGTCCATAAAGAAATAGGGGCATATGCCGCTTCTGCTTCTGCCTCCGTCCGGTTTCGTGATATCCAGCACATTGTTGATCTCATCTTTCATACCGGAAAGCACACCATAGTTCATATTGGTGAATATGACGATCCTGACAAATTCTTCAAAGGACTCACCGTTTTGTGCCATGGCTTTTACTTTCGCAAAATAGCCCTCATTCCCCACCAGTTCTCTGGTTCTTCTTCCCGTCTGATAAATGCGCTCCAGTTCTTTGGCAATATCAGATCCCTGATAGATTCTGCCTGCCTCACCGTAAAGTTTCGTCCAGGCTTTGGACTTTTCAAAATCGTCTCTGTGATCGGTGAGCATCACGTCAATGTGGAATTTAGAGCTGTCTATCTTCCAGCACTGCAGCAGCGGCGCACAGAGAGTCTGCAGCGCGAAATCTCTCAGGTCCTGGCGTTTCTCATCGTTTTCGTCCAGATTTCCAAAATCATATACAAAAATCGTGGGATACAGATCGCCCTCCTGCCAGGATCGATCCACCTGGTTCAAACACAGTTTATAGAATCCGTCTACAGGCAGGCTGGATTTTATGGCATAATCTTCTCTTTGTTCTTCCGTAGCATCACCATCTGCTCTGCGTATCTCATTCTGCCAGTCCACCATGACCCTCTCTACCGCCTCCTGCATCTCCGGTGCTATCGGACAATGCTGAATTCCTGTGATCAGACGGGAGGGCACCATGTTGGCATATTCCGACGGGATCCCTGCCGCTTCGGCGATCATGTCACTCAGCACTTCCTGTCCTGCCTGCAGTTCTTCTTGATACCATGCGATGTAAGGCATCATTCCCACTACGCTGGTCGCCAAATAATACATCCTTGTCCAGGCTTTTCGATAGTCAAATCCTTTTGCCCCATTCTCTTTGTTCCACGTCAAATCTCGAAGCCCATCTTTTCGCATCTGTTTGCATAGGAAATCCAGATGGCTTTCATACCTTTTTTTCGTCCTCTTTGTGTCATCCTCCCATGCCTGCCGGGCAGTTTTCCATTCCCGCTCTTTCTTCTCTTTCAGGTTGTCCAGCTCCTGATTCCGTTTCCTGCGCTCATCTGCAAGCGTTTGTTCTTCTTTGTCCAGCGCATTTTCGATCTGCCGGACTTCCGCCTCCATAAACCCTACTTCCTTTTGCAGTTCTTCCAGATCCCGGCAGCTTTTTTGCCAGTCCAGCTGGGCCTCCTCAATGGTCAGATCTTTATAAACCTCCCATAGCCCGGCCTCTTTCTTTTCCAGCTCCTGCCGGACCATCTTAAGCTCTTGTCCATTCTGCCTAAGCTCCTGTTCCATCTCCTTGATAGATTCCTTTTCCGACTCCACCGCCTGAGGAAGCGCCGCCTTATAAGCAGACACCAATTCTCCACAGTGAGCGAGCTGAGCAGCATGCTGTACTTTTCCTTCTTCCATCAGTCTGACATAATCCTCTTCTATCCCCTGATGATTGACCAGCTGATAGATATCTTCCACTCCATACAGAGCAACACTTGCAGCCAGCCACAGGCAGAAGATCCCTATATTTCCCAGCATCCACATCATAAATACCGGATAAACAAACAGCAGGATGCACAGCAGAAGACTCAAAATGATACCCGCCAGCCCCCCGAACACTGCAGAAGTAATCTTCCTGTCCTTCCAAAAACCCCTTCCTGCACCCGCCAAAAATCCTATTGGCATAACATTTGGCAGCAACGCCATAAAAGCAAGCCAGATTCCCAAAGAATCTGCAGTCAGTACACAGATCAATACGAGATTCAAAAGAATACTGATTCCATCCAGCACCCAGTTGATTTTCTGCACTTTCTGCGGATCTGGTTCTTGGTTATTCTGAGGCAGGTGAAATGCATGGACCACTTTCTCCAATCCTTTGGGCAGACGGCCTTTCTCAAAAAACATCCGCACCAAAACCATCGGAAAGCAGAAAAGACCCCTCCCGACAGATTTCAGAATATTCAGCGGTATCCCTCCGATCTTTATCTGAAGTTTGGCCTGGGCGTATTTTCTGGCTGCCTCCTTTGGATCACCCGGGTGCTCCAGATGTTTCAGGGCTTCGTTTAAGGCCTTCAGCATATTTTCCTGTTCGGTTTCCGTAAATATTTCCCTGATCTGCTCCAGCGCCTTAAGAGAGGCATTTACCTCCATCTCTTCTCTTTTCACAGCAATGTTTCTCTCGCTGTCAGCCTGCCTGAATAAAATCTCCTGTTCCTGCGCCAGCACCGGTTCCAGCGGCTGAAACAACAGATTCTGTTTTCTGGCTTCATCGTCTCCTTCCTTATAGCTCAGAAGAAGTTTTTGGTAGTTTCGGTACCAGTTTTCTTCCTGACTTTTGTCCAGTCGTCCGGCTTTCAGCGGTAATTCTTCTGTATTCAGGAATTTGATTCTCATTTGTTTCTCTTGGATCTTTGCCGCAACCGCTTCTCTTTTGTTCCGATAATCCGCTATTCTTTTATTCCCTTCCTCCTCCCGTTGACGCATCTCCTTCTGAACAGTGACCACTTTTTCTTCATACGTTTCTTCCAGCTTTTCTTCCTGATCTGCCCAAACCTGATCGGCCGCTTTTAACTTTCTCAGTTCTTCTTCACAAATCCAAAACTCCTTTAGAATTGCATCCACGCCTTCATTAAAATATTCATATACGCTGATTTCCTTTTCCCTCACCATAACCACCTCAAAACACAATATCTGTCAGATCATCCAATGCATCTCCCAGTATTCTGCTCATGGCATTTTGCACGCTGCTGCTTCCATCCTGGGCACTCTGGGTAAACCGCTGTTTTCTCTCTTCATAACTGTTTTGAATATTCAGAAGATGATAACCGGCTTCATTGGCGGACTCTGCTATGTGATATACCATCTGTTCCAGCGCTGCAGTAATCTGCATAAACGTTTCACTCATTTCATCCTGCTCTATGTTGTCCTGCAGTGCCTCTGCCTTACGTTTCAATTCCAAAATGCGGTCTTCCCAGCAGTCGATCAGTGCTACCATATGAAGCGTCAAAAATTCTTCCTGTTCTTCACTGTTAAAGGCCTTGCCTCCGGCCATCAGTTCACAGTCTCTGAAATTTTGAACTTCTTCCAGCTGCCGGGCAGCGCTCCTGAGCTGCTGAATGTAAGCATCCTGGGTACTGCTTCCCACGGCTTCGTTCTTTATATCCAATATGTTTAAAAAAACTTCCACAATATCTCTGCCGATATGTTGGGAACTCTGTATGGCATTCTGCGCGATCGTTTCCAAAAAACCTCCCAGCTTTGTTGTAAAGCGGTTCACATCGTGTCCGTCCAGAAACCTGGCCACTTTACTCGTCTCCTCCACCAGTCCATCCATCTCAACTTTCAAGGAAAGCAAAAAATTTTCATATTCCTCCACGGCACTGCATGACATAATATCCAAACTTTCGTTCATCTTTTCTGTGTTTCCTCCTATTTATAGTTCCGCTTCAGCCTCACGGCACACCCTTTGCAGATCCATTCCTGGCTCCGTTTCACTTTGCCCTTCATGGATCTGTGTGCCTTTGAGCCTTTCGCTGTTTTTATTCGTTCCGCTTCAGCCTCACGGCACACCCTTTGCAGATCCATTCCTGGCTCCGTTTC
>CAJTYJ010000026.1:45543-51660 GCA_910583895.1 uncultured Lachnospiraceae bacterium
ACTTTGCCCTTCATGGATCTGGGTGCCTTTGAGCCTTTCGCTGTTTTATAATTCATCTATGAATCGTTTCGCTGCATCCGCCACAATATCTGTGGTCGAACCCATAGGATCCAGAGCCGCCTTTCCCATATCAATGGCTACTTTGGCGCCCGCTTTTAATATGCTGTCTGCGAAACCAGAGTCTTTCTGATCCTGCCCGGGCGATGTGCATTGTGGTGCATTTGCAGACGATCCACCAGGCTGCCGATTGCCTGTTTTCATTTGAGAAAGGTAGGTCAGCCGGCCCGACGCCCGTCTCTGGTTCGACTTACCGCTCCCGGCCGTATGTACATTCCCGCCTTCGGTTGTTTCATCTTCTGCCGTCAGCTGATCAGACACCGTACTTACTGGTTCGATAAACCTCTCACACTTACACTGCCAGCCATGATCATCCGCACGGCAACACAGGTTTCTGAAACAGTCCTTTCCTTTTTGTCTGGCGTCGCTGGGATACGAATTCCCGGGACTTTTACAATAATATTCAAAACTCCATCTGGTACTTGATTCGTAATAAATGCACATTTTTTGTCTTTCTTCCATTACCTTCCAAAACCTCCAAACCAGTCTTTTACATCATTCCAGGCATCTGTAGCTGCTTCCTTTATTTCGTTTCCAATCTCTATGGCTGTATCTGTTCCATAGGTGATAAAATACGGCACAGCTCCATAGTTTCCATGCTCCATATCAGACCAGATCGTATCCAGATAACCCATCATATCCAGCTCCCATTCCCCCACCCTCTCATCCGCATGGGTAACCCAGTCCAAAATGTCGTTTGCGCCGTTTGATATGCCTTCTTTGATATTGTTCCACATGCTCCCCAGCTCTCCGTTGTTATATCCGCTTGCCGTATAACTGTGGGTAGACGCTGTCTGCTGTCCATTCGGATTATTATAATATTCCGGGTAATGAGCATACAGCCATTGGGCAACCGCCAGATCATAGTCTTCTTCTGACGTATAATCCTCCCTGTTCACAGATTCCTCTGCCAGACTCTTCATGAGAATATAGTTGGGTTCCTGCCACAGATTATTGTTTGTGTAAGTATCCAAAGTTCCTTCCAGTGCTTCGTTAAATTCCGTACTGACGCCGATGATTCTCATACCGGAATCCGTAACCGCAACGGTAAACTGCAGACTGTAAAAAGTTTCTTTTCCTTCGGAAACCGGAGATGAATACCTCACGTCTGCAACATAGAGAAACTTTGGCAGCTCTGCATCGGGATACCATTTATGCAGATAGTCACCATACTGGGCCTGAAACTCTTCTTCACTCAGCTTCCATTCTTGGATGTTTGAGACTTCTGCAAACGCAAGATCTCCGCTGTCTCTGATAAAGTCTCTCAGCGTCTCAAAACGCGCTTTATTAGCCGAAAGTTCTTCCTGCATGGTTTCCTTATCCTGCGCCTCTGCAAACAGTTCGTCAAAATTTTCGATAAGATACTGGTAGTCAACATAAGTTGAACAAAGCATTTTCACACTGTATTCATACATACTGAAAATATTCAAAAGACCCCAGTCCTGTTCTACCGGATATTCGTTCTCTATCTTTTCTTCCAGTGCATTTATCTGCTGTACCAAACTCAGATCATCATATGCTGCAGTTTCTTCGGAACGATCCTCTGGTATCTGTCCTTCTTCCGATTCGTTTTCCTGAGTCCCGCTGTCATCACTGCCTGCATCTTCTGCCGAAGGATTCTCTGTATCCATTTCCGGATCTGCTTCGCCTTCAGCCGGCTCTTTATCTGCATAGAAAAAATGATACAATTCCTTAAGCGCCGCATCATCCGTCAATGGATCAAACAGGCTGTCAAACAGTGCTGCATACGGATCCGTTGCCTCCCGAAGCGCAGCCGAATCAAGTCTTATGGTTTCTAAGACCCCATCCGTATCTATGGAAGAGGAGCCGTCAATATTCAGCGAAAATCCCGGAATGTAGTCTTCTGTCCCATATGGAACAGAAACATCCAATCCGAGAATTTTATATGTCTCTGTATTTGCGGCGGCCACTACTGTCACGCAAAAAGAATCATCTCCTGATGCGGTCAGCGTTTTTCTGACAACATATTCATATTCAGAATCCGTGCCAAGTTTTTCGCGGCAGGCTTCCATATAGGCAGATTCATACCCATCCGGTTCTGCACACAGTTCCCGGGGATCATATGTAGTCAAATTCAACTTGTAAACTTTCTCATCCGATTTAAGATCCGCATCCTTTAAACCCTCCAATACCTCCATGGCCTGGTCCACACCCGATGCCGTATCCTGCAGGTAAAAGACATCCTCCGCATACAGCGCTGCCAGATACGACGCCATCTCACCGGTATCAAAGGAATGCTCCCTGCAAAGTTCCTCAAATGTCCCGGCAAACGAAATCTGACGGGATGCTTCTGTCAGTCCTTCATAGGTTCGGTCTTCGCAGTCCCCGGCAAAGGTCAGAAGCGAGGTGACCCCTTTTTGGATACTTTCATCGCTTTTCAGCATGTCCCGCACCAGGGGTTCTTCGGTCAGCCATTTTTCCAGTGCAATATCCTTGCGGATCGTAGTCTCCAGCTCCTCTTTGAACGATTTTCTTGTCTCGCTGCCCTCGAACAGACGAAATTCAAGATAGTCATCTTTGGAAACATGTTCCGCATGGCAAACCTGCAGTGTAACAAACAAGGTTGTCCTGAAATTCAAAAATGCCAAACCACAGACTGCAAACATGACCAGTGCGGCGATGCCGGACAAAATAACGATCCCCTTCTTTTTTTCTACATTCATAGAACTTCCTCCTGCGGCCTGCTGCCTTTTCACAGCACGTGCTGATGGGGCAGATTGTTTTAATTAGGTACAGATAGGCCTCTAAAAATTATTTATATAGGTATTTTATACTTATATAGACATATATTATCATACAGAAAATCATATTACAATACTTAAAGAAGCGATTTTCACGGAAAAAGACATCGCCAGCTACTATTCACCATGGCGAATCACTCCGCTGATTCGTCATGGGCCAGTACCGTTATGGAGTCAAAGCATATGCCCCATCGCCGAAGGCGATTTCCAATGGGCATATGCGGTTACGTTCACAGGGTACCTGTGAACAGGAACCATTGCCAGGTTGTGTTGTACATTCAGGCCATTTGCCTTTCCGCACGGCTTCTGAAAACGATCATTCTATTGCACGCTCCCGGATTTTACCATTTGTTTACATAAGTATTTTTTACTTATATAAATAATTTTATCCTGTCAAAAAACATATTACAATGAGGAACAAAGCATTTTGCAACTGTGCCATACCTTCCTGGCTACAGCTATTTTTCAGAAAAGAGAGGTGTCCTGTTTGCAACAGAAAATTGATTATGCACAGCTTGGCTATAACATAAAAAAACTCCGTCAAACCAAAGGTCTGACACAGGACAATCTTGCGGAGCTGATTGGCTGCAACACGTCCCATATTTCCAACATCGAAAACAATTATACCAAGCTTTCTCTGAATGCCCTGCTGGCCATCGCCAATTCTCTGGATACCAGTGTGGACTTCCTATTGTCCAGCCAGTACGAAAATAAATCTCTGGCACTGGACAACGAAATAGCACGGGCGCTTAACCGGCTCGATGTGGAGAACAAGGAGCGCCTCCTTCGAATTATCCATGTTCTGTAATTGCCTATATGGTCCTCAAGACCATCCTGTGTCCAAAAGCCTGCAAAACGCAGGCAGTTCATAAATTATCTAAAGATTTTGTTGTTCCAGAACTCCCTGATCCTCTGTCGCTCTATTGACGGATAAGATTTCTTTAATATATCACATCAAAAAATCCGATGTTTCACCAAACATCGGATTTTTTGACGGTCTGTCCCCGGCATAGCCGGGGGGGGGCAGGATTTATACCTCTCCCCTTACGATTTCCCATAATCTAATGTACACAATCACGCTTCATATATTCATACCTGTCCTGGACTTTTAGATAACAAATGTAATATTTGAAATTTATCCGAATCCATTTCGGCCTCATTTGCAAATATAGCAACCAATGTTTATATGATTCACTCAAACTTCGCGCATAGATTTCGCCTGCTCACCAGGTGCATCTGCGCTTATTCAAATGCAAAGTTTGAGTTATTTATTCATCCATCGTAATTTGTTCTTCTATCATCTTTCCTCTGTCCATTTGGTGCCGCAGCTTTCTATTTTTTACGCTGTCAAAAATAATAGAAAAATCATAATCATCAGGATATAATTTCTCCGCAGCCACATGGAGTTTCATTCTTTTTTGGTTAACCCAAATTTTTTTATCCGCCATCTGTACTCTCAAAACTCCTTTTTCATTGGCTGTCTTGCAGATAATGCCAATCTTTTTATCTGGATATACAAGTACACTGTCTCCCAGTTGAAATTCCAGAGCTTTTTGTGCTGCCTCATTCCTTCTTTTCCTTTTTTGAATCCCAGATACCCTCCTCTTTTCTAAATGATTTTTAGAAACCACTTGTTTCAAATTTTCCGATATTTCCTCTTTTTTGTAAGCCGCCTTCATTGCCGTTTTTAACATCTCTTCCGGCATTCCCATTTTCCCGGCTATGTAGAAAGCACAGCTTTCCCCAGCTTCTCCAATCACTAATTGATAAAGAGGTTTCAGACTTTCCTTATCAAAGGTCATCTTCGCATTCACAATCCTGGCTTTTTTATCTGCATATTGTTTTACCTCTGGATAATGTGTCGTAACAAGAAATAATCCTCCACTCTTTTGTAATTCTTCCAATATGGCAATGGCAATTCCCATGCCTTCTGTTGGGTCTGTGCCGGAACCAAGCTCATCCATAACTACAAGGCTGTCTCTGTTAACTTTTTTCAATATTTCTAATACATTCACAATATGTGCTGAAAATGTAGAAAGATTCTCTGATATATTTTGCCCGTCACCTATATCACACAGAAAATTACTGTTCATACAAATTTCCGCTTTTTTACATGCCACGTGTAAACCGCATTGTGCCATCATACAATTTAATGCAACTGTCTTAATGGTAACTGTTTTACCGCCCGTATTAGGCCCTGTAATAACTACGCCATCAAAACTCTTCCCTATCTCAAACTGCAGCGGCACGCACTCTGACAAAGCCATAAGGGGATGCCGGCCATCTTCTATTCGGATATATCGCTGCGTATTAATCTTTGGTTCTGTACCATCATATGCTAAACTCAGTTTTCCTTTTGAAAAAATAAAATCCAGTTTTTCTATCATACTGATATTTTGTTCCAAAATCTCCTCATAATCGGCCACCATCGCAGAAAGAGAATAGAGTATCCTATATTCTTCATTATCTCAAATATCCGCAGAAGCTGCAATGTCTCATAATATTTTCCCACAGAACCTGGTTCGATAAATAAGGTACTTCCCGTTGAGGATTTATCAATCACATTACCTTTTATTTTATATTTATATTCTTTTTTAACAGGAATACAAATATGCCCATTTCTCAGAGTACTGAAATGATCAGACAGGCTTTCCTTATTCGCCCGCATAACTGCATCCACTTTCTCCCGCATGCATCTTTCATTTCGTTCAATTTCATCCCGAAAGGATTTTAAATCTTTGGAAGCATTATCATCTATCCTGCCATTTCTAATCTGCATACCAATGGTTTCTTTTAGATGCTCCAGACACTCCAGATTCTCATCATAATATGCCAGCGATATTTCCCATTGTTTACAACGGCTTAGATAATTCTTTAACCGCATTACAGCAACAAGGGATTTTTCCATATCTTCAAGCTGTGAAATGGATAAACCGTCTCCTTTCGCAGCCGTTTGGATGCATTCTCTAATCCCACTTAAAGAAACCAACGGCGGATTTCCGCTTTTCTCCAATAGTTCTCTGGCTTCACTTGTCTCCCTTTGCCCTGCCAGCAATTCATTCTCTGACATGATGGGAACGGTGTCCTTAATCTTTTCTTTTGCCCACTCTGTAAGCGCCAGTTCCATCCACTTCTCTTTTACCTTATCAAATTCCAATATTTTATCTGTTTGAACCATTTTAACCCTCCTATTACAAAAAATAATTAACTGCTTGCACTTTCATATCTGTGTACTCCA
>CAJTYJ010000027.1 GCA_910583895.1 uncultured Lachnospiraceae bacterium
GCCGGGCTTCACAGATCCTATGTATCTCCACCGCTCTGAATAAGAGAAAACTTCGTTATGGGCTTTTTCTTTTTTTACCATACATCCGACAGCGGAAAAAGTCAAGGGTTTCGAATCATTTTATAGGGTTTTACAAAAAGTTTATAAATATCTTTGCTCACATGTGTTATAATTCCAATAGTGAAAAGACGGAGGAAAAAGCGTTGAATCTAAAGACAAAGCTCATCATCACATTCGGCATTGTCATTGCGGTTCCGTTGTTTTTGATCAGTGTGGTATTTGCCGGGTTTATGAGTCTGCAGCCTGTGGAGGTGGCCACGCCCCAGACCAGAGAATTTTTAGGAGAGATGCTGATCTCCGTAATCCTTATCATGGCCATGACCAGCAGTTTTCTGATCGTATGGATCTACCGGAGCATCTTAAATCCCATCGAGACCTTGAAAAAAGCCACCCGCAATATCCGGGACGGCAACCTGGACTTTGAAGTGGATATCGAAGACAACGACGAAATCGGAGAACTTTGTGCAGATTTCGAGGAGATGCGGATCCGGCTCAAAGAGTCCACGGAGGAAAAGGTGGTTTTTGACAGCCAGAACAAAGAACTGATCAGCAACATCTCCCACGACCTCAAGACGCCGATTACCGCCATCAAAGGATATGTCGAAGGGCTTTTGGACGGTGTGGCCGACACCCCGGAAAAGCAGGTCAAGTACCTTCGGACCATCTACAACAAAGCCAACGACATGGACCGTCTGATCAATGAGCTGACTTTCTATTCCAAGATCGACACCAACCGCATTCCCTATACTTTCAGTAAGATTAATGTTCGTGAATATTTTGACGACTGTGTGGAAGACATCGGGCTGGAACTTGGGCAGCAGCAGATCGAGCTGACCTACGAAAATCAGGTCACATACGATGTGCTGGTCATCGCAGACGCCGAGCAGATGAAGCGGGTAATCAATAACATTGTGGGAAATTCCATCAAATATATGGATAAGCAAGAACGTTTTATCCATATCCGGGTGCTGGATGTGGGTGATTTTATCCAAGTGGAAATTGAGGACAACGGGCGGGGCATCGCCACCAAAGATCTGCCTTACATCTTTGACCGTTTCTTCCGGACCGACACTTCCCGAAATTCCTCCAAAGGAGGCAGCGGCATCGGTCTTTCCATCGTCCACAAGATTATGGAAGACCACGGCGGAAAGGTGTGGGTAACCAGCAAAGAAGAAGCAGGAACAACCATGTATTTTGTACTCAGAAAATATCAGGAGGTGCCAGTAAGTGAGTAAGATTTTGATTATTGAAGACGAAGAGGCCATTGCTGATCTGGAAAAGGATTATCTGGAGCTTAGCGGCTTCAAAGTGGAGATCGAAGAACGCGGCGATATCGGGCTTACAAGGGCTCTGAAAGAAGAATTTGATCTGATCATCCTTGATCTGATGCTTCCGGGCATCGACGGTTTTGAGATCTGCCGGCAAATCCGGGAAGAGAAAAATATCCCGGTCATCATGGTCTCCGCCAAAAAGGATGATATCGACAAGATCCGTGGACTTGGGCTGGGCGCCGATGACTATATGACCAAGCCATTCAGTCCAAGTGAGCTGGTTGCCCGTGTCAAAGCCCATATGGCCCGTTATGAGCGCCTGGTGGGCAGCGGCATCCAGGAAAATGAGATCGTCGAAATCCGGGGCATCAAGATCGACAAGACCGCCCGGAGAGTATGGATCAACGGAGAAGAAAAAGCGTTTACCTCCAAAGAATTTGATCTGCTTACGTTCCTTGCCCAGAATCCCAACCACGTATACACAAAGGAAGAGCTTTTCAGCAAAATCTGGGACATGGAATCCATCGGTGACATCGCCACCGTCACCGTACACATCAAAAAAATTCGTGAAAAGATCGAATTTAACACCGCAAAACCCCAGTATATTGAGACGATCTGGGGTGTTGGATATCGTTTTAAAGTATAGAAAATGGGGGCTGCAGAACATGCAGCTTCTTTTTTTGACAAAATATGCGCCAATCTCTTTCTTCCGCATATACTGATACCAGAAAACAGAGGAGGAGGGATGGATTGAAGCGAAGCTATGAACAGATCAAAAGATACTTAAAAGAAGTCAGAGCCGCCATACAGGCAGACCGATGCCGGATCGAGCAGAGCGGCAGACGCCCGGCAAATCAGGAACTGTGCAAGAACTACGTGATAGATGAAGCCGGTATCCGCAGGATTCTGCTTGCTTTGACACCGGAAGATTTCTGCAAAGTCCTCCACAACCAGCACAAAGGTTTTGAGCAGGAACTGCTCTATGTATTTGGAAAAGAAGCCGAACTTATCCCCCGTTTTGGTACCGGAAAAGAAGCCGTGGCTCTGTATATAAAAATCAACAAATTAAACGACCAGTTCGTCATCATTGTATCGTTTCATAAGCAGACATATCCTCTTGCATACGCCTTTAAACCATAAAACAGCGCAGCTTTATAAAGGAGTGAATACATGGCAAAAGAAGGAAAAATGGAATTTTGTACCGCATGCAGAAAGCCAACCGCATACCATCTGCAGCAAACATGGGAAAAGGAACGAATCTGCAACAAAGAATATACCTTCCGCTTCACAACTGCCTTCTGCACAGAATGCAGAAAAAAGATGCATATTCCTGGTCTGATTGACCGAAATAACCAGGAACGGGATGAACAGTACCGCCGGATGGAGCGGCTCATCTCCGTGGAAGAGATTCAAAAGCTTTTAAATCTTTGTCTTATGGGCCCGGATGCCCTGTCTGCAGCCCTCGGTTTTGACCGGCAGGCCATCGGCTGCTACTTACAGGGCCAGATGCCCTCCCGGGAACACTCGGACATCATGAGGCGGGCACTGGCACAAAAAGAACATCAGCAGGCAGCCTTCTAACATGCAGCTTCTTTATCCTACCTTCAGGCGGAATTTCTGGATCTCCTTCTCGCTGGCTACTTTTTCAATCCTCGCACCAAGACCCTGAAATTTTTTATCCAGGTTCTCATAGCCGCGCTCGATAAAGTAGATATCATCCACAATGGTAATTCCCTCAGCCGCCAGTCCGGCAATCACAAGTGCTGCTCCTGCCCGCAGATCCGGCGCACTGACCCTGGCCCCGGTAAACTTCTCCACACCGCTGATCACAGCCACATTGCCTTCTACCTTTACCGAAGCGCCCATGCGCGCCAGCTCGTCCACATAGCGGAAACGATTCTCAAAAATACTTTCTGTCACGATACTGGTCCCCTCCGCCACGGCCAGAGACACCGCAATCTGAGGCTGCATATCCGTGGGAAAACCTGGGTAGGGCATCGTCTTTACATGGGTACCGGTCAGCTTTTCCGGCGCAATTACCCGCACTGCATCGTCGTACTCATGGACTTCACAGCCAAGCTCCATAAGCTTTGATGTGGTAGCCTCTAAATGCTTGGGAATCACGTTGTGAAGCACGATATCTCCGCCGGTCACTGCTGCCGCGAACATAAAAGTGCCCGCCTCAATCTGATCCGGTATGATGGAATACTCCGTCCGATGCAGGGATTTGACCCCGCGAATCCTGATCACATCGGTACCCGCACCTTTGATGCTGGCTCCCATACTGTTCAGAAAGTTTGCCACGTCAACCACATGGGGTTCTTTCGCCGCATTCTCAATGGTAGTGCTGCCGTCCGCCAAAGCTGCAGCCATCATGATATTGATCGTCGCTCCCACGCTGACCATATCCAGAAAGATATGAGCTCCCCGGAGCTTCTCCGCTTCCGCGATGATAAAGCCATGTTCAATCTTTGTCTTTGCACCCATGGCTTTGAAACCCTTCAGATGCTGGTCAATGGGACGGCTCCCGATGTTGCAGCCTCCCGGAAGCGGCACCTGCGCTTTTTTATATTTGCCAAGGAGTGCACCAAGAAGATAATAGGAGGCCCGGATCTTCTTCATACTCTCGCTCTCCACGATAAAGTTTTCCACACCAGAACCATTGACCGTCACTCCATGACGATCCACCCGGTCAATTCTGGCGCCGATTCTCTCCATAGCCTCCAAAAGTGCATTGATATCCCGGACATCCGGAAGATTGTCTATATATACTGTCTCATCTGTCATAGTCGCAGCGGCAAGAATTGCAAGAGCCGCATTCTTTGCACCGCCAATTTCCACGTCACCGTTCAGCGGAATTCCACCCTTAATTATATACTGTTCCACGATTACACCTCATCGCTTTGTTCCGATTTATTTTCTATGTAAAGCTTGCACCGAATCGGTGCTTCTTATTCGTCGTTTTCTCAAGTGCCTGCTGAATATATTTTCCAGAAAAAAGGGAAGCATATCCAGCTAAATGGCAGGTTATTCATCTATATTCAAAGTTACAACTGCATATCTTAGTTATTATATATTAAGGCCATAGAAAAATCAATCAACACATTGTCAAAAAAAGGCTTAATTTTAAAAGAATCCAAATACAGATTTTATAATTTCTCAAAAAAGTTGCAAACCGCCTGCCGCCCGGGTAAAATAGTAGGAAAATAAAGAAAAACGGAGGAGAAGAGATGAAAGCAGGCATCGCAGGTGCGGGGATGATTGTCCCCACTTTTATGGAGGCTTCAAGACTCATCCCGGAACTGGAAGTGAAGGCAATCTGCGGCACAGAACGTTCAAAAGAAAAGCTTGAAAAGCTGGCCTTTGAACAGCAGATCAAAGAGGTGTACTGTAATTATGAAGAGATGCTCACGGACCGGAGGCTGGATGTCATCTATGTGGCTGTACCCAATCATCTCCACGCATCTTTCGTACAAAAAGCACTCCTGGCAGGCAAATCGGTTATCTGTGAAAAACCTTTTTGCTCAAATTTCAAGCAGGCCGAAGCACTCGCCTCCCTTGCACTGGAAAAAGGTGTCTATCTTTTTGAAGCAATCACCAATCAATATTTTCCCAACTACCAGAAGCTCAAAGAACTGCTCCCGGATCTTGGCGCCATCAAAATTGTGGAAATCAACTATTCCCAGTATTCCAGCCGCTATGACGCATTTTTAAAAGGAGAAATTCTCCCTGTCTTTGATCCGATGAAAAGCGGCGGGGCACTTATGGATCTGAACGTCTACAACATCCACTTTATAGCAGGACTTTTTGGCGAACCTCTTGAAGTCCGCTACTTTGCCAATGTGGCCCAGGGGATCGATACCTCCGGCGTACTGATCCTTCGGTATCCGGGTTTTGTGTGCAGCGCCATTGCCGCAAAAGACTGCAAAGCTCCCTGCTGTATCAACATTCAGGGAGACAAAGGCTGTATTATAAGTGACAGTCCGTCCAACGTCTTTACCCATTTTCGATACGAAAAAAATCATGGGACTGGTCAGCTGTACGAGCTCAATGAGGTAAAAGAACGCTTTTATCATGAACTTCTGACCTTTGTACATATGGTACAGACCGGTGATCACAGCCTGCACAAAGAGCAGCTGAAGAGAAGCCTGACCGTTCAAAAGATCCTGGATGAAGCCCGCAGACAGGCAGGGATCATGATTCAGGAATAATTCATACGCACAGACTCCCGGTACTCTATTGAGGCACCGGGAGTCTGCAGCATTTCCTATTCATCTTTGTAACAAAACTATACAACTGCTCCGTTCTTTGCATAATAGTCATCAAACAGCTTGTTGACTGCAGAATGGGTATCGCCGCAGATAGACGGAAGATCTCCTCCCCATGCTTCTCCTGCCTGCTTAAAGCCCTTCTCCACAGCCGCCTGCATCTCTTTCATCTTATCCGGATCATCCCCTGCAAGGGCATGAGCAAAATCAAAGATTCTCTGAGAAGTCTGGGATACCCCCCAGTAGCCGTCCTCGGAGATTGCCGCCTGCGCGTCTGCCTTGGTCTTCGCATCTACCGTATAATTGCCGCTGGCCATAAAACGCCAGAAATCATTACCCTGAGACAGATTCGACGTGATGCCCTGCTTCTGGAACATCTGAGTCATCATGTTGGTAAAACGGGACATCTGATTGTTCAGATCATCCTTCAGGCTCTTAACGAGAGCGGATCTCTCGGAATCACTCATCTTCTTGGTAACTGCCGTATCCTTACTGAACTCCGCCTGGTCCACATCCTTCTTGACGGCACTTGCGGAAGCCTCTTCCTTTGTGTCCGCTACCGGCGCAGTCACGGTATTTGCGCTCTGTACATTTTGCGTATACTGCCGAATGGCAGTATCCTGATTCACATTAACCTGCATACTTAACCTCCTCCTTATGTGGTCTTAAAAGTTTTCTTTAGGTAATATATCGGCACTTTCTGGAAAAAGTAAAGAGCTGCCGCATATTTTACGGCAGCCCTTTTCAGGGATTCTTATGCCACCAGTTCCTTCGCTCTTTGTGCACAGGAAGCAGCATCTTCTGTATATGCATCTGCCCCGATCTCATCTGCAAATGCCTGTGTGATCGGCGCTCCGCCTACCATGATCTTAATGTTGGAGCGGAACGGTGCTCCGTTTAACAGGGTAACCGTATCCTTCAGAGACGGCATGGTGGTGGTCAGAAGTGCGGAACAGCAGACGATCTTCACATCCGGATTTGCCTCCACTGCCTCAACAAATTTCTCTTTTGCCACATCCACGCCCAGATCGATGACCTCAAAGCCTGCGGACTCTAACATCATGGACACCAGATTCTTACCGATGTCATGCAGATCGCCTGCCACGGTGCCGATGACAACTTTGCCTGCTGCGCCTGCCACACCGGATGCCAGATGGGGCTTCAATACCTCAACGCCCTTTTTCATAGCCCGTGCAGCCACCAGCATCTCCGGTACGAAGATCTCGCCGGATTTGAACTTTGCACCTACTTCGTCCATAGCCGAAATCATACCCTTGTTCAGGATATCGGTGGGATCACATCCCGCATCCAGTGCCTCCTGAACCGCTGCTGCGATCAGTTTTGCCTTGCCTTTTGCTACTAATTCATGTACTTCCTGAATTCCTGCCATTGTTCCTGTCCTCCATTTTTTTATTTTCTTTCAGATACATGCCATCCTCTCGTCCGGCACAGATTGAACGATCATGATTTCTTCGGTCCGAAGATTCCTTCCCGATAAGCGCTGATGTATTCCATACAGTAATCATCCTGTCCAAGAAGCGCTTCCGTCGCATAGATTACACCCATCATGTCCCGGTTGGTGGGATCCAGGATCGCACTGTCCAGACCTGCGTTCATGGCCAGTACCGTAAAGCCCAGATTGATCATCTTCCTTACCGGGAGATTAAAAGAAATGTTGCTGACTGCAGCCGTAATGTGGATATCCGGATATTGGGCCCGGATGGTGCTGATTACCTCCACATTCATGGCGATGCCGTCTTCCGACGTACAGAGCATCTCCACCAGCGGATCGATGTGCAGACGGTTCGGTGCAATGCCATACTCTTTTGCCTTGGCAATGATGTAATCAAATACTTTCAGACGGTCCGCTGCGCATTTGGGAATTCCGCTGTCATCAGACAGAAGACAGATGACTTCCCATTTGGTATCTGCAATCAGAGGGAACAGCTTATCCACTTTACCGCCCTCACCGGACACCGAATTGATCAGGCCCGGTCTCTTGCAATACGGAAATACCTGTGCAATCACGTCTGCGCTGGGGCTGTCCACTGCGATGGGAAGATCGCTGACCTCCTGGATGCAGTCGATCATCCACTTTAAGGTCTCCACTTCCTCTGCTTCCGGTACTGATGCACAGCAGTCCAGAAAAGTGGCCCCTGCCTCCGTCTGGATTCTCGCCCGCTCCTTGATGAACTCTGCATCCCGCTTTGCGATGGCCTCCGCCACCGCCGGAATCGAGCCGTTGATTTTTTCACCGATAATAATCATTTTTGTTCCTCCTGATTAAAATTTCGCATCGTTCCTCCGGATGCCCTGGTTCCAGAAGAATTTCGTTACGCGTCCGCGTTCTGAAATCCTCTCCGGGCATCCGGGGTATTGCTGTTTTCAAGCTCTGTTTTTTCTATAGATAAAGTGTAGCACAGAGCGCTTTTTGGCGCTATCGCCAGAAATGTTGATTTTGACTGCATGATTTCCTACATTTTATAGGAGGGGCATTGGATCCCCTGATCTGAATGATTGCACCCTGCTGTGTTTCATTGTATAATAAGCAGCATAAAGGAGTGATCACCATGTATTTAAGCGCTTTACTGATCGCCTGGCATATCCAGAAGCAATATCCAAACACCATCGTCTCATCCTGGCTTTCCCGGGATCCGATCTTAAAATATCCTGTCCAATACGAAGGAATCATCCAGCCCGAGGACGGAATCATCTATCTGGTGGATGATCCTGGGCTTCCGCTGCCGGCCAGACGTCTGTCCAAAAATATGGTCCTGTTCACCGGCCGGTGCGCCCATCTGTCGGAATCCTGCAAACCAAGCTACTGTTTCCTTCCCAAGACCGTGACTGGCGGAGAACTTTTGTCTTTTCTCCAGAAGCTCTTCAATCACTATGACCGATGGAACCAGAGCCTTATGGATTCCCGGCTCGCCAATGGCCCCATCCAGCAGCTTCTGGATCTGACGGATCCGGTCATTCCCAATCCCATGATGGTAGCAGGCAAAGATTTTGCAATCATCGCCTCCAAAAAACTCACCTACGGAAAACTGAAAAATTCTGTCCTCGGCTCCACGGAGGCGACCCAGCCCATTGTCAACGCCCTCAAGCAGGATGTCTACTATGAAGAGTCTTTTGACCGGACCGGATATTTTTATTATCCCGGCAATCAGGTGGCCACACCGAAGCTCTGCGTCAATATCCCAAGAGCCGGCAAGACCATGTTCCGTCTGATGATCTCCGAAGGAGAAGTTCCCCTCGATGACACCTTCGGATTCCTGCTGGAATATCTGGCAAAGATGATCGCGCATGCTTTTTCCACCAACGTGGTCCAAAGCCGCGACAGCTCTTACAAGCTTCATCAGATCTTCCTGACGCTTCTTACCACTCCCAGCGCAGATTATGTGGAGATCAGCCAGCAGCTGGTGGCGGCCGGCTGGCTTTCTTCCCATCATTATCTGTGCGTCCTGATCAATGTAAGTATCCTGGACACGAAGAATCTCACCCTGCGCTCCATCTGCAGCTATGTGGAAGAGATCATTCCCGGTTCCTGCGCAGTGGAACATCAGGGAAATGCGGTCATCTATATCAACCTGTCCCTCTGTCCTCTGGATCAGAACCAGATTCATCAGAAGCTGGCCGGCTTTATCAGAGACAGCCTTCTGACCGCCGGGTACAGCAGAAGCATGCTGGGACATTTTAACTTTTACCGGCAGTATGTCCAGGCTTCCACCGCACTCCAGGTGGGAAGCCGTCAGAATCCTTCCCGCTGGATCCACCAGTTCAACGAGATCGCCATGCATTATATCTACGAACAGGCAACCCGGAAACTGCCTGCCTACATGATCTGTCATGAACGGCTTTTGGAACTGAAGTACGAAGATGAGGCCAACCATACGGAACTGTACCAGACTACCCGCTGCTACTTGGAGCTGCATCAGAGCATTGCCCGGACTTCCGAAGCACTGTTCATCCATCGAAGTACGCTCTTGTACCGGCTGGACAAGATCCGGCACATACTGAAGACCGATTTCTCCGATCCCCAGGAACTGCTCTATCTGCTCCTGTCCTTCTACCTGATCGAAATGGAAGAACGACACTGATTTCCGCCTATCAAAAAAGAACATATGTTCTTATTATGAAATCAAAGCCAGATAGTTTGTGCTTGCTTTTTTCTATACCAGAAACAATAACTCTTCCAGAAAAATCAGCGCCGGGCGGTTTACGCACGCTTTTCTTTCTACACCAGAAATAATAGCTCTTCGGAAAAGCCAACACCGGATGGCCTGCACCTGCTTTTCTTTCTACCTTGGAAACAATAGCTCTTTCAGAAAAATCAGCGCCGGATGGTTTGCGCACGCTTTCTTTTCTACACCGGAAACAGCAGCTCTTCCATGAATGCATCCGGAAATGCCTGGTCTCTGGCAAGTTCCAGAAATTCCGTCTCTTCCGCCATACGGCTGCAGATTTCGTATTCCTCCACATTCAGGGCCGCCCTCTGAGCTCCCTTTCCAGCCGCATTTCCAATGGGACGGATCCGGTCTTCCAGCTCTGCCGGAAACAGACCGACTGCACAGGCGCTGGCAGGATTCATATCATTTCCAAAAGAACCCGCAAACTGTACTTCCCGGATGTCCGAAAATCCGGCTCCGTAATGACTGCACAGCAGACGGATTCCGGCGGCTATGGCCGCTTTGGCGAGCTGCAGTTCCCGGATATCATTCTGGGAGACCCCCACTTTGGACGTAAAATACCAGGACTTCTCCATCCGTCCGGTCTCATCCATGGCCCCTGTTTTCAGCAGGCATGCCGCTGCGTCCAGAAGACCGGAACCACAGATTCCCACCGGTTCCGTCTCCCCGATCACATGATAGCAAAGCCTCCCGTTTTCCAGCGACACGTGATTGATGGCACCATCATTGCCCCGCATGCCGCAGGATGTCTTCATCCCTTCAAAGGCAGGACCCGCCGCCGTGGAGCAGGCAATCCGCCTGTGGCGGCTGCCCAGTACCAGCTCTGCATTGGTGCCGATATCCACCAGAAGGATCAGCTCTTCCTGTTCACAGATACCGGAAGAGAGAATGCAGGCCACCGCATCGGCTCCCACGAAACCGCCGATATTGGGAAGCCACCACAGTTCAGCAGACGGATGAACCAGGATCCCGTGATCCAGAGCATTTCTTTTTATGGCTTCTTTCACTCTTGGTTCGTGGGGCGCCACCACCAGCGTGTCTGTGGGAATTTCCAGAAACAGATGGTGCATACAGGTATTGCCCACCATGACAATGCGGACGATGTCTTCACTGCTCCTGCCGCATTCTCTGGCTGCTTCCCGAAGCAGATGGTTTACTGCCTCACCGGCGCAGCTGCTTAAGATCCCGGCTCCGTGTTCCAGTGCATAACTGCTTCTCGTGACCACATCCGCACCGTATTTTTTCTGCGGATTCAGCATACTCCTGACGGACAGCCGCCTGCCGGTCAGACCGTCCATCAGATATGCCACAATGGTTGTGGAACCCAGATCCACCGCCGCCAGCAGAGGCTGTCTCACGTCTTCTAGTATTTCCGGATCCATATAAGGGATCTGACCCTTTTTCATATCCACTCCCCGCTTCCAAAACATCATTTACTGCCATGCCGCACGCAGTACCGCTGGAAAGAACGGCTGCTTTTTACGCAGTTCTTTCGGTCATGGAAACAACAGTATCGCAAAGATTCCCGTGATCACCACTGACAACAGCATCCGCTCCAGCCAGACGATAACCATGTCTTTAAAACTTACAGGAATATCCGTAGCCATCAGACAGGGTACAAAACTGGCCAGGAAAATGATGGAGGTTACGGGAATCACCGCCATCATGTAGCGGGTCCGAAGACTCCACTCTCCCACGGTGACTAAAAGCGCCGGAAGCGTCACCTCGATAAAGGACACTGCCGCACCGGTGCAGGCTGTCACCGCTTCCGGTGCCGGTATGGAGAGCCGCATAAACGGATAGAAGATATAACCAACCCAGCGCACCAGAGGCGTATACGTATAAAGAAGCACTCCCGCCGTGGCAAAAAAGGCGGTTCCGGACGCCACTGTCCCCAGGACTCCGATGGTCTCCTTCATGATATAGGCAATCCGCCTGCCCAGGGATTCCTGATTTTCGGCAGTCTGAAGTGCTTCCTCCCCGGCCACCATAAAAAGACGTTCCCGAATGGGAAGTTCTGGTTTGGGTTCCGCGCCCGGACAGAAACGGTCGGCGATCTGCTTCAGCGGATAGATCCGTACACCAATCAGGCTTACCAGAAGCGTAATCAAAAAGGCAGTCCAGAAGTACAGATTCCAGTATCCCCGTTCATTCAGTCCCGTATTGTTGGCCAGCACCAGAAGAAACCCAACAGATACGGTAGAAAAGCTGGTTCCGATGACCACGGCTTCCCGTTCGGTCATCCTTCCGGTCTTATACTGGTCGTTGACCGCAATATGTCCCACAGAGAAATTCCCCAGAAAGGCGGATACCATGATCACCGCCGCGCGGCCCGGAAGTTTGAAGACCGGCCGCATGATGGGACGCACCAGCACTCCCACAAAGTCCACCAGTCCATAGTCCACTAAAAGCGGCAGGAACAAAGAGGCAGCCGGAATGGAGATGCAGATCGTCACCAGAATATTGTTCATGATGAATTCGCAGATGCTCTTCTCCCCCAGGGAAGCCACCGGATGGAAAAACCAGTCCATGAAAAACGGATTCCATCCAAAGTACAGCTCAAGCACTGCAAAACTAAGCAGTACAAAACCGATGACCTTAAAGACTGCAAACACCGCCGCCACCTTTGTGGTATGCCAGAATTTGTCAGGTCTTAAGAAAAACAGATCCACGATGCTGTAGACACCGATCAGCCACACGACAAAAGGCATGGCATGAAAATTCCCTGTAAATAAAGCGGCCTTTACCAGATTGGTAAAGTGTGAGACCAGTACGTTGGACTGGCCCGCCACCTTCCCCCACTTCCACAGACCAAAGCTGATCTCATACTCCGGCACATAAAAGTTGATAAAAAACACATAGATGCCCACCAGGGAGAACAAAAGAAACTTGATCCAGGAAGATTTTTTATATTGTTTCATATATGCCCTTTCTACAGATCCATGGCTGCGTGATATCCCTGATAGATGGCCATACAGATATTCGCCGGCCGGATACAGTCACCGATCCTTTTCACAATCGGAGCACTGTCCAGAAGAGATTCTGCTACGTCCTTTCTCGCTCTCTGGCCCACGGCACAGATCACGGAGCCTCCCGGCACCAGCACTTCTTCTTCGCCGGATTTACACCAGACGCCTTCTTTGGTGACCCGAAGTCCCTGATAGCCCATATGGCAGATCACTTTCTGATCTTCCAGTTCCTTCAGAAGAATAGGACGATGACGGATATTGGCATCCGGCGCCAGCTCTGTGCGCATCTCCACCAGATGAACTTTCTTTCCTTCCCTTGCCAGATGTACCGCACTCTCGCAGCCTGCAAGACCGCCTCCTAAGACGATCACCTCACCGCTTTTCACCTTGTCCTTCTCCAGGTAATAATTGTTCACAACGACCACCTGATCCCCGTCGATTCCCGGAATCGGCGGAACGATGGGAGCAGAACCAACCGCAATGATCAGCGCATCCGCACCGATTTTTTCAGCGTATTCTGGTGTCACTTCCGTACCGGTACGGATCTCCACGCCTTCCAGCCTCGCCAGATGCTCAAGCGTCACCCCAAGCTCGTACATCTCATGTTTAAAATCAATGCCCTGCTCGCATTTGAGGATGCCGCCCAGACGGTCGCTCTTTTCGCACAGAATAACCTGATGGCCCCTTCTTGCGGCCGTCACTGCTGCTTCCAGACCGGCCACGCCGCCGCCCACGATCAGAACCTTCCGTTTCTTCCTTGCCGGCTGCAGGTCCATGCCTTCCCACTCCCGTCCAATCAGCGGATTGACAGAACAGCGTCTGGTCTGGGTCGTTCCCCGCTCTGCCATGCAGACAAAGCAGCGCAGGCACCTTATGATCTCATCCTCCCGATTCTCCATCACCTTCGACGGAAGTTCCGGATCTGCCAGCAGCGCCCTTCCCATGACCACGATATCCACTTTTCCGGAACCGATCAGTTCATCCATCATGGCCGGATCGTTCAGTCCGCCGATGGTCGCCACCGGTTTGGACACATGCTTTTTGATCTCTTCCGCCAGAAAAACATTGCATCCATGATCCCGGAACATGGACGGATGGGTGATAGAAAAGCCAAATTTGTAAGAACCGGCTGATACATGAATCAGATCCACCAGATCCTCCACCGCCTGAGCGATCTTCACACCTTCCTCCAGGTCATAGCCGCCCTCGAACATCTCGGAGCCGCTCATGCGGAATTCAATAGGAAATCCGGGGCCTACCGCTTTACGGACTGCCTGCAGTACCTCTCTGGCCAGACGCACCCGATTCTCCAGGCATCCGCCGTACTCGTCGGTCCGATGATTAAAATACGGGGACAGGAACTGATTGATGAGCCAGCCGTGCCCGCCGTGAACCATGATCATCTCATATCCGCAAAGTTTTGCCAGCTTTGCATTCTCATAATATGCCTGTACAATGTCCTGTATCTGTTCCTTCGAAAGAGGGGTCACCGGAAGGCCGTCTGGTCTGGTACCTTCGCTTGGTCCATACTGAGTCATAGACTCTTTTTTGTTTTTGTCCAGAAGATAGGTGCCTGCGTACTGGCCCGAATGGGACAACTCCACGCTGGGCACTGCGCCGTGTCTTTTGATGGCATCTGCCGTATAGGTAAAACTGGCCACGGACCCTACGGTCTGCGTATTCAGATGATACGCATGGGATGCATCGGTGGGAGGATGAACCATCAGCTCACTGACCGTCACCGCCCCGGCTCCGCCCTTTGCTCGCAGCTCATAAAATGACGTGGATTTGGATCCGATGGTGCATTCCGGCGTGATCTCCGCACCGCTCATGGGCGCTGAGAACATCCGGTTCCGAAAAGTTACATTGCCGATGGTGATCGGCTTACAGAGATTTTTATATTTTCTGATCATATCCGTCCTCCTTCTGAACCTGTTTACTCCTGCGTCAGGCAAAGTCCGAATTCTTCCTTCAGACATGCCTGCAATTCTTCTTTATCCTGTAGCTGTCTTTGGATGGTCTGATCTCCTTTTCGGATAACCAGCTCCATATCCGTCAGTGCTTTGCTGCCCCCGGGGGTGCACAGATTTACAACTCTTTTGTGAGAAAAGATCACGGCCGGATTTGCCGCACAGTAAAAATTCAGCAGCTGGAAATCCGGCTGGAAAAACGGCTGGTCGTAAAACTGCAGCACCCCTTTCCACACCCCATTATGAAACCGCTCCACCAAAAGATCCACCGATACCTCCCGTACCCGGAACTGTTCTTTTTCTATCTCCTGCTCCGAAGGTTCCAGCCGCAGAAGACCCTTTGGTCCAGGACCGCCATACCCCACGTCGCACAGATATTTTCCGTCCGAAAGCCGCACTACAAGTGCCATATGAGACACAGGCGGAAGTACCTGTCTGTTCCAGACCACCCGCACCGCCACCGGATACACGGTAAATCCCAGTGCCCGAAGAAGCGCCAGAAACAGCGTATTCAGTTCAAAACAATAGCCCCCTCTGCACCGCTTTACGATCTTCTCAAACAGTTCTCCTTCGTCCAGAGACGGAACTTTCCCAAAGTCGCAGACATCCAGGTTCTCAAAAGGCACCCCTTCCAGATGCGCACGGATCAGTCCGTTCAGAGTCTCTTCATCCTTCCTGACCGGCCCTTCATATCCGATCCTCGCCAGGTATGCTTTTGCTTCCTCCTGATTCATACACCTCTCCCTTCTTTTCTAAAAAAATCCTGCCTTACAAATACCATTTCCTGCAAAGTAAGAAACCCCGAAGAGACAACCGCCTCTTCGGGGCCCCGAATATCAGTTAGATCCCGTACACTTCTTTATTGTATTTTGCAATCTCATCATCAATGATGGGATCCACATGGGGGAACAGGCATCCCGGAGCACCGTAGGTGATGCACGGAATAAAGTGTCCGCCCGGCCCATAAGCTTCGCACGCTCTTCTGACTTCTTTGCGGATCTCTTCCTCTGTAGAATCTGCACGGTCCACGATGGAAGCGTCGATACCGCCCATAAGCGTCATCCTGCCGTTTAACTGCTTCTGCAGCTTCGGAATATCATTCTCCGGAATCACGCCCTGCCAGATATCAATTCCCAGGTCCACCATATCTTCTACGATCTGCTCCATGAAGGAATCTGCATGATGCATGATAATCACGCCTTTTTCTTTCATATAGCCATAGGTCTTTGCATAATTTGGCTTGATAAACTCACGCCAGGTGTCCGGACTTACAAACAGTGAATTCTTGGACCCCCAGTCATCATGAGAAAGCATGACATCGGGTTTGATGTGATCCACAATCAGTTTCATATACTGGTAACGGTATTCTCCGATGGCATTGCAAAGATCCATCATATCTTCCGGCTCCAGCAGGAAGTTCATGAGCATATCTTCAAATCCCATCAGGAAATGCAGGCGTTCAAAGACGCCGGTTGGCATAAATGCCATGACCAGTTCGCCTTTTGCCCGAATCTCTTCTGCCTGTTTGATAAAAGGCTCCCACAGCGCAGGATCGGAACAGTTGGCTTCCAGATCCGGCATAACCAGCTGATCCTTCCATTCGGTAATCTCGCTGATCACCTTGTTCTCATCAGTCACATGAGGCATAGCCGCCACCTGACCTTCCGGCCACAGGATCGTGGTCCCGAACCGGTCTTTCATGGGATCCATACCCGCCTTGCGTACCCCTCTGATATACGTAGATGCCGGGTTGGGCGGGAAAAATCTGGTTCCTTCATACTGTCTGGAAAGCCGCTCCGGTTTCCCGTCCGGTTTCAAAGTCTCAAGAAAATTCTGTACGGATGTAAGCATTTTTTATGTCCTCCTTGATATGATCAATTTTAAAACTGCTCTGATAAATAAGCGTTGCCTGTCATTGCCCGCAACTACTTTCACACCACCCGTCATGGGTTGATATTCCTGGAAGATCCATGGAAGGGTACCAGTCCTGAGACATCAGACACATGCTTCAGGACCCCGGCGGGATAGACCCTGCCGCTGTAACCCTTCACCAAGCGCAAGAGGAGGTCTGAAAGGGAAGCTGTTATCAGCCTTTTGCATCGATCTCTTTCTGATACTGCGTCACCTTGTCCTTGGTAATCTTAAATCCTACAATCAGCAGAACCATGCCTGCCAGACAGAGTGCTGCCGGAACCAGTGCAAATGCGATGGTCATCCCCTGACGTGCACTTCCTTCCAGCGCCACGCCGGACTGCCAGCCAACAGCCACCAGACAAGTACTTAAGATTACGCCTCTCATAAAGACGCCCACTTTCAGAGGCAGATTCTGCAGACCCATGATCCATCCGGAAGCGTCTCTGCCAGTCTTCCAGGTGGCATAAACCACTGTATCTGCATAGAGTGCCGGTGATGCTGCAAATGCCATGCCATAGAATACATGAGCGATGGTCATCAGCGCGATGACAACCGATGCGTTGGCATACATAATATAGATCAGGAACATGGATACTGCCATTCCTCCGTAGGATACGATCATAGTCGTCCGGGAAGAAAGCTTCTGTGCGATATAACGCATAGCGAAGGCTCCGACGATTGCTCCCAGAGATACGCTTAAGGTGTAGATACTCATCAGTCCCGGATTGCCCATGGCATCACGGAAATAGTAAATAGCGGAAGCTGCTGTTACAAATTTCACACACCATTTTGCCAGGTCTGCCAGCATCAGCACCATGAGAGGCGGATTCTGGAACAGGGAAGCGAACATCTCCGGCACGGACACTTTCGTCTTGTCGTTTCCTCTCGACTGCTGCTCTCCGGTCTCGATCTCCTCATACCCATCGGTCATCTTGAAGTGAGCAAAATAGGTGACTACCATTAAAACACCCAGACAGAAAGCTGCTGCTGCAAATTTATTCTTCTCTCCCACAAAACCGGCCAGAAGTGTTGCAAAAGGCAAACCCAGATAAGAGAACAGAAGTCCGCCGATGTTGTTCCAGGTTGCACGGGAAGATGCAAGGGTTGCCTTGTCCTCCGGCGTCTTACCTACCACGCTGACCAGCGTTGCGTTTGCCACATATCCGAAGTTCCACACCACATG
The DNA here is from genome assembly GCA_910583895.1 of uncultured Lachnospiraceae bacterium. GTDB lineage: Bacteria > Bacillota > Clostridia > Lachnospirales > Lachnospiraceae > Hominiventricola. Next base: position 17,826 of record CAJTYJ010000027.1, read on the forward strand.
CGACAGAATCGCTGCTGCGATGATTACAACTGCGGACACCATCTCATTGTCACTGATGCGCAGGAACATAAACGCATACAAAAACGGGACCATCCAGGGCACAATGATCAGCCAGGAACGGTAGCGCCCCCATCTCTTTGCTTTTGTACCGTTGATGATGCCGCCGTACAGCCAGGACAGACAGGCGTCCACCGTGGTAAACACGGAATTGATCATACCCGAAATCACAGCGCTAAAGCCTGCCAAATCAGTCAAAAACGTCATAAAGTAGAACGTCTCGATGTTGCTCATCAGTACGAAGCCGGCGTCGCCCACACCGAAGAAATATTTCAATGTACTGCTCAGGCTTTTTTTCTGGTTTCCGTTGTTTTCATTACTCATTTGCACATTTCCCCCTTCTGGTTTTTGTTCCGTTTTCAAGATATTTTCAGTATATAGTTCACAGACCCATTCGTAAATCCGACAGATCGGTTCATAATTTTTTCCTACATTCCTACTTTTTGTTGCAGTTATTTCAGCAATATTCACAATTACATACAAATATGTTATAATGTTGAAAATTACCAACGGAGGTGAAATTTATGGAATCTTTTCTGTTAAATATGCAGCTTCTCAACGAGGCGTTCTGCAGTGTCTATGAGCATGTTACCCTGTTTTCCGATTCAGATCCGGCCAGACTGGAAGCGGTCCGTCTCTATCAGAAAGACCGGCCGCTGCTTCCCTCTTATCTCTATCTCCTTCGTTCAGACGAATTGGAGCAGATGCCGTCCTGCCTTCGGGGGCTTTCCTTCCTCGTGTCGGGAAAGATCGGATCCGGACAGATTCCTGAGAACTGCTCATTGCTGGTCGTACAGGACGAGACTTCCATCCCGGAGCTTTTTAACCTGGCACAGGACACCTTCGAGCGCTATACCAAATGGAATCAGGAACTGCATGCCGCCATGAAAAGCAATCATCCGCTGGATGCCATGCTGGAAGCCAGCCTGAAGGTCTTTCAAAACCCTGTGTTCATCCACGACACCAATTTTTATATCCTCTCCTGTCCCCACCGGGCTCCCAATATGCTTGTCTGGGACAAAGACGCCAGGACCGGCTGGAATATCGTTCCTCTAAGCCTGATCCATGATTTCAAGGTGGACCCGGAATATCTGAGCACTCTGACCACCACAGAAGCCTGTGTCTACTCTGCAGAGCAGCGTGGATACCCGATCCTCTATATGAACCTCTGGAACAACGGCCGGTACGAGGGACGCATCTGTGTGGACGAGCTGGAGACGCCGATCCTTCCGGGACAGCTTCTTCTGATCACCCATCTGGCAAAACTGATTCTACAGACCATGCAGAACAACAGCCTTTTCCATTTGAACATGGGAAACGACATCGAACAGTTTTTCCGGGATTTTCTGGACGGTACCGTTCAGGATCAGTCTATTGTCATGAAAATGCTGCAGTTTCTGAACTGGAAGCGCAGTGACCATTATCTCTGTCTCCGGGTGGAGACCAACCGCCAGAATATCCGCATGTTATCCTCCGCCGCCACGCTGGGACACATTGAGACGCAGATCCCGGAGGGACATGCCTTTATGCATGACAACGGGATCACGGTGCTGGTCAATCTCACCTACTCCCACACCCGGGTCTCCGATGTGCTCAGCAGCCTTGCCATCCTGTTAAGGGAAGGACTTCTGAAAATGGGAGCAAGCTCGGAGATCTATGATTTCATGCTGATTTCTCAGGGATATTATCAGGCACGCACGGCGCTGGAACTGGGCAAAAGAAGCGGCAGCATGAGCTGGTGCTGCCGTTTCGATGACTATCTTCTGGAATACCTGCTGCTCCAGGCGGGAGAACATCTCGCTCCGGAACTACTATGTTCCAACAAACTTCTTATATTAAAACAATACGATAAGAAAAATAAAACAGAACTTTACCGTACTCTGCAGGTTTATCTGGAACTGGAGCGCAATGTCCTGCAGACCGCCAAAACTTTGTTCATTCACCGGAGTACCCTTTTCTATCGGCTGGAACGAATCCAGAAGCTGGCCGATATTGATTATGAAGATGCAAAAGAACGGCTGATCCTCCAGCTTTCTTTTCAGATTCTGGAACAGCGGATCGCCTGACACTGCTTCCTGGCTGTACAATCTGTATCAATGACCGCCCCCGAATTCCTATGTTTTAAAAGTTTTCAGCACATGAAAACAATGCTATAATCATATCATACAACTCTTCATCACCCGGAAATCATCAGCTGCCCGTTCCATGCAGCATTCATGGTTTCGACCGTTGACCTAACAGAGGGGGATACATACATGCATCAGGTATATTTTATGAAAGAAAAAAAACGGATCCAAGTGCCAGAAGGCACTACAATCCTGGAAGCGCAGCGGCTGGCCGGACTTCGCCCGGATGCTCCCTGCGGCGGAGCCGGAACATGCGGTAAATGTCAGGTGGTGGTAAACGGCCGGAGTGTACCGGCCTGTCAGACTCAGATCCGGGAAGATGTACAGATCGACACCACGGCCTCTTCTTCCCTGGAAGACGCCTCCATACTGACCGAAGGCTTCTCAAGACCAGTGACATTTCAGCCCGGGATCGCTGTCCATGCCATCGAGCTTAAGAAAGCAATGCCCGGAGACAAGCGTTCGGACTGGGAACGGATGTTATCCGCTCTTAAGAAGGCCGGTGTACCGGATGCAGAACACTTTCTGCCTGACCCGGATCTTTCATCCTCTCTTTATGAGCAGTGCAGCCAGGGCAAAACCTGGTATGTGGCACATACAGCGCGTGAGATCCTGGATATCCGCTCCGAACGGGGAAATTTCTGCCTTGCCGCCTTTGACATCGGCACCACCACACTGGCAGGCTATCTTCTGGATGCGTCCGACGGACGGGTTCTGGCCGTGGAGAGCCGGATGAATCCGCAGGCACAGTACGGAGCTGATGTGATCATGCGGTCGGACTATGCGCTCGCCCATGGGACAGAAGCCCTGAGCAGCTGCATCCGCCAGGAACTGGATGTCATGACCAGATGCCTTGCCGCCCAGGCAGACCGGAAGCAGACTGATATCCTGCAGATCTGCATTGTGGGAAATACCTGCATGCACCACCTTTTTCTGAACATTTCTCCCGCATCACTGGTTCACGCGCCCTATACCCCTGCCATCAGCCAGGCACTGACGCTTCCGGCTGTACAGTACGGGCTGAAGATCCATCCAAAAGGACAGCTTCTGATGCTTCCCAATATCGCCGGATACGTGGGTGCAGATACCTGCGGCTGTCTGCTGGCGGTTCGTCCGGATCAAAAGGAAGAGATCACGCTGCTTCTGGATATCGGCACCAATGGAGAGATGGTCCTTGGCAGCCGGAAACGCCTGGTCACCTGCTCCACGGCAGCCGGTCCTGCCCTTGAGGGGGCCAAGATTGAATGCGGCATGCGCGGGGCGGACGGCGCCATAGATCATGTCTCCTTTCAAAACGGCCGCTGGCACTACTCAACCATCGGAGACCGGCCTGCTGTGGGCCTGTGCGGCTCCGGCCTTCTGGACCTGACCGCTCAGCTTCTGAAGCATGGCTTCATCGATGAAAACGGAAGTCTGGAAAGCGGCCAGGACAATCCAAAAGTCTTCTTCCTGGTCCCTCCCGAAGCATCCGGAAACAAAAAAGGCGTCTATCTGACCCAGAAGGATATCCAGGAAGTGCAGCTGGCCAAAGCCGCCATCGCCGCCGGGATCCGGATCCTGATGAAGACACTTGCAGTGACCGAAAAAGACATTTCCTGCCTGTATATCGCCGGAGCCTTCGGCAATTACATGGACCCTTCCAGTGCAGGCACCATCGGACTGATTCCCCGTTCTTTGACAGACCGGATTCAGCCCATTGGAAACGCGGCTGGAGAAGGGGCCAAGATCGCCCTGCTCCATGCAGACGAATGGAAGTTTGCTGACACACTCACCAAAAATGTAGAATTTGTGGAGCTGGCCGCACTCCCGGAATTCCAGGACTGTTTTGTGGATGAGCTGGAATTTCCAATTGAAAACATACAGTATACATAATAAACGGAGAATTTTTATGACAGAGCTATCACAGATCTTAGAACTTGCAAAACAGCAAGGATTTTCCCAGGCTGCCCCCCTGGATTGTCGCACCATCGAACTGCGTCCGGAAGTGCGGCAGATGTGCGAGGCCAACACCTGCCATATGTACGGCAGATGCTGGAGCTGCCCGCCGGGATGCGGTTCTTTGGAGGCCTGCCGGGACAGAGTGTCCAATTACCAGTACGGAATCCTTGTGCAGACCACCGGACAGCTGGAAGACGAGCTGGATGGCGAGACCATGATGGAGACAGAAGCACTGCACAAGGAACATTTTTATACATTTGAGCGTATTTTGCGCAGACAGTATCCAGGCATGCTGGCCATGGGGGCAGGGTGCTGTACGAAGTGCCAGACCTGTACCTGTCCCGACGAACCCTGCCGTTTTCCAGAAGAAGCGTTTTCTTCCATGGAGGCCTACGGGATGGTCGTCACGCAAATATGCCAGGCCAATGGAATGACCTACTATTATGGACCCTGTACGATCACCTATACCAGCTGTTATCTGCTGGGATGACAGTTAAGCTCCAAAAAGAGAGGCTGCCGCAAAATGCATTTCCAACGGCCTGCCCCGCTGCACCACATGGAATGGAGCAGACAGATAACAGGCCGGAATACATTTTGCGGCAGCCTCTCTTTGATATCCAATTATGTTTCGTTTTCCTCCCTGCATGTTCTGCTGTCTTCCTTCAGCATCCTTTTCACCGATGCCATCAGGACAAAGATCACAAAAACCAGCGGCAGTCCGGTCAGCACGGAGATCGTCTTGACCGCCTCCAATCCCCCGATTACCATAAGTCCGATGGACAGAAGACAAAACAATACAGCCCAGAGAATCCGGTTCCATCTCTCCGGATCATCTTTCTCACTTAACTTTCTGGTGGTCGTACCGGCCAGCACATAGGCACAGGAATCAATGGTCGTTGCCAGATAGACAAAGCAGACAATACACAAAAAGATCATCATGAACTTTGCCATGGGAAGGGTCTTCAGAATCGCCAGGATGGCAGCACTTTGTCCCTGTTCTGCCAGAATCGCTGCCAGATCCACCCGGCCGGAGCCCTGCAGATACAGAGAATATCCTCCGAAGATCATAAAGCTTGTACAACATCCCAGTGTACCCCAGACAAGCTGTCCCCACATCACTTCCCGAATGGTGCGCCCTCTGGATATCTTTCCTACAAACATTCCCATCATAGGCATAAAAGCCAGCCACCAGCCCCAGTAAAATACCGTCCACTCCTTTGTAAACACTCCGTCCCCGAACGGGTCCGTCCAGGTGCTCATGCGCACAAAGTCCGACAGATACAGCCCAAGCGAATTCACTTCCATCTTGAAGATATCAATGGTGGGTCCCGTCAGCAGTACAATCAACATAAAAACAAACGCCAGCACCACATTGATATTGCTCAGGTTCTGAATTCCCTTTTCAAGCCCCAAATACACACTCGTTCCAAAAATCATCACCCAGACCAGCAGCACGACAATGCTCACTGCAAAGTCCATGGACTCCGGTATATGGAACACTTCCCGGATAATCGCAGATAAGACAGGCGCTCCGATCCCCAAAGAGGTGGATATGGAGCCGACGATTCCAAAAACCACCAGAATATCGATGATATGTCCTGCCCATCCGTCCGCATGGCGGCCGATCACACTTTTGCAGGCAGTGCTCAGACGCATGCTTTCGTCTTTTCGGACGAACATGATATATGCAATGGCCACAATCGCAGGATTGTAGATGGCCCACGCGCTGAACCCCCAGTGAAACTGCCCGTACATATGCGCATACTCATACGCTTCTTTGCTAAACGGCGCCAAGTCAAAGGGCGGACCGCTTACGTAATAGATCGGCTCCAAAAACCCAAGAATCACGATGCTGGTGCCCACTCCTGCAGTAAACAGCATGGCAACCCACGAAAGATTGCCATACTGCGGTTTATCTCCCGTCCCGCCCAAACGTATGTTTCCATATCTGCTGGTAGTCAGCCAGATCAGAAAGCCGAATGAAGCAAGACAGGTGAGGAGAAATATCCATCCGAACTGCCCCGTACACAGGTCAAAGAGAAAGGATACTATGCCGTTTACCTTGTCCGGGATCAGATAGATGGGAAGCAAAAGCAGCAACAGTACTGCTACTGCAGGAAAAAATATCTTTTTTTCAATATTTCGGAACATGCATCATGCACCTTCTTTGTATTTGACGATCAGTGCGTCGGCCACTCCCACGCCTTCCCCTTCCGGGTACACAAACAGAGGATTGATATCCAGTTCTTTCAAGGTATCTTTCTTTTCACTGGCATATCTGCCAACTGCCACGATTGTCTCGCACAGTGCCTTGATATCACATCTGGCAGAACCCCGGTAACCGTTCAGCAGCCGGAAGGACTTCAGGGATTTGAGCATCTCCAGAGCTTCTGCCTCCCCAAGAGGCGCCGGATACAGTGCCACATCTTTGAATACTTCCACAAAGACACCGCCCATACCCACCATAACCATGGGACCAAACTGCGGATCATGATTGACTCCGATGATCATCTCCACACCCGATTTTAACATGGGAGCCATCAAAATTCCGTTGATCCGGGCATCCGGCCGTTTTGCCGTCACCTGTTTCATGATCTCCTGATAAGCAGTCTTTGCCTCTTCGGCTCCCTGAACATTCAGCCGGACACCGCCCACATCGCTTTTATGAAGGATATCCGCCGATTCAATCTTCATGGCAAACGCATCTTTTGTGTCTGCTGCAAAAGCGGACGCCTCCTCGGCGGATGTAACCACGGTCTCCCGGGGAACTGCCACGCCGAAACATCCCAGCTCCGCCTTGCTTTCCCGCTCAGACAGCGCTTCGGTCTCCCCGCTGTTTCCTTTCCCGGGCGACAAAAGAAGCGTCTTTTCTTCCGGTCTGTAAGAGATAAAATCTGCCAGATGCCGAAGCATCTTGAACGCGTAAACAGGCGGCGGCAGGATCGGCACACCAATGTGGAACAGCTTATCCTGGTATTCTATATTGCGGGTATTTTCTGCAAACGGAATCATGGCAATAGGTTTGCAGGCATCCCCCTTTTCCTGCACCACCTTTTCAATTCCCTGGTACATATAATGAATCGCCGGATCCGCAATGTCCAGAAGCAACGTATAGCCAATTAAAACCATACCGATATTTGGGTCATCCATGACGGTCCGCAGCGCCCCCGCATACAGATCCGCATCATAGGAAAGACTTGCGGTCATATCCAGCGGGTTATTCGGCGACGCATAAGAAGGAAGCTGTTCCTTCAGACTCGCCAGTGTCTCTTCCGTAAAATCCGGATATTCGACTCCGTTTAAGCTTCCTACATCCGCACAGATCCCCGTCTCTCCGCCGGACAGGTTCATGGATGCAAACGTCGCTTTTTCCGGCATCTTTTTCAGCGTGGAAAGCATCAGGGACATGGCCATCAGCTCTTCTAAGTCATCCACCCGGATCGCTCCGAATTTTTTGAGTACCGCGTCAAAAGAAGCATCGGAACCGGACAGGCTTCCCGTATGGGAGGCAGCGATGGCGCCGCCCTTGGCGCTGCGTCCGGCCTTTAAGATCACGACCGGTTTCTTTTTCTCTGCCGCCTTTTTCAATACCGCTGCAAATTTTCCGGCGTCCTTTACTCCCTCGATATAGACGCTGACCACTTTGGTATTTTCGTCATCCACGAGAAATTCCATATAGTCTTCCACCTGGACGATCTTTCCGTTGCCGGCAGAAATGCTGTAGGAAAAGCGCATGCCCGGGCAGTCCATCAGGGACAGGCAGAGCTGCCCGCTCTGGGACACCACACCCACACTGCCTTTTCGGTCACGCTTCTCGGAGATGAACGCAAATGCCTGCACATTGTCTGTATAGTTGACAAAGCCGGCGCAGTTGGGACCCATGACAGCAATTCCAAGCTCTTTTGCCACCGCCATCAGCTCCGCCTCATTCTGCCTTCCTTCGTCCGTACCGACTTCTCCGTAGCCGCTGGCAAATACCACCGCACCGCCGCAGCCTTTTTTGGCACCCTCTCTTAAAAGCGGGATCACCGTCTTCTGCGAAGTACAGATGACCATCAGATCCACGTTGTCCGGCACATCCGTCACACTCTTATGGCAGGGTACGCCGAATACGGTATCCCTGCCGGGATTGATAAAGTACACGCGGCTTCTGTCTTCCACATAAGAGAGGATGTTTCGGCAGACATCTCCGCCGAAACCCTCCTTTTCACTTGCACCAATCACAGCAACCGACTGTGGTTTTAACAGTTTTGTCAGATTCATGTCAGTTTTTCCCCCTGATCCGTTGTTGTAATTTATCTGCCTTTTACCCCTCTCTGGTAGCAGGCGACATTTTTCTCGTTGAACTTGCCCTTGCCTTTTTTCTCAAAGAATGAGACGATCGCTTTTTCCATATATTCTACGGAAAACAGGTCGCTGTTCGCCGCCAGCGCTCCCAACATCACCAGGTTGGCTCCTTTGGGATTTGCTTCCTCTGCTGCGATGTCCGTAGCCGGAACCTTCACAACTGTAATGTCTTCCCGATATGTACGGTCATCCGGAACAATGGAGGAATTGACCAGCAAAAGCCCGCCCGGTTTCAGTCTTTCTTCAAACTTATCAATGGCCGGCGTATTCATGGTAAATAAAATATCCGGCTGCTTGGATATGGGGCTGGCGATCAGGCCGTCGCTGATCTTCACGGTACAGTTGGCAGTGCCGCCGCGCATCTCAGAACCGTAGGACGGATAAAATAATACATTCTTGTCCTGCTCCATGCCCGCATTGATCAGAAGCATGCCTGCTGTGAGCACACCCTGCCCGCCGAAACCGGCACAGATGATCTCTTTTTTCGTCATATCACGCTTCCTCCTTTTTGTCTTTAAATTCACCCAGCGGGAAGAATGGAATCATCTCTTTCTGAATGCGCTCCACACTCTTTACCGGTGTCAGGTTCAGGTTCGTGGGACATGGGGACAACAGTTCCACCAGACAGAAGCCCTCACCCTGCATATGTTTTTCAAATGCTTTCTTAATATATTTCTTGCTCTGTACCATTCCTTTGGCATCCGCCATGGAGCCCCTTGCCAGATAGGCAATGTCCAGTCCGGAGAATGCCTGTTCCACCCGAAACGGCATGCCTGCCTTTTTGGGATCTTTCCCCTTTGGTGTGGAAGTGGTGATCTGTCCCGGCAGAGAGGTGGGTGCACACTGACCACCGGTCATTCCGTACAAGCTGTTGTTGATCACGATGGTTACCACATTGTCGTTTCGGATCGCTGCATGCATGGTCTCCGCCATGCCGATGGAATAAGCCGCACCGTCGCCGATGTATGCCATAACCGGATTTTCCGGACGCACCTTTTTGGCACCGATGGCTGTGGCAACCGGTCTTCCATGGGCCGCCATGATCGTATCAAATCTCCAGGAATCAATATTCAGGGAGCCGCAGGCCACGTCCACAACTGCCAGCAGCTTTTCGCTCAGTTCCATCTCTTCCATCACTTCGGCGATCAGGCGCACGGCAAGTCCATGCCCGCAGCCCGGACAGAAACCGCTCTGGGTAAATGTCACTGTTTCGGGAGCTATCAGCCTCATATTACACGCCCTCCTTTTTCAGCATCTCTTTTGCTTTCGCAATGATTCCGTCCGGTTCCGGAATCTCAAAGATCGAGCCGTAGTGGTCCACCGGATATCTGCTTTCCACCGCAAGCTTTACGTCATCCATCATCTGACCCAGAATATTCATCTCCACGGTCAGGAATGCTTTCGCCTTTTTCGCCTCTTTGAAAGCCTTCACAGGGAACGGCCACAGAGTAATCGGGCGGATCAGGCCAAGCTTCAGGCCCTCAGCTCTTGCCATCTCCACGGTCTCCCGGCATACCCGGGAGCTGATGCCGTAAGCCACCAGCACCACTTCTGCATCTTCCACCTGAACCGTCTCATAACGCTGCTCCTGTTCCATCTGTCTGTATTTCTCTACCAGATAGCCTTCATAATCCGGATGTGTGTAGTATACATTCTGAATCTTTCTCTGCTCGCAGCCCTTTTTGCAGCCTTTGATGGTCCAGTCGAATTTATTGATATCGTGCTCCTGAAACTTCGGAATCTCCACTGCCTCGATCATCTGCCCAATGGCTGCATCGGAAGCGATCAATACCGGATGACGGTATTTTTCTGCCAGATCAAATGCCTCCGCCATCATATCTGCATTTTCCTGTACGGACGCAGGAGCTAAAACCAGCGTGTGATAATCGCCGTGTCCGCCGCCTCTGGTGAGCTGCCAGTAATCGCCCTGACCCTGGGCAATGTCTCCAAGACCCGTACCGATCCGCATGACATCCACGATAACTGCCGGAAGATCGGCTGCCACCAGATAGGAGATTCCCTCCTGCTTCAGGGAGAAGCCCGGGCCGGAAGACGTGGTCAGCGCCCTTGCTCCGGCAGCTGCCGCTCCCAGTACCATATTGATGCCTGCAAGCTCCGATTCTGCCTGAATGAATTCTCCGCCTACTTCGTCCATTCTCCAGGACAGATACTCCAGGATCTCCGTCTGCGGTGTGATGGGATATCCGCTGTAAAAGCGACAGCCTGCAGCCAGCGCTGCCTCGGCCAGCGCTTCATTGCCTTTTAATAATACTTTTGCCATTGCTGACCTCCTTTACTTTATTTCAAATACATAATCCGGACACACGCGATAGCAGGTTCCGCATACCACACATTTTTCCTCATCCACCACAATCGTATTGTACCCTTTTGCATTCACATGGTCAGATACGCGGATGGCTCCCTTAGGACATGCGTTGATGCAGTAACCGCATCCCTTACACCGCACAGGATCTGTATAGACTCTTTCTTTCTTTTCTTTTTCCATCGAAGGTTTTCCCCTTTTCTCTTATACTTGCGCTTTCTTTCCCAGACGGTACACCAGCATGGACAAGATTGCGCCTACAATTCCTGAAACTGCCAGGAATGTGAAAATATAATTGTATCCTGCAGCTCCGTGGGTATCCAGCCAGCTGCCAAACAGCACCGAATAGATGGAATCCGGCAGATACCCAATAATGGAAGCAATACCAATCACAGTGCCGGTCATGGCTCTTGGAATCCCCGCCTCACTGACGGTGGAGAAGATCACGCCGTACATCATCATGGCAAATGCACCCGGGAGCAGCGTATAGAGGCTGGCTGTCACCGGGCTGATCCCTGCCGGAAGGATCAAAACGATACCGAACAGCGCTGCAAGGATCACAAAGGCTGTGGAAAGCCATTTACAGGTGGACTTAAATACCTTATCTGCCAGGAGACCGCCCACCGGTGCAAGCAGCAGAAGGAGATAATTGCGGACGATGGAGACCAGCCCGGAATCTTCCGGAGACACGCCTCTGACTTCCGTCAAATATGGATTAAAATAAGAAGTATTGCTGTAAAATCCGTATCCGCACAGGATTGTCAAAGATACAATCCACACCACCGGATTTTTCAGAAGCTTCGGAACATCCGCCATCTGGAATTTGGGCTCACCATCATCCACGACCTCATCCTTTTTCGAATCGGACATCAGGAACATCAGCAGGATACCGGATACCGCCGCCACGGATCCCCCGGAGATAACTGCACGGAAGAAGCCGGACGCCATATCGCCGCCTGCTGTCTTGTATACATTCAGCGCAATCGTATTGGTAAGCGCCGCCGTGATACCGTTGCAGGCATAATACAGACCGTACAAAAATCCCTGCTCTTCCTCGGTTCCCACAAGGCGGATCGCCTTCATAAGCGAGGACCAGAATACAAATGCCGTGCTGATAGAGAGTCCCAGCCACACCACCATGCCCATGGCAAAATTCATGGTGAATGCGTAGATCCATGCCAGAACAGATGTACTGATCAGTGAGATGACCAGCGCCTTCTTCGGAGGAACCTTGTCGGCAATGATACCGCCCGGAATGTACAGAATCATATTTCCGATCGTATACATGGTCAGCATAAGCCCTGACTGGGTATTCGTGATTCCCATGGATGCAATCTGCGCATCATAGAAAATGTATTTGATGTATGGCAGGAAATAGATCGATCCGCCTGCCAGTCCCAATGCCGCAATCGTGAGATATTTTTTTAATTTTGAATCCATATTTTATTCCCCTCCTGCTGTGTCTTGCAACAGCTCCTTTCGTAAACCAGTTACTTACATATCCGGTGTATCGGATTTGTCCGGCGTGAACAGGCGTCTTGCCACATCGCGGGTAAACTCGCCGGTCTTTTTGGCCTCTTCGAACACCAGTTTTGTCTGCTTGCGGATCAGATCCACGGTATCTTTCACAATCGCTGCAGCCGCTTCCTCATCATTCATATTCTCAATCTTTACCAGACGGAAGATGACCGCCTCATAGATGCGGATTCCGCCCAGGTTGGAAATAAAGTCAACTGCCACATCCACGCCTTTTTTGCGGAGGATCTCGTCTGCTTCCGGTGTCGTCGGAATATTCGCTGCCTCTACCAGAAGAGATGCCTTGATCTTGTCTGCATTGTTTGCATTGATCACATCCTCAAGTGCTGCAGGAATCAGGATATCGCATTCCTGGCTGAGCCACTCGCTGTTGGGAAGCACTTCGTATCCGGCCTCAAACGCGTCTTTGTTCATGACACCTTTTGGAAGTCTGGTCTCCACCAGTTTCTTCACATTGAGGCCGTCCCTGCAGTATACAAGACCGTTCACGTCCGCGATACCGATCACTTTATAACCCATCTTGTCAAGCGCCGTCACACAGCTTGCACCTACACAGCCAAATCCCTGGATCACAACGGAAGCACCTTCTTTTCCGCCCTTCATCTTCCATGCTTCATCGGTTGCAGCCGCCACACCATAACCTGTGATCATATCATACATCTTGAATCCGTCGTAGGTCAGTTCTTTCTCTGCCCGGTCATGGTTCACAATTCCCTGATGAATGTCCGGATCTTCCTTCATGGCTTTGGTCTGAGGGATGCCGATTCCCAGATCATCCAGAATCCGAAGCACATCAGAATAATCCACACCCAGATCGCCGCCGATGGATACACCTGCATTGATGTACGGAGCGGTTGCGGTCAGGAATCTGCGCAGCACATCCAGTGCATCCGGTGCATTGTAATCATATGCGATGCCGGCTTTGCAGCCGCCGGTGGTCAGAGATTCACATGCTTTATACTTATAACCCATGGTCGTCGCCAGACGGATCACTTCTTCCCTGGTCACGGTCGGGTGCATTCTGGTTCCGCCTCCGCAGTAATGTCCTACGAAATTGTAAGCACACATCCATCCGACTGCATCTGTCTCCGTATCGTTCCACTCGATCACTGCATAAGGTTTGTTCGCCATAATAAAAATTCCTCCTAAACGTTCTTTATTATAGAACATCGTTCTTATTATAGATTATTTTTTTAACCCGGCTTATGCCGAGTTATGCGGGCCCTTTGTTCTATATTATAGAACTATGTTCTTATTTTTTGTAAATATATCATAACACTCTTCGTCACATGTTTCAACCATAATCGCTCTTTTTCTTTTGATTTAGCAAATTGCACAAATTTTGACCACTGTTTTTATAACCTTTTCTGAATTTCCACTTTATAGCGATGCAAAATCTCCGCAAACACCTGAATTTTTTCCTCACTCATCCTGAGCGATGGAGCGCTGATGCTAAGGCCTCCTTCCGGCTTGCCTTCATGGTTGACCAGTGCCACCCCCACACACTTGATCCCGAACAACAGTTCCATATCGTCCAGCCCATATCCGCGCTCGGCAGTTCTTTGCAGTTCTTCTTCCAGTTCCTTTCTGTCCGTGATGGTATATTGGGTAAACGCCTCCAGCGGTTCCTGCAGCAGTTTCTGGCGCTCCCTTGGATCCATACTGGACAGAATCGCTTTCCCCACGCTGGTGCAGTGCATCTTGGCACGCTCTCCTGTGACAATGCTGCCGGACAGCTTCTGAGACTCCGGATAGGCCGCCTCCAGATATACGACCTCATCCTCCCTGGGAATGGCCAGATATACCACCTCCCCCGCTTCCTCGGCAATCCGGCGCATAAACGGCACGACAATCCGGCTGATATCCAGATTCTCACGCAGTGCCCGGCTCAGTGCAAACACTGCCGTCCCCAGACGAAATTTCCCGGTATCCGGATCCTGTTCCAGATAGTCCATCGCTTTAAACGTGGACAGTATGTTGTGGACATTGCTTTTATACAGCCCCATTTTCTCGCTGATCTCCGTCACCCCAAGCGGCTGCTTCTCCACAAAACACTCCAATACCTGCAGCGCTTTCTGCAGACTTTTGATTTTTACTTCCGTTCCTTCCTTTTTCATGAATCATCCCCCTTACAACGGAGTCCGGCGCCTGCATACAGCACAAAAGCCCATTCTCCGAAAATTACTTTTTGTCAGTCTAACACAATCTGTTGAAAAATTCTACCATCTTTCCTGGTAAAAATGAAAACTTCCATCACTGTCAGCTGCTTTAAGGCATCGGATATTCCATCCAGCAAAAGCAGTCAATCAGCAATGCCGCCATCTGTCTGCCCCATTGAAAAACAGGATTGTACCAGGCAAAAAAGGGTATAAGAAAGAAGGCCCCCAGGCCAAGCCCTGTACCAGCCAGCGCACCCGTGCAGTCAAAACAAAACGCTTTCCAATCGGCCTTCTTTTTTATGCACAGCCCCATACGAATCAGAAAGATTCCCATCACGCTCACCGGAAGGAAACATACCAGAAAAAAACTCCCGACGCTTCCTTCGACGGTGTATTCCATGGTTATGTCTCCAAAGCCGCCCCATCCATGCCACAGCACCTCTGTGAAGATGCCCGATTCCAGAAAAGTCAGAACAAGAAACAACAGGTTAATGATAATAAAATGTTTTTTCTTCATCCGGCAATACCTCCCAGTAATAAGGTGCAGCCAGTTTCTGCGAACTTTGAAAAAGGCCTACTGAATCACCAGCGTCCGCTCCCCAATCACATCCTCCAAAAGCCCCCGGACGATATGCTCCGTCTGGACCCTGGCATTCTGGATCAGACTTTCCATATCTGCTTTTTCCGACACATCCGCCTTCGCTGCCGCCACCATATCAATGACGTCTTCCTTTTCCGTCCGGTTAAACAATGCCCACTGCTCATCGTAGAACTCGATGGAGTTTTCATCGATCTCCACGGACTGCACTTCGCATTCCGGCAGTGTGATCACCACCTGATCCTCCTGAACGTCGACCTCTGCCATCCGGATATCGATCCCCGCCCGGACTCTGGCCGTGTAGATCATGGAAAAGCTGTTTTTCGTAAGGAACGGAATCTTTCCTTCTGTATATTTGATCAGCCCTGTATAGGTCAACCGGGCGGTGGTCAATTCACTGACCGCTTCCAGCTTTCCGCTGACAAAAGCAGAAGTAAGCTCCGGCTCCTTTGGCGCAGTGTAATGCACATACCCATAGATCCCCGCACCCATGCCCAGAAGCAGCACCAGCAACAGAAAAACACATCTTTTTATCAATTTTATCATCTTCCCTCTCCCTGTCCTTGTATGGACTCCCTGTTTAAAATTTCTCCCCTACCGGAAATGTATTGTCCGTACATAAATTCTATAACCTACAGATCTATACCAATGAAAATCTGCAAGCACTTAACCGTCCCTAAACCAGAATTTATCTATGAATATACATTCTGGTCATGCCTGACTTTTCATCTCCCTGAACCATACACAAAAATTCCCATCCATATCTTTCATAAAAACCTGTATCCTCAGTGAACAAGGGGATACACGCCCCAAGTGCCGTCTTTTGGCAACTGGAGGCGTTAACGTCAATTGGCGTACGTCCAGTACGCCTCATTCCGTTGCCCTGCCAGCTGCCAAAAGACAGTACTTGGGGTCCGAAAGAGGGTATGATCAGTAACTAAACAGACGGGTGTGATACCCTTGGATTTCAAATCCTCAACTGTCATGTCATGCAGGTGTCCTGCGATTCCTTTACATCGGTATTCCGCTTCTGCGTATGCCGCACAAATATCAGGGGGAAGATCTCTTCTGTCATGATCGTTGATGATATTATACCATGCATCACTTCTGCTGAAAACTCTTAGTTTCTATCTTTCTCTGTGTTACTGTTCACAGGGACCCTGTGAACGTAACCACATATACTTTGGCTCCATAACTGTTCACACCCGGCAGGCAAACAGATGAGGAGAAAGGCAGCGATTATCGCCCATATGCCAGACCTTCTGCCAGGAACTGCGCAAAACAGGCTGTTCGCACCAAACCGGCACCATGCTTCCATCAAGAGCACAGCGCCGGTTTCCACATAAACCTTCCACAAAACTGCATTTATCACAATAGCACTTACAAAGTTCACCCTGCACAGCCACCTACAGACGCTTAAGTGTCTGTTTCAGCTCATCATAAATCTGCTGCCCGCTTTCCGTCCGCTGTAAAAAAGAAGCTTTCATCCCACATTCTCTCACTTTGTCAATCCACTGAAGAACCATCTCCCGACTGACCGACTGATTCAGCATCCCATAATAAATATATGCCAGTTCATTGGACACATTGGTATGAAATACGGATGGATCATCGGAGTTGATGCACACCATCACATTGTCCTCCCCACCCGGACAGTTCAGCCGATAGATCTGATTCTCTGTGATTCTGTCGATCTCACCGATCGCAAGATTGGAAGAAGGATTGACTTCCACCACAATTCCCTTTCTGCTCAGTTTCCGCCGCAGAATCTCCTGCAGCGTCTCCGTGATCTGAATATCCTGCTCGGTCACCTCATAGTGAATCGGCCGCTCCATCTCTGTCAAGAACTTCCTGCAGTGCCTTGCCCGGGCGATCTTGTCCCCGTTCCAGACAATCTCACTGTAGGTCCGATTTCGTACCGCCTCGCAGAACCCCACATCTTCTGCCTCTCTGCAGGCGGCATGGTCTCCGGCAGATATGGCAAAAGTCTTCCGGTACCCTTCTGTCAGAGCCTGCATGGTCAATCCCTGTGACTTTCCGTAAATATGCTCTGCCAGTTCATAGACGCGTCTCTCAATATACGCAGTCCATGCAAAATGAGCCCCGGCCGTATCCTGACTCAGTTCATAATAGGCCCAGATATAGTTTTCCAGCGCTTCAATCCGCGGCAATACGGCAAAAGGATTCCGTTCTTTCCACAGCCTGGGCGAAATTCCAAGAGCGGTCCCGTGTCCGATACGGTCTCCTGCATGAAATTTCAGGAATGTAACTGCTTCATCCATCCGGCGGAGTCCGGACAGCATATGCCGGAAATCTTCCCCTGCATGAAACGTAAAGCGCAGGCTCTGCCTTTTATTTCTGCCGTATCCAATCGGTTCCACCAGACTGTCCCTGGCGCCTTCATATGCCCGCACAAAGACCCAGACCGGAGTGGAGTTCTCCAGACTGGCCGCATCAATTCCCACAAGATACCGGTCCAGCCCTGGTATCTCATCCCGAAGCTTCTTCATACACCGGACCTGCCGTTCATATTTGTCTTCCAGAACGCCGAACTGCATCTTCTCCCGATGTTCCAGTCCATCCAGATAACATTTATCCGGAATCGTCTGATCCGTCTCTTTGATCAGGTGGCAGACCAGCCCCGCCTGCGGAAAATCCCGGTTGACCCGGTATCCCTCTCTTGTCTTTTCGCAGTAATCTTTTTGAATGACACGGCAGTAGGCTTCCAGAAACGCCCGCACCTCTTTGCGGAATTCTGCTTCGCTCTCATTGACCGATGTCCGGAATTCGATTTTCTTCAGATCTCTGTTCTGGAACTGCTTGCGCATCGCCAGTTCCCAGTACATGGTCCGTCCTTCTGCTGAAGATAAACCGGCGGATATGGTGCTGTAATACCGGTTCATCTTTGAATTCCTGTTATAAAATTCATCTTGAAAATAGTCCAGGCCCCGTATGGTCTTCTTCTGTACTGTACGTCCAAATACAGAATGCTTCACTCTCAGATACTGCAGCATACACCGGACCAGACATTTTTCCCGAACACCAGTCTGTGCTCCAGACGACATACGTTCGGAACATCTGCACAAGTACTGCATGCCATAAAACAAAAATATATTTTCATCCGAAGTATAGAGTCTTTCATTTATATTGAAAATCTTCTGTACAATGGTCTGTTCTTCTGTCTGTACCGGCAGAAAGAGAAGCAACGTCCCCCACAGTTTCTGAAAATAAAGAAGTATCTCATGCCTTGCTTCCTTCTTGGCAGCACTTCCCCAGTACTGCCGATAAAACTTCTCCAGCCCCCTGCCATTGATAAAACAGCTCACCAGATTTCGCACCTCTTTGTTGGGTATATCTTCTTCAGATTCATCCCCTCTTCTCTGCCCTTTGCTGTCCAGCCGCATTTCCAGCTCTGCCGGCAACCGTCCGCTAAACGCAAGCGCCATCCAGATGCGGGCAACCGCCGCCGACAGCACATAGAACAGTACCTCACATTCTCCCCTTGTCTGGTCACTCAGCTGAATCCCTGCCTGTTCCAGCGCGTCAGCTGTATAGTTGTCAAGGGGCACCATAAAAGCCTCCCAAATCTCAAAAAAAGACAGCGACACCCCTTTATGAAGATGATTCTCCGCAACTCCCGCCTGCAGCACTGCATCCAGCTGCTGATCGGCCACTTCGATCTGATTGTAATAATGGTTCAGATTTTTGACACTGTTTTCCGGATTCTGAACCATATGAAGCATCACAAGGAAGTCCAGCGGCATATGCATATTCAGGCTGTGAAAGAGAAAGATCTTGTTCGCATCCCCAAATCCGCTCAGAAAATCCTGGTCATGTTCATTCTTCCAGTATTTAAATACCACTTTGCCGTCCCGCTGGGAAATCAGAGAACGCGTAATCTTCCGGAAACATTCCAGATACAGCTGGAGTGCGCTCTCATATGGCCTTGTCTGTGCATCATACAGATAGCATTTCTCCAGATACATATACACCTCGTCATAAGAATACAGGCTGCAAGTCTTCTGCACATAACGGATCATGGATTCCTTCAGCCGCTTCTTCGTCTCCTCCCGGGCCTTTTGCATCATTCTCTCCTGGATGATTTCCTCCATATAATCTTCCAGGAAAAAATCCAGAGACGCAAAAGGATAGCACAAAATCGTCAGATAACGATTGATCGTGTCATTCATAATTCATACCTCTCCCTATTGGAAAAGATCTTCAAATTCTGCTTCTGTAATTCCCAGCTTCTGAGAGGCCAGTTCAAAGACATCACTCTGACGCATCCGGTCGGCAAGCACTTCGCTTTCCAGCAGGCTGTCCACCAGCGTCTTGATCTCCTGCGCATCCCTGCCCATCTCCGTTGCCCAAGACTCGTTCGCAAGGAGACAGCGCAGATAGCTGTGGAAGTAGAACATATAGTCTTCTTTTTCAAAAGCTGGTTCCATTCCGCTCAATCCCTCTTTTAAAGTTTTCCAGGTTATTTGCGGGTTTTTCTTCAATTCACAGACTGCTTTTTTATGGACCAGGTATTCTATATATGTGAATGACTGAACCTCTTTGTGATAAGTATTTTCTATGTAATTTTCTATGCATTCATTTATAGAATATTTTCTCTCAGATCCTGTACCATTTTCAAGATAATATTTCTTGTACACCTGGTCAACCACCTGGTCAAGTTCTTCTATTTTACCTTGTTCCCTTAATGTTTTTATTACATCATCGTTTTTTGTTATATCGTATCTTAAATTCTTCCATTCCTGAAACCAAGACCGTACCAATTGTGGATCATTTTCCTGTAAAAGTAATTCTTTCGACTGTAATTCATCTTTGTAAAAGAATTTATTTTCTCTGGTTTCCAACTCTTCCAGTATTTCATCCCACTTTTTGTCCCGAATCACCAGCGGCAGCTCCTTCAACTCCATCAAAAACTGTCTCGCTTCCTGCTTGCCATACTGGACTCTCGGATGATTATGCAAAAATTCTTCCAGCATACAGCGAATCACAAGTACATGTTCCAGTCTCATATACCAGGGACCGCCCGGATTATGATCTGACTCGGATAAAAACAAGATCTTTTTCAAGCGGTCAACCAGACCATAAACCAACGCTTTTCCGGATGTTCCTTTGTTGCAGTCTCTGAGTGCAATATAAGTCCCCTTGACCAACTGGCCGGCATCAAAAACTAATCTTCCGCTACACATATTTAAAATATAATCTGATACCTTTTTCCTCAGATAAGGGAACACTTTTTCCTTCACATAGGAATGATTCCACATTCCGGCTTTATCAAGCTCTATGATCACCTGTCTTTCCTTTTCATCCTCTTTCCCCTGTACAGATCCATAACTAGAACCATTTAATTCCTCAATCTGGTTATTATCTTTTATATCCTCAATCAAATCTCCCAAGGTTTTTGCCATACCGGCATGTATCAGCTCTTTCTCCATATGACCGATATTAAGATCTACTTTGGAATTTCTATCATTTTCTCTGAGACAGCTTTCAAAGTAAAGGCCATACAGCGAACACCCATTGATATGCTTTACCCACTTCCAAATTCCTGCAAAACTTATCCGCGGTCCCTGAACAGGTACCTTATATTGGGGGTTAAGTAAATTTCCTTTTATCTTGCCCAGGAGCCTTTCTGCTTCTTTCAGATATACTATTGCTACATTATAGGCAGTGTCACTTTGATATATTGCACCTCCTAACTTGACCCCTCTTACCAGCCACTCCCCATAAATCACATTCTGGTGATAGGGAAGATGATTTAAAAGGTCCAATAACACATCTTCTGCCTGAAGATACAGTTCCGCCAGATATTTCTCGCGTTCCTGCTTATGCATTTCATCCTCTCCGCATATCGTCCATATAGTTTTTTTCAACGCAGTGGCTATTTTATAAAACCGGTTTAACTCCTTTGTTTCCCCGGATGTTTTTTTGCCCGTTTTGAATATGTCATAGATTATATCCCGCCCAAGATATTGAATCAGATTCAAATCAAACAGAAAACTGCCACACTGAAGCAGGCGTTTTAATATCCACTGTTCCTTTGCTTCTCCATCCGTCTTATCCTTATCTGCCACCTGCAGATTAAGCAATGACCGCCTGGCCGCAACTTTCCCGTCTATTTCCTCATTCTGGATATATTCTGCAAGGATCTTGAGCTTTAATTCCTGATAACTCGGTTCCGCCCGGCTCTCTTGTGAAAACAGTCCGGCTGCAAACTCGGCCAGAAGAAAGAGGCGGAATCCTTCCACCGCTGAAAACTGTAATCTGTCCTCATGATACAACAGATTTTTCAAACTCAGGAAATCAACCTGTGCTCCCAGACCAGTCTGTATCATTACCTTTTTCAGAAGTGTTTCTTTATACTTTGCATAAAATGGTACAGAGTCTATGACTGTCTGAAGCAGTCTCCACAGCTCCATCTTTTCCGTGTCTTCCTGCTGGTCAGTATCTGTCCCTTTTTTCTCTCTGCACAGTTCCAGCAGAACATTATAGACATTGTTCAGTCCTCTGGAAGTTTCATCAAAGAGATGGTACATGACCGGCATCCCATTTGTTTTTCTTCCCCGTCTATCTGTAACAAAGCAGGATTTTTCGATCTTCCCTGCAGTCACTTCCGCCAGCAGTTCCGCCAGAGTTTTCTGCTCCTTTCCTTCCTCGTCAGTGACACGGTAGTTCCCTCTCTCCTCCAGGGACCAGTATTTGATGTTCTTACGGTATGCAGGCGGAAGGATTTTTTTCAGATATTCATAGGCCAGCATCTTCTTTTGTTCACGCAGACTATGTCTTTCTTCGTTTTTATCTTCATCTCCCGACAGCCCACCATCCCCGTCTCTGACAGGACCAAATGCCCTCATAAATATATTTGCATCCAGCGCCTTTTCCTGCCTCAGAAATTCCAGTGTCAACGCTTCCTCAAATGTGTCCAGATCGCCTGACAAAAATGTCACAATCCTTGGATGAGACAGGTAAGACAGCAGCGTCTTCACCACATCCATACAGCGGACCGTACTCAGATCAATATCGTCAATAAACAAAAACACCATGGATCGGGAAGTATTTTCCCTGTCCCGGTCCAGAAGCATATCAATGAATTTGCTGAACTGCTCGATAAATACCGTATCGGAGCTGAATACCTCCGTCGTCTTATCCACATAATACTGCTCGCTGGTAAACTGATGAATCAGAATATCCCGGTAGTCTTTCTTAATATAGCAGTACTGTTTCACCAGTTTGTGATACGCCTGTTCCAGCCTGCTGCGATTCAGATAGATACAGTCCCCCTGGAAAGCCGCTTTGTTCTCCGCATCCACTAATGGTTTCAGCATCCCCAAGATCACATCCATAAGCGCGGTTCCCGACGACATATTTTCCGGAATGATAATGGGCAGCACAATATCATTATATGGATTTTCCTCTTTTAACTTTTTATGAAAGCTCTTTAAGATGGACGTCTTGCCGGCTCCCCGGCGGCCCATGATTCCGATATTATTGGTCTTCTGTTCATATTCCTGCCGACTGGATGTCCGGGCAGAACGGTCATGCCGGAACACTTCGATCTGGGAGTGAATGGATTTCCAGTCAGGTAAAATCGCTCCCATCTCCGAATCTGATAAAAATCTTGCACCCAGTTTTGTCTTTTGCATACTCATCTTCTGTTGTACTCCCCTTTCCCGGATTCTGCATTTATTTTACATTTTCTCCATAAAACGTAAAATCATTTTCTGCTGTATCTCTCTTTCAAAACATCAGACGGATCACTCGCATCCTGCTGATATACGATTTTAAAAATAATTATACCATGCATCACTTCCGCTGAAAACTCTTAGCTTCTATCTTCTGCCGTCCTTTACCCCAGATCGATACAGGAAGGCACTGAAAAAGCAGCTTTTTACCAAATGGCCGCACAGGAAAAATCTATACTTCACATTTTTATATATAGATTGACACAGTATATTATATGATATATAATATATAAAACCCATACATAAGAAAGGAGCGCAAAAATGATATTTCCGTTAAGTCCGCCCATGTTTGACCTGCTGATCCTTTCCATTACTGAAAAAGAAGACTCCTATGGTTATCAGCTGAGCCAGAAGATCAAAAGCGTCTCCGGTGTCAAGGATTCCACCCTCTATCCGATCCTGAAAAGACTCCAGGAACAGGGGTTTTTGAATGTCTATGACCAGCCCTTCCAGGGACGGAACCGGCGATATTACCGGATCACGGATTCCGGCAGAGAGCGATATCGGGAACTTATGGAGGAATGGCAGCTTCACAAGGAAGCTGTTGATCAGATTTTGAAAGGAGGAAATGAGACATGAATCGAACTGAATATATGGAACATCTGCAGCGCAGGCTCAGAAGACTTCCAAAAGAAGATTATGACCGGGCGATTGCCTATTTTACCGAATATTTTGAGGAAGCCGGGCCTGAGCGGGAGGCACAGGCCATTGAAGACCTGGGAAGCCCGGAGCTGGCGGCAGACCAGATCGTCCGGGATTTTGCGGTGGAAAATGCCGCCAGTCCCACGAAAAATGTCAAAAAGGGCTTTTCCGCTCTGTGGATCGGAATCCTGGCAGTGTTCGCCGCACCAGTCGCCCTGCCGCTGTCACTGGCCTTTGGCGCTGTACTTCTGGCCTTCGTACTGGTGGTGATCACGCTGCTCTTATCTGTGTTTCTGATCGCGGTATCCATCACCATCAGTGCCATCCCCTGTGTGCTTGTAAGCTTTTGGCTGCTCTTTACTTCTTTTGCAGACGGGCTGACGACACTGGGACTGGGACTGGTTCTTCTGGGTGTGGGCATCCTGATGACCATGGTAAGCCTCTTCTTTACCAAATGGTGTCTGCACGGCCTGACGCTTCTGTTCGGATCGATTGTGAAAGGTGGTAGGTATTATGAAAAGTAAAAAATTATGGGTTTTCCTTTCCCTTGTATGCATCCTGTCGGGAAGTTTCTTTATATTTATCGGTATTTTGCTGGGCGGAATTCCCGGCTTCTATCTGGATCAAAGCGGCATCCATACTTCCAGAGAAGCGGCAGAGCAGAAACAGAATGTATTGCAGGATACCGTGGAACTGGAAGCATTTGACAGTATGGAGCTGGATATCAGCTGTACCGAACATGTGGAACTGATCCCCTCAGACCGTTATGCAGTTGCATACCGCATCTTTGGAATCTCTGGAAAACCTGTCTGCAAGGTGGAAAACGGCCGGCTGTTCTTCCAGGAAACTCCTCTCTCTTCCCACGATAACTCCCGGATCTGGTTTCTGTATGCCAACCCTGCATATCCCAGAGATACGGAGCCAGGTCCTTATTATGTAAAGATCGAATATCCTGCAGACCAGAGCTTTGCGGACGTGGTGATCCGGATGGAATCCGGAAACTTGAAACTGCCGTCTATGAAGGCAGACACGCTGGACATTCAAAATGACTACGGGGATGTGTCTTTAGAAAGCCACACCGGAAATGCACTGAAGCTTCATCTGTCCAGCGGTAACCTGACTGCCGGGACTGTCACTGCCCGACAGGCACAGCTGAAAAATGAATATGGCTCCGTCTCTTTAGACAACTATATTGGAGCATCGCTGGAAATCCACATGTCCAGCGGAAAACTTTCCCTTGACACTGTGGAGGCTGAGCAGACTGAAATTCTGAATGAGTATGGAGAGGTTCTGATCCATCAGGCATCCGGAGACAGCATGACAGCGGAGCTAAGCTCCGGCTCCTTTCTGTCCGACCGACTGGAGTATGATGATCTGAAAATAAAGAACGAATATGGAACAGTCCGTGTCCGGCTTCCCGAAGAGATCTTTGCATACAGCTACCAGCTGCAGACCGAATACGGCTCCATCCTCCTGGATGGCAAATGGATTACAGGCGACGACCCGGATGAGAATGAAATCTTCTACACCTCTGCCGGATCAAACGGAAAGACGGTGGATATTTCCTGCGACAGCGGCGACATCATCGTTGATCCTGTTCTGTAACTCCTGTCATGGTCACATGTTGTGCTCTTGCATGCTGCCAGCTCTGCCTGAATCATTGCGCATTTCTGGCTGCATGCTCCTGTTTCCTTCTGCACTGCTGCATACTGCCAGAATCACCAAATTTATTATACTCCTCCGGCTACATGCTTTCATCACCTGCTGTACTTTTACATAGTGTCAGCTCTGCCTGAATCATTGCGCATTACCGGCTGCATGCCCCCGTTTCCTGCTGCACTGCTGCATAGGCCGGCCGCCGTCAAATATGTCCCTGTCTGTATACGCATCCGTGTTGTCCACACCGAAACGGACAAGATTGTTCTTTTGTCCGATGCCTTCCCTTTATTTTTTGCACACAGCCAGGGGCACATTGAGGCGCCCCATGTTGCTACCCGATCTCCCGGCCCTCATCCGCAAGATATTCAAAGAAATCAAAATCGGCATACTGCCTGTGCTTCACCCGGTCCGCGCAGGTGATTCCCACCATGGTTCCGGTAAATTCCCCATATTCACAATATTCATCGGAAAACTTCGTCGTATCAAAAGACTGTCCGATCCGCTCATACGTCTCATTGTCATAGCTCCATTCAAACCAGGAGCTTCTTCCCTCAATATAGAGCCGCAGATAGACCGGCACATCACGCACGGGAATCCGGGTATTCAGAAATTCCATCTTCTTTCCATTTTCCAGATAAATAATGGACAATGCGCTTTTCCCCAGCGTCTCGCTGTAATATTTACGCAGATTGATATAATTCATATTGTCATAATAGAGAATCAGTCCCGCGCTGTGCTGGTGTACCTCCGGACAGAATTCCATCTTTGTGGTGATACGTGCATGGGTGCTGGTCAGCTTTCTGGCAAGGATACTGACTTTATGAAGAGATGTCCTGGACTCCTGACCGCGGATCCTCACATGGCCCGGTCTTGCCTTCACGTCCGCAAACCGCTTCGGCATCATCCGGGGCGCATAGTACCAGCAGCCCAGCTCTTCCCCGTCGAAATCGTCAAAATCCGGCGCCTGCGCAAGAGGACACTCCGGCAGAGACGGCTTTGGCACCTCTGTTTTGGCCAGATTGCCGCCGCCCGCCATGCGAAGCCATCCATCTTCTGTCCAGGTCATTTTCTGAATGGCCGTCTCCCTTCCCAGCGTACAGCGAAGCTCCGGAACAAAGGGCCTTGCCGCAATGTGCACCAGATAGACTTCCCCACTGGGAAGCTCCACACAGCTTCCGTGACCGCACTTCTGGAGCAGGGTATCCGGGTTGAAATACTTCGGTTTCAGATGATCCGGATCATGCCGCTCATAAGAATTTCCCGGGGCGGATGTGACAATGGGATTGCAGGGGTCCTTTTCGTAGGGTCCCCACACGTCTTTTGCACGTCCCATGGTCACACAGTGGTTGTACCCCGTCCCGCCTTCCGCACACATAATATAATAATACCCGCTTCGTTTTGTCAGATGCGGTCCCTCAATGCAGCCCCTGTCCGTGCCGCCGTACCAGATGCGTTTCGGATATCCCACAATCTCTTTCTGCCGGGGACTGTATTCCACCATGCAGATTGCGCCCGGTTTCTCATAGCCCTCTCTTGTCTCCCATTCCAGGGAGACGATCCATTTGCGCCCGTCGTCATCGTGAAAGATAGAGGCGTCAAATCCGGAAGAATGCAGGTAAACCGGTTCACTCCACGGCCCCCGGATATCCTTTGCCGTAACCAGATAATTATCCACATCAAAATATCTGGCATTCATGGAATTCATGATCCCATAGATCACATAAAACAGATCTTCTTCCTCACAGTAAGTCAGGCAGGGTGCCCAGATTCCCTTTGCACTGGGCAGTTTTTTCAGGTCCACCGCCTCATCGTCGGTCAGCACATGGGTATACAGTTCCCAGTGCTTCAGGTCTCTGGAGTGGTATACCGGAATTCCCGGAAACCACTCAAAGGTAGATACTGCCAGATAATAGTCTTCTCCCTTTCTGCAAATGCAGGGATCCGGATTAAATCCCGGCAGAATCGGATTTCTGATCATTTACGGATACCTCCCTCAGCACTCCCTGTGTTTCCCCTGCGCAAGATCTGCAACTACTTGATCATAGTGTCTGTCAAGATCAAAGAAGACCATGCAGACCACGCTGACTGCCGCTGTGAGCGCCGGAATCCATGCAAAGGACGCGGTGACTGCCGCCAGCGCCGACGCGCTCTGGGTGGCAAGCTCCGACTGAAAACCGCCGGCTCCCAGGATCCAGCCCATGGCCGCCGTGCCAAGACCGGAGCCGATTTTCATACAGAAGGAAGAAGCTGCATTTCCCATACCTGCCGCATTGCATCCGGATTTCCACTCACCGTAGGTAATCGCATCCTGCAGGCATCCGAACATGGTGGAACCCGCAAATCCGAACCCGATTCCCTTCAGGACGGAGGTGACACAGATAAATCCATAACCGGTGCTCATTCCGCCCATGGCGCATGCAGCCGCCACAATGGCCATACCGGACATGTTCAGATAGCGTTTGCTGATCTTCTTCATCAGAAACGGCGTGATGAACAGCGTCACGATCTGTGTCCCGGACAGCAGGTTTGCCACCATTGCATACTGGTTTTCATTGCCCATGTTGTACTTTGTGAAAAATAAAACCGTACCGAAGAAAATGGACATCATGAAAAACATAAAAAACAGATTGCATACCATCAACAGCCAGTATTTGTTCGTCACCATGGCCTTCAGACCCTTTGTAAAGGACACGGACTCTTTTTTCTGACCATCCGCCTGCACCGTCACACGCTCCTTGCAGGTAAAAAAGGTAAGCATATTCAGAGCGACGAACAGTACCATCAGAATTGCAACGGTAATCGTCCATCCTTTCTGGGTGTAGGCATCTCCGCCGCCGAAAAATCCTGTCATCTTCAGCACCACGGTGTTGACCATCATGGTTCCGAATGTGGAAAGCAGGTTCCGGAAATTTCCAAGAAGTCCTCTTTCGTACTGATCGGTGGTCATCAGCCCCTGCAAAGTTGCATACGGCACGTTGACGCCGGTGTAGAAAATCGTCGAGACCAGGTTGTAAGTAAGGAACATATACACAAGCTGCGGCGTTCCCGCCAGAGACGACGGTACGCTGAACATCAGCACCGTACACACCGCCAGCGGCACACACAGTCTCGCGATCCAGGGACGTGCCTTTCCATATTTGCTGTGCGTATGGTCCACGATATATCCCATGGCAAGATCGGAGAAACCGTCAAAAATCTTGGAAACTGCGATGATCGAAGCCGCCACAGCGGGGTCCACATGGAGTACAAGCGTATAATACACGACCAGAAATGCACTGATCGACGAGTATACAAGGTTGGCCGCATAGTCACCGGCCCCATATCCGAAACGTTCCATAAAGGTCAACTTTGCATTGGAATTCACATCTGTTTTCATTCTCTTCTTCTCCTTCTTTTCCGTTTTGCATCCGCGGTTTACGCTTCTTCCAGCGGAAACCATCCAAGGTCCACGCATCTTCCAAAGTCCCAGCAGTCCCATCCGACCCAGCCCGCATCGTTGACCGTGTCTGTCAGAAGCTTGTAGTTCCAGTAAAAATAGCCGTTCCCCCTGCGCCATGCATTCAGCTGGGCCTTTGCCACCGCCTGGTAAATCTCTTTTTTGCGCTCCGGGCCGATCGTTTCCTCGGACATCCCTTCTATGCCGTTTAAGACGCTCTGGCCGCCTCTGGTATCATGTCCGGCAGCCAGGGAGTTAAAAAGACACCATTCGCCGCAGATAACCGGGAAATACTCCGCCATCTCTTCAATGTCCTTTGCAAGAGTATGATTGACATAGTTAAGGTAATGCTCCAGCTTCTGCTCGCAGCCTTCCAGCTCTGCAATCATCAGATACTGGTGCGTGTCCAGCACCACATTTTTGTATCTGTCCTCCTGCATGAAATCTTTCCAGATTTTCAGCTCAAATCCGTCGTGGAACACAATATATTTATCCTCCGGCAAAAATCTGCGCATCCGGTCATAAGCCTCCCTGTAATACCAGCGCAGGAACTCTACGGTGTTCGGCCCGGATCCGGCCGCCTTTTCCTGATCCACTGCCGGATAGCGGTTCGGCACATCCATGGACTTCCAGATGCCCTCAAGGGCCGGCTCGTTAATGATCTCAATGCCCCACAGCCCTTTTCTCTGTCCATAGCGTTCTGCCAGCCGCTCCAGTACGGTCAGTTCAAACTCCACCTCTTCCGGCTCCTGAGACCATCTGCACACGCCGCTGATTCCGCCATTGTCAAAGCCGTTCTGACTGTCCGGCGCCGTATGCAGATCAATCAGAATCTGAAGACCGTATTTCTCCGCCCAGTTAAATGCCTTGTCAAGCTCTGCGACGCAGCCGATGAACGGTTCCCGGTCTCCGAAGATAAAATACGGCACCGGAATCCTTACCGCATCCATGCCCATGGCCCGGATCCTTGTAAAATCGCGCTCCGAGATATATTCCGCCCGGTGTACCCGAATCCTCGCCTCATACACTTCCCTGGACAGCTGTGTGGGCAGATAGTATTCATCTTCCGCCGTCGTCCCCTCAAACAGTGCCGGACTCATCCACTTCTCCAGTACCAGCCAGTTGCCAAGATTTACCCCTTTTACGTACATGATCAACCTCCTATTTAAGTTCCGCATCTGCCCTCTCTTCTCCCCAGCGTCTGGAAGGTTTTTCCCTCTCTTCGTTCGGCAAAATCCTTCCGGGGCTGCTTTCGGGCAGATGCTGTTTTTCAGTAACCACTTAACACTACCATTTATCCTAG
>CAJTYJ010000028.1 GCA_910583895.1 uncultured Lachnospiraceae bacterium
CTGCTCAGGATGACGCTGTTTTTTAATATTCGTTCCGCTGCATCCTTCCCAGCACCTCATGCCCAGACCAGTTCCTGACGCCTTCGGCTTTCAGCACCTGCTCTGCGTGCTGCTCAGGATGACGCTGTTTTTTAATATTCGTTCCGCTGCATCCTTCCCAGCACGACGCTGTTTTTCTCTACTGGAAGACAACGGATTTGCCCATATTTTCCAGCTTGAGTACGATATAGGGACAGGTGGTGGCTGCCGCTGTCTCCTCTCCGTTTCCGGGCCCCAGAAGCTCCGTTTCCACATAGACGGCATTGCTGGTCAGATACAGATCCTCCACAATGATGCTGTATCCGCTGGATTTTTGCTCTCCGTACCCCACACAGATGTATGTATACCCTTCGTCCTCATAGGTCACCTTGAAAGGTTCTGCCTTCTTCTCCTCCAGTACATTCCTCAGTTCTTCCGGTATCTTCTCCGGATCCAGCACGGTGAATTCCAGATCCTTGAGCCGCTCTTCATCCCGGGTCTGCACCCCGCAGCCGGCCAGTACACATATGGTAAGCATCAAGAGACACCATTTCTTCATGCATGTTTCTTCTCCTGCCTGTTTGCTCTATTTTATGTGGAAAAATTCAGATTCAGACCAGTCTTATTTCTTGTATTCTGAAAGGCTATCCTTTATAATAAACTTATTAAAGGAATAACCAGGAGGATTTTACCCGTGCATTTCAAGATTGCAGCAGAAGACAAGACGAACCACCGCTACAGCGGTGTCCTGGCCCACCCCACTTCTTTTCCATCCCCTTACGGGATCGGAGATCTGGGACAGGGCGCTTATGATTTCATCGATTTTCTGGCAGACGCCGGACAGCATCTGTGGCAGGTGCTGCCCCTAGGTCCCACCACAGTAGGAGACTCACCCTACCAGAGCTTTTCCGTATTCGCCGGACAGCCCTTGCTTATCAGCCCGGATCTGCTTAAGAAAAAGCAGCTCCTCACAGACGCGGATCTTTCAGACATACCAGATTTTGATCCGGATCATGTGGAATATGAGAAGGTGCTCCTCTACAAGACCGGACTTTTGAAAAAAGCCTACGAACATTTCCGGCACACCGCTGACAAAAACCTTCTGGAAGAATACGATGCGTTTTGTGACA
Source organism: uncultured Lachnospiraceae bacterium (assembly GCA_910583895.1). Taxonomy (GTDB): domain Bacteria; phylum Bacillota; class Clostridia; order Lachnospirales; family Lachnospiraceae; genus Hominiventricola. The sequence goes on from CAJTYJ010000028.1 coordinate 1,149, forward strand.
GCAACGAATTCTGGCTGATGGATTACTGTCTGTTTATGGCAGGCAAAGATTACCATGAGGGCCTTCCCTGGTACGAATGGAACGACTCCCTGATGGATCCGGATCAGAAAGCCCGGGACGAATGGACCGATGTCCTCTCCCAGAAGATTCATTATTATAAATTCGTCCAGTATCTGTTCTTCAGTCAGTGGTATGACCTGAAAAAATACGCCAATCAAAAAGGCATCGCCATCATCGGAGACATTCCTATCTTCCCCTGCTGGGACAGTGCCGATGCCTGGGCAAACAAGGACATGTTCTGTCTGGATCCCAAAGGTTATCCTGTAGAAGTGGCCGGAGTTCCGCCCGATTACTTCAGCGCCACCGGCCAGCTCTGGGGCAACCCCCTCTACGACTGGGCGGCCCATAAAAAAGACGGCTACCACTGGTGGATCGAGCGGATCCGCAACCAGCTGGATCAGGTGGACTATGTGCGCATCGATCATTTCCGCGGCTTTGAAGCCTACTGGGCGGTGCCCTACGGGGAAGAGACCGCCATGGGCGGCAAATGGAAAAAGGGGCCGGGCGAAGATCTGTTCCTGGCCATTCAGGAAGCTCTGGATGGAGAACTCCCCATTCTGGCAGAAGACCTGGGCGTGATCACACCAGAAGTAGAACGCCTCCGCGACCGGTTCCATTTCCCCGGCATGAAAGTCCTGCAGTTCGGCTTCGAAGGAGGAGAAAGCACCTTTTTGCCGCATCAGCTGGACACCCGCAACTGCGTGTGCTATACGGGAACCCATGATAATGACACCAGCCTTGGGTGGTATGAAAACACCAGCGAGCAAAACCGCGACAAAGTCCGCCGCTATATGAATACGGACGCCGGCAGCATCAGCTGGGACTTTATCCGCACCTGCCTCAGCACCATCGCCACTTATGCCATCTTCCCGGTACAAGATCTCTTAAAGCTGGATTCGGATGCCCGCATGAACATACCCGGAAGTCCCCGGGGCAACTGGGCCTTTCGCTTCCGCTCCGGCCTTCTGGACAAAGGCATGGCGTCAGGCCTGCGGCAGCTGACGGAACTCTTTGGACGCTTTGGATAAGACATTCGCATACATAAAGAAAGAAGGCTCTGCGTATGATACGATTTATACTGGTCTGCCTGATTCTTCTGCTCTATCTGATCCTCGGAATCCCGGTACTTCTGGTGGAATGGCTCATCAGCCGGTGGAATCCCCGCCTTCGTGACATTAGCTGCCTGCGCATGGTGCAGGCAGCTTTTAAGCTGATTCTGTGGATAACCGGTGCAGATATCACCTACGTTGGCCGGGAACATGTTCCGAAAGATCAGGCAGTGCTCTACATCAGCAACCACTGCAGTTATTTTGACATCCTTTTAACCTACTCCCAGTGCCCGGGCCTTACAGGCTATGTGGCCAAAGCAGAGATGCTCCGTTATCCCCTTCTCAGGGACTGGATGAAACGGCTTTACTGCCTCTTTTTAGACCGCACAGACATCCGGGCGGGGATGCAGACAATCCTGACCGGCATTGACTATATCAAACATGGCATCTCCGTCTGCATCTTTCCGGAGGGAACCAGAAGCAAGGACCAAAAGATGCAGCCGTTCAAAGAAGGCAGTTTTAAGATGGCATCCAAGACCGGATGCCCTATCATTCCCATCGCCATCAGCAACTCTGCACAGATTCTTGAGAACCATTTCCCACGCATCCTTCCCTGCAAGGTGACCGTGGAATACGGACAGCCGATCTATCCCAAAGAGCTGACCAAAGAAGAACAAAAATTCCTCGGCGTCTACACGCAGCAGAGGATCCAGGAGATGCTGGATCAGCATCCGACCCTATAAAATAAGAGATTTGGAGGCATCAGATCTATGAAAATTGTTGTACTTGCCGGCGGAATCAGCACCGAGCGCGACGTATCTTTAAGCAGCGGACGGGGGATCTACCAGGCACTGAAGGAAAATGGTCATCAGGTGATCCTGCTGGATATCTTCTTAGGCCTTCCGGATGCGAAAGAACCTCTGGAACACTTGTTCGAAAGCACAATCGACTGGGCTGCCTCCATCCGAAGTGTGTCCAGGAAGGCTCCTGACCTGGAACAGATCCGGGCACTCCGTCCGGGGTACCGGGAACTCTTAGGTCCCAATGTCCTGAAACTTTGCAGCCTGTGCGACATGGTGTTTTTGGGACTTCACGGAACCAACGGAGAGGACGGCCGGATCCAGGCTCTCTTTGACCTGATGGGCATCCGCTACACCGGCACCGGACATACCAGCAGCGCCCTTTGCATGGATAAAAATATAACCAAACAGATGTTCAAAGGCCTTGGCATCCCCACTCCGCCCTCCATCACCGTGAAAAAAGGCGAATCCTTTGAACTTCCCCAGGAGATCGGTTTTCCCTGTATGGTGAAGACCTGCTGCGGCGGCTCTTCCGTGGGCGTCTACCGGGTAGAGGAAGTCTTCGCCTTAAAAGAGGCCCTAAAGCAGGCTTTTTCTTATGAAGATCAGGTTCTGATCGAGCGCTGTGTCATCGGACGGGAATTTTCCATCGCCGTGGTGGAGGGGAAAGCCCTTCCGGTCATCGAGATTGCGCCCCTTCAGGGATTCTATGACTATAAGAACAAATACCAGCCGGGAAGCACCGTGGAGACCTGCCCGGCCCATATTCCGCCCAATCTGTCCGCAAGGATGCAGCGGCACGCGGAAGCCGCCTGTGCCTCCGTCGGGATTGAAGGGTATGCGCGGGTGGATTTTATGCTGGATGAACGCTCCGGAGAGGACTATGCCCTGGAAGTCAACACCCTGCCGGGAATGACTCCCACAAGCCTTCTGCCTCAGGAGGCCGCTGCCCTGGGCATATCCTATGCCCGGCTCTGCGAATGGATTCTCGAAGTTTCCATGAAAAAATATACTTAGAAAGCAGGAATGCTCATGAGACCTTTTACCATCGGACAATTTGCCAGTGCCTGCGGCGGCACCCTTTTCGGGCCTGAATCTTCCTCAGAACAGAGGATCCAGGGCGTCACCGTGGACAGCCGTCAGGTTTCTCCCGGTTCTCTTTTTATTGCCACCATCGGGGAGCGAAGCGACGGTCATGACTATATCAAAAGTGCCTTCGAAAAAGGTGCGGTCTGTGTGGTCAGCCAAAAAGAACTTTTGGATGCCCCCGGACCCTATCTTCTGGTCAAGGACTCTTTGCAGGCCCTGAAAGAAGCCGCTGAGGCCTATCGAAAGACCTTTGATATCCCCGTCATCGGCGTCACCGGCAGTGTGGGAAAGACCAGCACCAAGGAAATGATCGCCTCTGTGCTCGGTCAGCACTTTTCCGTGCTCAAGACCCCCGGCAACTTTAACAACGAAATCGGGGTCCCTCTGACGCTTTTTCTCATTGAGGAAGAGCATGAAGCCGCCGTGCTGGAGATGGGCATGAATCATTTTGGTGAAATGCACCGGCTCAGCAAGATGGTGCGGCCCACCCACTGCGTGTTTACCAACATCGGTGTTGCCCACCTGGAGTTTCTAGGTTCCCGGGACGGAATCTTAAAAGCCAAGGCGGAGATGTTCGATTATGCCAGAAAGGACGCTTCTGTCTTTCTGAACGGAGATGACGACAAACTCATCACACTGCAGGACCAGCGGCCGGCCTGCACCTTTGGTCTTTCCCCGGCCCGGGACCTCTGGGCGGACCAGATCGAAAGCCTGGGCCTGGAAGGAATCCGCTGCCGGATTCACGGAAAAAAAGGCGCATCCATGGAAGCCGCCATCCCCCTTCCCGGAATCCATATGGTCTACAACGCCCTGGCCGGAACCTCGGTCGGCCTCTCCCTCGGCCTTACCATGGAGGAGATCCGCACCGGCATCGAAAAGCTCAAACCCATCCGCGGACGCAGCAATATTCTGCACACGGACCGTTACACCCTGCTGGATGACTGCTACAACTCCAATCCGGTTTCCATGTGTGCCATGCTGGATGTACTGAATGACACCCCCAAACGCAAAGTCGCCATCCTGGGCGATATGGGCGAACTGGGCCAGGACTCCGAAAAACTGCATGCCTCTGTGGGCGAACACCTCAAAGGCCTTCAGATCGATGCAGTGATCACCATCGGCAGCCTGAGCCTTGCGATTCATGAGGCAGCGAAAAAAGCCGCGCCAGACGCCCTCTGCCTGCACTACGACGATTCGGATGCCTTTCTTCGCGAAGCTTCCCGGATCCTGATGCCCGGGGACGCGGTGCTGATCAAGGCTTCTCACTATATGGGGTTTGAGCGCATCGTCTCCGCGCTCTCCTCCTGAGGCAGTCCATGATGGAAGCAAAAGACAGCATCCTTCTGGAAATACAGGATACCGTCAAGGCCTACGCAGGCATCATGTCCCGGGTGGCACAGGTCGAAGTAGAGGTGGTGGATGAGAACCTGTTCCGGATTGCAGGAACCGGAATCTTTGCGGACCATGTCAACGAAGACATGTCTGTGGAAGGCTATGTGTACCGCCATGTGCTGCGCACCGGCAGTCTGGAGATCATCTACGAGCCCGGGAAAGAACCCCTGTGTCAGAGCTGCCCCAGACGCAATGTCTGTCGGGAAGAGATCGAGATCTCCATGCCCATCCGGTTCGGCACAAGAAATATCGGCGTCATCGGCCTGATCGGAAGCACTCCAAACCAAAAAGCAAGGATCTTAAAAGAGGAAGCCATGTATCTGGAGCTTCTGGCACAGATCGCAGACTTTATCTCCGCCAAAGCATCCGAAATGGCAGAAACCAAGCGAAGAAAATCCCTTCTGGAAACATTGAACAGCGTCATCAATCATGTGGAAAAAGGGATATTGATCTTTGGGAAAAACGAGATCGTCGCCGCGGCCAATCCGGCAGCCGAAAAGCAGCTGTCCACCCGGCAGTTAGAAGGAAAAACGGTATCCGTCACCCCAACCGGAGACAGCCTGAACCATCAAAACGAATACCGGATTCAGATTGACGGCAGAGAATATCTGGTCATGGGACATCACTATGACCTGGACCGGGATCCTGAACGTTATGCAAGGCTGCTGCTCTTTGAAAGTACCCGGGCCATTCGGGAACGCTACTACGAGATCACCAGCACCGTGCCTTTGGAAGGCGTCTTCAATATGATCGGCAGCAGTCCCCAGACCAGATCGCTCCAGGAGGAGATCCGCAAGGTGGCCAAAAGCACCTCCACCGTCCTGATCACCGGAGAGAGCGGATCCGGCAAGGAGATCGTGGCGTCAGCCATCTGGAAAGCCAGCGACCGAAAGCACCACCGTTTTATCGCCATCAACTGCGGAGCCATCCCGGAACCGCTTCTGGAATCGGAGCTCTTTGGCTATGTCAAAGGAGCCTTTACAGGCGCAGACCCCAACGGAAGAATGGGCAAATTCGAGCTCGCCAACAAAGGCGTGATCTTTTTAGACGAGATCGGGGACATGCCCCTTTATCTCCAGGTAAAGCTTTTGCGGGTTCTGCAGGAACGCAAAATCATCCGCATCGGCTCCAATCAGGTGATTCCCATTGATGTACGGATTATTGCCGCCACCAACAAAAATCTGCAGGAGATGATCGAGAAAAAGCAGTTCCGGGAAGATCTCTACTACCGGCTGAATGTGATTCCCTTAAAAGTCGCACCTCTGCGGGAACGCACTGAAGACATCAAGGATCTGGTGCTGCATTTTGCCGGCCGCTACGCAGGCCTCTTCGGCAAAAAACTTCAGTCCATCACCGAGGATACCATGGAAGCCCTGTGCCGTTACCCCTGGTACGGCAACGTCCGGGAGCTGGAAAATTCTGTGGAATTTATGATCAACATGATGGAAGAAGAAGGCATTTTGAACCGGCAGACACTGCCGGACAACATCCTGGGCACTGTCCGGGAAACCAAAAACGTATCCGTCCCGGCACCGCCTGCCCAACAGATCCGCCCTCTGAAGGACTTGGAAGAACAGGAAATCCGCCGGGCACTGGAACTTTTCGGCAGCGGAACCGAGGGCAAGAGACAGGCGGCAAAAGCTTTGGGCATCAGCCTGGCCACCCTGTACCGAAAACTTGGCTGAACATCTCCGCTTTTATTTCGCAAAATGAGAATTATTGTTTTCTCAAAATAAGAATTTTTCTCAATATGAGAATAGAAATCGCAGCATAAGCACCGAAAAAGTCAGACTTACTTTTTTCGGTGCTTGTTTTTTATGAGTTTTGCACAAATACAGGACACCATATTTGGATATTTTTTATAAAAATAAAAGTTTAAAAAGAGAAAACTTATATCTGGCATACTATTTGCTCTATATAAGGGCAAGAACTAGACAAGACAGGAGAAATCTATGAAAGAGGAATTACAACTGGTCCAATATCCACGGAAACCAGGAAAAAAATCGGATCTGAACTTTATGAATCTGGATCATGCCAAAAAGGTACAAAAGTTCCATTCCGGCTTTCCAGTCTATCAAAAAACGCCCCTCACCGAGCTTCGTGAGACGGCAAAGATGCTGGGACTGGGGACTGTCTATATCAAAGACGAGTCCTACCGTTTCGGTCTGAATGCCTTTAAAGTCTTAGGCGGCAGCTATGCCATCGGCCGCTGTCTGGCCGAAAGACTTGGCAAATCCATCGAAGAGATGTCCTACGAAGAGCTGGTGTCAGACCAGACCCGAAAAAAACTGGGGGACATTACCTTTGTGACCGCCACCGACGGCAATCACGGCCGCGGCGTGGCCTGGACTGCAAAAAAACTGGGGCAGAAAGCCGTGGTCTACATGCCCAAAGGAAGTGTCCAGGAGCGTCTGGACCGAATCCGCGAAGAAGGGGCCCAGGCCTCCATCACCGAACTGAACTACGACGAAGCCGTGCGTCTGGCCAGCCGCCAGGCAGAGCAGAAAGGCTGGGTCATGGTTCAGGACACCGCCTGGGACGGTTATGAGGACATTCCCCGGTGGATTATGCAAGGATACGGTACCATGGGATACGAAGCTTACACTCAGCTTCCCGAAAAACCAACCCATATCTTTCTCCAGGCAGGCGTTGGGTCCATGGCCGGAGCCGTGGCCGGATTCTTCTCCTCGGTATACAAAGAGGAACGGCCGGTGATCACCGTCGTGGAACCTGCCAAGGCCGACTGCATCTTCCGCACCGCCAAAGCGGCAGACGGCGCACTCCACTTTGTGACCGGAACGATGGATACGATTATGGCCGGACTGGCCTGCGGAGAGCCCTGCAGCATCGGCTGGAACGTACTAAAAGACTATGCAGACAACTTTATCTCCTGCCCGGACTACATGGCAGCCGAGGGGATGCGGATCCTTGGGAATCCCGCCGGCAAAGACTCCCGGATCATCTCCGGAGAAAGCGGCGCGGCAGCCTTTGGATGTGTGGCAGCGATTATGCGGAATCAAAAATACACGGATATCCGGACAAAGCTGGGGCTGAGCGAGCATTCCCGGGTGCTGTTCTTCAGTACGGAAGGAGATACAGACAAAGAAAATTACCGTTCCATCGTCTGGGACGGAACCTATGCAAAACCACAGGAGGTATAGAGGGATGTTAGAAAAAGCAGGAGAAAAACAGGTCGTTGCACTCTGTCAGGAACTGATCCGGCAGAGAAGTTATTCTGGGGAAGAGGCAGGTGTGGTAAAAATTCTGTCCGCGTATATGAAGGAGATGGGATTTGATGAGGTGACCATCGACCGGTACGGCAATCTGATCGGCTGCATCAAAGGTTCCCGCCCGGGCAAAAAGATCCTCTTTGACGGACACATTGATACCGTTCCGGTGACCGAAGAAAAAGAGTGGACCTATCCGCCTTTCGCCGCCGAGATTCACGACGGAAAGATCTACGGCAGAGGGACCAGTGATATGAAAGGGGCGGTGGCCGCCATGACCTGTGCAGCAGCCGCCTTCGCAAAAGATACCAAAAAGGATTTTGCCGGTGAGATCTATGTGGCAGGCGTGGTCCATGAAGAATGCTTCGAAGGTGTGGCAGCCAGGGAGATCAGCCGTTTTGCAAAACCGGATTATGTGGTCATCGGAGAGGCATCTTTGCTGAATTTAAAAATCGGACAGCGGGGAAGAGCCGAGATCGTCATCGAAACCTTTGGAAAACCCTGCCACTCCGCCAATCCGGAAAAAGGCATCAATGCCGTTTATAAAATGGCAAACGTCATCGAAGCCATCCGCACCTTGGAACCGCCCCATCACCCGGTACTAGGAGGCGGGATCCTGGAGCTGACGGATATCAAATCCGCCCCCTATCCCGGAGCCTCCGTGGTACCGGAGTACTGCAGAGCCACCTACGATCGGCGGCTCTTGGTCGGAGAAACAAAAGAAAGCGTTCTTGCCCCGATTCAGGAGCTTTTGGACCGGCTGATGGCAGCGGATCCCGAACTGAAGGTAAAAGCTTCCTACGCCGTGGGCAAAGAGCAGTGTCACACAGGCAATGAGATCGAAGGCGAGCGCTTTTTCCCCGGCTGGCTCTATGACAAAGAGGACGATTTTGTGCAGGCTGTCCACGCAAAGCTGACGGAAAAAGGATTCGCGCCGGAGATTACCCAGTATAACTTCTGTACCAACGGAAGCCACTATGCAGGGGAAGCCGGTATCAAGACCTTCGGACTTGGACCTTCAAAGGAGAATCTGGCCCACACAGTAGACGAATACATTGAGATCTCACAGCTCACCAAAGCAGAAACATGTTACTACGGGGTTATGGAAGCCCTTCTAAAATAAGAAGAAAAAAGGAGAACGGATTTATGTATGATCTGATTATCAAAAACGGTTACGTAGTATCGCCCTCTTCCACCGTAAAATGCGACGTGGCAATCAACGGCAGAACCGTTGCAGGGCTGGGACATTATGAAGCATCGGAAGGAATAAGAGTCGTGGACGCCAGCAATAAGTATGTACTGCCCGGCGTGATCGAAGCCCATATGCACTGTATGGCTCCCTTCCAGGGCGCCCTTGGAGCCAACAGCTTCTATGAACAGAGTGTCAGCGCAGCATTCGGCGGCGTGACCATGTATATGGATTTTGCCAACATGGGAAAAGGCGATTCCCCCTTTAAACAGGCACTCGCACGCGCGGAGGAAATGAAAGAATCCGCCATCGACTACAGCGTCCACGGAAAATTTGTGGAATCTACCCCGGAAGCAATCGCCGATATTGAAAAGATGGCAGAAAGCGGGATCCCCACCTTTAAAATGTTTATGACCTACAAAAAAGAAGGGGTCATGAGTGATGACGAAACCATGCTCAAAGTGTTCGAAAAAGCAAAGCAGGTAAACGGTCTTCCCATGGTACACTGTGAGAGCAACGGAATCGCCGAGACCAACATCGAAAAATGCGAAGCCAGGCAGGATTTCAGCTGGGTGAATTTTGCCAAATGCAAGCCGGTACTCTGTGAGGCCGAAGCCTTTGCCAGAGCCGCTTACTTCGCAGAGTATGTGGGCAATGCGCTGCTGGTGGTCCACACCACCAACGGGGAAGCCCTGGACACCGCAAGACGGGCACACGGGAAAGGACTCCCCCTTTACGTGGAAACAGGCCCCCATTATCTGACCCTGTTCGACGACCTCTACAAAGGTGAAAACGGGCATCTGGCCATCTGCTCTCCGCCCCTTCGCACCCCGAAAGAAGCAGCCGAACTGTGGGAAGGCTTAAAGGACGGCACCATCCTTCTGACCGGTTCCGACGACTGTACTTTTGATGTGGATGAAAAATCCATGTTCCTGGAAAAGAACCCGGACGGAACGTGGAAGCAGGATTTCCGCAAAGTTGTAAACGGCATGAGCGGAATCGAAATCCGGCTGCCTCTGCTTTTGTCAGAGGGCGTATCCAAGGGAAGGATATCCATCAACAAGGTCTGTGAACTTACCAGCACCAACATCGCCAAGATCTACGGCTGCTATCCGCAAAAAGGCATCATCGCGCCCGGATCCGACGCAGACCTGGTCCTGGTGGATATGGAAAAAGAAGTGACGCTGTCCAAAGACGTGCTCCACAACAATATCAGCTACTGCCTCCATGAGGGCTTCAAGGTAAAAGGGTACCCGGTCATGACCATCGCCAAAGGAAAAGTGATCGTGGAAGACGGCCAGTTCAAAGGCCGCCGGGGTGAGGGCGAATTTATCAGAAGAAAAATTCATCCGGATTATCTGAATCGTTACGGATTAAACTAAAAAAAGAGGGGGAACTTATGCAGAAACAACATTCAACCAGTTTACGAAGTCCGGAGCTGCTTCCGACCAGCGACAAAGAACGGACCCTGTCACTTTTTGACTATACGATCCTCTGGGCAGGTATGACCATCAATATTGTAGCCTTCAGTCTGGGCGCTCAGTATTACAACGGCGGAGACGGCCTGTCTCCCTGGATGCTGGTTCTTGTGGTCTTTTTAGGATACGGACTTGTGACCGCTCTGACCGCCCTGGCCGGTGATATCGGGACCAAGTACGGCATCCCGTTCGCCGTGTACAGCCGGGCCGCTTTCGGCTATAAAGGCTCCTTTCTCGCCGGGCTGGTCCGCTGTGTGCCCTGTTTCTACTGGTTTGGTTTCCAGACCTGGGTAGGCGCAAGCGCACTGAACATGATTATGGGCTTTCTCTTCCCGGGATTCGACAATGTGACCCTGATGCTGCTGCTGTTTGCTGCTTTCCAGATTGCCAACGCCCTGTTTGGCATGGAGGCCATGGCCAAATTTGACTGGATCGCGGTGCCTATGCTGGGAATCATGTTCGCCGCCATCATCGTGACCATCTGCAACAAATTCAACGTCAGCGTTCCGGATATTATGAACGTCAAAGCAGCCGGCAATTATTCCATCGCCTTCGCTGTGTCCGGCGTGGCAGGCGGCTGGATCACCATGGCTCTGAACGGACCTGATCTGGCAAAGCAGATCAAAAGAAATGAGAATTATCAGCAGGAAAACTTCTTAAAGCGCAACAAAAGAGCCATCTTAGGACAGGTGATCGGACTGATGGCCGTCGGCATCATCGCCATGATGGTGGGTATGGCTGCAGGCGTCTTCACCGGTGAATGGGATCTGAACAATGTCGTATTCAATCTGTTCTCCAACAACATGTTGATGCTGATCTTCTGCTTTATCTCCATCGCCTTTGCCCAGTGGTCCACCAATACGGCGGCGAACCTGATGCCTCCGGCCTACATCCTTCTGAACATATTCCCGAAACTGAAGTTCTGGATGACCACCATCATCTCCGGTGTCATCGGTCTTCTGATGATGCCCTGGAAACAGCAGGGCGGAGATTTCCTGGTGGTGATCCAGTCCAACTTCTCCACCCTTTTAGGACCCATCATCGGCATCATGCTGACAGATTATTTTCTCGTTCGCAAATGCATGCTCAATGTGGACGATCTGTACAACGAAGACGGACAGTACCAGTATGCAAAAGGCTTTAATCCAAGCGCCATGGCGACGATGGTCATCTCCTTTGGCCTGTCCCTGCTGGCAGGGGATTATTCCTTCTTTGCCGGACTGTTTATCAGTGTGGCCGTGTATGCCCTGCTGATGAAACATTTTACTCTGAAAAAATACGAACAGCATATCGGAAAGGAGGTTCCGTTTGTGCACAGAGAACAGGCGGAGCAGGAATAAGATGAAACGACTGATTCAAAACGGTTTAATCGTAGACGGCAGCGGCGGGCCCGCATATCCGGGCGACCTCCTGTTATCGGACGGAAAGATTGAAAAAATCGCACCATCCATTCAGGAAGAACAGGCGGAGGTGATCGACGCCTCCGGGCTTGTGGTGGCCCCCGGCTTTATTGACACCCACAGCCACAGCGACCTGAAGATTCTGGTGGAACCGGAAGTGATTCCCAAAGTCATGCAGGGAATCACCACGGAAGTACTGGGCCAGGACGGCATCTCCATGGCTCCTCTGCCCAAAGCCTATATCAGTCCCTGGCGGAAAAATCTCGCCGGACTGGACGGTGACAGTGACAATATCGACTGGACCTTCGAAACAACAGCAAACTATCTGAAGCTGATCGAACAGGCAAAACCCGGCCTGAATGAATGCTACCTGGTCCCCCACGGCAATATCCGCATGGAAGCTATGGGCCTTGAAAACCGGCTCCCCAATGAGGAAGAGCTGGAAAAAATGCGCGCAATCACCCGCCGGGAGATGGAGTCGGGGGCAGTCGGTCTTTCCACCGGACTGATCTACATGCCCTGCGCTTACTCCGAATCCAAAGAGATCATCGAAATGTGCAAAGTCGTGGCAGAATACAACGGAATCTTCGTCATCCATCAGAGAAGTGAAGCCGATACCATCCTGGATTCCATGGAAGAAGTCATCAAGATCGGCCGGGAATCCGGCGTGAAGATCCATTACTCCCACTTTAAAGTATGCGGAAAGAAGAACTGGGACAAGATCGAACAGGTTGAGGCACTTTTGGAGGAAGCGAAAGCAGAAGGAATCCGGGTGTCCTTTGATCAGTATCCTTACGTGGCCGGCAGCACCATGCTGGGCGTCATCCTGCCGCCCTGGGTCCATGACGGCGGGACCGACCAGGTGCTTAAGCGCCTGGCAGATCCAAAACTTCGAAAGAAGATGGTATATGACATCGAACATGGAATCCCCGGCTGGGACAATTTTGTGGAATTTGCCGGGCTGGATCAGATCTATGTGACCAGCGTAAAGACCGAAAAAAACCAGGGCGCCGTCGGCTTAAGCCTGACTGCCCTGGGCAAACTGCGGGAAAAAGATCCCTATGAAGCCACCTTCGACCTGCTCTATGAGGAGGAGAACGCCGTGGGCATGGTAGACTTTTACGGAACCGAGGAGCATGTGATCCGTTTTATGAAACGTCCGGAGATGAACGCATGCACGGACGGCCTTTTAGGCGGCAAACCCCATCCAAGGGTATACGGCGCTTTTCCCCGGATCCTGGGCAAGTACGTCAGAGAAGAAAAAGCGCTGACTCTGGAAGAGGCGATCTACAAAATGACAAAAAAACCGGCCAAAACCTTCTGTATGACCGGCCGGGGGGAATTAAAAGAAGGCTATGCGGCGGATCTTTGCATTTTCAACCCCAACACCGTCCTGGATAAAGGAACCTTTGTGGAACCGATCCAATATCCGGAAGGCATCGAATATGTAATCATCGGCGGGGAAGTCGCCGTGGAAAAAGGCGTACACACCGGAAGAAGAAACGGCGCGGTACTCCGAATGAAAGGAAAAGAGGTAATCTGATTATGGCAAAAGAAATCGTATTTACAGAGCAGGCACCCAAAGCAGTCGGTCCCTATGTACAGGCAGTCAGAGAAGGGAACATCGTATACTGCTCCGGTCAGCTTGGCATCGATGTGAATGCCGGCGGCCTGGCAGAAGGGGTGGAAGCCCAGGCGCACTGCTCCATGAAAAACTTAGGAGCCGTCCTGGAGGCGGCCGGAAGCAGCTACAAAAAAGTGCTGAAGACGCTGATCTTTTTGACCGACATGAATGACTTTGCCGCTGTAAACAAAATCTATGGATCTTACTTTGACGGCGACTTTCCCGCCCGTTCCTGTGTCCAGGTGGCAGCACTCCCGCTGGGCGGACTGGTGGAGATTGAGTGCGTTGCCAAAATATAATCCTGTTGATTCTTCCTTCCAGATGCCCCTGCCCGGATAAAATTGTCCCAGGCAGGGGCTCTTGTCTTGTAAAAGAAGCAAAAATAGCCTATAATCATAGTTAGAAATCCAGCACAAAAGGAACAAGGGAGCACATATGATATGCAGAGCAATTTGATTCTGGAACAGACACAGACATTATCAGGAGCACAGATCCAGTCGCTGAATATTCTGGCCTATACCAATCAGGAACTGGACGCTTTTATGCAGACGGAGTATCTGGAAAACCCGCTTTTGGAAGCCTCCTCTGACCATCAGGAGGAGACCATGCAGAATCTGGAAAAATTTTATGAGACCGGCGGGGAAGACGGCGGGGCACTCCTTCCTGAAAATACCGACGATGACGTGGACCGGCGGGGCGATGTAAAGGCCCGGGAGCAGGGAACTTTGGAGCGGATGATCCTGGAACAGCTTCACCACCAGCAATACACAGCCGACACCTGGAAGCTTTTCCGCTATCTGGTCTGCTGCCTGGATGACAGCGGATATTTTCCCTATGAACCGGCGGAAATCGCCCGGGTATCCGGGTATGACCAGACGCTCATTGAGCAGTGCCTCTGTGAACTAAAGAAACTGGAACCGGCGGGAATCTTCGCCCGGGATCTGTCAGAATGCCTCACGCTGCAGCTTCGCCGAAAGGGAATCGAGGATCCGCTTCTCTACCAGATGACGGAAACCTGCTTAGAAGAAATCCTGCAGGGACAGATCAGCAGGATCACCCGGCAGCTTGGCATCTCCACCGTCAAGACCAAGGAGTTCATGCATCTTTTAAGCACCTTAAACCCAAGACCTCTGGCCCAAGACAGCCGGGAGACCCAGTATATTGTCCCGGACATTCTGGCAGTCCGGGAAGGAGACGGATGGAAAGCAGAGCTGAACGACCGGTGGCTTGGCGAATACCACCTCAATGACTACTATATCCAGATGATGGCCACCGCCGAAGATCAGGAACTAAAGGCATATTTTGCCGAAAAGCTGAAGCGTGCCCGCTATGTACTGGAATGCGTGGAGCAAAGGCGGACCACCATTCTTCGGATTGTCTACGCCATCCTGGATTATCAGAAAGAATATTTCCTGCAGAGAAAAGCACCAAAGCCCATGACCCTGGAAGACATCGGACAGATTTTATCCCTCCATCCCTCCACGGTCAGCCGGGCAATCAAAGGAAAATACCTGCAGTATCAGAAAACAATCCTTCTAAAAGACCTCTTCTCCGGATCTGTGTCCCGGGAAGACAGCTCCGCGGCCCATATCAAAGAGCGGATCCTGGCTTTGATCCAGAAAGAAGAAAAAGAAAACACCCTGAGCGACTCCTGCCTGGAAAAATTGCTGGCTGCAGACGGCATCACCGTCTCCCGGAGAACCATCGCCAAATACCGGGAACAGCTGGGCATTCCCGACTCCCGGATGCGTGGATATCTTTAGAAGAAAAAGTTCTTGAGAAGAAAATTTTATGGTTCTGTCCGCCCTTTCTTGACACGGCAGCGCCCTCTTTGTTAGAATGGCTCTGATTAAGGAAAAAGAAAGGATCTGATATAAATGCCTAAACTGAACGAACATTACCTGCATCTGAAAGAAAGCTATCTCTTTTCTGAGATTGCCCACCGGACCGCTGCCTACTCAGAGCAGAACCCGGAAAAAGGCGCCCGGATCATCCGCCTTGGCATTGGTGACGTGACCAGGCCTCTGGGCAAGGTGGCGCTTGCGGCCCTTCAGGAAGGTGTGGACGCCATGGCCCGCACAGAGACCTTCAAAGGTTATGGACCGGAACAGGGCTACGAAGCCACCAGAAACGCCATCGCCGCTTATTACAAGAAAAACGGCGCAGACGTTGATCCCGGTGAGATCTTTATCTCCGACGGCGCCAAAAGCGATACCGGCAACATCACCGACCTTTTCGGCCCCGGCAACGTAATCCTGATCCCGGATCCGGTCTATCCGGTCTATGTGGACACCAACATCATGTGCGGCAATCAGGTCACCTATCTGGACGGCAATGCCGGCAATCAATTCCTTCCGATGCCGGACAAAAGCGTCCATGCCGATGTGATCTACCTGTGCTCCCCCAACAATCCCACCGGCGCCTGCTACACAAAGGCCCAGTTAGAAGAATGGGTGGACTACGCCCTGGCCAATGATGCCGTCATCCTTTTTGACTCTGCCTATGAAGCCTTTATCTCAGATCCAAAGCTTCCGCGGAGCATCTTTTCCATCGAGGGCGCCAAAAAATGTGCCATTGAGTTCTGCTCTTTGTCCAAGACAGCCGGCTTCACCGGAACCCGCTGCGGCTACACGGTGGTCCCAATGGAACTAAAGTTCAAAGCTTCCACCGGGGAGGAGATGTCCCTGAACGCCATGTGGAACCGCCGCCAGTGCACCAAGTTCAACGGCACCTCCTACATCGTGCAAAAAGGAGCAGAAGCGGTCTTTTCCGATGAAGGCATCCAGGAATGTCAGCAGAATATCCGGTATTATAAAAAGAATGCCAAAACAATCGCGGATACGCTGACCCGGCTTAAGATCCCCTTCTTCGGCGGCATCCATTCTCCCTATATCTGGTTTGAATGCCCAAACGGCATGGACTCCTGGACCTGTTTTGACTATCTTCTTACCCGGATCCAGGTGGTCGGCACTCCCGGCGCCGGCTTCGGAGAAAACGGCAAAAACTACTTCCGCCTGACCGCTTTTGGCACTTATGAAAAAACCGTGGAAGCCATGGAGCGTTTTGAAGCACTCTTTGCACCGTCTGTATAGCATATCCTGCAGGCAGAGGCCACACCGCGAAAGGTATGGCCTCTTTTTTTACTGTCCGCACATGACAATAATCTTATCCGGTGAAGTCTGGGGCGGAACGCTTCTGGTCGTCGCACTGTACAGGACGATCAGCGTATTCCCTCCCGGATTTCCATAAAAGGTCTGATTATTTCTTGTAACTACCTCCGTGGCCGGAGACAGGTTCAGCTTCAGGGACTGATCTGCCGCCAGAAGCACATTGTTGAAGTAAGCCACAGTCACCATCTGGCCCTCCGTCTTCGGAGCCACCACAGCCGCCATGAACTGGGGCGGGTAGATCAGAGGCGCCGGCTGACTGCCGCTGTAGAACACCGTCACCGGCATACTCTCATAGAGCGTCTCAAAGTTTACCACATACGTATTGGCGCTCACAAAGAAATTGGTAATACCGCCTTCTTCATCCTCCACCGTAATCATCTGTGTACATCCGCCGTATCCGCTTCCGCCTGCAGACATCATCTGCATCTGGGTGATCACGCCTGTCACCGACAGATACACCGGTCTTCGGTTCCAACTCGGAAAATCAAAATCCATTGCCATTGCTTTTTCGTTTTCCTTTATGATATTCTTTCTTTTATCATATGCCGGACGGCAGGTTCTGCGCCATCCTTTTACTCCTGATGGCGGTCAATCAGCATTTTCAGCTCCTGCACCTCTCCTGCCGACAGCTTCCTGCCCCCGAGAAAAGCCGTCAAAAACTTCGGGAGAGACCCTCCGAAAGTCCGCTCCACAAACGCGTCCGACTCCTTTGCCTGCACCTCTTCTTTTGTGATCAGACAAGAT
The DNA here is from genome assembly GCA_910583895.1 of uncultured Lachnospiraceae bacterium. Taxonomy (GTDB): domain Bacteria; phylum Bacillota; class Clostridia; order Lachnospirales; family Lachnospiraceae; genus Hominiventricola. The sequence continues at coordinate 18,371 of CAJTYJ010000028.1, forward strand.
ACCACTGCTTTTTCATTTTTGATCAGTCCCTTCTCACAGAGACGCTTGATCTGGGTATAGGTGGTGGACTTTTTCCATCCCAGCCTGCTCTGGCAGAGCCGGGCCAGTTCTCCCGATCCCACCGGCGCATGCTCCCACAAAATCATCATAAAACGATAGTCACTGTCACACAGCCTGCGTTCTTCCATCTGCTTCCTCCTGTCTTTCTCTCAAAGCAACCATATGATTCCAAAAAATTCTGGTTCTCTTCCTATGTATCCCTCTCCTTCTCCGCTGCAGATCCCATGCTATGTACCTCTGGATCTGTTCCTACCTGCTCCAACAGATCCAGAAGCTTTTGAACCATCTGCGGGGAAGCCCCATATGCCTTGATGTCCTCTGTGCCAAAGCATTCGGCGGCACCTGCAGGATCCAGGGACCCTTCCATTTTTGCCCAGGCCCCGCCTGCAGGGGCGGTCAGCGTCCACCTCACCACGCCCAGATTGTCCGTGAGCGCCAGCATCAGAGCCGCTACCTTTTCCATGTCTTCTTTTTTGGGAATGCTCGTCTGTCCCTCTTCCATCACAAACTGAAACTCATAAGGTTCCTGCGCCGTCTGCAGTGCAAACAAAAAACGGGTCTCGGGCACCGAAGAATCCGGAAGTGCTTCATAGATTATGTTCAGCAGATTTCCTTCTGAGGAGACATCTCCAATATAGGGGTTTTTTGCCTCGTAAAGTCTCTCGGCGATGGTTTTTGGCACTTTTACCTCTCCGGGATCGGTCCCGAGGAAAATCCAGGCCCCGGCAAGGACCATCATGGCCGCCATGCCTGCCCATACCGCCGGTTTTCGAAAGCCCAGCGCGTGCCGGATCCGGTGCTTTACGTCCTGTTGGCCAAAGCCCGGCACCTGTTCCGGATGATTCCATTCCTCTGCTGCCAGCGCCAGAAGCGTCCGGCTGTAAGCCTTTTCACCGCCTGTTCCCAGCCGCTCCAGCACCTTCTCATCACAGCTCATCTCCATATCCTTGCACATGCAGACCCAGGCCGCCCACACCAGGGGATGAAACCAGTACACGGCCAAAAGCAGAAAAGCCAAGTATTTTACCATATGATCTCCCCGGCGGATATGATACCGCTCATGCAAAAGCACCATCCTGCGCAGTTCTCCCGTAAGACCGGCCGGCAGATAGATCCGGGGACAAAAAATACCCATAACAAAAGGAGTGGCCAGACCTTCACACTCATAGATCTCTGCCGGACGGTCCCTCCAGGTACTTTGTCCTTCCTCCCGCCACCGGACCGTTCCCCTCCGGACCGCCATACGGACTCTGCCCTTAAGCCTCCATAAGCTGACTGCAAAATACAGCAGAAAAACCGCTGTGCCAAAAAGCCACAGCATCTTCCATATTTCAGGAATGGTCCCGGATGACACCGCCTTCTGCTCCAAAAGCTCCCCATTTCCCCCGGAAACAAAACCGACTTCCCGGTCAGCCTCTTTGAAAGATACCTCCTCCGGCTCTGATCGCTCCTTTCTCTGCTTTGGAACCCCGGATACATCCGCCGCCTGTTCCCAGGAGAAAGACACTTCTTTTTCCATCCATTCCGGGCAGAGGTTAAACAGACTGCATTCTGTACCCACTGACACCGGACAGACCAGCCGAAAAGCCACCAGAAGCCACAGTCCATACGCATAGCTTCTCGGCATCCTGGATAAGAACAGGCGCAAAAACAATACCGCCAGAATGCAAACCCCCGCTGTAAGGCTCATTCTCAGAACCTGCTGAAAAACCACATCCAGAATCTGCTGCATATCCCCGCCTCCTTTTCTAAGGTGCTGATTATGTTGTTTTATCCGCACAAAAAGTCGGTCATTGTAGACCTTTTATGGTTATAAGTCTACAACAACCGACCCATATTTGCAAGCGTTTTTTCACAGACTACGGAACTGCTTCCTCTTCAAACCCAAAATATGCCACATTCTGGTCCACTACCGTCCGGATCCCCGGCACCCTGGCCTGATCCGTATACTGCCACATATCGCAGGCCCCTTCATACTCCGGGCCGGACCGCTCGGGATAGGTTTCTTCCAGATACTGGGCCACCCAGATCCGGTAACGGGCTTCCAGCGCCTCTGTATCCCAGCAAAGACTGTCCTGAAGCTCTCCTTTGGCCCCGTAGAACATCCCCGTATAACCGGCCGCTTCGATCTCGTCCAGAAAGATCTGTGCCAGCGCCGTACGCTCCTTGCTGGTCATGCCATACTGCCGGCTGGTCTCCTCCTGAAAGCCCTCACAGTTGTATACAACCGGATAGGTGATGACGTAATCTTCCAAAAAACTGCATACCCATTGGGCTTCCTCCCGGACTTCTTCCTCATTGACCGCTGTAGAAAAAAAGTAGGCCCCCACATAGATTCCGTTCTCTGATGCTTCCCGCAGATTATAGGCAGCACGGTCATCTTCCACCATCGCTCCGGACACCAAGCCCCGGCAGCCAATGCGGACCATGGCAAAATCAATCCCCGCCTCCGCCACCTGGGCCCAGTCGATCTCCTCCTGGAACCGGGACACATCGATGCCAAGGGTCTCTTTTTCCACTTCCCGTACTTTAGGTTCCTCCAAGACGGACTCTTTCTCCTCCTCCAACAGTTCCCGGGAAACGTCTTCCTTGGAAGCTTCCTCTTCCCCTGCCAAAGAAAATGTCAGCCTTTTCTTTTCTTTCTCTTCTTTTACCTTTTGCAAAAGCACCAAAAGCAGGCAGGCTGCCAGAAAGATTCCGGCAAACATGCACTTCCTTCTGAATGCCCTGTTCTTTGCCGCCTCCTCTTTTGCCATAAAAGGAACTACCTCTGTTTTTCTTCCAGGTACTTCATATAATCGGATACCATCATGGCAATCTTAAAGGTCATAGCCTCCTCAAACTGGCGGATATCCAGTCCAATGGTTTTCTGCAGCTTCTCCAGACGGTAGACCAGCGTATTCCGGTGTACAAAGAGCTGGCGGCTGGTTTCGGACAGATTCAGACTGTTCTCCATGAACTGATAGACCGTCGTCAGAATCTCATCATCCAGATTGGTCGGATCATAGTCACCGAATACTTCTTTTAAGAACATCTCACACAGCGGCGTTGGCAGCTGGTAGATCAGTCTTCCAATGCCCAGCTCCTCATAAGTGATCACCGTCTTCGAGGTATAGAAGATCTCCGCCACCTCCAAAGCCATCTTGGCCTCTTTGTAAGAACGGGACACCTCCTTCAGAGAATGAGCGATGGTACCGCAGGCAGCCCGGACCCTGCAAAGCGTCTCAGAACTGACCGTATCGGACAGCACGTGGGCCAGCTCATCCCGCTCTTTCACCCCTTCCCGCTCTTCCAAGCGGCGCACTACCACCACGCAGTTCTCTTCCATGGGGGTGATAAAATCTCCGGACCGGTTCGGCATGATGTTCTTTAAGATCATCTGCAGGTCATACGCATCACAGCCCAGCCCCTCCACGAGAAGAACCGCCCACCGGCACTCCGGACCCAGATGCATCTGCTTTGCATAAGTCGCAATATCCACCGGGAGAAGGTTATCCAAAAGCAGGTTGTGAATGAACTGATTCCGGTCCTCCCTGCTGTACCCCATCTCCAAAATCCGTTCCAGCTGACACACTGCCAGCTGTCCCATGGGATAAGCATCTTTGGACCCTCCGCTGACTGACAGGATGTATCCCATATCCTCTTCCCCCACTTTGAACAGATAACGGCTGCCCAGCGCCTGCATATCTGCCGGCGACTCGCAGAAAATCTCAAAGACCTCCTCCTCCGGCATGGAGTCTTCCTCCCCGGCCACACAGGTACGGTTCCTGTCATACAGTGCCATGGAAAGGCGCATAATATTTGAAAAATCCTCCAGACATTCCTGAAGCAGTCGATTCGATACCATCGTAAAACCCTCCTCTTCCTTCTAACCTTTTTCTTGATTATATCTGTAAAAAAAGCCGTTGTCAATGCGTGAACGGCTTGTACTCTCTTTCATATCCGGGCGTTTTAAAAAGGGCGCCGCAGACGCAGCGCCCTGGTATTTGTTTTCTTTAGTTTACGATAGTAAGCTCGCTGTCTTTGTCGAAGACATGGATCTTCTCCACATCCAGCGCAAATTTCACACTGTCGCCGGTTCTTGCAGCAGTCGTCGGGCTGACTCTTGCAGTAAAGTTCGCACCCTCCAGATCAAAATACAGATAAACTTCTGCACCCAGCAGCTCGTACACGTTGATCTTCGCCTCAATCACGCTGTCTGCGTATTTCTTCAGCATCTCATCAGAATCATACAGATCCTCCGGACGAATACCCATAACAACGGTCTTTCCTGCATATCCGCCATCGATCAGAGCTTTGGATTTCGCCTCCGAAAGAGTGATGGTGTAGGGACCAACTTTCAGGTTCACTTTGTTGCCGTTCACTTCGCATTTTGCATCCACGAAGTTCATCTGCGGGGATCCGATGAAGCCTGCAACGAACAGGTTCGCCGGGGAGTTGTACAGATTCTGGGGAGAATCAATCTGCTGTACCACGCCGTCTTTCATGACCACGATTCTGGTACCAAGCGTCATAGCCTCTGTCTGGTCATGGGTAACGTAGATGATGGTGGTGCCCAGTCTCTGATGCAGCTTGGAGATCTCAGTTCTCATCTGCACACGAAGCTTTGCATCCAGGTTGGACAGCGGCTCATCCATCAGGAACACCTTCGGGTTACGCACGATTGCACGTCCCATAGCCACACGCTGTCTCTGACCACCGGAGAGAGCCTTCGGCTTCCGGTCCAGCAGTTTCTCAAGATCAAGAATCTTTGCTGCCTCACGAACCATCCGGTCGATCTCATCCTTCGGGGTCTTGCGAAGCTTCAAAGCAAATGCCATATTATCATATACCGTCATGTGGGGATAAAGCGCATAATTCTGGAATACCATCGCGATATCGCGGTCCTTGGGCTCTACGTCATTGACTCTGCGCCCGTCGATCAGAAGGTCACCAGAGCTGATGTCTTCCAAGCCGGCCACCATACGAAGCGTGGTGGATTTACCGCATCCGGACGGTCCTACGAAGATGATGAACTCTTTGTCCTCGATCTCCATGTTAAAATTTTTCACTGCTTCAAAACCATTCGGATATTTTTTACAAATGTTTTTTAATGAAATGCTTGCCATGTCGGGCTCCTTTCGAATCATCAAATTCACTGTTTATCTGCCTATGAGTATACCCCCTTTTCCTTCTTTTGACCATATGGGGTTCCCACAAACATTTCCCAAAACCTTTGTCTATTTGGACAACGAGTATACAGAGCCGTGACTATTTCACTAAAAAGCCTATCTCTTTCTGGTAATTATGACGAAGCTGTACCAAATGGCCTCCCGACAGGCATCGTAAGGCAGGATAATATGGTTATTTTTCACATTTGTGCCAGTTCGCAGGGTACCTGTATGGGCAGGAATTGGCCGTGGTTTCAAAACTGCACCATCAGACAGTCAGCATCATTTTCACATAGTCCTCCGTCCGGTTCTCCATGATCCGCACCGCTTTTTCCAGCTCTTCCAGCGCAAATCGGTGGGTGATCAGATCCGCCGGAGAAATCTTTTTCTTTTCCAGCCGTTCGAAAACATAATGCCAGTCATCCAACGCATCATGGAAAAAAGACGAATTCCATGTGCCGCTTATCCTCAGCTGATTGCGCAGAATCTTCCAGTAAATCTCTTTTTCAAGCTCCATATCCGAGTGCGGATTTCCCACCAGGATCGTTTTCCCCTGAACAGCTGTATTCTGAATCGCCAGCGAGCAGGTCTCTTTTTTTCCCACGCATTCAAAAAACACATCTGCGCCGCGGCCGGCGGTGCGCTCCAAAAGCCATGCCTTTGCATCCTGATGCCGGCAGTCACAAAAAGCATCTTCCGGAAACCCCAGCCTTTGAACCATTTGTCTTTGCGTTTCTTTATTGCCGATGGTCAAAACCGCTGCTGTGCCGGCTTCTTTTAAAAACATCGCCAGAAGCAGACCGATGGTACCAAGACCGCAGACCGCCGCAGTCTCTTTGGGAGAAACCCGGGCGCGCCGCAGGGCATGAACCGCCACTGCCATCGGTTCTAGCATGGCGGCCTCCTCAAAGGTCACTTCATCCGGCAGCGGGAGCAGATTCCAGACCGGAACCGACACATACGGTGCAAAACCGCCGTCTCTTCTGGATCCCAGGTAACTGTAATTTCTGCACATCTCATATTGTTTTTCCTGACAGGGCCTGCAGATCTTACAGGGAAGCAGCGGAAAAATGCCGACTCTGCGTCCCTGCCACTGCGGACTTATGCCCGGTCCCAGCGCTTCCACAACACCTGAAAACTCGTGTCCCGGAATCAGCGGATGGGTATGGGCCCCGGTCCGGCAGATCCGCGGAATATCCGATCCGCAGATGCCGGCTGCCTTCACCCCGACCAGCACTTCTTTGTCCCCTGGTACCGGCTTTTTGACCTCTTCCAGACGCAGATCCCCCGCCCCGTGCAAAACCCATGCTCTCATGGCACTCTCCCTTCCTGCTTCTTTGTCTGCAGCCTTTTCTCGACTATTTTCCGGAATCGTTCCAGATCTGCTTTCGTTGTAAGCTTAAAATTTTCTTCTTCTCCCGGAATCATAACCACATCCATGTGGTAAAGAACAGCCGGTTCCGCAGAACCATTGATCTGCCGGATCCGGTCCGGCAAAAGCCTGCGGTTTGCCTCATAATACCTGCCAAGCTGAAATACCTCCGGAGCCTGACCTGCATAAACCGTACTCCGGTCTAATAAGGCTGCAATGCTTTTCCCACCGTCCAGGCTGGTATAGACCGTATCTTTCATGGGCAATGCCGGCATCAGACCCTCATGCCCCATGACTCCCAAAAGGCAGTCCGTGACCTGCTTTTCTGACAAAAGGGGCCGCGCCGCATCGTGGACAAACACATAATCCATATCATCCGCATAGTTTTGAATGTCCCGAAGTCCATGGAAGATCGAAAGCTGCCGGTTTTCACCCGGGTCCGAAAACCCGCGAAATTTTTCCCCGCCGTCCGCCTCCCTGAGCCATTGCCGAATGTTCTTTCGCCAAAACACATCCGCCACAATCTGGATTCCATCGATCATCGCGTGGGCAGACAACGTCTCTATACAATAAGAAATCACCGGCTTCTTGCCCACCTCTATGTACTGCTTTGGAAGATCCGCTCCCAGACGCTGCCCGGTACCGCCGGATAAAATCAGTGCAATATTCATCGTGATTTACCAATCCTTTTCTTTACCCACCGTATACAAATATCCAAAACCAGATCGTATTTTACTGCTGTTTTCGTTTTCTTTCATGTTATAGAAAAACCGGATACACGCATGAGAATACTTCTTACAAAATCATTTCAGAAAGTTCTTATCCGCATATACCACTTTGCAGCCTTTCTTCCGGGCAAAATAAAAGGTCATCAGCCGTTCCGAAAGAAAGCCTGGATAACGGTTCTGATATGCATCCTTTTTCTGTCCCCCATGTGCGGCGGCCGCGTCCAAGATGGGAAACAGCCAGGTGCAGAACTGGTCCAGGATTTCCCTTCTCATAATAAACATATTACAGGGAGAATACAGATTTCCTTCAAAAAATGTCTGCGCCGCTTCCCCCAGTTTTCGGTCCTTGTTTTTCAGAAAGTCAAGCATAAAATTCCAGTCGGCAGGGTCATGACGCATTTTATAATTTTCTGCAATGCTCGGACCCACATAAAGCGGCACCGGCAGGATCACATCTGCTCCATGGTCCTGCATGGCTGCTGTCCACTGTTTTGGCAGCATAAAATGTCTCCGGTAATGAACCATCCCCACCATTTCTTCCCTGGCATGCTTCCAGATCCAGTACAGGGCCGTCAGTTCGCAGTACTGCCCGTTTTTTCCGGAGATGTTATCTCCCCTGTCGTCTGTGAGAATCCCCGGATACAGACGCTCATCCGTCAGCGCTGCCCCGGCCTGGATCTCTTTTTCATAAACAGCCGGCTTGTATTCGCAGCCTAAGGGCTGGTCAAACACAGAACGCACCACATAGACTGCGGACGTCTTCTTCTCTGGAACCGCCGTCTGCCCCTTATGAATCCCCGGTTCATCGATTTTCCAAAAACGCTGTCCGATCTCTGCATAATATTTTCTGATGTAGGCATTCCGAAGCATTCGATCTTCCTTTTGTGTCACCGGATAGATCCTGGTAAACCCCATCTGCTGCAGTCTCCAAAGCAGCTTCTCATGATGAATCCCCTTGGTTCCGATCAGTACCGGATAAGTCAGGTTCAGTTTATCCGCTTTGTTCATGTTCAAAACAGGTATCATTCCGATCTTCTGTGGGTTTTGCTCTTCATTATCATATAAAAATGCTTCTGTTCTGACATTGGGGTATAAACAGCGGATATACTCCGCCAGCGTCTGCCCTCTTGAGTGTGCGCCGACGATATAGATGTTTTCCATAAGAACTGCCGCCCTTCTTTTTGTCTGATTCCGGGTCAAGCGCCGGTCAGAATCTTAAATCCCGTATATTTTTCAATGTTTCTCCATATGGTTTTTCTTTCCCAAACAGTAAAGTAGTCCCCAGTACAAACCCCCGAACCCCTTTGGGGGCAAATTCCAGAATCTTATCGGCGCTGCAGGCCCCGTCCCAGTAAACTTCAAAATCCATATCTTCTTTCAGGGCCAGAAGCTTGATGATCTTTTTTCCCACGTAAGGCAGATACATCTGCCCGGCATTTCCCGGATTCACGGACATGACCAGCACTTTCTTTACGATCCGCAGCATCTCCATCACCGTCTCCACAGACGTCCCCGGGTTCACGGCGATCCCCGGCACCATCCCCGCACGGATGATGCTCTGCAAGGTGGTGGACGGATGATACTCCGCCTCCGGGTGGATATAGACTGTGTCTCCCTGACGCAGACAGTCGAGAAACAACGGAATCCGGTTGTTGGGATGCTCGATCATCAGGTGCACATCCAGCGGCTTTTTCGCCGCGCCTGCTATGTACCTCATATCATTTAAAGACATGGCAAAATTGGGGACAAAGCGCCCGTCCATAATGTCAATATGAAACGAATCGATGCCTCCTTCCTCCAGTTCCTTTACCTCCCTCATAAGATGTCCGTAGTTGGCGCACATCATGGAGGCAGTCAGTTCAAACTGCATGGTAAAACCTCCTGCTTTATTTCCTTTCCCTTTCTGCCAGAATTCCTTTCATCAGCCATTCGTAATGTATATTGACAAAAAACTCTTGTAGATACGGATATGCCTCTATATACCTATAATCTTCCTGATTTTCCACACAATTCAAATATTTGTCAAACCAGACAGCCGGCCTAATATCCTTTGTGATATTTTTCACATGATTACAGGGCCTAAATATGACTCCATTTTTAACAGGATCCGTCGAACATTCCACATGATTCTCATAATACCGCTTTAATTGGGTTTTTATCGTTTCCTCCTGATTCACAGCTGGAAGCAGCAAAATTATCCTTTCCAAATGGTCAAGTTCATCCAGCCTCCGGCATAAGGCTCCCGTTGCTTCCAAAAGCTGATCGCTGCATTCATCTGATAATTCCACATAAACTACTTTTTGATCTTTTACAATCGCTTTCACCCTGTCTTCTTTTTCATCCATGGAATAAAGTTTATCTGGCGTAATCATGCCATACTGTTTATGTACAAAATCATCCAGTGCAAACATTCTGCTGTTATTGGAAGAATGGAACCCTTTCCGTTCACTGCCAAAAAAGTACTGAAAACAGTCCTCTAATATATTTCTGCACAAATGAGAAAGACGTTCTTCTGATTCGTATTTAGCAAAAAACTTCAGCCGATTTCTTATTCCATAATAACCTGGTGCTGTATTGTTGCATGGTTTTTTCTTCCCCTTGTGATATGCTACTGCAGACGCCAATGATATCACTTTGTATCCGGCCAGTTTTATTTGATATGTAAACTCCAGATCGTCCCAATACAGGAAATTTTCTTCGGGGAAAAGATCCGTCTTGCTCAAACAGGACACCCTGGCAATCAGCGCACAGCTGGCAACACAATCACTCTCAATGATCTCTTCCGTTCCTTGATCCAGTTCAAACCAGTAGTCATGAATCAAATTATAATGTTCGAAATCCAGATGCACACCGAATTCCTGCATATATTCCGGGTGATCCATCATCATAATTTTTGTGCCGATGCAGCCAACCTCTTCATGTTCCTCCATATATTGCGTCAGCGCCAAAATACAGCCTGGTGCAAGTGTCACATCATTATCCAGCAGTATCACATAAGTATAGCCTCTTTCCACTGCATCCTTTAATGCTCTGTTAAATCCTCCGGCTCCGCCCAGATTAACGACATTTTCCAAAACCGTTACCTGGGTCCCATATGCTTTCCTGATACATTCTGCAGAGCCGTCTGTAGAAGCATTGTCCACCAGAAACAAATGAAAATCATTCTCTTGTTTTATCTGTTCTAAAACAGATTGAATACATTTTATTGCATATTCTTTACCGTTGAAATTACATACATAACATCCTGTTGTGAACATACTCGCTCTCCATTTCTATATAAATTCACAGAATTTTATTCCGCATTCCATTGCGCAGTCATAAGGTAAAGAAATTCATCCCGAATCATCTCGTAGTTCCTATACCCATGTTTTCTTAAAATCTGTTCCATTTCCTGCTGAAAATTTTCTCCTGCTGCCACAAGGACCAGACTGTCTTTGTGTTTTTTCAGATCCTTTAAGGCTTTGACTTTAATTCCTCTAAGTTCTGATTTGTTATTTTTTTGTTCTGTTACAACAATTGTAGAAACTTTTTCAAGACAGTTTCTCTCTTCTAAAAATTCCAAAAATAATTGCCCATATCTGCCCGCTCCATACAAAATAACCTCATCATACGCCTTTATTTTTCTGATTATTTTACAATCATACTGATTTACGTACAGCAGCAGACCGCGCAGAGGTCTTATGATGTAATTTGTGTCCTCTTTTATTTTTCTGATCACATTATTTAGTTGCTGCAGTTTCTCTATGATACGCAGATCATCCAGTAATATATTTTCAAGAATAATCCCCATATATTCGTATTCCAACCGGCGTACAGTCCGATATAGCAATGGTTTCAAATTATGCTTTTGGGCAAAAAGTACATTATCCATCAGGCCTGATAACAGATCCAGTGTCCTTTCCTCATTAAAACGTTTTCCTGCAACAGGTCTTCGATAATAGTACAGACAGATATCTGCCACAGCAATATGTTCTGCCTCATATAAAGCTCTGACTAAAAAGGGGGGATCCTCAAAACGCAAATACGCCGGAAAATAAATCTCCTTTTTAATCAGCATTTCTCTTAAAAAAAGATAACAGCAAAAATGATAATCTGCCTGTTGCTCAGCATAATGAATTATTTTTTCTTCTTCAACGTTCTCTTCAAAATCTTCCAGTCTCTCAACAAGACCATTTACGCACCACTGCAAACTGGCTCCTGCAGCAGCCTTCTTTGCTTCACACACCTTCCACAACTGTTCCAGACCATTTTGATCCCAGTAAAAGTCATCCGCATCTAAAAAAGCAATATATTTTCCTTCTGCCCTTTTCATCCCTGTGTTTCTTGCAATTCCAGGACCCTGATTTTTCTGTTGGCACAAAATAATTCTCTCGTCTGTCCGCATAAGTTCTCTGAGAACCTGTACCGACTGATCGGTCGATCCATCGTCCACACAAATAACTTCTAAGTCTTTCAACGTTTGTCTTAAAACGCTTCTTACGCATTGCTCTATATACTGTTCACAATTGTATATAGGAATTATGACTGATATTTTCACCATGTTGATCACACCGCCCTCAAACAACAAACCCATTTTCAGATAGCATTTGTATCTGTTTTAGATAACCATAGCCATATCGAGTATCAGGTTCCAGATAATTTCCCTCCCCCCATTCATTCCATGCATTCAGAAATAAATATTCATTTCCTTCCTTTTGACTGGCCCTTATTGCTTTTTTTAAGTACTTGCCGAACAATCTGGGATGAGAACCCTGCATAATGACTGCCCGTGCTCCGCGTCTGGGCGAATCATCAAAATCGACAAAAACCGTACGGAACTGGTTCCTTCTATGGGGAATAGCGAGCATTTTTTCGTTCACCTTTTTATAGTTGACAGTACTGACAGCAAAACGATTCCAAAACAGATTTCCTTTATGCCTGCACTTTAGCAACGTTGGCATATGCGTCGCCTCTGAACGCGTTTTGTTGGGTTCGAAATCCACAGAAGCATCTACCCAGCAGCTTTTATCAGCATGATCCCGCCAGGTATCCATGGAAACAATAAACAGCCCCGGAAAACCATCCTCTTTCGCATAATGCTTCCAGCAGCGGATCATATCATTGAAGTGCGGAATATTCCGCAGACGATAGATCAAAAGCACCGGACATCCTTTTTCCTTGATATATCGGTCATCCATAAAAAATTTCCGAAAATACTCATAATGTGACTTCCATTCCTCCTCTCCACCATAATTTTGCGGAATCAATATTTCCTTTTCCCCGCCGGCACCATGCCAAGTCTTCGTCCACGGTTCATTCGCCCAGGAAAAACAATAATGAAAATCGATTTCTCTATGTTCTAGCAGTTTTTCTGCTGGCTTTTCCAATACCATCCTGCCTCCAAACCAGTAATGATACATGCAAAAGCCATAAATGCCGGCCTTTTTTGCAAGATCAGCCTGCCACTCCATCACCCCGTCGTCCAACAGACAATAATAATTTTCATTTAACGGGCGTCTCGGCTGACGATGTCCAAGAAACAGCGGAGAAGCCTTCTTTACATTCACCCACTCCGTAAAGCCTTCTCCCCATGCACGATTATTTTCTGGTATCTCGTGAAATTGCGGCAAATAAAAAGTGATCAGTTTCATCTTACACACTCCATATGACTTCCTCTAAAGAGATGATAGGACAGTCTGTTTTTTTCTCTAATACAGATTTGATGGCTTCAAAAGAAAAATATGGGGTAACAATAATAGCGTCTGCTTTTGGCAGCTCATCTCCCGGAAAATATACGTTGTCTATTCTCGCGATGGAACAGCTTACATCCCGGTCTATTCCATAGTCTACACAGACAGAACTGCCTGAAAGCTCCTCTGAAAGCCGATTCGCCAGCTCTGCCATTCCGTATATAGCAATACGGCGATACCCTTTCTCCTCAAAGTAAGAAGTTATACTTTTCCCTTCATTTTTCAGCTCAAGCCAGTGATTCAACAACTGAAAATGATCTGATAATATGCAAATCCGATCCTGCTGATTTTTTAATTTATTTGCCCTCTTCTGCAGCATTGTCATAAGCCCTGTACTTACGATCATAAAGCTTCCTGCTGCCAGGCCATAAATGATTGTTCTTCTTTTCATACACTTTTTACCAGCTTACATACAAAAATAATGTTCTATTTTACATTTCTTAAGCAGCGGAATGACCTTCTCCTGATATTTCTCATCCAGACAAAGTACAATCCCGCAATCCCTGATCCCTGATACCTCCGACAGATATTTCACTGGTTTTTCATTCAAACTGTCCGGTTTAGGCTGGCCATCCGACACGACATATGCTTCTATACCCGGTATAAAGCTTCCATATCGTGCCGCCATTTCTCCTGCTCCATAAACCAGGATTTTGGAGTACTTTCCGCAATAAGCACTTAATGCACTTAGTCGTATTTCCTCTTCCATCTCAGAAAATGTCTGAAAATCACCACATTGCTTCCTGACCTGCCGTCCAAGCCGCTGCAAATAGTACTGCATATTTACCTCATTCATGGACGCATAATCTGCGCTTTCTACAATTCCAGAATAGTAACCTGCATCCTGCGCCAGATAAGTCCACAAATAAGGCAGCACCTCATCATCTTCCTTTTCTAGTCTGAACAGCGTTTTCAGAATATTGCCACGAATCCAAAAATGATCTGTCACACAAAACGGAGCTTTGTTTTTTGCTATCCGACAATTCAAAGATCGTTTATGTATCGTTTGCCGAACCATCTCATAGTTTTCTTCCCATCCCTTTTCGTCTGAAACAAAATATTTTTCAAAAATGGGGGAAGGAGATGTCAGGAAACCAAGCCTTTTTTCTCTTCGAAAGCAGTCTAAAATTCCGGAAACATGGGCCTCATTTTTGATCAGATTTTCCCACAGATTGTAAAAATAAGACTTTCCGATACAGCTCGGCCTTTTGTCCGAAGTCAGATCTGCATCCTGCAGCACACATACGTAATCATAGTCTCCAAGTTCAGCAAGCACCGGAATCCTTTCATCGCTTTTGACGGTTCTGCAATGAAATCCATGCTGACGATATTTTATCAGGCATTCCCTTCTTTCTGAAAATATGCAGACAGAGCCTTTGAAACCTGACAGCTGCACATATTCTGATATTTCATCCGCTGAGTTTTCATATGAGACAAAAACTGCAAGCAGTATACGTTCTGCGATTTTTGAAAATTTCTGTTCAGACCGGTCTTGTTTGGAGGACAGAATATACTGCAGATGAAAGCTTCTTTGCAAATCTGTCATATGAAAAGTGCGAATGAGATTTTGCCATATAAGATCCACTTCATAGTTCGTTTCCTTGTCAATATAATCCAACGCCAAACGCAGATTTTCCTGAGTCTGCCAATGCAGTGTATTAAGCGGAATATGCTGTCTTTTAAGAAATGGAAAATGCCTTTTTTGAATCATCTCAAAAGAAAGAAATACATATTGGGAATAATTATTTTCACAATTCGCCGAATCATTGACTTGAGTGTCCGCCAAGACACCATACCGATATCCCAGACTGGCAAAATAGTTTGTGAAGCGCAGTTCATATTTCTGAACGGCCTCTACCAGAGTAGTGTAATATGGCATATTCTCCCAATATAATTGAAATTCTTTACTGTGCAGCATACGAGGACCAATTGCCAGAAAAAAAGACTGAATATGTTCCGGAACATACCCAAGATGATCGTTCACAGTCTCTCCATGTTTCGACAAGCCCCAAAAATCCAGTCCTCTGTTTTCCATCTCTGAAAAAATCGTCCGCATCGGCACAAAAGGGCCAAAAAAGGAATCATTTACCAAGACCAGTTCTTCATATTGCAAAACCTGATCCCAGCCTATAAAACTGCACAATGCATCTTTAAATCCCCCTGCATCAATCCCTTTGTTTTCTCTGCAAAAAATATCATCCGCGTATTCTGTAAGAATTTCTCTGCCGGCAGCAATCTCCGTCTCATTACAGACTACTGCCACATGACTCGCACAGGTCTTTAGTTCCTTTAACATATAACCAATATAAGAATCTATTTTTTTCTGCTCATCATAAGTCAGATAAACACACAATCTTTTCATGGCATGATGAAACCGCCTTTCTCCTCTATAAATATCAATACAGATCCCTCATAGCAGAAAACACAATTTGATAATTCTTTCTGTTGTGTATAAAATAAATCGAGGTCAGGATCTCTCCACAATATCCCCATGTCCTCGGCCTGACCTGCGCTTTTCCCCCTCTGTGGATTCTTTCGCATTCTTGCAACACCCGGAACATCCAGTTATAATATTTCGCATAAATTTCACTCCTGGCCAAGACAATATTCCCTGCAAAAAATATTTTCTTTGAAAAAAACAGTTCCGCGGAAGCGACATATTCGGGTGATACACGGCTAATCGCATCCAAAACTAAATCTGTGTATAAAAAGCAGACCGACCGCATTTCATATTTCCATACATGAGGAATCGGCAGAACTACATCCACCTTCTCCTTCACTATAATCTCCAACTGTCCGTCTGACAAAGACAGTCCCCGGCTATAATGGTATAACCCGATATAATCATGCACAAAATCGTTTTTGGAAATCCAATATCCGGCAGTTAATTCACAATACCAGGGATTTAAATCCGATATATTCTCTCCACTGTCATCTGTAAGATCACAGACGCGAACATCTGTGCATTTGGCTCCCGCCTGTATGTAAGTAATATAGTCTGACTGATACTGCTGTCGGCTTTTGTGCAGATTTTTGTCTGACGTGACTGCATAGATACACAGGTTGACCAAATCACTATTTGCCCGACAGGACATTTCTAATATTGGGGAAGATACCTTCATTGATCCTAAAACAGATTGTCTATATGTCTGCAGTTCTCTCGTTATGGCTGATGTATTTTGTAAAATACTGGGAACCATATTTTTAAATCCTGCCTGCTGCAATACTTTCCTCATTTCATCATTATCTTCGTACTTCTGAGATATCACAACCAACGCATTTTGTTTTAGCTCCCCGTCTATCTCCTGAAAAGTCTTTACCAGCTTTTGTTTCAGACAAAGAGGATTGTCCCACCTTTCACTTACAAGAAAACATTCTGGATCCACATTCATTTGTTTAAGCCATGTATAGGTAAGTAAAGCGCCTGCCCCAGCACCAAAGATCAACACATGTTCGTGCTGATTCAGTTTTTGAAACCATTCTGTTTGTTTAATTTTCATGAATATCGCCTGGCAAGTTTCTCATAAGATAATGATACGTACTCTGGGGAAGCATCTTCTTCATCTTTAAATATTCTCCTTTTTGATACATTCTTCTTACTTTGGAAGCACTGATCACTTCTCCATCTTCAAGCGCCTTCCTTTTAATTTCTACTACCTCAAGGCCTAAAGCACTTAATACTTTTTTCATATTTTCATTGTATTGTTCTGTGACTGAGTCAAAAGGCTCCTCTGCCACAAAACGCTTTTTGATTCCCAACACAGGCGCAATATAACTTGCAAACAACCGAAAATCATGAACCGGTGTGATCTTCAGATCCGCTGTAACTTCCATCCGGTCTCTGACGCTTTCCCTCCTGAAATATTCGGGAAATGTAAGATCAGAGGCAATCATCTTTCCGCTTGGAATTACACTTACATTGCTGTACTGTCTGCAGTGATCTTTCGCAATCGCAAACCGATCTTCAAACGAAAAATAAGACTTATCTTCCTGCACAACAAATACAAAAAGATAATCACAATACTGCAGTGCATACTGTACCAGATACTGGTGACCTAAAGTAAAGGGATTGCAATTCATTACAATACTCCCTATGGCCTGTGCTTCTTTAGGAACTTTCTGCTTTTCCTGCTTTAGCATCTTCAGATATTCAGGAATGTCATATAGGTGCAGATCTGCCAAATTTGTCCGAAATACATCATAAACATGATTCTTTTTTAGAGAATCCGTTTTTGCTCTTTTTAATGCTGGTTTTATGTATTCATAAATCGCTTCTGCGTATACCTCATTGCCCTTCCGGTTACAGTGTACCGATTTATCAAAAAACATATCTTCCCGGTCCAAAATTCTATTAAAAGCATCACTGGGATCCATGATATCTTTCAGCTGCTCTTCGAATTTCTTTCCTTTTCCTATATAAAACAGATTGATCACAATGTCATTTTCCCGGAAATCAATCCGCTCAAGCATTTCCGAACTGTTGTTCGATGCCAGCATACCAAGATTTACTATTCGATAAGCATACTGATCTTTCAAAAGTTTTCGGGCCAATTGGGATGCAATGGTATGTTTATCTTCTACATACGGGCCAAGGGCAATACAAGGACCAAAAAAATAGATGGTATTCGTATAGAGATCCGGCTGATAACAAGTTCTCCTGATTCCATTTTCAATATTTACATATGTGCTTTTGTAATCTGCATTTATGACAAGATCATTTTCAAACCTGCGCTTTACTGGAAAAGAATAACTTAACTCTTCTGCATATTCATATGGAGTCTTGTTTCCGCAGTCGTCTCCATACAGCAGCTTTAAAGCATGCATATCTTTATCAATGATTAGCTTTTCTGCCACTCCATAGCTTTCTATTCTTCTTTTTTCGCCTTCTGTTATATTGACATCCGAAGCATTTCTCATATTAAGCACCATAATCCTTCGCTTTTTCAGCATTCTGCTCAATAGAAGCTGCTCAGACAAATCACAACTTGACAGCCCGATCGCATCTTGTGTACTCCCCCGCATTCCGCTGGCAGGAAAACTTGCGTGCATCACGGCAATACTGTTAAAATATGTCAGCGAAAAAGGAATTTGCTGCTCTTTCATATAATCATACAAATATTTTGAAAGCAGTCTGTTGGCTGGAAATTCCAGATGCTTCATATCATGATCCGATATAAAGTCCGCAAGACTGTATGCAGAATTATGCGTCATCCTTATGGCTCTTGAAAACTCCTCGTTCTCTGTCAGCGCAGTAAACTCATTCATAAACTTTTCCAGGCTGTAGACAGATGCAATTCCCGCCTTTTCTGCCAAAGCGCCTATGTTCCTGCAATCAAAGTCAAAGATCAGCTCTGTCTTTTCTTCATCGGTCAGATAGTCTCTGTTCTTCCTCCATTTGCTTAGCTTTTTCAAATACTCCTGATCAGATAATACCCTTCCTCTGATTCTTCCGTCGAACAGGGAAAATATTTTTCGTAAGCCTTTGGACTTCCTAAAGAAAATTGTTGTATCAGCCAATACCTCATAGAAAGCTTCCATCTCTTTTTTTAAATAATGACTCTTTTTAAAAAGACTGATTTTGCGTTCCAGCTCTGTGAGATTCTGTTCATATAAAGCATCTTTCTTCCGAAGAAGTTCCAGATCCATAAGGAAGCCAGTCATCTTATCTTCCTGATCAATTACAGGAAGATAAGATTCCATTCCATGCTGGTCAAATATTTCCCAAGCTGATGAAAACATATGTTCTTCCTCGTCTTTTCTGACAAAAAGAAAATTCTTATTCACCGCCTTTTTTATATCATCGGAACTCTTTATAAAATCTCCCAGAGTTATAATTCCATATAATCTGTCACTGTCATCCACAACAAAAAGAATTTTATATGCACTGAATAAAAAATATTCAAAAATGCTTTCATCTGACAAAAGATCCCATTTCCATCTGTCAAAATCTGTTACATATACAAAATGTCGATTCTTCATATCTGATCCTTTTTTCTGTTTACAGCTTTGGCTGTTCACTCATCCAGTAATCTGTGATAAATTCTGCTCCCCGCCCCATATTTCCCATCCGGAATATTTAAGTTTTTATCATTTCTGTCTGAAAGATTCCTATCCAGCATGTATAAAAGCGAATATGCCTCACTTTCTGTCATGCATTCCGTTTCAGACAGTCTTCTGTATTCTTCCTGTTTTCGTTTTTTCAGCAACATCTGGTCAGGAGCCGAAACAGGCAATGATATTTTACGCTTTTTATAATTCCTAAAATCATATTCCATCAGACAGCATCCATTCTTGGTAACAGTATATAGCTTTCTATTTATCCAACAGCTTGGCACCAGGGAAAACATACTCTGTTCTTCCTCGTCAAGCAGTGGTTCCCATGCTGCCTGATCAGTCTTTACATCAATCTTAATTCCTCTGTTTTCTTCAAATGGGAACAGATAAAGATACCCATCTGCATATTGCACCGGATAATACGAAAGATATTTCGCTTCTGATTTTGGCATCGCTATTCTTTTTACTTCTTCATCCTCTGATTTGAGTTCCCGCTTTAATACTGCTCCGTCTGCTGTGATCAGATAAAAGAAGTCCTCATTCTGTATGATTCCAATATATTTTATATTTTTCTTAGTACTTGACGTTTTTATAATCTGAGAAGTACTTGAAGCAGCATCAAATACAACCACTGCATCCGCACAAATACATGGAAGAACCAATTTCATTCCCTTTTTTACATATCCGATAAAATATCCGCCTTCAAATGTACGCAATTTTTCAACTTCATCCACCCAGTCATCAAAGCAGGAATAAGATTTTGTCTGTGTGTCGTAACACAGTATGCCGGGATATTTATCCGGGATAAAATAAATTTTATTCCCGATCGTTTCCGCCCCGAAAAATTTATCTTGGTTCCCTGAATTACGACTGGCCTTATGTGATTGATACACGGGCATTTTTTTGAATTCTCTCTTTTGAAAATCATATTCCGCAATTTCCTCTGCCCTGTGGGGAGCGAAATAAATCTTTCCGTTGCACAATGCCACTGAAGGATACAGGCGCTTCTGCATAAATCTCTCTCCTGGAATGGTTTCCATAAGTTCCACTTTGGAATCTTCCTTCTGTACCCGAAACAATGCATTATAATTTCTTGCCACAAACCAGAAACTGTTTCCGTCATCATAGAAACCTTCCGGAACCACTGGCAGTTCCAGCAATTCCTTCTTGCTATCGTTCAAGGATACTTCCATATTCTGCAGCATCACCGGCCTCCCCGTCTCCTTGCACAGCTGCACGACACTGCTTGGATCCCCGTAATAGGCGTCACACACCGCGATCGCCCGGTCCAGCTTAGCGGAATCGTCATAAATGCCAAAGCGCTCCTCCTGGTATTCCTCCAAAAGCTTCTCATAGGCTTCCAGGATAGCCGGGCGCATGGTCTTTACCGTCCCATGAAGCAGCGGATGGGGCCTCCACAGAAGCACCGCTTCTTCCTGCCTTTCCCGAAAGACACGAAACACGTCCCGCATCTTATCCAGATATACGCTGCTGTGCTGCAAAAAGGCAGTAAGGCCGGTATTGTACAAGATCACCTTTTTCCTGCTTCCATCCGGTTTTTGGATCCGCTCCTGCCATTCCTCTGGAATCTTTGAAGCTTCCTGCTGTGCATTCCAGACCTTATCCAGCTTCGGAGAACCAAGCCCTAAGATCTTTCCCTCCCAGTCTTTTCTGGTAAGTCCGTGGCCTTCTGTAAATCTGGTCATGACGTCCACGTAGATCCGGCGCATTTTTTCCGACTGGACAATCACATTGTCTGCATGGAGCACGCCCGAAGTCGTGCAGAAGTGGGAGATGCCCTCCACCTGATTTGGATCGTCCGGGTTTGGTTCTTCCAGAACAAAGTAGGGCACATATACCAATTTTTCCGTATACTGCTTTAAATTTCTGGTGTAAAAGAAGGGATGCACACTGGTCAGATAATTGTACTCATCATAGGGATTATGGATAAAGATCAGATCCGGCTGCCTTTCTGCAAAGGAATAGCTCTGGTAGTCCGTGACCGGCACATACTCCGGATACAGACCGCTTTCATCGTGAAGTTCTCCCAGACTTCCATCCGGATTTTTGTCATAGTAGGGAATCGGGATGACGTATGCATCGCAGGAAGGGTCCTCACAGGCCGCCATCCAGATGCTTTCCAGAGAATCCCACATGGATGCCTTATACGGAAGAAACACCACCTCTTTGCGTACCGGAAGTTTCTCCTGCATGATACTTTTCAATCGGGGCTGCAGCCAGGAGAGCTTTTTATACACGTTTTTTGCATCCCCTGGCTGCATCCGCCCTGCTTCCTGATAGATCTCATACACCCGCTCGCAGTAGTCTTCCAGAAGGCGGACCATTGTCGTTCCTTCTCCCGCTTCCTTCTCGATCATCTCTCCCAAGGCGATGGCGTACTGCTGGCACTGTTCCAGCAGGTTTTTCACCTCGTCAGTTTTTCGCCTTTCTATCTGCCTTTTTATCTCTTTGTGGGCCTGTTCCAGCAGTGCAATTCCCTGTTCTGCCTGCTGCTTTTGTATCCGTCTCATCAAATGCTATCCCCTCTGTGCTCCGGACAGCCCGGTCTCTGGTTCCGGCTTTGCCTCTTCTTTCTCTTCCGGCAGCGGTCTCTCTTCTTCCAGCGCTGTCTCTCCCGGATGCGATTTCTCTTCTTCCGGAACTGTCTCTTCCGGATTCGGTCTCTCTTCTTCCGGAGTCGTCTCCCCTGGCTTCGGTCTCTCTTCTTCCGGCACCGTCTCTTCCGGATTCGGCCTCTCTTCTTCCGGTGTCGCCTCTTCCGGATTCGGTCTCTCTTCTTCCGGCGCCGTCTCTCCCGGCTTCGGCTTCTCTTCTTCCGGATTCGTCTGTTCGCTCTGCTGTGTTTCGTTTTCCGGATCGGTTTCCCCCGCCGGCGGTGTATTGTCCTCCGGATTTGTCGTCTCTGTTCCTGCCGTTTCATCCGGTATCTCCGAATCCTTTTTTACGTTCTCATCTCCCGGCAAATCAGGCACATCTGTGCCTCCCTTTTCCTCTGTACCAGCAGGAGAATTTTCTTTATCCGGCATCTGATCCGCCGTTTCTCCCTCCGCAGTCTTTGGGCTGACTGCATCTTCTGCATCCGCCTGGTTTATGGAGCCTTCCTCTTTTTCGTTGTCCCCGGCGTTCAGAGCTTCGTCTTTCTGTTCTTCTGGATGCCCGGTGCTCAGGATCTCATAGTCAAAACGAATGGTCAGCTCCCCCTCTTCCCACTCAATATTCGGGTTGGCATTCAGGGTTCCTGTAAAATAAAAGAGCCCAAAGCTTCCTTCCTTCAGACTTACAAACGCTCCGTTTTCATCGTGCTCGGGCGCTTTCAACTCCAGCACCTCTTCATCTCTTACCCCCTCTGACAGACAGAGCGCCTTTTTTGTCCCTTCAGACTCATTCTCCCAGACCATCTGGATATTCATCCTTTTCACACCGGAAGAATGATCTTCGATCTTTTCATCAGAAAATTCATAGACATCTTCGGAGGAGGCATAATACACGTCGATATTTTTAATTTTTATCTTGATATCGGTGTTTCCATAGTTTTCAACCGCATACCGTTCAGAAAAGATCTGACCTTTTCCGCTTAGATTCCCAGGATCCAAAAAACCATGGATATCCGTGGGAAAGGAAACCTGGTACAGTACTTCTTCCTCCGATGCGTCCGGTGCTTCCAAAGTGTCTTCTTCCTGTTCCAGGATCACTGCATGGTTCGAAGCGTTCTCTGAAGCCGCTGCCGTCATGGGAGTCCCCAGCAATATTGCAGTCAATATCCATATATTGTTTTTACACATGATTGCACCTCTTTATCCTTTTATATAGCGGAAAAACCCAACTCACCCCTTCAGGTGAGTTGGTAAAATAAGTACGGTAGAAGTACCTTTTTCTGTTACTGTTTCCTGACCGATTACGGAGTAGCTGCTGCCGTTGCAGTCAATGTTGTCACCACCATACGTCCGTCAGACAATGCAAGCACCAGATCCTGTGCTTTTCCACTGTAATCAGCTTCTGTCAGTAACGCCAGAACACCACTCTCTTTGGGAATCGTGATCTTCGCGTCTGTCGTGGCTCCATTCGGAGCATATGCTACAGTATATTCATCTTCTCCAAAAACGAAATCTTTGTACATTCCTTCATGAGCATTGTGAAGCGCCATAGCCGTCACAGTAGCCTCTCCTACGCCAGGAACTGTAATGACTACATCTGCAGCACTTGTACCTGCGCTGAAAGTCGGTGCAGCAGCAATATCCGGAGTCTCAATGTTAAGCGCCTGGCTTGCTTTTACATTATAAGTAACCGCTACTGTCACATCATCTGCTTTCCAGTCTGCGTTGGTGTTCGCCACACCGGTCACCGCAAAGGAACCTACCGCTGCGCTTACTTTAGATGCATCCGTAGAATACGTTGCGCCTGCGGTGCTATCCGAAGTTGTCGGACCGGCAATGTCTACAGACAGCAGAGAACCATACTGGGTGATTTCTGCCTGATCAGCCGGAGTCGTATAGGCAGCTGCCGTGTCTACCGCATACTGACTAAGATCCAGTTTCTTCTCTGTATCAAACGCTGCTGTTCCCCCATCCTTTACATCGATCGTTGCCGCTGTCTGCGCCTCAGAGAGCGCCAGATAAATCCTTTTCGCTGTAGAAGTCGGATCCGCCGTGAACGTATTATACTCTGTGACCACGTCCTCCGCACTTGATGCAATGTTCGCTTTGATCGTTGCAACGACCGGAATCGCCACATCCGCCTCCACATCCACTGATGCGTTCAGAATATCGATGCTGTTGGATGCAACCGTAAACTGTTTCACACCGCTGGCAGCAGAATCTGCGATGGGATTCACCTGCACATCCAGTTTTACCGGAACGCTGATCGTAAGGGCCGGTGAATACACATCAAAAGATGTTTCAAATGAGCCGTCTGCTGCGAACGCCGCCGTGGGCACGCACATGGTCAGAGCCATGGCCGTTGCTGCAATTCTTGTGAACCGAGATTTCATAAATATCATGCCTCCTTAGATTTTAAAAATAGATTTGATTTATATACAGTCCGCAGTTCTTCCCGACAATATCTACCATCTTGCCGGCAGCCTCTGCCAACTTGTATAACAGAAACGAACCTGTATTTTGGGATCACCACACCCATTTCCCTACTGAATAAACATCAGGCTTACTGCAAAGGACACTGTCCCAAGCTCCATGTCCGGGTCCTCGTCATCCAGAATGTGGTAAGTACATACTGCGTCGTAAGTCCCGTCTTCCAGTACCTGATTCAGTTTCAGCTCTTCCAGCCGCTTCCCAACCGGAAGCACCGGAGAACTGTAGAGCAGCGTCTGCTCCCCGTCATCCAGATACACTTCAAAATAACATTCATATTGATTGCTGGCTGAATTTCCGATGATGGCATTGTTGGACCTTGCACTGCCCGACGGAAAAGTCCAGATCATATTCATATCCGTTGTAAATCTGGCATTGGATGCCTTCTCATCAATCCCGCCGTCAACCACCAGTCCCTCGGACACCGCCCGCTCCGGTTTTGGCTCCTCCGGCTTGTGCAGCAGCAGATACACTGCTGTTCCCAATCCGATGATGATGCACAAAAGCAGTACCACAAGCCCGATCACCAGCATCTTTTTCTTCGACTTTTTTTCTTCCACCTGGAACCTCCTCATTTCAGAGCAGCCGGTTGTCTCTTTTGCTGCTCTTCTTTCTGTCACCGGCACTCTGCTGCCGGAAGTCATCGCCTTTCTTTTTATGAAATAAGGCATATTGGACATTCTGTCTTCCGAATGCTGCAGGAGTTCCCTCCCGCTTCGCTCCCCGGTACATCACAAAGCTTCCCATGTGTTCCCGGGGTCCTGGCATACCCAATACACGGAAAATATTCCGCCTTCTAATGCCGTACGTTGTTTTTATATCAGGAACCATTGCTTTGGTCCTTTCGGTAAAACCTCCGCCCGATTGCCAGTGCTCTGCCTGACACCAAGACGGCTGTTTATCCGAAGCATGGTTCTTATGATCTGCTGTCTCTTGCGCCAAAATGCGTATGGTCGGTTTCATGATACGATCCTTCCGGCCAGCCCGCGTTTTAACACATTCTTTGCCGCATTGGTTTTCTCTTCCTCCTCATATCCGCAGACGTCGCAGAAAAATTTCCTTTCTTTTCTGCGTCCGGTTTTGCCGCAGACGCTGCATTCCCTGCTGATCTCTTTCCCGATCACTTCAAAAAGTTCCACCGACTGTTCTTTGCATTTCTGGGCCAGCCGGTTGCGGATATAGCCTCTCTGCCACATGGCAATGGAGTGATTGATCCGCCGGCTGCTGCCGCCTTTTCCAGGTCCCGGCAGCTTTACCACATAGATAATCCCGGGTTTCTCTGTCTCCAAAAAACGGTTCAGTTCATGATTGATGTAACTGTGCAGCTGCTCGGTATACCGGTGTTTCTGGCTGGTATATTTTTTACGGCCAGGATTGCCGCCCTTGTTGCGGTTGTAGCTTCTGGTCCGAAGCCGCATCCAGTCTGCATATTCCGTCTGATAGGCCCCCAGTTTCACCCCATAGCAATGTCCTTGGTCCGTGGTCAGCATGGTGTGGTATCCCATGGACACCCCAATCTGATTTACATAATCTTTATGTTTTTTGATGGTCACATCCACCGGAATATGGATCTCGACCCGTTTTTCCGCTGGAAACAGCCGGATCCGGAGCTGGCGCTTATACTGGTTGTTGTCCGTCAGAGGCAGAAACACGCGCTTCCTCTTCTCTCTTGTGGAAATATAGATTCCCCCGTCCGCATAGCGGTACGCCCTTTCCGACAGAGAAAAACCAAGCACCTGATCTGTGTGCAGCTTGACGTGATATTTTCTGACCTGTCTGCAAAGATAACGGTTCAGTCTCTTTGGATCTACCTTGGCGGCAACTTCCTCGTATTTTTTCCGAATATCCAAAGGCAGATGGATCTCGCTTTGGTTCAGCACCGCCTCAAACGCATTGTTGACTTTCAGCAGGAAGCAAAGATAATGCCTTTCTTCCCTGGAAAATCCCTCGTTTTTTCCTGTCAGTTCCAAAACCTTTGACCGGGTCCTCGTCCACTGGCTTTTGATGTCTCCCAGGGCGTCAAAAACCGCCAGATAAAAATAGACGGACGGCATCTTCATGGAATCCCTAAGTCCGCTTCTGGTCATCTCATTCTGGATGGTATACCCCGGATAAAGTTTAGGCAGACCGGAGGGCCCTCCGTAGCGGGCATAGACATAATTCTTTACTTTGCAGTACCCGTCCGCGATCTCCCGCAACTTTTTCATATCTTCATCCGGAACCGGCGCGCTGCTGTACTGACGAACCGTCCTGCAGGCAGTGTCCGGCGGCGTTCCTATTTTGTCCTGAACATCCGGATTCGTAACAATCCCTCCTCTAAACGATCCATTGTGTAAAAGGTCTCCACCGGCAATGGACTTTCCGTGTTCCATAAAGTATACTTTTTGGCACAAAATTCTCTTCTGTGGAAATCTCATAAAAAGATCGCCGGAAAATCTTTATTTTTCGTAAAATTTGTGCTAAAGTTCTATTGATTTTCGACGATATAAAAGTTGAACCAAAAAGTATACTTTTTGGTTCAACTTTTTTCAGACTGTCAAAGAACCCCTATCCGGCTATTGCCGAATAGAGGTTCTTTTCCATTGTGAACAGGTTCCATTTAAGAAAACGGCATATCTCATCCCGTATTTCTCTTTTGCATCTGCAAATACTCTCTCTATCGTCTGGGAGCGCAGAGTATAACTCTCTTTTCCCTGGGGCGAGTGCCGGATATCTTCGGCCTGCTCCAGATAATCGGACCAGATATGCCGCGTAACTGTTTTCCGGCAGGTCCGGCTCTCTGTGCACATCTGTCTCGTCAGGCATTTTTCGCACTGATACGAAAGGCTTTTATACTCCCTGTACCCCTCTCTGTTTGTTGTACTGTATGGCAAGCTTTTATACTCTGGGCAGATCACGATATCCAGATATTCATCATATACATATTTGTACCATTCATGGAACCCCTTTTTGGTCTGGAGACGTTTGTAGGGCAGCGACGGGATCCGTTCCCCGTCTATTACCTTTTTGCAGATCCACGGCGTTTTATATCCTGCATCTTCCCTTTATAAAATAGCGGGAGTTTCACCTTGCCTTTCCTGCGGTTGCGCAGTTCCGTAGCAAATACCCACTTATTGTGGTACAGAAGCTTACGCTTTGCAGTCAGACGTATCA
>CAJTYJ010000029.1 GCA_910583895.1 uncultured Lachnospiraceae bacterium
TTGACACTTTGGGCAGACATATTCATTTTTGAATTACAGTTTGCGGAAACTCAAGCAAATCATATTAGGAATCAGGACAAACGCATGAATCAATAAATGGTAAACCATGTATCCCCTTGTTCACGGAGGGCAACATTTTTTGAGAAAACAATTATATCAAGAAAATAAAAGTTCTCAGAAACTATGCGGAACAAATGGTTCATTCATGCGTTTGTCGTGATACATGAATCTTTCGGCAGATGAGCTCTTTGTGTGCCGGACGTGAAAGACAGTTTCAAGTGCAGAGAAACGAGGCGATCCTCATAAAATTCCTTGCAGGGTGCAAAGGCGTACAGGTATAATAAAAAACGATGGTTTCTGTTTGTACATGACAGCATGTTCCATGAAAAGCTGTCCGGAAAAATAGAGGAGGCGTCCATGACCTTAACACAACTGCGATACTTGATGGCCATCGCAAGAACGAAATCTTTGAATCAGGCAGCAAAGCAGCTGTATGTATCCCAGCCGTCCCTGACCAGTGCCATGAAAGAGCTGGAAAAGGAGCTTGGGATCACGCTGTTTTACCGAAGCGGGAGAGGGGTTACCCTGACCGGAGACGGGACGGAATTTCTCCTGTATGCGAAGCAGCTTTACGGACAGTACGAAGAACTCCTAAAACGGTACGGAAAAGGCGGTTCCCGCCGGAAGAAATTCGGGGTATCCACGCAGCACTATTCCTTTGCAGTCAAGGCGTTTGTGGATATGGCAAAGCAGTTTGACATGTCCCGGTATGAATTTGCCATTCGGGAGACCAGGACCCCGGAAGTGATCAGCGACGTGAGTACGATGAAAAGTGAGATCGGGGTACTGTATTTATGCGATTTCAACCGGAAATTTATGGAAAAGCTTCTGAAATCTGCCGGGCTGGAATTCCATCCTCTGATCAACTGTCAGGCCTATGTGTATCTGTGGAAAGGACATCCGCTGGCCGGGGAAAGCTCCATCTGTTTTGAGCAGCTGAAAGATTATCCCTGTCTGGCCTTTGAGCAGGGGGACGACAGCGCTTTTTATCTGGCAGAAGAGATTTTGTCCACCAACGAGTATGCCCAGGTCATCCGGGCCAACGACCGGGCCACCATGCTGAACCTGATGGTAGGGCTGAATGGTTACACGCTCTGTTCGGGGATTATCTGCGAAGAGTTAAACGGAAGCGATTTTCTGGCTGTTCCCTTTGAGCCGGATGAACAAAACCAGAACAGCATCATGGAAATCGGGTATGTGGTGAGGAAACATACCCTGTTAAGCCCGATTGGAGGGCTTTATGTGGAAGAACTGAAGCGGTGCCTTGGATTGTTATAAGGATCCGGATGACGGGAAAGGATCCGCTTCTTGTCTGTGGTGCAATGATGAACGGGAGATGTTCCGGAAGATTCCAGTTATAGTTTTAAGCTATAACTGGATATTTTTTATGTGTATTAGACAAAGAGAATCTGCCATGGTAGGATGGTTACAGAAATTTAAAAGAGAACCATCTGGAGGAAAAAAACATGGCAGACAGAGATATCAGAGATACCAAAAACTGGGCTTTTGAGACGAGACAGCTTCATATCGGGCAGGAACAGGCAGACCCGGCTACGGATGCAAGGGCGGTTCCGATCTATGCATCCACCTCTTATGTATTTCACGACGCTCAGCACGCGGCGGACCGTTTCAGTCTGAAGGACGCGGGAAATATTTACGGAAGACTGACCAATCCGACCCAGGAGGTCTTTGAACAGAGGATTGCGTCTCTGGAAGGCGGAGTGGCGGCGCTGGCTGTGGCTTCCGGGGCAGCCGCCATCGCTTATACGTTCCAGGCGCTGGCAAAATCCGGGGAACATATTGTGGCGTCGAAGACGATCTACGGAGGCACCTACAATCTGCTGGCGCACACGCTGCCCCAGACAAGCGGCATCACCGCCACCTTCGTGGATCCGGAAGAAGAAGGCTCTTTTGAGGCGGCCATCCGGGAAAATACAAAAGCGATTTTCGTGGAGACACTGGGAAATCCCAACTCCAATCTGGTGGATTTGGAGGCGCTGGCGGAGGTTGCCCACAGACATCAGATCCCGCTGGTAGTGGATTCCACTTTTGCAACACCGTATTTGATTCGTCCGATCGAACACGGAGCGGACCTTGTGGTGCATTCGGCCACAAAGTTTATCGGCGGGCACGGGACGGCCATCGGCGGCGTGATCGTCGATGGCGGCAGTTTTGACTGGAAAGCGTCCGGGAACTATCCATGGATCGCAGAGCCCAATCCCAGCTATCACGGGGTATCTTTTGTGGAGGCTGCCGGCACTGCCGCTTTCGTCACCTACATTCGTGCGGTTCTTTTAAGGGATACCGGAGCGACCCTTTCCCCGTTCCATGCCTTTTTGTTCCTGCAGGGTCTGGAGACGTTGTCTCTCCGGGTGGAGCGCCATGTCAGCAATGCCCTGAAGATTGTGAAATATTTATCAGAACATCCGCAGGTGGAAGCGGTCCATCATCCGTCCCTGGCAAGTGAGCCAAGTCACGGGCTGTATCAAAAGTATCTGCCGGCCGGGGGCGGTTCCATCTTTACCTTTGAGATCAAAGGGGATGCAGAGACTGCCCAGACTTTTATCGACCACCTGGCGATTTTCTCCCTGCTGGCCAATGTGGCGGATGTGAAATCTCTGGTCATCCATCCGGCGACCACCACACACAGCCAGTGCACCGGTCAGGAGCTTGCGGAGCAGGGCATCCGGCCCAATACCATCCGGCTTTCCATTGGTATAGAGAAGGCGGAGGACCTGATTGCGGCGCTGGATGCGGCATTTGAAGCAGTACGGGAATGACCGGTTTTATGAATCGGCATCATTCAGAAGATGCAGAAGAAAACGGACCAGACGCTCGCTTCGGGGCAGAAAGATCCCGGCCACCGGCCCCACCAGAAAGGCACTGATGAGTGTTCCCACACCCACAGCACCGCCCATGAGAAAGCCTGTGGCCACAAAACAGATATCCACCAGGATGCGGACCGGTCCGAAGGGTTTTGAGAGCTTGTCGCTGATGGCGATGGCGACCAGATCATTCGGGCCGGTGCCGGCGTCGGATTTGATGACGATGGTCATGCCAAAGGCAAGGATCACGCAGCCCAGCGCGAGAATCATTAGACGCAGAACGAAAGGATTTCCCGGGTGGAGGAAAGGCTTAAGAAGGCGTGTAAACACATCGATAATCGGGCCGCCCGCAGCCATGCATACGAGGGTGCCGGCTTTCACATAGCTTTTGTCCACCACAAGGAGGAGCAGCATGATCAGGATGCTGACAGCGGCATGGGCAGAGCCGTGGGTCGGTATGGGGACAAAATGTCCCAGCGTCCGGAAGATTCCCTGGATAAAGACGTTGAACGGATCGGCGCCCAGATCGGTTAAAAGGAACAGGGTTACGCCCAGATGTGCGATCACGAGTCCGACGAACAATAGTATAAGCCGAAAGATATATTCTCTGATGCTTCTTTTCATTGGTGTGTTCCTCATTTTCATATTTTGTGTATCATAACATGAAAAGACGGTGGAAAACAACTTGAAATCTTTGATCCCGCCAGGCACAGACACAAAATCTTGCCATTTTTCAGCTGGAAAAGTATAATGGAGCCAGGAGATGGACAGGGAATGGACGGAAAAAATTGGGGCCGTGTCCCCGCAGCCATCGAGCAGAACGGTAAAGTCGCAAAGGTGCACGAGAGGAACTTTTATGCGTGCCTTTCCGAATAAAAGTTTCTTTCATTACCAGTGTGCCGAAGCGACTTTACCCTTTAGCGCTGTCGCGCAGCGACTTAAAATAGTCGCAAGAGAAATAAGTCGGATGCCGCGATGACAGGATCAAAGACAATGGATGCGGCATGCCGGAAAGGAGCATACATGACAGGACAGGTTCACAGTGGTACGAAAGAACAAAAGCCATCAAAGCGGGAGCTGGCTCACGGCGCATTTGCCAGACGGGCAGCGGCGGAGGGGATGGTCCTTTTAAAAAATGAGGGGCTGCTTCCGTTGGATTCATCGGTATCCATCGCATTATTCGGCGGAGGTGCCGTCCGTACGGTCAAGGGCGGGATTGGTTCCGGAGATGTCAATAACCGGGAGAATATTTCCATTTACCAAGGAATGAAAGAAGCCGATGCGGTGATCACAAGCGAAGACTGGATCCAGGATTATGAAAAGCGTTATGAGGCGGCCAGAAAGGCCTGGAAAGAAAAGGTATTAGAAGCTGTAAAACATGTGGAAAATCCCTTTGATGCTTACGCGTCGAATCCTTTTTCTCTGCCGGAGGGGCGCAGGCTTCAGGAAGAGGATCTAAAAGACGCGTGTGCAGCGGTCTACGTGATCAGCCGGATTGCAGGGGAGGGCAGAGACCGCCGAAAAGAAGAGGGAGATTATGAGCTGAGCAAAAAAGAGCGGGAGGATATCTGCTGGCTGGACCAGTCCGGTCTTCCCATCGTTCTGATTTTAAATGTGGGTGCTCCGGTGGAACTGAGTGGCCTGCTGGAAAATGCCAAACATATCCAGGCTGTTTTACATATCGCGCTTCCCGGACAGGAAGGCGGCCGCGCGGTCTGTGACGTTTTGTTCGGTCATGCAGTGCCAGGCGGCAGACTGACGGCTACCTGGGCGAGACGCTATGAAGATTATCCTTCTGCAGACAGTTTTGGTTATCTGAATGACCATCTGGAAACGGAGGAGTACCAGGAGGGCATCTTTGTAGGATACCGCCATTTTGATCACGAAGGCCTTCGTCCGTTGTTTCCTTTTGGATATGGACTTTCTTATACGGAATTTTCTGCAAAACCGGAAAATTTCCAGAGGACAGAGGATGGAATAGAGCTTACAGTATCTGTAAAAAATACAGGTGATAAATGGCCCGGCCGGGAAGTGGTGCAGGTGTATGTGACGCTGCCTCAGACCGGGCTTAAGAAAGAGGCAAAGCGTCTGGTTGGTTTTGCGAAGACAGGCGTATTAAGGCCCGGGGAAGTGCAGAACGTGACGATTTTTGCGGAGGCCAAAGATCTGGCCAGCTTTTCGGAAGCTCTGCATGCATGGGTTTTGGAAGCCGGGGACTACGGGGTGTGGATCGGAGCCCATGCGGCTTCTCTGCAGCCGGCGGCACAGTTTACGCTTCAGGAGCAGGTGATTTTGGAGCAAACAGAGCTGATCGGATCTGAGTCGTCAGGGGCAGCGGATGCGGCCGGACCAGCCAAGAGAGATTTGGAAAAATGGATGAAGCAGACAGAAGGAATGTCCGCAGAGGAGCTGATCTGTCTTCTGTATGGAAATATTACCGTAGAAACCTGTACGCTTGGCTCAGCCGGGATACGGGTGCCAGGGTCGGCAGGAGAGACTACAGAGGCATTGGAGCAGACACGGGGGATCCGTTCGCTGATCATGGCAGACGGACCGGCGGGCCTGCGTCTGCGCCAAAGCTATGAGGTAGATCAAAAGACAGATGCGGTCTATGGTTCTGGCATTCTGGGTTCTTTGGAAAACGGGTATCTGGAGCAGGCAGAGCATCATGACCATACGGATACCTACTATCAGTTCTGCACGGCATTTCCGGTGGGGACAGCGCTGGCTCAGTCCTGGGACGAAGAGCTGATGCGGCAGTTTGGAGAAGCGGTGGCAGCGGAAATGGAAGAATTTCATGTGGACCTTTGGCTGGCACCGGGACTGAATATCCACAGGAATCCTTTATGCGGGCGTAACTTTGAGTATTTTTCAGAGGATCCCTTGCTGTCCGGGCGGATGGCGGCGGCCGTGACGGCCGGGGTGCAGAGCCGGGGAACCTGCGGCGTGACCATCAAGCATTTTGCCTGCAATAATCAGGAGGATAACCGTATGGGCGTGGATGCCCGTGTCTCGGAACGGACGCTTCGGGAAGTTTATCTGCGGGGGTTTGAGATTGCGGTGAAGAAGAGCAGCCCCATGGCCATGATGACTTCCTATAACCTGGTCAACGGAGTCCATGCGGCCAACAGCCGGGATCTGTGTACCGTCATTGCCCGGGAGGAGTGGGGCTTTGAAGGGGTGATCATGACTGACTGGGGTACAACAGGACCTGAGGACGGCAGTATCCCGTGGAAATGTGTGGCGGCCGGAAATGACATTATGATGCCGGGAAGCCCCAAAGACGCTGCAGATCTTCGGAGGGCATATGCGCAGGGAGAACTTTCGGAAGAGACGATCCGGTGCTGTGCCGGGCGGGTGCTTTGGATGATCCAAAAGTTAAGTGAGCCGGCCGGGGGCTGAAGGACATGGATTAAGACCCGGGGCAGGTAAAAAAGAGCAGGCTGAAAAAAGGCCTGGCCGCCTGACGTATGCAGAGCCTTTTTGGGTTC
The DNA here is from genome assembly GCA_910583895.1 of uncultured Lachnospiraceae bacterium. GTDB lineage: Bacteria > Bacillota > Clostridia > Lachnospirales > Lachnospiraceae > Hominiventricola. The sequence goes on from CAJTYJ010000029.1 coordinate 6,377, forward strand.
TGCCTGCGCCGGGTAAGAACGCGTGGCGGTGCAGGTGCTGAGGTGTCTGAAAAAACATGCCTTGGCACCGCATGTCACAAAAATAACAGTTAAAGAAAAAGAAATAAATAATTTTTCAGAAAATAGTTGACAAATAGAATAAAATATTGTAATATATAACCATCAACAAGAAAGAGACACACAAAAGTCTCTGGAATGGAGGAAAGGTCCAATGGGAAGATAATATGAATCACGAATTGGATAACAGCAGAAGGTCTGAGAGCATCTGACGAGAAAGGATGATCCAGCACCTGAAAATAATCGTGAAAGGGGATAAGCAAGGTGAAACTTCAGATTCACAGGTAAAGAGCCATTCGATTGACAGAAAAATCGGATGGCTCTTTTTTTGATTAATTTTTCTTTCTTAGTGCATCGAATATTTGCGTGGGATGATCTAATAGATGTAGACAGAAAACAAAAACCCCCGGCCGGGTTTCCGAAGTGGAGGAAAAAATGGAATGAACAGATTGGTGAAAAAAGCGCAGAAGGGAGATGCGGATGCCTTTATCGAATTGATGGAGCAGAATCGAATGATGCTTCAGCGGGTAGCCTATGGCTATTTTCAAGGAGAAGAGGATGTGGCGGATGTGATACAGGACACAATTCTGGATGCTTTTGAACACATTCAGAAGCTGAAAGAGCCGGAATACTTCCGAACCTGGCTGGTGCGGATCCTGATGAACAACTGCAACCGGCTGTATAATCAAAATAAAAAATACACCAATATTTCCCAGATGAGAGGAGATCCGGTCACCTCCTGCGGGACGGGGAATGTGGAGTTTCTTGAGATGCTGAAATCGCTGCCCGAGGACAGCAGACTGATCTTTCAGCTTTATTATGGAGAACAGTTTACGACAAAAGAGATTGGACAGATGCTGAAAATGAAAGAATCTACAGTCAAGAGCAGGCTGCACCGGGGAAAAGAGAAACTTCGTGTAGAGATGCAGGTGGTATAAGGAGGAATTGATGATGAGACAGGAGTATACAGCAGAAAAGTATCGGGAAATTCTGGGAAGAGATCTGGAACAATCCGATCTGATGGAAGAGCGGATACAAGGAGCTTATGATATCATCCGCGTGAAGAAAAAGATCAAAAAGGGGGCGGGACGAAGACAGAACGTAAAGGGCCTGATCATGGGCGTATCGGCGGTGGCAGCAGCATTTGTCTTAAGCGTTACGGCCTTTGTGGCCAATCCGGCCCTGGCCGCAAAGTTTTCTTTTATTGACAAGATCTTCGGCATTGTGGAAACAGAAGTCGGTTATCCCGGCGATTACAGTAAGGATGCAGTGCAGCTTGTCAGCCAGGCGGATGTGGGGGAGGACGGTACGGTGGACAGCCCTTATGTGCAGACCGACGGGGACATCACTTTTACAATCTCTGAGTGCAATTATGAAAGTATGGCCATGTATCTGGCAGTCAGTGTGAAATCCGAAAATGGATTTTCGGAGGAGTTTCGCAATTATGCCCGTACGGGTACCTACGAGGAAGTAAAAGAAGAAGAGCTGGCATCCAGTCACAGTACTTTGTATATGACAAGCACTTCCAGAGCCGATTTTTCCAGTGCAGGGTACGGAGTTTATGAAGGCGATCCTGGGCATGGAACCAGTTCGCCCTATTATATCAATGGGAAATTTGTGGATGACTATACGTTTGCAGGTATCATCCGGGTGGATCTGATGTCTATGTCGATGGCCCGGGAAAACGATCCGATTCCGGATGAATTTCCATATCATCTCTGTGTGACGGATCTGTTTGCTGATTTTGAAGGGGAGCATTTGACCGGAAAATGGGAGTTTGACCTGGACGTGAAGCTGAATCATGCAAATACGATAACCAAAGAGATCCAGAAGACCAACGAGGAAGGCATTGGCATCGGAAAAGTGATCCGGACTTCTTACGAACTGAATGCAGAGCTTCTGCTCCCGGATGGAAAGAGCAGGGCGGATTATGTAGTGGCTGTCTGCGATGCAGAAGGAAAACTGCTGGAAAGTCAGGGGGAAAATACGGAGATCTGTTCGGTGTACGGACGGGATGTGAGCAAAGTGTTTGTCTATGTGGTGGATTATATGACCTACATGGATGAGTGCAAAGGAAACAATGCACATCGGCTTCCGGAAAAAGCGGTCTTTCAAACGGAGGTCGTGTTTGAGTAGTGCAGGTGTTTCAAAGTATCTTTTATGCGGACAAATCCCTTCTTGCCAGACGGCAAGGAGGGATTTTTTCGCGGTATTACGGATTGTGCGGGGAGGCCGGGCCGAGGGCTGCATACCCGCCCCATGCAAACAGGGCATTTTGTGTTTCATCGGCATATACATTCGTGACTTCGCACAGATAAAGATTGTGATCGCCGACGGCATGGTATTCTTTCAGTCTGCAGACGATGGCAAGTCTTGTGTGAACCGGTATCTGGATATCGGTTCCGCCGACGGGCATCAGATCAATACCAAACTGTGCTGCCTTGTCTGTGGTGCTTCCGGAGACGCCGCCGCACTGCATGGCTTTTTGTGCCAGAGCTTCTCCCGGCACAGTAAGGACAACGCTTTTGGACGCCTGGACGCATTGGCCGCTGTAGGATTTCTGTGACATGGCAAAGCCGATCATGCCAGGTTTGTAACTTAGATAAGTCCACCAGGAGACGGGGGCAAGGTTGGTTCCGCCGTCTGTCCGCCTGGTGCAGACAAGGGAGATCGGATTGGGTGAGGTGATCTTTGCGGCCTGGGCCAGATGGATTTCATTCATGAGGTTTCCTTTCTTATGGTGTTTTATGGATGGATTCGATGGTTATCAGGGTCATAGAAGATTCGCTCGGTCAGTACGGCGGAGGTATTTCCGACCGTTATGGTATCCCCCACGTTTACTTTTGTGGTGTCCACCAGGGCGAAGCCGATATTTTTTTCCACGGTGTATCCATAAGTATACATGGTTACGGTTCCCACCGGTGATCCGCCGGCGGTGACAGCAGCACCTACCGGAATTTCCGCTGACCGGTCTTCCGGTATAAAGCCCAGCAAAGAGCGTCTGACACCCTTTGCCCGAGCCCGCTCCAGAGCCGCTTTTCCGACAAAGTCTTTGTTCCAGTCCACGGACCAGCCAAAGCCGGCCTCCAAAGGATTGCATCCTTCCAGGTCACTCATGAGGACAAAGCCTTTTTCCCGGGGCAGGCTGGTGACAATTACGTCCGTATCAATTTTGCGGATTCCATATTCCCGGCCGCAGGATTCCAGTGTTTCTTCGATCAGAGCGGCATTGGCGGGGGCGCAGTAAATCTCATAGCCCAGCTCGCCGGTATACCCGCTTCTTGCAATCCATACCGGAATCTGGCGCACATGATTGTGTGCTATGGTAAAATACTTCTGGTCTGTGATATCTGTTTCGAGCATCCGGTTTAACACTTTCAGAGAATGGGGTCCTTGTACTGCGTACATGGTGGTGGTTTTGGTGATGTCTTTGTAGACGACGCTTTCGTTTTCTCTGTGCACATCAAACCAGGAGATCAGTTCATGGATATAGAGAGTGGATACCCAGTATCGGTCTTCTTCAAGCCGAAATACGATCACGTCGTCGATAATCTGACCGCATTCATTCAGCATGGTGGTGTATTTGGCCTGTCCGATCTCAGCTCCGGCGATGGAAGCCACAAATATTTTGTCCAGAAAATCTCCGGCATCTGCACCGGTGACTTCCAGTAGTTTATGGGTAAAATCATAATAGCCGACGGTGTTTCGAACTGTTTCGTGATCCAGCCGACGGTCAGAAGCAGTTTTCTGACTGGCTGTCTGTTTTTTCGGAACCGGATTCACAGGTGCGGACCCGGTCTCGCCTTGGACTCGTTTGCTGCCGGGATCATAGAACGTTCGCTCTGTCAGACGCGCAGGGATTGATCTGCCGTTGCTTTTGATGAAAACCTGGTCGCCGATTCTGGCCTGTCCGGTTTCAACGACTGCAAAACCGATGGATTTTTTCACGGTGTATCCGTAAGTAAATACCGTGACTTTACCGGCTTTTCTGCCGTTTGCCAGCACTTCGGCGCCAGGCTCGATCGCTGCGGTGCTGTCCTCTGTCGTAAAACCGACCAGTGCTTTTTGAATTCCGCGGGCTTTTGCTTTTTCAAGCGCGTCTTTTCCGACGAACTCTTTGTTCCAGTCGATACTCCGGCCGAGTCCGCATTCCAGCGGATTCAGGCCGCCGATGTCGCTCATGAGAACATACCCTTTTTCACGCGGCAGACTGGTGGTGATGACGTCGGTGGTAATCTTTCGAAGCCCATGGGCCGCACCGGCCTGTTCCAGAGCCGTCTCGATCAGATCCCGGTCTTTGGGATGGAAATAAAGTTCATATCCCAGCTCTCCGGTGTACCCGCTTCGTGCAACTTTGACCGAAGCGGTTTTGACGGCGTTGTCGCGGATCTGGAAAAATCCCAGGCTTTTGATGTCTTCTTTCAAAAGCTGATTGAGTATTGTCAGGGAGGCCGGCCCCTGCACCGCATACATGACGGTTGTCTGGGTGATTTCCCGGAACTGAACTTCTTCACAGGTTTGGTGTGCCTCGAACCAGGCAGTCAGTTCCCTGATGTAAAGGGTGGAAACCCAATAGGTGTCCTCTTTTATGCGAAATACAATCACATCATCGATGATCTGGCCGTTTCCGTTTAGCATTGTGGTATACTTTGCCTGTCCGGTTCTCATCTTCGAGATGGGAGCCACAAACATTTTGTTCAGAAAGTTTCGCGCGTCCATGCCGGAAACTTCCAGAAGCTTGTGGGTAAAATCGTAATAGCCGGCTGCATTGCGTACTGCCTCGTGATCCAGCTTTGCGTGGATGTTGTCTTTTGAAGATACCACCTCCCGGGCCGTCGCCTCATAGACAATGTCTTCGGGATCCGGAACATCAGCGGACTTAGCAGCTGCCAGGTGTGTCCCCATTCTGACCGCATCCATCAAAAGATCCAGAAGCTTTCTGCTGAATCGTTCCAGTTCCTGGGTGGTGTATTTACTTAATTCCTCTGCCATCTATGTTTCCTCCTAATTTGTAGTCGCTGCGCGACAGCACGAAAGTGTAAAGTCGCTTCGACGCACTGGTAATGAGAGAAACTTTTATTCGGAAAAGCACGCATAAAAGTTCCTCTCGTGCGCCTTTGCGACTATTATAAGTCGCTGCGCGACAGCACGAAAGTGTAAAGTCGCTTCGACGCACTGGTAACGAGAGAAATTTTTATTCGGAAAGGCACTCATAAAAATTTCTCTCGTGCGCCTTTTTAAAATCGGTGCTGCAGTCCCAGTTCTTCGGCGATGTGTCTTAGGTTTCTGGCGGTATTGGACAGCATCAGCTCTGGGTCAAAGTACATTTCTGAATAAAGCTCGGTGGTTACATATCCTTCATAACCCCGTTTGTGGATCACGTTGATTACATCTGCGACCGGCAGAACGCCGGTGTCCAGCCGAAGGTGCGCGTCAGTCGTGCCGTCGTTATTGCAAAGATGGATGTAGTTCAGCCGGTCGCCCAGCATCTCAAAATATTTTGAGATGGGCTCTTTGACAATCGTGGGGGGCACGATATCCATCATGGCATACAGGCAGGGGCTGTCCACCTCATTTAACAGACGGACACAGTGGTCGACCGTGGATACGACAGGACTTTCCACCGGGGTCAGCGGTTCGATGGTGACCTGCACATTTTTGTCTTCGGCATACGTACAGATCTGCGAGATGCTTTTTACCAGCCAGGACCAGACCTTTTCACTGTCTGTAAAATACCCCGGATGATCGGCCACCACCAGAAGACGGGGAGCGCCGATCTCGGATGCGATCTGCACGGCTTTCTGGTAATAGGCGACGCCGTATTCCCGCTCTTTTTCGTTGGGAGAGCAGATACAAAGGGGCAGATTCAGCGCCAGAGGCGTATACATCGGGACTTCAAGTTCGTATTGTTTTTGCAGTGTCCGGATTTGTCTGGCGATCTCCTGGGAATAGTCGTCCGGATAGAGATGACATCTGGATCCAAAGATCTCCACACCGTCGAAACCGTAAAGTTTGGCCAGCCGGAACGTCTCTTCCAGCGTAAGCCGTTTAAAATCTAATGACATCATACCAAATTTCATGTGTTACTCTCCTTGTGTGCGTCCGGGTGGCCGGGAGCGCTTTCGCAGGGGCAGGAAATCCGATTCGCCGGTGAACCGTTTGAGATTCGGGATGGCGATGGGGACAATCAGCAGCGTGCCGATGATGATCATGATGATTTCTGAAGAGACATTGATCAGTCCTAACCCATAGCGCAGAAGGCCGATGACGAAGACGGAAAATGCAACGCCGGCCACACTGCCCACACCGCCGCTTACGCTGACGCCGCCGAGGATCACCATAGCGATCACATCCATCTCATAATTCATCGCCATATTGGCTCGGGAGCTTCCCAGCTTTGAGCAAAGAAACACACTGGCCAGAGCAGAAAAAATTCCGGTCAGCATATAGACAAGCCGTTTGATTCTCCCGGTACGAAGCCCGGAATACAGGCTGGCCTTTTCGTTTCGCCCCATGGCATACAGGGACCGGCCGAATTTCGTAAAATGAATCACATAGGCAAATACAAGAATTTCGGCAAAAAAGACAAAGAGAATAACCGGAATCCCGCCCACGCTGCCCCAGCTGAACTGATGCATCGCTTCCGGCCAGTTGGTGTATGCGTTATTCTCCAGGATCATCCATGCCAGGCCCCGATAGAGGATCTCAGTGGCCAGAGTGATGATCGTTGATGACAATTCAGTAAATTTTGTGATTAAAAATCCGTTGAACCAGCCAAGCAGTGCGCCCAGGGCAAGCCCCGCAAGCAAAACCACAGACAGATTTGCCCCTCTGGAGGCACACCATCCCATAACCGTCCCCGTCAGTGCGATCTGAGAGGCCACCGAGATATCAATTTCGCCCAGCAGCAGAACCATCATCATGGGGAATGCGACAATTCCTTTATCCAGAAACATCTTCAGCGTGTTGGATAAATTCATCATATTGAGATAGTTTTCTGACATCATGGCGTTCATGATATTGATGAAAACAAACAGAAAGATAATCGTAAATTCCCAGCGAAACAAAAGCTTTCGAAGAGAACGTTCCTGATGGACTGTGATTACCCGGGGACCTGTCTGACGGTCTGTGCGGTCGTGTTTTATCATGTTACAGTTCCCTCCTTCTTAGTTCCTGTTTTTTTACTCTTTTCTGCATGGCGGCATTGATGACAATGGAGATCAGGATGATAAACCCTTTGATGGCCTGCTGCCAGTAGGTGGAGACCCGGATCAGCGGCAGGATATTGTTTAAAGTGCCCATTAAAAGCGCGCCCAGAAGGACACCTGCTACAGTTCCTTCGCCTCCGGCGATGCTGCAGCCCCCGGCCACGACCGATGCGATGACGCTGATCTCATAGCCGTCGCAGGATTCACTCTGGGCGTTGCCGTATTTGCAGACCCAGAGCAGGCCTGCAAGTCCGGCGATGATGCCGCACAGGACAAACGAGCGGATCTGAGTCAGCCGGATCCGGATGCCGGTCACTTCCGCTGCACTCTGACTGTTGCCGACAGCGAACAGATGTCTTCCGGAACTTGTATAGTTCAGATAGACAAAAGAAAGGATGGTTATCCCGGCGGCAAACCAGATCAGGGAATTAATACCCAGAAAACGGACGGTCGTGATGGCAATAAATTCCGGTGTCATCTCGGCCTGTGCCACCCAGGCTCCGCCGGAGAACAGGTAGATCACGCCTCTGAATATATATTTGGTCGCCAGCGTTGCGATCAGTGCGTAGACATGGAGTTTTGCGACAATAAATCCATTTAAAAAGCCGCAGAAGGCACCGATGAATACAGCCAGCAAAAATAAAAAGAACAAAGGGATATCCTGATGGTTTTTCAGTGTCAGCGCACAGAGCATGCCGCTGAGTCCCATGATGGAGCCGATGGACAGATCGATGTTTCCGGTCAGAATTACCATCATCAGCCCCATGGATACCATAATCAAAATGGATGCCTCTCTGAGCAGATCAAAGAGATTGGATCCGGTAAAAAATAAACCACCGGTTCGGAACTGGACGGCAAAAGCGATCAGGACAATCATAAAGGCCAGCACAATTTCCCTGATATTTCTGGAAAAAATATTCCGTTTATCGTTCATGAAATCACCCGGTTATCCTTTCTGTCTGTTTAAATTCAAAGCAATTTCCAAGATCTGTTCCTGTGTCGTACGTTTCGCATCGACGATTTCGGGCAGCCGTCCGTTGGCCATCACGGCGATGCGGTCTGACATGGACACCACTTCCGGCATTTCGGAAGATATCAAAATGATGGCGTACCCTTTTTCGGCCAGATCCATGATGATCTCGTAGATCTGTGCTTTTGCACCCACATCTACCCCCTTGGTAGGCTCGTCCAGAATCAGCACCTTCAGGTCCGCATCCAGAAGTTTGGATACCACGACTTTTTGCTGATTGCCGCCGGATAAGGATTCTGCAGTGTCATAGACGCTTTGAATTTTCGTGGAAAGCTCTTCACTGCTTTTTCTTGCCGCTTCCTTTTCTTTTTTCGTATCAATTCCTCTAAGGGAGGTATATTTACTCAAAGTAGAAAGGGTTACGTTTTTAAAGATCTCCCAGCTTAAGACCAGTCCGTGCCGCTGGCGGTCTTCCGGCAGATATCCGACTCCTGCGCGGATGGCTTCCTCCGGATGGTGAAAACGGACTTCTTTTTGGTCCAGACGGATCGTGCCGCTGTCAAAAGGTGCGATGCCGTAAATGGATTCAAAAAGTTCGGTTCGTCCGGCACCCACAAGACCTGCAAAGCCCAGCACTTCTCCCTGGTGTACTTCAAAGGATATGTCTTTGAAGACTCCCTGCCGGCTTAAGTGTTCCACCTGCAGCACAGGAGCACCTTTTTTGATCTCGCGCTTTGGATACAGGTCTGAGATCTTCCGGCCGACCATGGCGGAGATCAGCTGGTCTTTTTCCAGGCCTTCCACTTCATAGGTGGCAATATACCTGGAATCACGGAACACGGTTACACGGGATGCCAGGCGGTACATATCTTCGATCCGGTGAGAGATAAAGATGATGGAAGTTCCGTTTTCCTTCAGCTGACCGGTGATGCGGTACAACTGTTCGCACTCCCGTTCTGACAAAGCAGCCGTGGGTTCGTCCATGATCAGGATTTTTGCATTGGCGGAAATGGCTTTTGCAATCTCAACTACCTGCTGTTCTGCCACAGTCAGACTGCCGATTTCTTCTCTGGGATCTATGTCGGATCCCAGATCTCTCAGAAGTTTTTCTGCTTTTTTGTACATGGCCGGCCAGTTCAGCAGCCGTTTCCGCTTTTCGTAATGGCTGATAAAGATATTCTCCGCCACCGTCAGATGCGGATATGCGGTGGAGTGCTGATAAATCGCAGCAATACTCTTTGCGGAGGCATCCAGCGGATTGCAAAAGAAGACTTCTTCTCCGTTTAGAAAGATCTGTCCTTCCTCCGGAATGTGAACGCCGGTGATGATTTTGATAAAGGTTGATTTCCCTGCGCCGTTTTCACCCATCAGTGCGTGGATTTCCCCTTTTTTCAGTTGAAACTGCACATGATCCAGCGCAGTGACGCCGGGAAATCTTTTTACAATGTCTTTTAATTCTAACAGGTACTCTGCCATGTTGCCCTTCGTCTCCTCCTTTTGTTTCAGCTGTCCTTTTGATCCATCTGGAAGATTGGCTCCACCGCATGGAAAAGTGTCATATATTTTTCGTACTGCCTTCCATACAATTCCTGATTCTTTTCATCTGGTTCATAGACTCTTTTGACCTGAACCATGGATTCGCAGGCGGAGGCGATGCTTTTAAAGACTCCGGTGGCTGTGCCCGCCAGAATCGCTGCGCCCAGACAGGCGGCGTCCTGTGCAGACTGGGTTGTATAGAAGGGCTTCCCGGTGATATCAGATTTGATCTGATTCCAGATCTCCGATTTGGAACCGCCGCCCATGGTCCGGATCTGGTTGATCTGGATGCCCATGTCATGGATGGCTTCCAGATTTCGCCGGATGATATATCCCAGACTTTCCATGATACTGCGGGCAAAATGGGCCTTCTGATGCAGCAGAGTTGCGCCGTAAAAGACACCTTTTGCGTTTAAGTTCACATCTGGTGCCATAGAGCCCTGCAGATGGGGAAGGGCGATCAGCCCCTCGCAGCCCGGGGGGATCTGTTCAACCGCCGCATTGAGCAGGTCATAGGCGTCGATGCCGGTTGTCTTCTGGACAGACAGTTCTTCCTGGCAAAAGCCGTCACGGAACCAGCGCAGGCACATGCCGCCGGTGGTGAAGGTGTGCATCATGTAGGTGTCCGGTACCGCAAAATAGTGGACCGGCATCAGCCGGTTCGGATCGTAGGTCAGCTGATCGGTCACCGCACAGATTGCCAGGGCCGCACCGATATTTTCCGAGAGAAGGCCAGGGCGGATATTGCCCACGCCGATGGCGCCGGCCACCTGATCCAGGCAGCCGGTGGCGATCCGGGCCTCCGAAGAGATGCCCAGAGCCTGTGCCATCTCCGGAAGGATTTTTCCGACGATCTCACCGGACTCCCGGATGTCCGGAAGCCATTCTCTTTGGATGCCCAGGAAGGAAAGCATGTCGTTCCAGTAATCTTTCGTCCGGATATCCCAGTACTCGGTGGAGCAAAGAAGAGAACCTTCGGAGACAAACTTTCCGGTCAGAAGATAGATGATATAATCTTCCAGAAGCAGGATGTGCCGGATGTTTTGGTATACTTCCGGTTCGTTTTCTCTGACCCACAGCACCTTGGCCGCCGGCCAGCAGGCCTCGAAGCTTACCTGTCCGGTGACCTGATAGCAGAGTTCATCTCCAAAGTGATTCCGGAGTTTTTCTGCCTGGCTGCCGGCCCGGTTGTCCATCCATACGATGGCATTGCGAAGAGGGCTGCCTTCTTTGTCGAGAAAGCAGAGGGTTTCTCCCTGCACAGAAAATCCAACCGTTGTAATGCGGCTGGTGTCCACCCTGCCGGAGGCAGAGAGGACTTTCATGCATTTTTGGATGGATTCCATATAAATCCGGCAGGGAGCTTCCACAATATTGGTATCCGGTGTCAGCAGTGTATATTCTACAACCGCAGACGCCAGATTTTTGCCCTGACTGTTGAAGACGGCCGCCTTTAAAGATGTGGTTCCTATATCAATTCCAAGGATTAACTCTGTCATCTGTTGTTTTTCCTTTACTGATGGGGTGCACATGACCAGGTTACGATGGCTTTTGTCTCTCCGATATTGAAAAGCTTATGCCCCTTGCCGGGAGGGATCAGCATGGCGTCGCCCTCTTTCAGACGGTAATACGTGTCGTCTTCCGGAACATAGCAGAGGACTTCCCCCTGCACGCAGTAGAAGATTTCATCCGCTTCGGAATGTCCGGGATCCAAGTCTCCTACGGCGCCCGGCAGCAGCTCAGACATGCCAAAGGTGATCTTGTCGGTTTTGTAATACTCTCTGCAGGTCTCCTGGCCTTCCACCCATATTCTGGTCTGGTTTTTACTGGTTACAAGTATCTGTTCTGGTCTCATGACTTTCTCCTCTCGTCTGGTTTACATAAGAGAAGGATCCAGCAGTTCATCCATGGTGATCGGCACCGGACCGCCAATCAGATGGGTAAAGATGGCCACCTGTGCTGCATGCTCTAAGAACTTGGAACGGGCGAAGGCCTCGCTGATGCTGCTGGCCAGGACAACGGCACCGTGATTGGCCAGAAGGGCTGCGTTGCGGTCTTTGCCGAGTGCTTTTACAATGTTGGTTCCCACTGCCAGAGCACCTGCGGGCGCATATTCTGCACAGAGGGTTTCGCCCCCTAAGAACAGTCCCTGTTCTGCCAGAAGGAAGGGGATGTCTTTTCTTGCAGATGCGAACATGGAGCTCCAGATATGATGGCTGTGAAGGATGACCTTCGTCTCGGGGCGTGCCTTGTAGATTTCCAGGTGCATGGGCATCTCAATGGTAGGCTCATAATCTCCGTCCACGATATTGCCGTCGATATCGACCACTGCGATATTCTCCGGCTTTAATTCTGCCCAGGTATATACATGAAATCCGGGCTTCATATTTGGGTAAGCATAGATGTAGCCGGTGTCCAGATCGCGGATGGACATATCGCCGGAGTCAAATGCCGGGGAGCACTGGTCTGCATAAAATTCCTTTGCGGAGTTGGCCATTAATTCTTTGTATTCAAATTTGATTCTGCTTTTCATTCTTTTCTCCTGTCTTTTGGTCGATGCTTCTGATAGAATAAATACTGCTTATTTGATCTCATTCATGTAGGCGATAACTTCCTGCAGGTTTTCCCGGAAACCGTCACCAGGGGCAAAGTTCTCGGTAAACAGAGCAGACCCCATGGTAAAAGCCCAGGGATTGATCTCGTTGATGAAGGAAATTCTTGCCTCGCTGTTGATACTGCCGGCAATGACCACCGGTTTGTTCACACGGGCACAGTATTCCCGGGCCAGTGCTCCGCCCTGTTCGTGACGGAAAGCCAGAAGATCAATGCCGTCAACCCCCTGGTCCAGCATGTGGCTGGCATCTTCTATGATATCATCAAAAGAGCCTTCCAGTACGCTGGGACTGCCGGATACGTTTCCGCAGAAAGGCAGATATTTGATTTCGTGTTCTTTCAGGTAAGCATAGACGCTGTCATAGAACAGAGTGCCCATCAGATAATCAAAGCCCAGCTCCACAGCCAGCTTGGCGCCGTTCATGCAAGCCTCTTCTGTGTAAGTGACCACTTCCAGGAAGGTCGTCTTGCCAGCTTCTTTCATATGCTGAATCAGTTCCACCATCTTCGCTTTTTCCAGCCCCACATCTTTAAAGCCCCAGTAATCAACGGGTAAGTCTTTGCAGGTATCAAACACTTCTATTGCATTTTTGACTGTCTGATCGTTGTGAGTAAGCATAATAATAATTTTTGAATTCACTTTTTGCCTTTTGCCATCCTTTCTACTTTTTTGTGATAATATTTGCTCAGTTTGTTCCAAAATCCGCAAGATTTCTTCCATATTTTCTTCAGTATAGGGGCGAATTTGCGCATTGTCAATACTTTTTTGATATATTTTGATATATATTTGCCATAAAATGGGAGGAAAGAGAGGGAAATCTGCACAAAAAATATAAAATCAAGTTTGATATTGACAGCACTATGACAGATATGGTATATTTTGAGCAGATACTGTGGTATCTGAAACCAATAATCCGCATATATTCCATATTTACGCAAAAATGGTATAATATTTTCAAAAAAATGATCAATATTGATCAAAACAAAAAATATAGGAGGATATTGGTTCATGAAAAGAAGAATGTTGGCAATGTTACTGACTGGCGCCATGTGCGCGTCTATGCTGGCTGGCTGTGGTTCTTCCAAGACGCAGGATGCTTCTTCCGGGAACGGGACAGACGCACCGGCAGCGGAAGAGGAAGCACCGGCTTTGGAATCCGACACGGCATCCGATGACAGCCAGGAGGCTGCCGGTGGACTGACTTATGGATTTGTCTCTAAGACTACGGCGGATCCCATGTTTGTGGGAACTTACGAGGGCTTTGAAGAGGGCTGCAAGGAGCTTGGCATTGAATGTGTCTATCGGGGAACGGACGATGCTTCCGCCGAAAAAGAGATCGAGATTATCAATCAGTTTATCTCCCAGGGAGTGGACGGCATTGCGGTGATTGCAGCCGATGAAGACGCGCTTCAGCCGGTGCTGCAGCAGGCGATGAATGCCGGCATCCATGTTGTGACCGTTGACTCGGCAGCCAATGCAGACAGCCGGGAGCTCCATGTGGATTTTGCAGATCCGGTTGAGATGGGAAGAGGAATGCTCCGCTCCGCATCCAAGGCCTGCGGCGGTGAGGGCCAGATTACCATCTTAAACGGGGATCCCAGGGTATCGCTCTTTGCGGACTTTGAAGACGGTATTTTTGCAGAGTATGAGGAGAATCCGGATCTGTATGAAAACATAGAACTTGTAAAAGAAGTGGCTTATGGTTATGATCTGCCGGATCAGTCTACCACCGAAGCACAGGCGCTGATCAAAAACTATCCGGATACGGATGTCATTATCTGTCCGACGACCGTGGCGATTCTGGCAGCGGCGAAGATCATACAGGATAATAATCTGGACATCAAGGTGACCGGAATTGGTCTTCCCTCGGAGATGGTGACTTACTACGAGAATGGGATCTGCGAAGAGATGTGGCTGTGGGATATCTATGAGTACGGTTATCTGACGGCATATGCACTGACGGCTCTGGCAAATGACGAAATCACCGGAGCAGCAGGGGAGAAGATCACCGCAGGGAAACTGGGAGATTATACGATTGAGACACGTGATGTGGATGGCGGCACCATGATTATGATGGGAGACGGACTAATCTTTGACAGCAGCAATATCACGGAGTGGTCAGAAAAACTGTAATTAGAGTCAGACAACTTGCGGTTTTATAATTTGATGAAATCTAAAACAAGAGTTTCCGGAAAAAGGGGACTCTTGTTTTGTATGGAAAGAAGCCCGTAAAATTATATTTTTTTGCATAAATCCGTTAAATATGATACCCTACATGTATCATGTATTTAGGAACTTTTACGGGAAAGCGGGTGATTTATTTGAAAGTCTGACAGACAGAAAAGAAAGAGATATTTTTTATCAACAAAGATTACTGGAGTAAAATTATGCAAAAAAGAAAACGCATGCAGATTATCCGTGAGGAATTGGATAAAAACGGGATTATATCCATTGATGATCTGGCAAAACAGCTGGAAATCTCCGCCTCCACCATCCGCCGGGACATTGCGGAGCTGGAGGAGAACCATGTGGTGCGCCGGATCCGGGGCGGGGCGATTCCTGTTGCAAATAAAACGTCTCATGAACTGCCCTTTTCCACCCGCACTGATATTTTTAAAGAAGAAAAAGCCCGCATTGCAGAGGCTGCAAAGCAATTCGTTCATGAAAATGATACATTGATTCTGGGAGCCGGGACGACAACACTGGCTTTTGCAAAAACCCTGTCGGATCTCAAGCCCCTTTATGTGGCGACTTCGGATCTGATGAGCGCGCTGGAATTATCCACCTTTTCCAATATAGAACTGACGGTGCTGGGCGGTGCACTGCGGCACTATCATCACAGCATCACGGGATACTTTGCAGAACAGATGCTGAGCCAGATTCATGCGGATACTGCATTTATGGGGGTGGACGCGATTGATTTTAATCTGGGGCTGATGAACTTTTCCACGGAAGATGTGGCGGTCAACAAGCTGATCATCAAGGCGGCCACACAGACGGTAATCCTCTGCGATCATTCCAAATTTGATTCCATTGCCTTTGCCAATATCTGCGGGCTTGAGAGGATTGACGTTTTGATCACCGGCCGGGAAGCGAATCCTGTGTATCTTGACAGGCTGCAGGAGCTGGGGGTAAAAACGCTTGTGGTGTAGCTTTTGTCAGGAGAGCGTTTTGCCAAGCAGCACATATGCAAATTCATAATCGACAAGCTCCCGGAAATAATCTTTGTTGATATTTCCCTGACGGATCAGTGCGCCGACAGAAGGGGAGCCTGTTTTTTTGAGTTCTTCCTTGATTGCTTCTGCCAGAGCCTTGCCAAGGCCTCTGTGTACAGGGTTTACGCCCATATAGAGCATGACATAGGATCTGGGGCGGATGCGGGTCAACAGGATCTTCAGGTAATCCCGGATGGTAAGGTTTCCATAGACCTGGTGTCCATAGTCCGGGATGCTGATGAAAAAGCCCACAGGCTGTTCCTGATAATAAGCCATTTTAATCATCGGATAGTGAACCAGCCACTTCAGATAACCATAGAGGGAAGTAAATTCCTCCTTTGTGATGGGCCGGTAGGCGGGAAACTCTTTGTAAAGTTCAATCAGAAGCCCGTAGACTTCATGGAGGGTGCGGGTAAAGTCGGCCCGGGAGGGGCTTTTGATCACATAACCTTCTGCCCGTTTTTGGGCAAGCCTTTCAGAGAAATGCGTGTTTTCATGGGAACACGGCACGGGAGTATAGTGATTGGAACTATAGCGTTCGAGAACCTCATAACCGGCGGACATCCAGAGACGGGGATAATATTCTTTGTTGTAAGGCTCCCCGGTATAGGAACAGTCAAAGTGGTTGATTTTAAAACGGTAGCGGATCCAGAAGGAGGCGTCAATGGGTCCCAGGATCCGGCTGCAGTGAAAGTCTCCGGCAAGCTGTTCGGCTTTTTCCAGAAGCAGACGGACAGCTTCTTCGTCGTCTTCACTTTCGAAAAATCCAAGGCAGGCGTCAGGGTCCTTGGGATAGATCGTAAGGGCAGCGCGGCTGATGGCAGTTCCCTGCTCGCCAAGCACCAGCAGGGGGATAAAGGTAAAAGAGGGACTCAGGATGTGCGTCCCTGTCAGAAGCTGCCGTTCTTCTTCCGGCTGCTGTACAGAATCTTGGCGGGAGTAAAGGCGGCCGGGCAGTGCGAGAAATTCCCGGATATATGGTTCTTCCCGGGAAAAAGCGACAACGATGCGGCTCATTTGATTCGTCCTCCTAAAGTATCCGGTTTTACATAGAGTTTGCGGATCTGTTTAAAAGCGGGGAGCTTTTGGTTGATCTGCTCCACCAGTTTTTGAACTTCGTTTTCTGGCAAGTCGGTGACTACGGAGGCAGCCGGATGATGGGCTTCTTCGAAGACTTTCGCGGTTCGGATTCGGGGCTCCAAAAGCAGCAACGCCTCAATCTCTTCCACATAGATATTTTTACCATTGGCTGTGAGGATCATGCGCTTTTTTCTACCTTTCAGGTACAGATGACGGCGGTCATCTATCCATCCCAGATCGCCCGTGTGATAGGCACCCTCCGCGTCAAAATCGGAATAGTGGTCATTGCGGTGCAGATAACCTTTGGAGACGCTTTTTCCTTTTACGATGATCTCGCCGACGCCGTCCGCATCCGGCTGATCAATCCACACGTCCAGATTTTCGAAGATCACACCGTTTGATAAAAGATCCGGATCTTCGGGTATTGCAAGCGCGATGACAGAGGACGTCTCTGTGGTTCCGTAGGCTTCCAGCAAAGGAACGCCTTCCTGAATAAAATATGCTTTGATTTTCGGATCTGTAAAGCTGCCGCCGCAGTAGAGAAAGCGCATTGTCCGAAGCACATCCAAGAGTTCTTCTGTCCGGACTTCGTACAGCCGGTATAAAAGGAGCGGGACCATACAGACCACCGTGGGCCGCACGTCTAAGAGTTCCTGGACCATGCGGGTCAGATCCGGGCAGAGGTAGAGCTGCATACCGGAGATGACTGTGTAAAGCACATTGGCCACGCAGGTGTAAACGTGATGAAGGGGCAGAAAGACGCAGGAGCGGTCCGTCTCCATCATGGGGGTGCGCCGGTATAAAGTCTTCCAGTTGGCAAAGAGATTTTCCTGGGTCAGAGGAATGGCTTTGGGAAGGTTTGTGGTGCCGGAGGTGAACAGCGTCAGGACGGTTTTTCGCGGATCACGCGTTCCGGTCAGCTCTGCCTGGACTTGGCTGCCTTCCTGGATCAGTCCGGCGAAGGCATCTTCGATGCAGAACCAGGCAGTGTCCGGATATGGTTCTTTCAGAGAAGAGACCCGGTCTGCCCGGGAGCGGGAGTAAAAGACGGCAGCAGCCGGAAGGACGCAGAAGGTGTTCTTCAGGTCATAGGAAGTCCACTCTTTGTCCACCGGCACACAGACCCCCACATAGGCCATGACGGCAAAGGAAAGGACAATCCACTCGTAAGAGTTTTCGGCGAAAATTATCAGATTTTTTCCCTGAAAACCCCGTGCAAGAAGGGCCTTTGCCATATTTTGAATGTCATCTGTCACTTCCAGGAAGGTGCGGGGACGGTAAATCCCGTTTTCCTTAATATGAATATAGGGGTGGTCGGGCCATTTCAGACGGTCTTCTTCCAGATATTCACAGATCGTTTTCATAGGGTACTCCTTTCTTCCAGAAGGGTGATGGTTCCTGTGTCTGCGTCCAGCCGCACCAGGTCACCTTCCTTCAGACATTCGGTGATGCCCGGGATTCCCACCACGGCGGGCGTCCCAAGTTCTCTGGCTACAATGGCGGTGTGGGACAAAAGAGAGCCTTTTTCTGCGATGATTCCATTGGCCCGGGCGATGAAAAAGACCCAGCCTGGATCCGTCATCCGGGTGACCAGGATCCGGCCTTTTGGATCAACCGGTATAGCAGGATCCTGTATCAAAAGTACGCGTCCCTCTGTGATGCCCTGGGAACAGGGCGTTCCTGTGAACAATGCTTTTCGGCGGTCTGCCTCTGGACGCTGTACATGGCAGGGGTGTTTGTCAAAAACCTTTCCTGAAAAAACCAGCCGGGAACAGGCAGGAAGGGTACGAAAACCTTCGTACTGCTCTTTGCGAAGGGAGATCCGTTCCTGCAGATGAGAAAGGGGCTTTTTTACCTCTTGCTCCAGTTCTTCAAAGTAAAGCCAGAAAATATCCTCCCGGCGTGCGATTCGTCCCTCCTGACAGAGATTCTCTCCCATCCGGAGAACCAGTGTGCGCATCATTCCGTACAGGCGGCTTCGGTTCAGCCGGGACCGTTCCCGGTTGCGGATGCCAAGAGCGGCTCTTCTGGCAAAGAAAAGAGACAAACCGGACAGCCTGGGAGGCGGGCATGTGTCCTTGGAGTCAGAGAGGCTTCTGGCAGCAGGCAGGGATGGGGCCTGTGCGTACTGCAGGATCTGCCGGATCAGAAGGGGCGGATCGGTGCGAAAGGTGGGACTTTCCAGCTTTAGTTCCTCCATATACCGGTCTCCGAACTGTTGAATATAGCTCTGAAGCTGCCCGGTGAAACCATCGTTGTGTTCTTTTAGGTAACGTGCATAGTCTTCCCTGCTTTGAATTTTCTGAAGGTCACACAGACGGTTTTCCTTTTTAGCCATCCTGGAAAGGCGGATCAGTTCCTGCACCGGTTTCAGGCTGTCCAGGGGATAGATTCTTCGAATCGCCCGGTTGGCTGCCAGGGCATGGTTTGGAACCCCCTTTGCTTTCAGACAGGCTTTCAAAAGTCCGGTGAACAAAAAGGCATACATGTCATTGACCAGGGTCAGATCCCACCGGCAGACCGTCATCTCCTGAAGTGCGTAGTATGTCTTCAAAAGCTTTTGATTGTCACGGGTGTTCGTGTCCGCCTGTGAAAATTTTTGCTGAATTTTGACAAAATAATCTTCCAGTGCTTCCATTCTCCGGGGACAGGTAAGAAGCAGGCAGAAAAAGGAACGGGCGGTTCGAAGCCGGGTGGCTGGTTTCATCTTCTCCGCATGAAAGGTACTTACAGCCGGATCTTTGACTCCCATCATTTCCTGCCAGATGGGGATGATTTTTTTGTGAAAGGGCAGAAAAAGAAGTATGTCATACCAGTTGCTGATCCGGTAATAAACCCGGCCGTTGACCGTATCCACCATATGAGAGAGAACAGGCTGCAGCCGCTTTACGGTGTCTTTGTCCCCGGTCAGCCGCTGGAGCAGCCGCTGGAACACCTGGGTATAAGCCCGGCGGATGAAGCTTTGAGTCAGAGGAAGGGTAAGGCCGGGATAGCTTTCCACAATGTTGCTGTTATCCAGGATGATAAGGGGCGCATCCTTTTGCAAAGTTGTGATGGGGCGGACCTGAAGCAGAAAAAGTGTGTGGTCCTTCCAGGCATATTCCAGGTCGCATTCGGTCTGAAAGAGGGCTTTGACCTTCTGAGACATCCGGATCAGCTTTTGGATCCGGGCTCTGGAAAGGAGCGGTGCATCTTTGGTCCGCTCCCAGTAATAGACCTGGTCAGACAGGTGGTAATAATAAGTAACCGTATCCGCCTGGTCTGAAACGATCCGCTCGCCGGTCCCCTGGCCGTGGACAATCACACTTTCATTTAAGATGCCCTGGGGATTGCTCGTGAAGAGGATGCCGGAAGAATCGGCTTCTATCATTTCCTGCACGATCACCTGGATCCTGATGGAGGCAGGATCTATTCCATGAAGCGCTGCATATTCCAAAGCCTGCCCCTTTTCCATGACGGCACGGATGCAGCCTATGACGTCCTCTCTTTTCACCCGCAGAAACGTTTGGAACTGTCCGGCAAAAGAATGGAGGGCTCCGTCTTCTGCCGAAGCGCAGGAACGCACGGAAAAGAGATCATTTTGGGGAAAATACCGTTTCAGACCAGACCGAATTTCTTCTTCGCTGGTATCTTGGCCGACGCAGAAAAAGCGTGGCACCGGGTATCCCTGTTCTGCCAAAACAAACAGGTTGCGTGCCTTGGAGCCAAGGTTATATGTTTTATAGTTGTTCAGGGTAAGAAGCATCTGCGTATCCTCCGCCTAAATCTTTCCAAATATCAGGTAAACCGGAATGGTTATAAGCATCAAAGATTCCTGGATATAGGTGTATCGCTCCACCTTGTCCACGATGGCAAACTGTTTTGGGTCCTTTAAAAACTGCAGAAATTTCCATGTCATCCACAATACGTTCAGAAGCAGGGCGAGAACCGTCAGCTTATTTAAATTCCACACCAGGAGAAAATTTGTCATTATGTCCACCCAGGTAAGGATTAGAACGAATGTCACCGGCTTTTGATAACCAAAAAGACTGGAATAGGTTACGTATTCCGTCTCATCCTCCGGTGCCCGGATTTTGCGGGAGATCTCCCAGATCAGCGCCGGAAAATACAGAGTCCAGGCGGCCAGAAAATTGATCCAGGTAAACAAAGAGATATGGTATTTGATACAGGTGAAAGAGATGACATAGACATTCATAATCATCTGTACCGGATTGTGGGTGACAAGGGCCAAAGGAAGGCTCTTCTGGATTTTCTTCTTGCTGAAAAACCAAAGGGACATCAAAGTTCCGTAAATATAAAGAAACAAAAAGTAACAGAAGTTATTCATAAACAGAAAGTTGAGAGCCGCCGTGACCAGGATCAGAAGGGTCACGAACACGGCCAGATCCTTTTTATAAACTCTTCCGGAAGGCAGGGGACGGTAAGAAAAAAGGCGGCAGTCCAGTTCATAATCTTTCAAGTCGTCGGCGATCCGAAGCCACAAAAGAAAGGAAAAGACAGTAAATCCTCCGATTAGTTCCTGCAGCCCGAGACGAAAGGTGTTGATGCCGTTGTTTAAAAGGATGATAAAATGGATCTCGCCGAAGATGATCAGGCCCAGGGCGAACCTTGGGAGAAGCGGGTACATCTCCCGGAAATATACAGACAGGCGTTTTCGCATGGGGAGGACCTCCTTTTGACAGTAAGTTCTGGTATTATCTTACACCAATTTTCCGTGAAATGGAAGGGCGGGGAGTCTTTCTGTAAGATCCATTAAAAGCAGGCAAAAAGGCCGGAAGTGTCCGGTGATAAAAAGCATGAAAACCCAGAAGCCTCCACAGGAAAAGAAAATAGACTGGCAAAATGGTTGCAATGAAAAAGCAGGTATATTATAGTTACAACGAGCCGGCAGCCATACTGCAGCAGCAAAAATGATTAATCACACATTAAAGGAGTTTTCAATATGGAACAGTTAACCCTGTTTGATGACCGGGAAAGAAACGCCCCCCTTGCCAGCCGGTTAAGGCCGGAACACATGGAAGAATATGCAGGGCAGAAACACCTGCTGGGAAAAGGAAAAATTCTGCGCCAGCTAATCGACAAAGACCAGATCTCCTCCATGATCTTCTGGGGACCGCCCGGGGTGGGAAAGACGACTCTGGCGCGGATTATCGCCAACCGCACCCAGGCTTCTTTTGTAGAATTCAGTGCTGTGACCAGCGGCATCAAGGAAATCAAAGAAGTCATGGCACAGGCAGAACAAAACCGGAGAATGGGGATCCGGACGCTTCTGTTTGCGGATGAGATCCACCGGTTCAATAAAGCGCAGCAGGATGCATTCCTGCCTTATGTGGAAAAAGGAAGCATCATTTTGGTGGGGGCCACCACAGAAAATCCCTCTTTTGAGATCAACTCGGCGCTTCTGTCCAGATGCAAAGTATTTGTGTTAAAAGCACTGGGGGAAGAAGATCTGAAGGAACTTCTCATGCATGCGCTCACAAGTCCGAAAGGATTCGGCAGCATGGACATTGCCATAGAAGAACCTCACCTGAAGTCTATTGCCCGTTTTGCCAACGGGGATGCCAGGACTGCGCTCAACACGCTTGAGATGGCCGTGCTGAACGGACAGATGGACGAAACGGGGAAAATACATGTGAATGAGGAAGTGCTCTCTCAGTGTATCAACCGCCGCTCTCTGCTTTATGACAAGAACGGGGAGGAACACTACAATCTGATATCAGCTCTTCACAAATCCATGCGCAACAGCGATCCGGATGCGGCAGTCTACTGGCTTTGCCGGATGCTGGACGGCGGCGAGGAGCCTCTGTATATTGCAAGGCGACTGGTGCGTTTTGCCAGTGAGGATGTAGGCATGGCAGATCCTCAGGCACTGCCTCTGGCTGTGTCGGTCTATCAGGCCTGTCATTTCCTGGGAATGCCGGAATGCGATGTGCATCTGACCCATGGGGTAGTTTACCTTTCCATGGCGCCAAAATCCAATGCGCTTTATATGGCCTGTGAGAGCTGCAAAAAGGATGTACGGGAACTGGCTGCGGAGCCGGTGCCTCTGCAGATCTGCAACGCCCCCACAGGGCTTATGAAAGAACTTGAATATGGGAAGGGTTATGAATACGCCCATGATACAGAGGAAAAGCTGTCAAGGATGAAGTGCCTGCCTCAAAGTCTGGAAGGGCGCAGGTATTATCTGCCCACCGAAGAAGGGCAGGAAGGAAAGGTAAAAAAGCGGCTGGAAGAGATTCAGAAGTGGAAACAACAGGAATAAAAACTTTGATAAACGCCTGAAAATATGATATGATAGACACAGACATCTGAGGGGGAATATCAGGTCTAAAACAAGAGCTTTAAGGAGAAGGGAAAATTATGAAAAAGCTCTATCATCGTGTGGATCTGCAAGTATCCTTGCTTCTGGCTGTGTTTGTGGCTGCGGTAGCGCTGACCTGTTTTGCCGTATCCTACAACATGACCTATCAGGATATGAAGACTGGTCTGAAAGAGCGGGTGGAATACATATATCAATATCTGGATGGGCATTTGGATCTGTCTGTCTTTTCAGATCTTGAGACCAAAGAGGATATGGAGGAAGAAGCCTATCTGGTTCTTCACAGAGTGTTCAGTGCGGTAAGAGAGGCTACAGGGATCCGTTATCTTTATACAGCAAAAAAGAATGAAGAGGGCAAGTACGTCTATGTGGTGGACGGTCTGGATTTTGGCAGCGAGGATTTCCGGTATCCGGGAGATTTGATCGAAGAAGAGATCTATGGTGATATGGACCGGGCGCTGGACGGAGAGAAGGTGTATCCGGACGGGATTGTCCATACAAGCTGGGGAGATATCTTTATCTGTTATCTTCCTTTGTATGATCAGGGAGAAGTGATAGGTGTCCTGGGGATTGAGTTTGAGGCAGAACATCAGTACCGGACTTACCAGCACCTGAAAGCCTTTGTTCCGCTGGCATTGATTGGGTTTACGCTTTTTGCCTTTTTCATCTCCAGAAGGATGTTCCGGCATGTGAATGAGATCATGGAACGCCAGAATGAACAAAAAGAGATTCTGGCGGATGCGCTCCACAACGCAGAGGTTGCCAGCAAGGCAAAATCATCGTTTCTCTTTAATATTTCTCATGATATTCAGACTCCGATGAATGCCATTGTCGGATTCATACGTCTTGCCAGGGATCATGTGGATGACCGGAGGCAGGTGATGGAATACCTCTTTAAAGTGGAGCGGGCCAGCAGCCATCTGCGCAGACTGATCAATGATGTACTGGATATGGCCAGACTGGAAAAGGGGAGTCTGGAAATCGAACTGGGTCCCTGTGACCTCAGAGCTTCCGTGGAGGAGACGGAGCAGCTCTTTCGGCCCAGGATGGAAGAGAAGGGTCTTTCCTTTGATGTAAAGATGGAGCAGATGAAATACAACTATGTTCTGTGTGATGATCTGAGGATGAAGCAGATCGCTTTGAATCTTCTGTCCAATGCACTGCAGTATACCCTGCCCGGGGGAAGTGTCATGTATGAAGTGCGGCAGGCCGGGTGTGACCAGAAGGGGCATGTGTTATTGGAGCTGCGGATCCGGGATACGGGTGTGGGAATGAGCGAGGAGTTTCAAAAGCATATCTTTGAAGTGTTCGAGCGGGAGAAGAGTGCGACGGAGAGCGGCGTTCAGGGGACCGGACTTGGCCTGGCCATTACCCGCCAGCTTGTGGAACTCCAGGGCGGGACCATCGAGGTGAACAGCAAAAAAGGAGAAGGTACAGAGTTTGTTGTCCGATTCCTCTTGGAAGCGGTGGAAGAAGAAAAAATCTCCGAAGAGGATAAAGAGGATCAGCATGGATTTGAGGGAAAGCGAATCCTGCTGGTGGAAGACAATCTTCTGAATCAGGAAGTTGCAAAGACGCTTCTGGAAGAAGAAGGACTGCTGGTGGAGTGTGCAGACGACGGGCGGGAAGGTGTGGACATGGTTGCCAGGTCAGCTCCTGGATACTATAATCTGATTTTGATGGATATCCAGATGCCCAACATGAACGGATACCAGGCTGCCAGAGAGATCCGAAGTCTTGCAGATCCGGATCTCAACCATATTCCCATTGTGGCTCTGACAGCGAATTCCTTTGATGAAGACAAAGATGAAGCCTATGCCTCCGGTATGGACTGGCATGTTGCCAAGCCTTTTGACCTGGACAAAGTCAATGAAGCCCTAAAGGAGTTCCTTTAAAAGCTGACCAAGCTTTTGAATATCCGATTCTTTGGTTGCCCAGCTTGTGGCAAGCCTTACGATGGTGCGATCTTCGTCGGGTTTTTCCCAGAAGCTTAGAAAGACCTGTTTTTTCAGACGTTCCAGCTGGTCATCCCGCAAAAGGATGAACTGCTGATTGGTGGGAGACTCCAGATGGAAGGTACAGCTGCATTCGTGAAGTTCTTTTTTCAGAGCTTCAGCCATCTGGATAGCATGACGACTGATCTTCAGATACAGGTCGTTTGTGAATAAAGTATCAAACTGAATCCCAAGGAGACGGCCCTTTGCCAGCAGAGCGCCGTGCTGTTTGATGATGGTCAGAAAATGTTTCGGCGTGCTGTGGCGGGGGAAGACGACGGCTTCTCCGCACAGGGCGCCGACTTTGGTTCCGCCGATATAAAAGGCGTCACAGCAGCGGGCGATCAGCGGCAGCGTGACATCTGTGTGAAGACTCATAAGACCATAACCAAGTCGGGCGCCGTCCAGATAGAGCGGAATTTTATGGGCCTGGCAGATGGCGGAGAGGTTCTCCAGTTCTGCCCGGGTGTAGAGCGTCCCGAATTCCGTCGGATGGGAGATGTACACCATGCCGGGATAGACCATGTGTTCCCGGTTTTCGTCTTCCCAGAAAACGCGCAGGAAGGTCTCCAGATCCTCTGCACGGATCTTTCCCTCATGCTGGGGAAGCGTAAGTACTTTGTGGCCGGTATATTCGATGGCACCTGCTTCATGGACGTTTACATGCCCGGTGTCGGCGGCGATCACTCCTTCATAAGGAGCTAACATACCGTCAATCACAGTCAGGTTTGTCTGGGTGCCGCCCACCAGAAAATAGATGTCCGCATCCGGACAGTCACAGGCTTGTCTGATTTTTTCCTTGGCCTGGTCGCAATAGGGATCGTTTCCGTAACCAGACAGCTGTTCTAAGTTTGTCTCGGCCAGGCGAGCGAGGATCTGCTCATGGGCGCCTTCTACGTAATCGCTCTCAAATGATAACATCGTTGATACCCCCTTTTTTCTCGTATTTTATCATCTGGGAGAAAGGCGGTCAACTGCAAGTTCTCTTTAAGATGCGCAGTTTGTGTTCGGATCTGGTTCCTTTTATCCATGAGAAAAAAGAACAGATGTTCGATACAGAGGATAACCGCAACATATTTTTTCCGTTTGTGCATAAAATGAATACAAACATATTCGAAGATGTGTGGAGCATGACGTTTTTTTATTATATTTCGGATTTTATCATTCCCCTTGTTCTTTTTTATATTGTTTCCTATGCTCTGACGGAAAAAATTTCGGTTTACGATGAATTTGTGCGGGGAGCGGCGGATGGGATCAAGACCGTGTTTCAGATTCTGCCTACACTGGTGGGGCTGATGGCGGCGGTGGGGATGCTTCGTGCGTCCGGCTTTCTGGATTTTACTGCGGAATATCTGACAGGACTTGCAGAGTTTCTGCACTTTCCGGTACAGCTGATTCCGCTGTCCATCATCCGGCTCTTTTCCTCTTCGGCAGCCACCTCTCTGGCACTGGACCTTTACAAATCCTATGGGACGGATTCGTATATCGGATTGACCGCTTCCATTATGATGGGATGCACAGAGACGGTCTTTTATACCATGAGTGTTTATTTCCTGACCGCAAAAGTGACAAAAAGCAGGTGGACACTTGCAGGAGCCCTTGTCAGTACCTTCGCGGGGATTGCCGCCAGCGTCGTACTGGCCGGAATGATGTAGAGAATCACTAGGAAATGATTTTTTGCTGAAAAAGATTATGATGGTGTAAAAATAAAGGCAGGAGCATCTCTTACACGCTCCTGCTTTCAAAATAGGGAAACCGTTCCAGGGCAGTCAAAATATCCTGGAAATCTTCTTTAGGCGCCAGATCAATGTAGCGCTTTAAAAGTGCGGTCTCCTCTTCTTTGTATCTTCCGTAAAACAGATCGAACAGGTTGTGTCCCCGCAGATAGATCTTGATCTCTTCCATATGGGCCTTAACATCCTCGACGGTCTCAAAATCCCGGCCGATCACTTCTCTTACCTGTTTGGCGCTGGTGATGCGGTGAAGGTATTCTTTCCATTTTTCCAGAAAAATTTCATAAAAGGACTCTTCGGATGCAAGAACGCCCAGTTCTGTCATGATCCGGGGATTCAGAAAATAATTCTCAAAAGAATAGTACTTCAGAATCAGCACATTTTCCGGACGGACTCTTGGAAGCTTATCCAGGTCTTCCAGATTGCGCTCTTCATAGTAGCGGCAGAGCTGGCGGCCAAGGACACCCGGATCCTTGCCATCACTGTCACGGATCATCAGAAACTGGTCCCGCAGGTAAATCTGATTCATATACTTTAAATTGGCATAAGTCTTGATGTTGGTGCAGCTGTTGGTCGTGATGATGGCGATCCGGAGAAGCTCTCCCTGGTCATTGACTGTTTCTGAATAATATTTCTGCAGAAGAAGGGGCAGACGGCTTTTGTCCTGCTTACCTTCCACGATAAAGACGAAGTTTACATTCATCAGATCTCCGGCAGTGTAGCCTAAGTCATCCAGGATGGCACTGATATCCGTATTCTCCCGGACATCGGAGGATCCGTCCTTCCGGATGACAACCTGACGGATCTGGCGGCTGTTAAAGTTGGGCAGAAGGTTTGGAGAGTGGGTGGTAAAGATCACCTGGTTTTTGCGGGAAAGCCGGTAGAGGATCTTACCCGACACCTTCTGAAGTCTGGGATGCAGAAAGATCTCAGGGTCCTCGATCATGATAATGCTGGGCAGGTTCTCCTCAATCTCTGTATAAGCCTCCAGAAGGGAGAATAAGTAGATAGAACGCATACCTTTTCCCATCCGGGCGATGGGGCGGATCAGCTTCTGAGCCGGATGCCAGATCTCGGTGGTCACCTGAAGGATTTTCTCCACGTCCCGGTTCATGGAGTAAAGGATCTCTTCGCGGCCTCCATTTTTCTTAAAGCTTTCATTGACTTTTTTGGCGAAGCTGTCCAGGTTCAGCTGATATAGCTTATAGTCCAGAAGCTTGGAGGTTTCAAAAGCATCCAGTTCTCCCGGCCGCTTTTTTTCAATCAGACCGATACAGCTGAAGCACTGGCTGCACTTTTTGGCTTCATTGAACATACAGGAGCCGGAGCGCATTTTCTGCAGGATCTCGTCTTCCTGCAATAGCAGAAGATCCCGTTGAAGCTGTTCTAAGCGCCGCTCGGTATCCACATGATAGATCTTTGGAAAGACCTCCTGAATGTAAGGATTGTGCTTTAAGAAGCCGTCCTTTAGACGGATGCGGCCGCTTCGGTTGGCTGACATGGTGAAGGTCAGGGTGCCGTCCTGATAGGAGGGAAGCTTTTTCTCAAAGTCTGCAAGCCAGGCCTCCCATCGGCGGTATTGACTGACGATGCCTTTTCGGTGAAGGAGCTGCAAATCCTCTTTAGTGAAGAACAAGGAGACGCGGATCTCTATCTTGGCTCCGTCTTCCCTGAAATCTTCCGGACCGATCCGGTAATCTCCGCCCACTGCCCGTACAGCGTCCAGGACTGTGGTTTTGCCCGTGTTGTTCTGACCGACCAGGATCAGAGCATTTTCGATGTTCTGAAGATGCATGTGATGGATGGATTTGAAGTTCTGGATATCCAGGTCCGTGATTTTCATGGCAGAAAGCTCCTGATTTCTTTTTCTTTTAGCATAAGGCACGAAAAAGAGACTGTCAATAGGTGGTTGCTGTATGCGGTCATTGCGTCCCCGCCGGAAATGTGTTATACTGTGGCACAGATAAATCTGTATGGGGGTGATGGGTTTTGGACCGGGAAAAGCTTTTTAACGACCTTTTGGTCATGCTGTTCAACGAAGTGCTGGATATGGAGAACCGTGTGCTGATCACCGGTGCTTTTAAAGAGATCTCCATCAACGATATGCACATCATTGATGCCATCGGCGTCTGCGACCCGAAAAATATGTCCACGGTAGCGAAAGCTATGTCGGTTACGGTGGGAACTTTGACTACTGCCATCAATAATCTGGTGAAAAAAGGTTATGTATCCAGGGTTCGAAGCCCCGAGGACAAGCGGGTCGTCCTGCTTTCTCTGACTGAGAAAGGGGTCGGGGCCTATGAGAAGCATGCGGTTTTTCACAAAAAGATGGTGCAGACCGTCATGGACGGATTCGAGGGAGAAGAGATGGAAGTCCTGACCAGGGCTTTGGGAAAGCTTCGAAGATACTTCAAGGAGCTCGGAGTCTAGCTGCTGTTCCAGGAGGTAGAAAGGCGCAGGCCCTGCTTCCAGAAACCAGGTATGAAAATCCAAAAGAGACAGATCCGAAGAGCGCGTAAAAGCGCTCTCTTTTAATCTGCAGATTTCCAGGTATCCCAGATAGTACTTTAGATAATTAGAAGGTTCTTCCAATATATTCAGGTACAGTTCATGGACTTGCTGTTCATCCCGGATGCCGAAGGAGGTAAGATAGTTTTGGCAGTCCTCTTCGGTCCAGCCTTCCCCGTGGATGGCCAGGTCCAGATTTGCGCATATGGCGAAGTTTAAAGAAGACATGGCTTTTAAGAAGGTGCGCTGAAGTTCTGGAAGTTCCAGAAAATCATAGGCATAATATTCGCTGTACAATCCCCATCCTTCCGTATAGCCTCCCACGTAAAACAGATTTCGTATCAGTGCATAATCTTTTCCATTCTCAAAAGCGTTCTGATACAGATGACCAGGATAGCCTTCATGAGCCAGGGTAGTGACAAGCTCGGTCTGGTCCGGCTGTCTGGCTGGATTGATGTAGATCACATTCTGCTGGAAAGCATCGATGGCAGGAGTCATATAGAAGGCAGGGCTTAAAAAGGATGCCAGAGCATCCGGCACTTCCTTTACTGTCCAGGAGATGTCCGAAGTTTCAGGAAAGTCCTCCTGGATTTTGGACTGAAGATCCGTAAGGATCTCTTTTGGACTTTCCTGAGAAGGGGGGTCCTGGTCAGCCAGACGGATCAGATGGGCATCCTGATGCAGGCCATAGAGAATGGTCTCATATTCCGTCTCAATCTGTTCTTCCAAAAGCTGACGGATGGACGCCATATCCAGATTCGTGCCGATGGAGTAGCGCAGGAGATATTCATAGTAATGGACGCCGTCTGGAACATGAAAGAGTCCGTAAGGGTTGGTGCCGGTTCCCCGGAGCTTTTCCAGAGAAAGACAGAGATTTTCATAGGAAGGAGCCACATACCGGTTTAAATTCCGCAGATTTTCTGCTTCTAAAGCGATCTTCTGGTCCGAGTCCAAAAAGCTGCAGGCTTCAAGCCGTTCCTGAAACGTTGCAGCAAGAAAATGGTTTTGGTCGATGGTGTCTGCGGGAATCAGGGAGCGGCACTGTTCCAGCACCTGATCCAGTGCCTCATCTGTCATGAAAAGTCCCTGTTTGGATTTTTCTGCCTCAAAAGAGGCGATACTTTCAAAATAGTCCGGAAGAGCCGAAAGCAGGTCTAAATAAGTCCGGATATCGGATTCTTCCCGGAAAGGATATTCTGCCAGCAGCACCGGGAGCTGGGCCTGGATACCCAGAGCCGGGCCTAAAGGTTCTTGATAATAGTAATATTCTTCCGCCTTAATCTGACCGGTGAGCCACCAGTCGAGGATTTCTGCTGTGAAATGATCTTCTTCATCTAATCCCCATTTCAGGTAGCCGGAAAGCTTTTTCTGACATTTTTCCAGGTAGTCCTGGCGGGTTTGGACGGCTTCACGGTCAAAGGTTCCAAAAGAAGGCGTATCCTCCTGGATGCCGTAGGAACCTGGATCGGCCAGTGTATAGTGCAGATTGATGGTATTGCCCGAGAGTTCATGGCGAAAGATGTCTCTGGTAAATCGGTCAAAAGAATAGCCTCTTACGGAAAACGGGAAAGCCAGCACAATGGAACAGGCTGTGACAAAAATTTTTTTGGAAAAACAGAACCGCTGCATCTTATACCCCTTTCGAACCGGAATGGTTCAAAAGAGTATATGAAAAAAAGGGGTGCAATATACGTCGGATTGCACCCCTTCCAAGTTACTAATGCCGGATCAGCACACTTCTGCTCCGGACGGCATGGGCTTTTCGGGAATCATAAGGGAAAGCGTTCCCTTTTCATCTTCCGCGCAGAGAAGCATGCCTTCGGATAAAAGTCCGCGGATTTTTCTGGGCTCTAAATTGACGAGAACCATCACTTTTTTGCCCACCATTTCCTCCGGGGTATAAGTGCTGCGGATGCCGGAAACAATCTGCTTTGTCTGACTTCCGATCTTCACCTGGGAGCAGAGAAGCTTATCTGCTTTTGGTACTGCTTCACAGGATATGATTTCACCTACCTGGAACTGCAGTTTGCTGAAATCGTCATAGGAGATGGTTTCTTTTGCTTCAATGTCGATCACCGGCTCTTTGTCAGCCGAATCTTGTTTTGCCTCTGCCTGCAATTGTTCCACCTTTGCCATCACTTCTTTCAGATCCAGTCTGGCAAAAAGAATCTCCGGTTTTTCCGTCACCTTTGTGCCGGATTCATAGAGGCCGAAGACGTTCATCTCTTCCATGGAACGATTCTTTGCGTGGAGCTGCTCCAGGATTTTCTTCGAGGTGGAGGGCATGAATGCTTCCAGCAGTACGGCTCCATAACTGATGCTTTCCACCAGATTGTAGAGAACCGTTGAGAGACGGTCTTTTTTCGCCTCATCTTTCGCAAGGGCCCAGGGCATGGTCTCATCAATGTATTTGTTGCAGCGTTTAAACAGGCTGAAGATCTCGGTAATGGCATCTGCCACGCGGAGCTGATCCATCTTTTCCGTTACCCTGGGAAGTGTTCCAAGCACCGTTTTCTTCAGGTCCTCATCCACTTCTTCTGCGGCGTCTGTATGCGTGACCACGCCGCCAAAGTACTTGTTGGACATGGAGACCGTACGGTTTACCAGGTTGCCCAGGGTATTGGCCAGCTCGGAGTTCAGACGCTCCACCATCAGCTCCCAGGTAATGACGCCGTCATTTTCAAAAGGCATCTCGTGAAGCACAAAGTAGCGCACGGCGTCCACGCCGAAGAAATCCACCAGCTCGTCTGCATAGAGCACGTTTCCTTTGGATTTGCTCATCTTGCCGTCTCCCTGTAAAAGCCAGGGATGTCCAAAGATCTGCTTTGGAAGGGGCAGGTCCAGGGACATGAGGAAGATGGGCCAGTAGATGGTATGGAAACGGATGATATCTTTTCCGATCAGGTGCAGGTCTGCCGGCCAGTTCTTCTTAAACAGTTCGCTGCTGTCGCCGCCGCACTCGTAGCCGATGCCGGTGATGTAGTTGGTCAGGGCATCCAGCCATACGTATACCACGTGTTTCGGGTCAAAATCCACCGGAATCCCCCATTGAAAGGAGGTTCTGGACACACACAGATCCTGCAGGCCCGGCAGCAGGAAATTGTTCATCATCTCATTCTTGCGGGACACAGGCTGGATAAATTCCGGGTGGCTGTTGATATGCTCGATGAGCCGGTCTGCGTATTTGCTCATCTTAAAGAAATAGGCTTCTTCTTTGGCTGGCTGTACTTCCCGCCCGCAGTCCGGACATTTGCCGTCCACCAGCTGGGACTCCGTGAAGAAGGACTCACAGGGCGTACAGTACATTCCTTCATAATATCCCTTGTAAATGTCGCCCTTGTCATACATATATTTGAAGATTTTCTGGACCATGGCTTCGTGATCTTTGTCGGTCGTCCGGATGAATTTATCATAGGAAGTGTCCATCAGATCCCAGATCTTTCGGATCTGTCCTGCCACGTCATCTACAAATTCCTGGGGGGTGATGCCGCTTTCTGCCGCTTTCAGTTCGATTTTCTGTCCATGCTCATCGGTTCCGGTCTGGAAAAAAACATCATATCCCTGAAATCTCTTATAACGCGCGATACTGTCCGCCAGCACGATTTCATAGGTATTGCCGATGTGGGGTTTCCCGGATGTATAAGCGATGGCAGTGGTCATGTAATATTTTTTCTTGTCCATCTGTTTACCTCGTTTTCCTTATTTTGTACGTAAATACTAACTTTTATCAGATTAGCACATGAAGGAAA
The DNA here is from genome assembly GCA_910583895.1 of uncultured Lachnospiraceae bacterium. GTDB lineage: Bacteria > Bacillota > Clostridia > Lachnospirales > Lachnospiraceae > Hominiventricola. Next base: position 39,360 of record CAJTYJ010000029.1, read on the forward strand.
AGAAGTCAATTAAACCTTTACAGGAGGGAAGTTCCTATAGATGATACAGGAACTCATCGTATATTTTTCTATTTGCAGAATTTTGGGAAAGGCACCCATGTGCAGGACGTCGCAGATATGATTCATGCACATCCAACCTTGTCAGAAGGAATTATGGAATGTGCCAGGGGGTTTGACAACAAGGTAATTCATGGATAAATATTCTCAGCAGAGCAGGGATACACTTCGTAAAGAGGGGTATCCTTGTTCTGTTTTTTGTTTGGACAAAAAGTCCTTTATATTGCTGCGATGATATAAAGAATTGTGCAGATAGACGAAGTTTTTCCTAACAGCTAGGAAACAGCTTTGCCTGTTTTGTGATTCTGTTTGGGATATGATAAAATCATCATAGTAGAAAAAGGAGAAAAGATTATGGCAAGGCTGGGTTTTTCGATCTATCCGGAGCATTCCACACCGGAACAGGACGTGGCTTATATCCGTATGGCGGGAAAGTATGGGTTTGAACGTATATTTACCTGTCTTTTGAGCGTGGGGGAGCGTACGAAGGAGGAAGTGATCCGCGATTTCCGAATCCGTATTGATGCAGCCCATGAAGAGGGGATGGAGGTGATGCTGGATGTCAGTCCGGCTGTATTTGAGAGGCTGGGGACCTCTTATGATCAGCTGGATGCTTTTGTGGAAATGCATGCAGACGGGATCCGTCTGGATGAGGGGTTTAACGGAGCGCAGACCAGTGCCATGACCTATAACCGGCAGGGGCTCAAAATTGAACTGAACGCCAGCACGGAGATGGGATTTATAGAGAATGTCATGACGCATCATCCGGACCGGAAGAAGATCGTGGCATGTCACAATTTCTATCCTCAGAAATATACGGGACTTGGGCTTACGCATTTTAACCGCTGCAATGAATTCATGAAAAAGCACAGCCTGACGGTGGCGGCATTTGTGTCCAGCAATGCAGAAGGGGCATACGGACCCTGGCCAGTCAATGAGGGCCTTTGCACGCTGGAGATGCACCGGGGGCTGCCGCTGGACTTCCAGGTGCGGCATCTCTTTGCCCTTGGAAATGTGGATGATATTCTGATTGCCAATGCATATGCGACGGAGGAAGAGCTGAAAGCGTGTGCGGGCGTCAACCCGTCGGTATTGACCTTTGGGCTTCTTCTGGAAAAGGAACTGACGAAAACAGAACAGGCGGTCCTTGACTTTTCAAAGGGACATGTGGTAAGAGGAGATATGAGTGAATATATGCTCCGCTCCACCTGGCCAAGGGTGACTTTTGCAGAGAAATCCATTCCGGCACAAAATACCAGGGATCTGGTGCGGGGAGATGTGGTGATCCTGAATGACGGATATTCCAGATACAAAGGAGAACTGCATATTGTATTAAAGGATATGCCGAATGACGGGCGGAAGAATGTGATTGGCCGCCTGCCGGAGTATGAGCGCATCCTTCTGGATTATGCGGACCCGTGGAAACCGTTTGCATTTACTGTCTGCGGATGATCACCAGAGGAAAATACTGCAGGAGGGAGCTATGCTGAACAGAAGACAGGAGCAGCTGATCAAACTTTTGACAGAGAAAAAGGAATGGATGACCAGTCGGGAACTGGCAGGGTATTTTCGTGTGACGGACCGTACGATCCGTTCCGATGTGGATGCTGTGAACCGGCAGGGGGACCATCCTCTGGTTGAGTCCAATGTGCGCAAAGGCTATCGGGCACTTCCGGTCGCCGGACAGGAGCCGAAGCCGGCGCAGAATCAGGGAATGCCCCAGACGCCGGGGACCCGCTGCATCTATATCATACAGAAGCTTCTTCTGGAAAACCGGGAATTGAATCTGACAGAGCTGCAGGGGCAGATTTATGTCAGTGATTCTTCCATTCAGAATGATCTGAAACGGATCCGCAGGATGATTGAACCTTATCCGGGTCTTAGGCTGGTGCGCAGCCGGGAGTGCATCTCCCTTCAGGGGGATGAGATCAGCAAAAGGAGATTTTACCGGGAACTTCTGGTGGCGGAGGTTCAGGAAAATTTTCTGAATCTGAATCGTCTGGCGCACCTCTACCGGCATTTTGACCTGATTGAAGTGAAGGATATCTTTGTAAAGGTACTGGAGGAATATGACTACTCCATCCATGAATCTCTGTTTTCCATGCTGATCCTTCATGCGGGCACCAGCATCGAGCGCATCCGGACCTGTCATTATATTCAGCCGGAAGAAGAACAGCAGGGGCTGAAGGATACCATTGAATACCAGATCTCCCGGACTTTTTTTGAACGGATTTCCGGCCGCCTCCATCTGGAGATCCAGGAGGGAGAGATCAGTATGTTCGCCCTTGTGATCATGGGGCGCCGGGCATCCAACTATGCCAGTGATCACATTCGTCTGGGTGACCGCTGGCTGAACATTCGCCGGCTTATGGAAGAGGCGCTGGCAAGGCTGAAAGAAGTATTCGGCGTGGACTTTGCAGGAGATGAGGATCTGGCGGCAGGTCTGAAGATTCATCTGCACGGTCTGGTGGAACGGGTGAAAAATCAGGTGGTTCTGGAAGATATTTTTCTGGAGGAAATCAAACAGAAATATCCGCTGGTGTTTGAGATGGGCGTCTGCATTGTGAGTTATCTGGAGGAACAGCTTCAGACCCGGATCGGAGATATGGAGAGCGGGTTCATCGCCCTGCATCTGGGAGCGGCCAGCGAACGGATGAATTCGGTCAGGAAGCACCGGGCAGTGATGATTATGCCTCACAATCAGGTCTTTTCCGGAATGTGCGAGAAGCGGATTCTGGAACTTTACCGGGAACGGATGGAAATTGTTCGGAAGTGTTCTTATTTTGAGGAAGAAGAGATCCGGCTTCTGGATCCAGATCTGGTGCTGACCACTTTTCCCATTGAACATCGGCTGGACATTCCGACGGTATCCATCAGCCTTTTTGTGGATCCGGAGACGGAGGCGAATATTTTGCAGGCGCTGAACCGTCTGGACAAGAAACGGTTCCGGCTGGAATTTACTTCACATATGGGACATCTGATCCGAAAGGAACATTATTATCCGGACTTGAATGCCCGGACGCCTAAGGAGGTGATCTGCTGTCTCTGCCGGGGGCTTGAGAAGGAAGGGATTGTGGATGAGCATTTTCAGGATATCGTACTGGAGCGGGAGCGCATGACGCCCACCTCCTTTGCCAATGCCCTTGCCATTCCCCATGCTTTTCGGGCCTATGCAAGCCGTTCCACCATTGCGGTGGCACAGCTGCAGAATCCGGTCCAGTGGGGAGCTTTTGAGGTGCGGCTGGTCATGCTTTTTGCCATCAATGAGGGAGACCAGAGGATGATCAAGATCTTTTTTGATTGGGTATCGGATATTGTCAGCCGTCCGGAGGAACTGGCAAAGCTGACAGAGCGCTGCTCCTATGAGGAATTTACGGAACGGGTTATGGAATGAACAGGCGGGCTGCCGGATGAGATATCACGGCAGCCCGTTTTTCAGCGCTCATTTCTACAGACTGCCAAGCGCTCGCTGGTACCCGGCCGTCTTGATCAGACGTCCTCCAACAGTCCATATTCCCGGTACAGCCTCATCCGGGCAGTCCGGTCCGATATAGCGAGATGGACGTCCTCCTGCCGGTGATCTGCGAGCAGGCGGTTCAGGAGTTCAGACAGAAGCGCTTCCCCTTCCATGCGGCCTTCTTCTCTTCCGATTTCCCGTTCTTCTCTCCGAATATATTCCATGGTTTTCTGTTCGTTATATTCTGCAAGCAACATTTCAAGCACCTCCGTCCGGCATCTTGCCAGCAGGTCCGACAGGATTCCCTGCCTTTCACAGGTATCCATGGCGCACTGGACAGCCCCGTGGATCTGCATCCCGTCTTTCAGATTGTTTCTGATGCATTCAATAAATTCTGCATATTCCCAAAGTCTCCGGCACCGCTCCATCAGTTCCCGGTTGTGTCCCTGGTTGATGTTCAGCACTCGGACCCGGCATTCTACGGCCGGAGTGCAGTTCTGATCCGGAAGCAGAAAAGCTTCTGAAAGACAAAGTACGGTTTCGTCAGGCTCTTCTGCATTTCCATTATAGAATACTACATAATTGGGAAAGGGAAGGGGGATCTGACGGACTCCGTACAGATCGTAGCCGTTTTCTTTTACCCAAGTTTGATAGAGAGCTGCAAAGTAGATCAGGCCCCGAAGGGGCATATTCCGGCACATGGTGCTCTGATGTTCATACAGATTCAGAGCATCACCAACGATAAAAGAGATATCATTCTTTAATCCGAGAAATACTGCATCTTCCAGGGTTGTGACCGTAAGCGCTTCCGGATCTTTGTAGGCGGTTTTGTTAAGTGCGTTGTACAGATCCAGAAGATCCCTTCGGTCCTGAAAGGCGAGACGGAACAGGCGGTCTTTGTGGTTTCGGTTGACAGGCTGCGTTTTAGCCTGGGATTTTCTGCGGTTTCTTCGTTTTTTCATCAGTTTCTCCTTTATTATACCTGTTTTTGCGTATGTCTGACAAGGGGGGACTGTAAGGCTGACAGGAAGCTTTTTTCTGGAGCAGGGGCGGTGCTCTTTGTCAAAAATGCCGGTTTCCGGACGGTTTTTACTGATGAAACGGGTAAATTTCCTAACAGCTAGGAAACGGATTGACTGCATAGTCCGGTATTTTTGTTTTATACTAAGACCAGATAAAAGAAAGGAGGAGCATGCGGGTGGAAGGATTAGAGATGACCTGTTTTCAGATCATATCCAGCGTGGGAACGGCACGTTCCAGTTACATTGAGGCGATCCAGAAGGCAAAGGCCGGGGATTTTGAGGGGGCAAAAGACTGTCTGGAAGCAGGGCAGCAGGAGTTCCTGAAAGGACATGAAGCACATTTTGGACTGCTTCAGAAGGAGACCAACGGTGAGATGGTGGGAGGCTCCCTGCTTTTGATCCATGCGGAGGATCAGCTTATGAGTGCCGAGGGTTTTAAGATCATTGCAGAAGAGATGATCGCAGCGTACAGACGAATTGACGAACTGGAAAAAAAGCTGGCACAGTAGCCGGAAGGAGACAGTGCCAGGCAGTTTAAGAAAAACAGCATCTGCCCGAAAGAAGCCCCGGAAGGATTTTACGGAACGAAGCGAGGGAAAATACTTCCAGACATTGGGGAGGAGAGAGGGAAGATGCGGAACTTAAATCAGAAAAACAGCATCTGCCCGAAAGAAGCCCGGAAGGATTTTACGGAACGGAGAGAGGGAAAATACTTCCAGACGTAGGGGCGGAGAGAGGGAAGATGCGGAACTTAAATCAGAAAAACAGCATCTGACCGAAAGCATCCCCGGAAGGATTTTACGGAACGGAGTGAGGGAAAATTCTTCCAGACGGTGGGGAGAAGAGAGGGCAGATGCGGAACTTAAATAAAGGAGAGCATGTTTTATGAAAAGAGTGTATTTATTCTGCAGTGCGGGGATGTCGACCAGCATGCTGGCAAGCAAAATGCAGGGGGTGGCGACAGACCACGGGCTTCCCATTGAAGTGGAGGCATTTCCGGATGGAAAGATTGCACAGATCGTGGAGGAAAAGCATCCCGATGTGATCCTCTTAGGACCTCAGGTGAAATACCGTTATCAGGAGGTGGTGGACAAATTCGGTTCCACCGGCATTCCCATCGCTGTCATTGACCAGACCGCATATGGAATGATGGATGGGGAAAAGGTACTGAAAACAGCCATCAAAATGATGAAGGCAGCAAAATAGCTGCAGAACAATAACAGGGGGAAAAGTTGATGTTACAAAAATTAGAGAGTTTTTTCATGCCGCTGGCAGAAAAAATCGGAAAGAA
>CAJTYJ010000030.1 GCA_910583895.1 uncultured Lachnospiraceae bacterium
CACGACAGTTAGAGAAGTTAGTGAACACAGCCAAACAGCTTATGCAGGAGATCTCGGTAATCAATTATACGAAGGTTGCATAGCTTTGTGAATGCGATACCTCTTTCACAGATCTTCAGAAGCCATGCCATGTCTGCCCCCGCTAAGAGAGCTAAAGTTGTTAACCACACTGTTCATGAGATGGCAAAGGACGAGGCTCGACACGGAAAAGCATTTGCAGGTCTGCTGAAGAGATATTTCGGCTAAGATTTACAGAGAATATCAAGAGATATGGGGGACAGGTTCTAAGAGCCTGTCCTCTTTTTTCGTGCTATTTTTCAAATTGTCAGCTAATATTTTATGTGAAGCAGACTTCAGAAAGAACCAGAAGGGACAAAATGCACAAAAACAGTGCAAAACCACAGGATGTGGATAAAGTTATCAAAGAATTCTCCCCATAGAGGTGGAAAGTTATCCACATTTCAGAGCGTGGAAAAGAAGGACAAACAGCAGTTGTTCACAAAGTTATCCACATTATCCACATTTTTGGTGTGTAAAACCATGTTTATACACCGTGGAGAAAAAAACAAATGTTTTGTAACTATCCGCTAAAACCATTATTTTTTTCTGGAAAAGAAAAATAGTGCTTGACATTTGAAATGTCTAAAATCAGGTTTTATTTTCTGAAAATAAAAAACGGCTTTTCATATGAGCCGTAATCATGTACAATACCCTCAGTGAACAAGGGGATACGCGCCCCTTGTTTACTGAGAGTAGGAACGCCGGAAAAAAGAGAATGGAGGCAGGGATATGAGATTACGAAATATAAGAGGTTCCAGAGAGAAGATTGCCGGGAGCCAATATGTGATTCATGAGGAGGAACAAAGGGCCGGGACCTGGCAGGAGATTTTCGGGAACGACCATCCGATCCACATTGAGATCGGTATGGGCAAGGGGAAATTTCTGATGGAGATGGCAAAAGAGCATTCCGCCATTAACTATGTGGGAATCGAAAAATATTCCAGCGTGCTTCTGCGGGCCTTGGAAAAGATGGAGCAGGAGGAGACACCGTTATCCAACCTGTATTTTATCCGGATGGACGCAGAGCAGATCGGCAAGGTGTTTGACAAAGAAGAGGTGGATCGGATCTACCTGAATTTTTCCGACCCGTGGCCCAAAGACCGCCATGCCAAAAGAAGGCTGACCAGCAAAGAGTTTCTGGCGCGCTATGATCAGATTCTCAAAGTTGGGGGGCAGGTGGAATTCAAGACGGACAATCGTCTTCTTTTTGATTTCTCCCTGGAGTCTGTCAAAGAGGCGGGCTGGAATCTGAAGGCATTTACTTACGACCTTCACCATGATCCGGAACTGATGAAAGGGAATATTATGACAGAATATGAAGAACGTTTCTCTGCTTTGGGCAACCCGATCCACAAACTGATCGCTGACAGAGAGAAGAACTGAATTTTTTCTAAAAAAAATTTAAAAAATTTTAAAAAAGTACTTGCATTTTCTGTACAGGTTGAGTATAATATGTCTTGTTCGTTGAACATATAAGAGATGCGCTTTTAGCTCAGTTGGTAGAGCACCTGACTCTTAATCAGGGTGTCCAGGGTTCGAGCCCCTGATGGCGCAGGTTAAAGGACTGTTTTTGAGGCTATGAAAGTCTTGGGGACGGTTCTTTTTTTGTTGATTTTTACGGCTTTTTCAGGATGACGGGGGAAAGGGCCTGAAAAGTCAGGGGAAACGGGTTTGGCGCAGAATTGGTCGCAGGATGGTCGCAGAAGTGTCGCAACAGGAAAAAATATTGCAGAAAATAAAAAGGATAAGATACATTAAGGTATGTTATCCTTTTTCATATTCTTTTTTGAAAGGTCGCATAATCTTAAAATATCTTTGATTGTCTGAAGTATCAATAACTTTTCTTCTTCACTCCGGTCGCTTATCTGTGCGAGAATTTGCAAAGAGGCAGTGTCTATTGGCTTTTCAGGAGTACGAGACGGAGAAAAAAAGTCGTTTAGACTGATATTTAACTGATTGCATATCTGCTCAATAACTTTTACCGTTGGATTTTTCAGATTTCTTTCTAATAAGCCAAGATAAGTTGTTGTTATTTCTGCGCGCAGTGCAAGCTTTTCCTGGCTTAACCCACTGTCTATCCGCAGTTCGTGGATTCTTTTACCGATATTAAAATTAGTTTTCATATCCATAAATATAGTTTAGATTATTGACATTTTTTATTCAAACTGCTATAGTTATTTATGAAAAAAGTAATTATATTTACTTATTTGCAAATGAGGAGGAACACAGTATGATTATGGTGTTATCAACAATAATTGCTTTTATATTAACCGCTTTGTTAGTTTGCCTTCTTTACCCTGTGGCAGTGATATTTTGGTTTGCTGGAAAAGTAGGCGAAATCGTTGGTATTATTGGCAATTGGATTTTTAACCATACAAATGCAGCAATAAAATATTTGTGGGCTGACCTCAGAAATTCCTCCCAAAACACATCTGATCATGAGAATAATAGTGATATTGCTTGAAAAGATATAAGATGTAATCATATGTTATCAGATACTACAGATAAGGTTTTGATGTAGAAGGGAGTCTTTTATATGAACTGGATATGCAAACATTGCGGTAAAACCATGACAACAAACGCGCCAACTGCCAAACCAACAGGAGGAACTTGTTATAAGGATAAAAACGGCAAAATAAAGCCTCATAACTGGGTAAAAAGATAGGAATATATATATTATTATGATGGTGACCTTTAAAACATGTTATTCTGTGTATTTGAAGCACCACAGGGAAGGGACAGATTGAGAAAATCTGTCTTTTTTCTTTGGGCAAATTTAGAAGAAAGGAGGAAACGAGGTGAAGGTCATTAAAATATTTTCAGAAAACCAACTGTTGCTTTTGCGAAATATCAATCCATTATTAGGAAAATACAGACTGCCTAAAAGGATTCTGAAGCGTATGCATTATATTCTGGAAGAAGATTTGGGTCCGCAGGGATGTTTGATTGTGATTGTGACGCCTGTCAGAGATGATATCCATGATATAGAAGATGCAGTCAATGTATATCCATTTAAGGTTCGGTTTTCAGACAGCATGGAAGAACAGGAGATAAAAGACAGGAGCTGTAGTGACAGCAGGGGCAGAGAGTGGTTTCTGGAAAAACTTCATATTCAGGAGACGAACAGCGATATCTATGTGCTGTACTTCATTCTGAAAAAGCATTTGTATAGGGTACCACAGGAGTAATGCTTATTGTGTTTTGGGCGGTGTATTAGGTTGCACCGCCCAAACATCTTACGGTAAAGGAGGAGAGATTGGTGGAAGCCATAAAGCAAAATGTAATCTTGGAACGAACAGGGATATTTCAGATGTATCTATTGCTGGGAGTATCACTAAAAGGATATGTGATTAACATACCCTCAGAAAACAAAGAATAGAATGAGGCAATCGTATGAAAAGAAAAACAATAACAGGATCACTCAGACTTCACCCTACAAAGGATAAACAGAACATAATGTCAGAAAAATTGGAGAAATTCCCGATTTATGGTTCAGAAAAACCGTTGACTTTTCTGGTATGAATTGCTATGATTTTAAAAAGAAAGAGAGAGGGGATTTTCATGGTCCGGCTTAGGCCTTTTAAGAGACAGGATGCAGAAAAGATTCTGCCATGGATCTGTGAGGAGCGGGTGATGGCCATGTGGTGCGCCGGGGTCTTTTCATATCCGCTTACCGTAGAACAGCTGACAGACCGTATGGAACAGTCGGAGTCAAAAGCAGATGAATGGGTCATGGCAGGTATTGATGAACAGGGGGAAGTCATCGGACATTTGTATATGTGGCCGGATTATCAAAATGACAGCCTCCATCTTGGAATGATTGCCGTTGATCACACCAGACGCGGACAGGGCCTGGGCCGTCAGATGGTGGAAAAGGCAGCAGCTTATGCCTTTGACATTCTGGAAGTATCCCAGGTCACCCTTGGAGTATTTGACAGCAATCCCCGGGCCCGTGCCTGTTATCAGAGTGCAGGGTTTGTGGTGAATTATACAGAGGAACATGCCTTTGTGTACCATGGGGAAAGCTGGGACCGCATCCATATGATTCGCCGCCGGGAAAGCTGATGCCGTACGTCTATATGGTGCGGTGCGAAGACCGGTCCTTATATACCGGGATTGCAAGAGATTTAAAACGCAGGATTCAGGAACATTATTATAGGAAGAAACCCGGTGCAAAATACACCAAAAGCCATCCGGTCTGTTCTTTGGCGATGGTGTGGGAAGCAGAGAGCTGGTCCGATGCAGCGAAGCTGGAATATCGGATCAAACAGCTTACCAAAGGGCAGAAAGAAACGCTGCTCCTTCATCCGGAGCAGGTCAATGAGCGGATGTCTCTGTGTCTGGAAGGGAAAAGATATGTCTCTCATCCGGAGATTACGCTTGCGATGTGCCTGGATGAGAAAAAGTAAGACATTGGGTAAGATGCAGGTTTCATAAGGAGAGAGGACGGCGGAGAGGTGTCCTCTCTCCCATAAAACCTACCTGGGATAATTATATACAAATATGAGATGTTGGCAATAATGGTAAATGTATCTGAAATTCCGTTCCTTTTCCTACCGTGGAACGTAGATGAATTGTACCGTTGTGTGCCAGTATGATGCGGCGCACGATGGAAAGTCCGAGGCCGGTTCCATTTTCCTTATAGGTCACAAAAGGCCGGAAAATGGACTGTTGGTGTTCGACGGGAATTCCACAGCCGTTGTCTTTGACGGCGATCATCAGCCGTTTGTCGTGAGTAAATACTTTCAAAGTAATTCGCCCGCGTTCGGTAATGGATTCCATAGAATTTTTAATCAAATTGATAAACGCCTGCTTTAACCTGACCGGATCACCGTAGAAATCCGGATAAGTATTGTCCAGTTTAATCAGCAGTGGGATATGCTTGTCCAGAAGTTCCGGAAGAAGCGTATCCTTCAGATCACAGGCAAAGTCTCTGGGGTCTATCTTGACGATATTCAGTTGTTCTCCGTTATTGAAAGCGGAGATGTCATCCATAAGTATTTTCAGATACTGGAGATCATGTTTCATCTGATCCCAGAACTCGAAGCTCTCAACTTCCGGGTGCATCTTCTGGATCCACTGGATGGAACTGTCCACGTAAGTGAGAGGGTTCCGGATTTCATGGGAGATCTGGGAAAGGGTAAGATGGTAATCGTTCTTAATGGCGGTGATCAGCTTATGGAAGTTCTCATCTTTCGCCATCAGACGTTCCATTTTTTCCTGTTCATCGTATGTCAGCATGTCATCACTCCCTTTCTGTAATATAACAGATATGTCAAAAAATGGCAAATAAAATCGTTCGACAAATTTCGACAAAAAATGACATTTGTCAGAAAAAATGTTGGAATGATCGTGAAATCAGGAGGTGTCTTATGAGGGAATGCAACTGTATTTTTTGTAAAATCGCAAATGGAGAGATTCCGTCTGTAACTTTGTATGAGGATGAGGATTTTCGGGTGATCCTGGATCTTGGGCCGGCCACCAGAGGACATGCGCTTTTGCTCCCCAAAGAGCATTATCGTGATCTTTTTGAGCTGGAGGATGAGGTGGCTGCAAAAGTGCTGGTGCGGGCAAAACGCATTGCCGGAAGGATGAAAAAAGCACTTGGGGCAGATGGTTTTAATCTGGTCCAGAACAATGGGGAAGCGGCAGGTCAGACCGTGTTTCATTTTCATATGCACCTGATTCCCCGCTATGAGGAAGATCATGCGGGAATTTTATGGAAACCGGGGCAGACAACTCCGGAAGAAATGGAAGAAGTGAAAGTGTTGATCGAAGGTCTGCAGGAGGATAAGCAAGGAGTGTCATGAAAGAAAAGGATCATCGTCTGGGTGATTACTTTAAACGCTATCGCAAGCAGATCATGTGGAGTATATACTTGAAGACCCACGATTATCATATGGCAGAAGATATTTGTCAGGATACTTTTGTGCGCCTGTCGAGGAATCTAAACCGCGTGCCTCCGGAAAAGGTCGGAAAGTGGCTGTTTCTGGTGTCGGAACACGTGAGGATTGATTATCTGAGAAAAGGCGGTAAGTACAAAACGATTCTGCAGGAAGAATTCAGTGAAGAGCTGGCATGTGATGTGGAGTCTGATCCAGGCAATATTTTGGTTAGAAGAGAACAGAAAGAAGAACGGGACCGGGTACTGGAACGTCTGGCGAAAGAGAAACCTCTGTGGTACGAAGCGCTGATGCTGCACTACATGGAGAATATGAAGGATCGCGAGATTGGAAAGCTGCTTGGTGTGAAAGCATCTTTGATTGGCAAATGGAGAGAAAGAACACTTAAATGGCTGAGAAATGCTTATGAGGAAGAAGACAGAAAAGGGACAGATCGAGAAGACTGATGATCTGCCCCTATCCATAATCAGGACACGGTCTGGCCGATCAGATCCAGGATGATGCGGATGGCGTCGGACTGGGGAGACCTGTTCATGGCATCCAGGTAATCCTGGCGGTGATCTGACAGCTCTTTCACCGCATGCAGCAGTGTGGCTTCTGTCAGGTTTTCTTCTTCGAGGACCATGGAAAAGCCCTGACGCTCAAAAGAGCGGGCGTTGAGCAGCTGGTCTCCCCGGCTTGCCTTTGCCGGAAGGGGAATCAGAAGCGTCGGTTTCCGAAGGGCCAGCAGTTCGCAGATGGCATTGGCTCCGGCTCTGGAGATGACGATATCGCAGAGGGCGAACAGATCCGGGAGTTCTTTCTGAATGTATTCGTACTGAACATAGCCCTTTGTACCTTTTAGCTGTTCGTCCAGTTTGCCTTTTCCGCACAGATGAACTACCTGATATTCTTTCAGAAGTTCCGGAAGTGCGTGACGGACGGCCTGATTGACCGCTGCAGCTCCAAGACTTCCGCCCATGGCCAAAAGTACCGGTTTATCCGGAAGAAAACCGGTCAGATTCAGGGCGGCGGTGCGGTTTCCTTCCATCAGTTCTCTGCGGATGGGGCATCCGGTCAGGACTGCTTTTCCTTCTGGAAGATACTTTACAGTCTCCGGGAAATTGCAGCAGACTTTGGTCGCACCCGGCATGCTGAGCTTGTTGGCAAGCCCGGGGGTCAGATCGGATTCGTGGCAGATGACGGGGATTTTGTGGCGTCTGGCAGCGATAACCACCGGGACGGAGACAAAGCCTCCTTTGGAGAAGACGATGTCCGGTTTTATTTTTTTCATCAATGAGGATGCCTCAGAGAAGCCCTTCAGGACCCGGAAAGGATCCGTGAAATTTTTCAGGTCAAAATACCGGCGAAGTTTGCCGGAGGAAATCTCATAGTATGGAATATTCTGAGCCTGGATTAGTTTTTTTTCGATGCCGTCTTTGGAGCCGATGTAGAAAATCTCATAACCGGACTGACGAAGACTGGGAAGAAGGGCGATATTGGGAGTAACGTGGCCTGCAGTGCCGCCGCCGGTGAGTACGATACGTTTCATGTGATTTGACCTTTCTTTGCATAGTGGGTTTGATTATGATTATATAGCGGATGCAGGAAATGTCAATGGGGGAGGAGTGGTTCCTTTTGCTTCTGTCCGAACCGTTTGGCAGAATCATATCCTTTTGCAGCATATGGTCTTTGCAGTGAACTGTGACAAAAGAACCAGTCACGGATAGCGTGGGAATAAAAGTGTTAGGAGATCTCCTGGGGTGAGATTTTGTTGAAGCAGTATTTTGGGGAAAGTAAGAAACAGGAAGTAAGGTAGAAGAAAGTCAGAATGTTTGAGTAGTAAAAATATATAAGCGGAAGAGGTTAGAGCGCCTTGAGAGGATTAGCGAAAATATGAAACATGACTTAGAAAGGGACGAGTGGCTAAGGGAGAGAGTTAATGAAGATCTGAAGGCAATGGTGGAAAAGCAGGAAAGGCAGCTGGAGATGTCAGAGGAGCTGCAGGAGATTGATATTCCTATGGAGCGGCTGGAGGACATTTATCGAAAGATCAGGGCAGAAAAACGTACAGCCCAATCATGCAGGGTTCACAGGCGTATGCTCTTGATACTGGCGGCAGCGTTGGTGCTGTGCATGGGAGGCGGATTGATCAGTGTAGGCAGCCGAGTGTATGAGCCGGAGATTTCCCAGAGAGGAAATAAGGACGAACCGACTACGAAGGTAAATAATACGGAGGCAGTGCCGAGGGAATATGACGAAGAAGAGGTATGTCAGGAGATTGAAGAGAAGCTGGGAGTGATTCCGGTAAGGTTGAGCTATCGGCCTCAGGGAATGAGGTTATCTATGTATTGGATAAAAGAAGAGACAAACGAAACACTTATAAGATATGAACTAGATGAAAAAAGGTTATATATTTATGTAAGTAAGGATTATAGTGAATCTAGTGTTAGTCAACAAGTGGATGGAAAAAAGATAGATAGCTTAATAATGCAATCATTTAATTTAGAAGTACCAGTACTTGAATATAATGATTCGCAGTCAGAGACATATTATGAGGCTTCTTTTAAGTATTTAAATACATATTATTCTATAAGTGGGTTAATTGATTTTGAGGAATTTAAAAAGATCATAGAAAATATTTCTTTAAAAAATGTCTAAGACTGTCAAAAAGGAGAACATTAATCGTTATAATAATGTAAGCTTACAATATTTTTGCAGAAAGGAGGTATGCTATGCGAGGGTCTTGGAGAAGGATAAGTATGTTCGCTCTCACAGGAGTATTGCTATTTGGAAATATGTTTTGTGTTCATGCACAGGAAACTGATCCGGAAGAGACTGAACCCGCTGGATATCATGTTTATGATGTACAAGAGGATCAGGTGACAGATGCTTGGTATGGTGTTGCACGTGGTGATTATTTGCATGCAGGTATATCTAAGCTATTGAAAGGTGACCCAGGATATGCAATTTGTTCTGGAACCACACTTGCTCATAGAGACTGTGACAGAGTGTATGTACGTATCTATCTGGACCAAAGCGACACTGGCACTGGTGATTGGGGAACCATTGATTATTGGACCGGAATTACGTACGATGATTCGGTGGCAATGACAGATAGTGGTTCTTATAAAATCACCAGAGGCAAATATTATAGTGTGAAAGGTTCCCACTCGATTATCAAGGATGATATCGTGGAAGCTACAGTAACCTGCACAGACGCACTCCATTTTGAATGATCACCAAAAGAGAGTCATCGCATAAAGACCCCAAACTTTATGCGGCGTTCGTGCAGCCGCAATGATTCATCCAGATAAGATTTACACCCGCCCTGGATGAGCGCATGATGAGCAACAAACAAAACAATTTTGTAGCAACAGGCAAATTTACAATTGGACGGACAGGCAGAATTGCCAAGTGCATGCGGAGGCAATCTTACAACTGAATATAGGAAAGGGACTCAGACCGAGTCCAGAACAAAAGATAAAATAACTATTAACCATTCTGTCATAACAGCTATGGCGTACGAAGGGTTAACAGGCATTCACAGAAGAAGAAAGGCGTTCCCGAAGTTCGGCATCTTTGGGAACGCCTTTTTTACGTAGGTTAAAACCCGTTCTGTGAATTCAGCAAAAAAATAACGGACTCACTAAGCATTTGCAGTCTGACCGGTTTTCAGAGCCTTTAAAGCCTTGGCCAGCTGATCCGGACAGGATGTGGGGCGCTTGCCGCAGGTGGTGCCTTCTAACTTGCGGATTACATCATCCACAGACATTCCGACTACCAGCTTGGAGATCCCGGCGGTGTTGCCGGCACACCCGCCGATAAACTTCACCGAAGTGATTACCCCGTTTTCTGCCTCTACATCAATTGCCTGAGAGCAGGTTCCTTTTGTTCGATATACCATTGGTCCATCCTCCTTATTCTAAGTTCCGCTTAAGCCTCACGGCACACGCCATACGATCCATTCCTGGCTTGCCTTTTCTGAATCGGTGCTCCCCTGAGGCCTTCGCTGTTTTTGGACATGCTTGTGATCCTTGTCCCTGTGACAGACAGTATACCAAATAAAATCCAGTTTTACCAGAGAAGGATTGTCTGCATTGCAAAAAGAAGAAACGGATAGTTACTGTTCAAAGGGTATCTGTGAGCAGTGACAACGGATGTTTTCTGGATGTGCACTCAAAAAAAATGGGGTGATACCTGTAGGCGCAGTGTTTCTTTCCTATTGGCCAGTATGAAGCTTCTCAAAAATGCGAAAAGTAACCAAAATGTCGTCCGGAAAGTTCTGTTCAAATACTCCAGGATCCGTTATACTGTAAAATAAAGTCATACGCAGAAAGGAAGGTTTTTCAAACATGATAAAGAAAATTGGTGTTATTGGTGCCATGGAAGAGGAAGTTCTGGCGCTTCGGGAAAAGCTTATGGATGTACGGCAGCTTCAGAAAGCTTCCATGGATTTTTATTCGGGAACACTGAACGGAAAAGAAGTTGTGATCGTGCGCAGTGGAATCGGCAAGGTAAATGCAGGGATCTGCACTCAGATTCTTGCGGATGTGTACCAGGTGGATGCAGTGATCAATACCGGAATCGCCGGTTCTCTCAAAACAGAGATCAATATTGGGGATGTTGTCATTTCCACAGATACCCTGCAGCATGATATGGATGCGACCGGTTTTGGCTATGAACCGGGAGTCATTCCGCGGATGGAGACCAGCTGTTTTCCGGCGGATCCGGAGCTTTTGAAGCAGGCGGAAGCGGCCTGCAGGGAAGCGGTTCCAAGAATTCAGGTTTTTACCGGGCGGGTGGTCAGCGGGGATCAGTTTATCTCGGATAAAAAAGTAAAAGAGCGGATCGTTCGACAGTTTGGCGGCATGTGTACCGAGATGGAAGGGGCAGCGATTGCCCAGGCTGCCTGGCTCAACGGGATTCCATTTGTCGTCATCCGGGCCATCTCTGACAAGGCAGATGACAGTGCCACCATGGATTATCCGACCTTTGAGCGGCAGGCCATCGCCCACAGCGTGGCGCTGGTGGAGAATCTGATCGGGCGCCTTTGAGAGGATGCCTTCTTGTGACCGGGAATTTTCCGGATGCCGGATATGGACAGGATCGGACAGCCAAAGTCAGAATCGGTCGATAAGTTATGCCTCCCTTTTCGGGTGACTCTGCTATAATGGATTCACCTAAAAATGTATGCAAAGGGAGGTATCATGATGTATCAGGTATGGTATTCGTACTACGGAGAATTTCTGGCGCTGGGAATATGGGGAATCCTTCTGGCGCTGGTAAGAAGAGTACTGTTTGGAAAACTTTGCAAAGAGGCGGCTCTGGGAAATGGCGGAAAGGGAAAGATGCTCAAAGCCATGACGCTGAAATTTGAAAAAAGCTATGAATTGAATGTAGGTGTCTATGACCGGGCCGCCTTTGTTGGGAAATACTTGTGTCAGGAAAAAAAGTTTGGCATCCCCCTGGGGCAGTGGAGGCGTCTGCCGGAACGGTGGACTGTCCTGACTTTGTGCATCGGTTTTGTAGAAACAGCTGTTTTGTGGGAACTTGGATATGACCGCTCCTTTTATCAGAACAGGCTTTTGGCTGCATTTACGGCGGCGGCTGTGATCTGCATCGCTTTTTTGTGGCTGGAGTCGGACAGCCTGTGGGAGCAGGCCCGGGTGTACCTGCTGGATTATGTGGCGAACACCCTTTATCCAAGACAAATTCATGTCTATGAAGGCTTTCAGGAAGGAGAAAAAGAAAAGGAGATGCCCAAGCCGGCGTCCGGGGAAGGGGCAAAGCCTGATTCGCCCCCCGGACTGGTTCTGGAAAAAGAAGAAGAGCAGATCTTTCAGGAAGTTCTTTCCGACTTTTTGGGCTCATCCACTTGATTTTTTCTATTGCGGGGTGCTACAATATTTACAAGAACGCCGAGGATGCTCGTGCAGAAAAGGAGTGTAGGAATACATGGGAAAAGTTACGTTTGACTATTCAAAAGCGGCACCGTTTATTGGTGCGGAAGAAGTAAAATTTATGGAAGCACAGACAATGGCTGTCAAGGATGTGCTGGTCCGGAAAAAAGGTGCAGGAAGCGATTTCCTGGGCTGGATTGACCTTCCGGTGAACTACGACAAGGAAGAGTTTGCGAGGATTCAAAAAGCGGCGGAGCAGATCAAAGCAGATTCGGAAGTCCTGCTTGTGATTGGAATTGGCGGTTCCTACCTTGGATCCCGGGCAGCGATTGAGTTCTTAAGACACAGTTTTTATAATATTGTGTCCAAAGAAGTACGCAAGACGCCGGAAGTTTATTTTGTAGGCAACAGCATTTCCACCCGTTATTTAAGCCATCTGATGGATGTGATCGGTGACCGTGACTTCTCTGTGAATGTGATTTCCAAGTCCGGTACCACTACAGAGCCGGCCATCGCGTTCCGGGTATTTAAAAAGATGCTGGAGGACAAGTACGGCAAAGAGGGCGCAGCAAAGAGAATCTATGCAACAACGGATAAGGCAAGAGGGGCGCTGAAGAGCCTGGCAACCGAGGAAGGTTATGAGACTTTCGTGGTTCCGGATGATGTGGGCGGACGTTTTTCCGTACTGACGGCAGTAGGACTTCTTCCGATCGCAGTCAGCGGAGCAGATATCCAGAAGCTGATGGAAGGTGCGGCAAGCGGACGGGATGCGGCTTTGAATACGCCGTACGAGGAGAACGATGCGGTGATGTATGCGGTAATCCGCAATATTCTTCACAGAAAAGGAAAATCTACAGAGGTGCTGGCAAACTACGAGCCGAGCCTGCACTATATCTCTGAGTGGTGGAAACAGCTCTACGGTGAATCTGAGGGCAAGGATCAGAAGGGAATCTTCCCGGCATCGGTGGATCTGACCACAGACCTGCATTCCATGGGACAGTTTATTCAGGATGGTGCAAGGATGATGTTTGAGACGGTGCTTTCCGTGGAAACGTGTGATCAGGAGATTATCCTTAATGAGGAGCCGGTGGATCTGGACGGCCTGAATTATCTGGCAGGCAAGAACATTGATTTCGTCAACAAAAATGCCATGAACGGAACGATTTTGGCACATACCGACGGCAATGTACCAAACCTGATGGTGAAGATTCCGGCACAGGATGAGTTTTCTCTGGGACAGCTGTTCTACTTCTTCGAGTTTGCATGTGGAATCAGCGGCTATCTGCTGGGTGTGAATCCCTTCAATCAGCCGGGAGTAGAAAGCTACAAGAAGAATATGTTTGCGCTGCTCGGAAAGCCGGGATATGAGGCAGAGCGCGAGGAACTTTTAAAGAGACTGTAATGGATCACAGAGACCGGACAGGGCTGCCGCAGACGATACGCTGCGGCAGTCTTTTTGCATTCGGGAGCAGGGACACACGCCCCCTTGTCCACTGAGGGCAGATACAGCAAAGACTACAAATATGAAAAATTATAAAATATTATATGAGGACGATTCTCTGTTCGTTTTGTGGAAACGGTCAGGGGTTCCGGTACAAAGTGCCAGGGCATCGGTGCCGGATATCATGAGCATGCTTCAAAATGAGCTGGCAGAGAGAAATATCCCCGGCTCCTATCTTGGCCTGGTGAACCGCCTGGATCAGCCGGTGGAAGGAATTTTCCTGGTTGCACGGGATAAAAAGGCAGCGGCGGATCTGAGCATGCAGGTGCAGGATCATATCCACATGGAAAAGTGGTATCAGGCTTTGGTCTGTGGAAAACTTCCTGCAGATGAGGGGACCCTGGTGGATTATTTGCTCAAAGAGCAGCAAAAGAATATCTCCCGCGTGGTTTCTGAGGGGACAAAGGGGGCCAGGCGCAGCGAGCTTCGCTATCAGGTGATCGGACAGCGGGACGGAAAGTGCCTGCTGAAAATCCGGCTTCTGACCGGAAGGCATCACCAGATTCGGCTGCAGCTGTCCCATGCGGGTGCTCCTGTCGTGGGAGATCAGAAATATGGGAAACCAGAGGAAAAAGGCCGTTCGCTGGCTCTTTGCGCCTGTGAACTTGCCTTTCGGCATCCTGTGACCGGAGAAAAGATGCGGTTTTTGGAACCGCCGACTTTTTCTCTGGCTGATTAAAGGTCATAATGCCGTTCCTGCATCTGGATTTGTTCCAGTTCGGTCCAGAGTTCCCGGATCAGAAGGATGCCGAAGGGACCGGTGAACAGTCCCAGAGCGCCAAACAGTTTCAGGCCGGCGATGACCGACATCAAAAAGCACACAGGGAGAAGCCCCAGTCCTTCGCCCAGAAGTTTTGGTTCTAACAGTTCCCGGGTGAGCCAGGTGGTCAGGTAAAGAAGAAAGAGCCAGAGGGCGAAAGAATAATCTTTTTGCAGAAGGACAATGGCGATCCAGGGAAAAAAGATGGTGCCGGTGCCAAAGACCGGAAGTGCATCGATGAATCCGGTGAGCGCCGCAAAGAAAAGGGCTCCCGGGATGCGCAAAAGCCAGTAGCCAAGGGCACATTCCAAAGAGACGACGATCATGATCCGGCACTGTGCCCGCAGCCACCCTTTCACGCATACAAGGATCCGGCTTCCGGCGTGAAAGACCGGTTCGGCAAAAGGAAGCCTGTACAAAAGAGCATGAAAATGGTCCCAGTCTTTGGCAAATAACAGGACCGAGATCAGGTATAAGAAGAGGCCGAACAGACAGGACAGGGCGGAGGGCATAATGTCTGCCAGATATCCGGAGAGAGATCCGGGGAGCCATGTCAGGTACTCGGAAAACTGTGCATAGTAACTCTGGCACAGGGGCAGCAACCGGCAGCAGGGTTCGTACAGAAGATAACAGCCGCAGCAAAGCCCCAGACCCAGAAGCAGCAAAAAAGAAGTGAGATAGACGGCACTAAGAGGCAGAAGCCGAAGGGGTAACTTCTGCTGCACAAATACAAGAACTCCAACCGTCATCCAGGCCAGAAAAAAGGGCAGCACAAGGGGCAGCAGAAAACGAAGAACCAGATAGACTGCCAGCAGAATTCCGGTTTTCTGAAAATAAAGTTTGGTCTGTCTTTTCATAAAATATGCCACCTCCGTCTCATACAGTATTTGCAAAAGAGAGAAGAATATGGCAGATAAGTACTGGAAGCATTTCCAGAATTAAACTTGTTGCATCCATACTTGACAAACATTCCAATCCTTTTTACAATCAGTTTAGAACAGTGTTAAAGGAGAAATTACAGATATGGCAAAAGACAAGAAGCTGGTGGAGGGAATTACCTCCATGGATGTGGACTTCGCCCAGTGGTATACGGACGTGGTGAAGAAAGCAGAACTGATCGATTATACAAGTGTAAAAGGCTGCATGGTGATCAAGCCGGCAGGCTACGCCATCTGGGAGAACATCCAGAAAGAACTGGACAGAAGATTCAAGGAGACCGGCGTAGAGAATGTATACCTTCCGATGTTTATACCGGAGAGTCTGCTGCAGAAGGAGAAGGATCATGTGGAGGGTTTTGCCCCGGAAGTGGCCTGGGTGACCCATGGCGGACTGGAGCCTTTGCAGGAGCGTCTGTGCGTGCGTCCCACTTCGGAGACGCTGTTCTGCGATTTTTATGCCAATGAGATCCATTCCTACCGGGATCTGCCGAAGAACTACAACCAGTGGTGCTCGGTGGTGCGCTGGGAGAAGACGACAAGGCCGTTTCTGCGTTCCAGAGAATTTCTCTGGCAGGAAGGACACACGGCCCACGCCACGGCGGAAGAGGCAGAAGAGCGGACCGTTCAGATGCTGAATGTGTATGCCGATTTCTGTGAGGAAGTGCTGGCAATCCCGGTGATCAAGGGACAGAAGACCGACAAGGAAAAGTTCGCCGGTGCGGAGGCGACCTATACCATCGAGTCGCTGATGCACGACGGCAAGGCGCTCCAGTCCGGTACCAGCCATAATTTCGGCGACGGATTCGCAAAAGCTTTCGGCATTCAGTATACAGACAAGGACAATCAGTTAAAACACGTCCATCAGACCTCCTGGGGGATGACCACCCGTATGATCGGCGCCATCATCATGGTTCACGGAGACGATTCCGGCCTGGTGCTGCCGCCCAGGATTGCGCCTGTTCAGACGATGATCGTGCCGATTGCACAGCACAAGGAAGGCGTTCTTGACAAGGCATTTGAGCTTCGGGACCGTCTGGCGAAAACTTTCCAGGTGAAGGTGGACGACACGGACAAGAGCCCGGGATGGAAGTTTGCAGAGCAGGAAATCAAAGGCATCCCCACCCGCATCGAGATCGGCCCCAAAGACATCGAGGCAAATCAGGCGATCATCGTCCGCCGGGATACGAGAGAGAAGATCGTCGTATCGCTGGATGAACTGGAGACGAAGCTTTCTGAAGTTCTTGAGACCATGCAGAAGGATATGCTGGAGCGTGCCCGCGCACACCGGGATGCACACACCTACGATGCGCTGACCTATGAGGAATTCACGGATACTGTCAACAACAAACCCGGATTTGTAAGGGCCATGTGGTGCGGCGATCAGGCATGCGAAGACAAGATCAAGGAAGACACCACGGCCACCAGCCGCTGTATGCCTTTCGGGCAGCACTCCATCTCTGAGAAATGCGTCTGCTGCGGAAGGCCGGCGAAGAAGCTGGTCTACTGGGGAAAAGCATATTAAAAACGAAAAGGCCATGATGCAGATACAGATTCCTGAAAAAGTAAATAAAATTATCCGCACACTCGCCGCGGCAGGGCATGAAGCCTATGCCGTCGGCGGGTGTGTTCGCGATGCAGTTCTTGGAAGAGAACCTGCGGACTGGGACATCACCACATCCGCGCTGCCCATGGAAGTCAAAGCGCTCTTTGGCAGAACCATTGACACCGGGCTGCAGCACGGGACCGTGACGGTCATGCTGGGGCAGGAGGGCTTTGAAGTGACGACCTACCGGGTGGATGGCGAGTATGAGGACTGCCGCCATCCGAAGGAAGTGCAGTTTACCAGAAGCCTGACGGAAGACCTGAAGAGGCGGGACTTTACGATCAATGCCATGGCGTATAACGAGGAGGCCGGGCTGGTGGATGCGTTTGACGGCATCGCCGATCTGAGAAAAGGAGTGATCCGGTGTGTGGGCAGAGCAGAGGAGCGGTTTATGGAAGACGCTCTTCGGATGCTGCGTGCCATCCGGTTCAGCGCCCAGCTGGGATTTGTACTGGAAGAGAAGACAAGAGCGGCCATCACAAAGCTGTGCGGCAATCTGAAGAAGGTCAGCGCAGAACGGATTCAGGCGGAGCTTGTGAAACTTTTAACATCCCCCCATCCGGAGAAGCTTCGGGAAGCGTGGGAGAGCGGGATCACTCAGGTGGTGCTGCCGGAGTTTGACGTCTGCATGGCATGCGGGCAGAACAATCCCCATCATATTTATTCTGTGGGAGAGCACACCCTTCATGCGCTGGAACAGACGGAGGCGGACAAAGTCCTGCGCCTGGCCGTGCTGTTTCATGATTTTGGAAAGCCGCAGGTTAAGACCACAGACGCAGAGGGGATCGATCATTTCAAAAGGCATCCGGAAGTCAGCGAAGAACTGGCGGGAAAGATCCTGCGGCGTCTGAAATTTGACAATGAGACGACCGGACAGGTGAAAAAGCTGGTCTGGTGTCATGATTATCATCCGGCACTGACACCGGCAGGTGTGCGCCGTGCCGTGAACCGGATCGGGGAGGAGCTGTTCCCCCTGTATCTGAAGGTGCAGCGGGCAGATATCCTGGCGCAGAATCCGGCCATGCAGGAGCCGAAGCTTCAGGCGCTTCAGGAGGTTGGGCAGCTTTATGACAGGATTCGGCAGGAAAAAGAATGCGTTACTTTAAAGCAGCTGGCAGTGAGCGGCAGGGATCTGATGGAGGCGGGGTTTGCTTCGGGTCCCGGGCTTGGGGAGATCCTGCAGTATCTTCTGGAACTGGTACTGGAGGAGCCAAAGCGAAACCGGAAAGACCGGCTTTTGCAGGAGGCGCTGCGAAGGTACAAAATCTCCGATTCTGCCAATGAAGCATTTTATGATATGGATGCAGATGACAGAATATAAGAAAACCAGATGAAGTCCTGACGAATGATGGACCATACAGGATGAATGGTGCTGACAGAGGTCAAAAGGCTGCTTTCTTTTATTTAATAAACAAGAAAGCATGCCGATATATTATAAAAAATGCGGTGCGAACAAATAAGTGCTGCAGAAGTCGGCGGCTGTATTTGCAGCAGACAGCCATTGAGAAAAGAACATAAAA
This sequence comes from uncultured Lachnospiraceae bacterium, assembly GCA_910583895.1. Taxonomy (GTDB): domain Bacteria; phylum Bacillota; class Clostridia; order Lachnospirales; family Lachnospiraceae; genus Hominiventricola. The sequence continues at coordinate 18,168 of CAJTYJ010000030.1, forward strand.
GGAGACCGGAGACATGATTGGCTACATACGAAATTTAAGAATCAGATTTAAACTTTATGTCCTTATAGGAGTTGCACTGATTGGCATGCTGATAATCGGCGGTATGTCTTTCTCTCTTATGGGCCGGATGAATGACATGACAAGTGACATTACCACAAGCTGGCTTCCCAGTATTGATACGGCCAGAGAACTGAATGTAACGCTTTCTAATATCCGTCTGAATGAATTGGGGTATCTTACCGCAATTTCGGATGAGGTTGAGGCGTCCAGCCTTCAGTATCTTCAGGAGGAAAAAGAAAATATGGATACCCTTCTGGCCACCTATAAAGAGTTAATTGACGAAGAAGAGAACGGTTTCTATAATAATGCAATCAACCTCTGGACACAGTACCGTAAATTAGATGAGGAAATGATTGCTCTGGTGAAAGAGGGCCGTCCGGAAGAGGCCCGGGCGATTCTGGAAGGGGAATGCGTCGACCTTTACAATTCTCTGAACAGTGATTTTCAGGACATTATCACTTATAATTCAGAAGGCAGCGATGCGGCAACCAAGGAGAGCACCTTCCTTTACCGGACTGCCACCGTCGTGATGGCGGCAGTGATCATTGCAATCATCCTTGTGGGAGTTTTCTTTTCCTTTGTGGTGGTACGCCTGATCAAGACACCGATTTCCGAAATCGAGAGCGCTGCGATCAAAATGGCAGAGGGAGATCTGGATGTGGAGATTTCCTATACTTCCAAGGATGAACTGGGTGTTCTGGCAGATCAGGTACGCAGACTGATCCGCAAGCTTCAGCGTATCATTGATGATGAAAACAAATTCCTCGCGAAAATGGCAGCCGGAGATTTTACAGTGGATTCCATCTGTGAAGAGGAATATACAGGCGGCTTCCATCCGGTGCTGGTTTCTTTCCGGGGGATTGCGGAAAAGCTCAACGACACGATGCTGCAGATCAGCGAAAGCTCCGCTCAGGTTGCAAGTGGATCAGACCAGGTATCCAATGGCGCCCAGGCTCTTTCCCAGGGAGCAACCGAGCAGGCAAGTTCCGTTGAAGAGCTTGCAGCCACCATTAATGATATCTCCGAGAAGGTAAAGCAGAATGCAGACAATGCGCAGCAGGCCAATACAAAGGCAGGCAGCATCAGCGCGGAAATGAATGTGAGCAGTGATAAAATGCAGGAGATGATTCAGGCCATGGGTGATATCAGCAACTGCTCCAACGAAATCGGTAAAATTATTAAGACGATCGAAGACATTGCATTCCAGACCAACATCCTGGCTTTGAATGCTGCCGTAGAAGCAGCCCGGGCAGGAACTGCCGGAAAAGGATTTGCCGTAGTGGCTGATGAAGTCCGCAATCTGGCAAGCAAAAGTGCAGAGGCGTCTAAGAACACCGCTGTTTTGATTGAAAATTCGTTGAGGGCAGTAGAAAACGGAACCCGGATTGCCGACGAGACGGCCCAGTCCTTGTTCCAGGCAGTCAATGGCGTAAATGAGATGGCAGGCATTATCGGACAGATTTCAGAGGCCAGCAGCGTTCAGGCAGATTCCATCTCACAGATTACCATGGGAATTGATCAGATTTCCAGTGTGGTACAGACAAACTCGGCAACTGCTGAGGAAAGTGCTGCCGCAAGCGAAGAATTATCCAGCCAGTCACAGCTTATGAAGAGCCTTGTGGGAAGATTTAAGCTGAAAGGCAGTTCAGAAATACTCTAAAAGACGGTGCTGGGCTGAGAAAGACATAGAATCCGTTTTTTCCTGCGGCGTCTGTTTTTCAGAGCGGAAGAGCGGCACCTTTTTATCATGGCCATAAAATTTTTCAGAAACCAGCACCCTTCGGGGTGCTATTTTTGATTTCTCCCACATATGTATAGAAGGTACGAGACGACCGATGCGTGGGGGGATTCTATGAACGAGAGAGATTTGCAGGTATTGGAGCAGTACCCGTTTACCGTGAACGCCAGCTGGCGTACCAGGGGGGCATTTCTTCTGGATACCAGCGTGGGCAGGCGTTTGATCCGGGAATTTTCCGGAAGCACATACAAGCTCTTAAAGGAACAGGAGCTTTTGCAACACCTGAAGGACTGCGGTCATCTGGTGGACCGGATGGAGCCGGACAAGGAAGGCAGGCTCGCGACCGTGTACCGGGAATATGAGCGGTTTGTGGTGAAAGAATCCCTGGATGGAAGAGAATGTGACACCAGAAGCGAGAGCGAGATCCTGAAGGCTGCTTCTCTGCTGGCGTCCATGCATAAAGATCTGCAGGGATTCTGTGAAGTGACCGACGAGGACCGTCTGCGTCTGGCAGAGGCGGATGCGGTGGAGGAGCTTAAGCGGCATAACCGGGAACTTAGGAAAATCTATGCGTTCATCCGCAAAAAAAACCGGAAGAATGTGTTTGAGTCCGCTTATCTTTCCTGCTATCCGAAAGTCATGGAAGAGGCGGAGGCTGTGGAGCAAAGACTTGGGGCTTCCGCTTATAAAGAGTTGAGGGAGCAGGCCCTTGCCAGGGGATATTTTTGCCACGGAGAATATATTCATCACAATATCCTGGTGGCCGGCGGGCAGATGGCTGTGATCAATTTTGAAAAGTTTGCGCTGGATGTGCAGGCCAACGATCTGTACTTGTTTTTGAGAAAAATTCTTGAGAAGCAAAATTATGATTTTCATCTGGGAAGCCGGATTGTAAGCGCCTATGAACAGGTGCGGCCGCTGGATCCAAGGGAAAAAGAATACCTGAGCATCCGCATGCAGTATCCGGAAAAATTCTGGAAGCTGGCGAATTATTACTATAATACCAATAAGGCGTGGATCCCGGGAAAGCATATGGAAAAACTGGAAAAATTCCTGTCCCAGAGGGAAAAAAGAGTTTCCTTTTCCAAGGAGATATTGTATAATAACTCTAACTAAACTACAGAATTCGGGAGGTAATTATACAAAATGGACTACAAAGCAATCTATGAGGAGTGGCTTTCCAATCCCTATTTTGACGAAGCTACAAAAGCAGAACTGCGGGCAATCGCAGACGATGACAATGAGATCAAGGAGCGCTTTTATAAGGATCTGGAGTTCGGCACGGCAGGCCTGAGAGGAATCATCGGAGCCGGTGTCAATCGGATGAACATCTATGTGGTGCGCCGTGCAACCCAGGGCCTTGCAAATTATATCATCAAACAGGGAGGACAGGGCAAGGGCGTTGCCATTGCCTATGATTCCCGCCGGATGTCTCCGGAATTCGCAGAGGAAGCGGCGCTGACCCTGGCAGCCAACGGGATCAAGGCTTATAAGTTTGAGTCGCTGCGTCCGACGCCGGAATTGTCCTTTGCAGTCCGGGAGCTTGGCTGTGTGGCAGGCATCAATATTACGGCGAGCCATAATCCGCCCGAGTACAATGGCTATAAAGTATACTGGGAGGACGGCGCACAGTTCACGCCGCCTCATGACAAGGGCGTGACAGCAGAAGTGCTGGCGATCACGGATCTGTCTACCGTGAAGACGACCACCAGAGAAGAAGCAGAGGCAGCCGGAAAGTATGAGATCATCGGGCAGGCCATTGATGACAAGTTCATTGGACATGTCATGGCGCAGGTGGTGAATCAGGAAGCCATCGACAAGATGCAAAAAGATATCCGCATCGTCTATACGCCCCTTCACGGCACCGGCAACATTCCCGCAAGACGTGCGTTAAAAGAGCTGGGATTTGAGAATGTATATGTGGTAAAAGAACAGGAGCTTCCGGATGGAGAATTCCCCACCGTCAGCTATCCGAATCCCGAAGCGGCAGAGGCTTTTGCACTGGGCCTGAAGCTGGCGAAAGAGGTGGACGCAGATCTGGTGCTGGCGACCGACCCGGATGCGGATCGTCTCGGAGTTTATGTAAAAGATACAAAGACCGGAGAATATATTCCGCTGACCGGCAATATGTCCGGCTCCCTTCTGTGCGACTATGTATTGAGCCAGAAGCAGGCGGCAGGCAAGATCCCGGCGGACGGTCAGGTGGTCAAGTCCATCGTCACCACCAACCTGGTGGACGCTGTGGCAGAAAGCTATGGATGCGAGCTGGTGGAGGTGCTGACCGGCTTTAAGTTCATCGGGCAGCAGATCTTAAAGAATGAGCATACCGGAAAAGGGACCTATCTCTTTGGTCTGGAAGAATCCTACGGCTGTCTGATCGGAACCTACGCAAGGGATAAGGACGCCATCTCCGCGACGGTTGCGCTCTGTGAGGCAGCAGCATATTATAAGACCAAAAATATGACCCTCTGGGATGCCATGCTTGCCATGTATGACAAGTACGGCTACTACAAAGATGCGGTTAAATCCATCGAGCTGAAGGGAATCGAAGGACTTGCGAAGATTCAGGAGATCTTAGAGACCTTGAGAAACAATACGCCGGAGACCATCGGTTCTTACAAAGTAGTGTCCGCAAGAGACTACAAGCTGGATACCATCAAGGATATGGCGACAGGAGAAGTGAAGCCCACCGGACTTCCGGCCTCCAATGTGCTCTACTATGATCTGAACGACGGTGCATGGCTGTGCGTGAGACCTTCCGGAACCGAACCGAAAGTGAAGTTCTACTATGGCGTGAAGGGAACCTCCCTTCCGGATGCAGAGACGAAGAGTGCGGCACTTGGTGAGGAAGTGCTGGCAATGATTAATAAGATGTTATAGGAAACAGATCGCAGACAGCGAACCAGACGCCCGCCAAGGGTGGATATTCCTTGCAGCCCCCGTCTGCACTGAGCAGGGAGATGCCGCAGGAATATTCATTCTTGGCGGACTGTGTTTTCATGGGGCTGATATCATCTGTGCCTGACTGAGTGAAAGCTGGATGGCCTCCTATTCAGGACAAGCGTTGGGAGCATTTTGATCTGATTTCATAAGATTTTTCATAAGAAAACGTCGGGCTGAGGCAGTGGTATTTTTTAAGGATGCCGCCCGGGCGCGTCAGGGGAGTACCTTAAGGTGACTGTGATGCTGGGCTGAGGGCGGAGCGTCAGCAGGGGAACACGCCTTTCCTTTTTGGAAAGAAATATATTTTTTTAAATGTCTGTGAGTGGTACGTGTCAGTACACTAGAAAAAGAGGTGGAAAGATGTATACGTATACGCAGTTATTGGATATTATTGCACAGCTTCGGAGTGAGCACGGGTGTCCCTGGGACAGGGCGCAGACCCATGAGAGCATGATTCCCTGTCTTCGGGATGAATGTGAGGAAGTGGTGGAAGCCATCGGGCAGGGAGATGATGAGAATCTCTGCGAGGAGCTTGGAGATGTGCTTTTGCAGGTGCTTCTTCACGCGCAGATCGCAAAAGAGGAAGGACGGTTCACCATGGAGGATGTGGTGAACGGATTGGCGGAGAAGATGGTGCGCCGTCACCCGCATGTATTTGGGGATGAGGAGTATGGATCTTTGGAGGAAAATAAAAAGAGGTGGGAGGAAATCAAGCAAGCGGAGAGAGAATTAAAAAAACACCGCAGGGGCGTGGAAAAATAAGGATACGGCTTGACAAATAATAGGAAAAACGGTATAACTAATGATACATGCTTATTCACTATACAATTTTATGGAATGTTTTTAGGAGGAGATTACCATGAACAAAGCGGAATTAGTTGCAGCCGTTGCAGAGAATGCGGATATTACTAAAAAAGATGCAGAAAAAGCCGTCAAGGCATTTATTGATGTTGTTACAGAAGAATTAAAGAAAGGTGAGAAAGTTCAGGTAGTTGGCTTTGGTACTTTCGAGGTGGCAGAGAGAGCGGCCAGAGAGGGAAGGAATCCCCATACAGGCGAGCCGATGCCCATCGCCGCATCCAAAGCTCCGAAGTTTAAAGCAGGAAAAGCATTAAAGGATGCCCTGAACTAGGACAGGAATGAGACTGGACAAGTTTTTGAAAGTTTCCCGGCTGATCAAGAGGCGGACAGTTGCCAACGAGGCCTGCGATGCCGGCAGGGTGCTGGTGAACGGGAAGACGGCCAAGGCTTCTTTGAACGTAAAAGAGGGGGATGTCATCGAGATACAATTTGGTACGAGGACAGTGAAAGCAGAAGTACTGAATGTACAGGATACAGTACGAAAAGAAGAAGCGAAAGAGCTTTACCGATATTTATAAATATAGAAAATGGCATAATTGCAGGGACCTTCTAATATATTATTAAAAGAATATAGTAGGAGGTCTTTTTTCATGGTTAAGATGGGAACCACAGAGGAACATCCCCAGGGCAGAGGTGCTCATAAGGTCAGCATGATGAACCGACGGACCGGGAGTATCACCGGTGTATCGGATGTTATCTCTTTTGATATATCAGAAGTCCTTCTGGAGACGGAGCTTGGAATGATGCAGATCAAGGGGGCAGATCTGCATGTGAACCGCCTGACGTTAGAGAAGGGGGAGATTGAACTGGAAGGCAGAATCGACAGCATCCAGTATTCAGAGGTCTCGGATTTCAAAAAGGGCGGGGAGTCGCTTTTGAACCGGCTGTTTCGATAAAGCATGAGTGTGGGAATTTTAAAAGAACTGCAGTTTTTTGGACTTGCAGTCTTAAGAGGCATATGGATTCTGATGCTTTACGATCTGCTTCGGATCCTTCGCAGGGTAGTGCCCCATGGTGTCTTTATGGTTGCCCTGGAAGATGTACTGTACTGGGCAGGAACGGCTCTGTTGATCTTTCAGCTTCTGTACCGGGAAAATGACGGAGCCCTGAGGGGATATGCCCTGTTTGCTGTGGCGGCCGGAATGTTCCTTTACCACCAGACGGTCAGCGGCTGGCTGGTAGAACATATTGCCGGGGTTTTGAATTTCTGTTTTGGCATACTGTTGAAGCCAGTGCGTGTTCTGCACAGGAAAGTCGTACAAGTTTTCCGTGTGGCCATAAAATTTTACAAAAAGAAATTGAAAAAAGGGCTGAAAGAGTTTATAATAATTCTATTCTCATAGGGGTGAGCAAAGTGACAGCAAAACCAAGAAATAAAAAAATGCACAGGCGGAGGCCAAATCTGGGAGCCTGGGGGATCATCGTGATTGTCCTGGCTGTTTTTGGTGTCAGCACCGTCGGAGGCTTAAGGCTGAAGCAGAGGAATTACACTTATCAGATGCGAGAGGAAGCCCTTCAGGAGGCCATCGCTCAGGAAGAAAAGCGGGCGGAGGAGATCGAAGAGCTGGAAGCCTACACGAAGACAAAAAAATACGTGGAGGATGTGGCCAAGGAGAAGCTGGGCCTCGTTTATGAGGATGAGATTATTTTTAAATCAAAAGACTGAAGGAATCTTAAGGATGAGCCGTGAAGCTCATCCTTTTTCATGTCGAAATCTTTTTTTGTCGAGCCTCTTCCAAATGACAAAGATTGCAAAAACCTCTTTCTATAATGCCCATACAAAACGCAGACAGGACACCAGGGAGGGAAACTGCGAAAGTAAAACAGCAGCAGTCTGATCCGAATGCCGGGAAGTTTTCAGAGACGAAGTGCGTCAAAGAACATCTCCGGGCATAGATACCTGGCAGGCTGCAGAACGAAAAGAAGGAGGATGTAGTAATGGAGTGGACAAAGTATGTTTTGTCAATGATTTTTGGCGGGTGTCTGCTGATTTTGTTTGGCAGAAAAGAAGAGGGAAGAGACAAATGGCTGCTGGGGGCAGGATCCGGAGCCTGTCTGGCGGTTATGGAACTGACGGTGCAGTATATGCTTGGGGATGCGCCGTGGAAGATGGCGATAAGTGTGATGAAAGGAACCGCCTTTTTCTCGGCGGTAGTCCTGGCAGGCTACATCAAGGAGTGGATCAGCAGCCGGCCGGAAGGCGGGAATGTCATGGAGATCGCCCATCCGGTGCGGCAATGGATGGAAGATTATCAGGAAAGTTTTGCACAGCTTTCCAGAAGCTTCTGTATGGTGCCTCAGCTGGCAGATGGGACAAGCAGAGGGGAGCGGATCCTGCAGGACCGGCTGGTGGAGAGCCGGATGGCGGCAGCGGGCCAGCTTCGGGAGATGAGCCAGATCCTGGTGGGGACGATGGAGCGTATTTACAGCACGAAAGAAGATGCAGGACTGGAGCAGGAGATCAGCAGGCGGCTTCGGATTCTGGGCGTGCAGGTCCACAAAGTGTTTTTCTACAATCCCCAGGGCAGAAAGCGTCAGGCGTATATCACCATGAATACCAGAAGAAAGATCTGTGTGCCCTCCAAGAAAATTGCTTCTGTTCTGTCAGAAATTCTGGAATGTGAGATGATGCCGGCCAGAGACAGCCGCTCGTTTATCAGCCAGGAGCGGGTGACGGTGCTGTTTGTAGAAGGTGTGGCCTACAATGTGCTGTACGGGGTGAAAAAAGAGACCAGACCGGACGAGGCGGTGTCCGGGGATAATTTTTCTGTATTCTGGCTGCCGGAAGGACAGTTCTGCGCCGGACTGTCCGACGGGATGGGTTCCGGCGTGCTGGCCTGCAGTCAGAGCGAGTTGGTGCTGGATCTCTTTGAACAGTTTTTGGAGGCAGGCTTTTCCCGGGAGACGGCGGTGCGGATGATCAATTCCTCTATTGTGCTGCAGCCGGATGATCTGGTATTTTCAACCATGGACATTGCCTCCATTGACTTGTACACAGGAGTGTGTGATTTTCTGAAAGTGGGAGCATGCGCCAGCTTTCTGAAAAAGGAAAATGGGGTGGAGTGCATCCGGGGTCTTGGAATCCCGGCAGGTGTGTCAAGCCAGATTTCCTTAGAGCCCATAAGGCTTCGGATGTATGACGGGAATCTTCTCTTTTTGATGACAGACGGAGTGATCGGCGCCCTTCCGGAAGGGCAGGAAGAAGAAATCATGAAAGATCTGATCTGGAATCTGCCTCAGGGCACGCCGACGGAGATGGCAGAGCGGCTGATGGAGCAGGTGAAAGCTTACGGGCAGGCAGCGGATGATATGACGATACTGGTGGCAGGGATATGGAGAAGGTGAGTGATACCCAGCCAAAACCTTATCTTGCAGACTGAAAAAACATGCGGGCCGTCTGGCGGAAAATGAGTGCATCACCATACCGGTATAAGTTTTTGTGCCGGCACAAAGGACGGGGGAAGGAAGAACATGAGTGGGTCAGCATACCGGCATGAGGGGTGAGACAGGAGGATTTTTTAGAAGAAAATGGTATCAGGGATTTGCATTTTGAGTGAGAATTGATTATGATGAAAGAACAGGACATTCAGATGAGGAGCACAGGGCATGGAGACGCGGGTTTATGGGTACATGGAAAGATGGAAGATGACGGAGCCGGGAATGCGGGTTTTGACCGGATTTTCCGGCGGGGCAGATTCGGTGGCTCTCTTGGCGATGCTGCAGGAATATGGAGAGCGGCAGGGATTCACGGTGGAGGCACTGCATGTAAACCACGGGATCCGGGGGGCGGAGGCAAAGAGAGATCAGGTATTTTGCCAGGCGTTTTGTGAGGCCCGGGGGATTCCCTGCAAAGTTGTGTATGAGGATGTGCCGGCGTATGCCAGGAGGGAAAAGATCAGCCTGGAGGAGGCAGGAAGAGCGGTCCGCTATCGTGTTTTTTCCGGGGAGGTTGCAGCAGGAAGAGCGGACCGGGTGGCACTGGCGCACCATCAGAATGACCAGGCGGAGACGATGTTATTTCATTTGATGCGGGGGACCGGGCTTCGGGGACTCCGGGGGATGGAGCCAATCCGGCTGCCCTATATCCGGCCGCTGCTCTGCGTGTCCAGGCAGGAGATTGAAAGCTGGCTTGAGAAAAGGCAGATGATCTGGATGGAGGATTCCACCAATCAGGAGCTTGCGTATACGAGGAATCAGTTAAGACATCAGGTGATTGCACCGATGGAAGCGATCCGGCCGGGAAGTATTGGGCGTATGGCGGGTTTGGCAGAGCGGCTTTTGGAACTGGAAGATTATCTGTCAGGGGAGCTTGAACGTCTGGAAAAGCAGGGGGTACAAAAGGAGGAGGAAGGTTTTTCCGTCTCTTTGAAGATGCTAAAGGACTTGCATCCGGCCATGAGAAAGCTCTTGATTCATGGGTGCCTGGAATCGCTTCTTTCCGGGGAGCGGGATTTAAAGGCACTGCATGTGGATCAGGTCTGCAGGCTTTTAGAGGGAAGAAGCGGAAGCCGTCTGACCCTTCCCGGAGGGTGTTATGCGGTACTGGAATATGAAAAGCTTTTGCTGAAAAAAGGATACGGGGGAAAAAAGACAGAAGAGGAGGTATATTGCGTACCAGGCGGAGAATATCATTATATGGGAGAAATATTCTGTCTGACCCTGGAAAATTGTAAGAAAATTGGGAAAATTCCTGTAAATCGCTATACGAAGTGGTTTGATTATGATAAAATAAAAGGTAATGTTGTTCTGCGTACCCGCAGGCCCGGAGATTATCTGGAGCTGTCCGGGGGCAGACACAAGAAGCTGAAAGACTATCTGATTGACTGCAAAATCCCCAGAGAAAAACGGGATCGGTGCATCCTTCTGGCGGACGAAAGCCACATTCTGTGGGTAGCAGGCATGCGCATCAGTGAGGGGTGCAAGGTTACAGAAGACACCAAAAGGGTGCTGAAAGTACAGATGAGGAAAAGCGAAAGTCCGGACAGTAACCGGATGGATGAGGTGCAAAAGGAAAGCGGCAAACCCATCTACGGGACGCAGAGGGCGGCCGCGGAGTTTGAACAGGAGGAGTAACAAAAATGGAGAAGCATCACATTGAAGTCATGCTCGACGAGGCGTCAATCGATGCAAGAATCAGGGAACTAGGAGAGGAGATCAGCCGGGATTATGCAGGAAAAACGGTTTATTTGGTCTGTATTTTGAAAGGAAGCGTATATTTTACCTGCGAGCTGGCAAAAAGAATAACGGTACCAGTAGCGATGGATTTCATGCAGTGCTCCAGTTACGGAGCGGCTACAAAGTCCAGCGGTGTGGTAAAACTTTCCAAAGATCTGGATCTGCCGATCACGGACCGGGATGTGATTATCATCGAGGATATCATTGACTCCGGAAGGACCTTAAACCATTTGAAAAAACTGCTGAGTCAGAGAAATCCGGCAAGCCTTAAGATCTGCACGCTTTTGGATAAACCGGAAAGAAGGGTTACGGATGTGAAAGTGGATTATGTCGGATTTCAGATCGAAGATAAATTTGTAGTGGGATACGGGCTGGACTACGACCAGCAGTATCGGAACCTGCCATACATCGGTGTGGTGGAATTTGATTAACAGGAGGATAAGATATTTTGAACAGACAATGGAAAGGAATCGGCACCTATGTGGTATTTCTCGTGCTCATCTGCCTGGTGCTGGTATTCTTTGAAGGACGGCTTCAGGACCGTCCCGGTTATACCTATCAGCAGTTTGAAAAAATGCTGGCGGAGGGCGGGATTACAGGCGCCAGTATCCAGCCCAATGAAGAGACGCCCACCGGAACGGTGGAATATTATCTGAAGGACGGAACCGTCGGAAGTACCCATGTACTGGATACGGGGGAAGCGGAAGCGGCTTTAAGACAGGCCCAGGTACCCTATGACATCCTGCCGATGGTAAAGCCTGGATTTTTGGAGACTTACGGCATGTCCCTGATCCTGTGCGGGCTGGTGATTTTCTTTATCGTCATGACTCTGGGCAGGAACAACGGCGGAGGCAATGCCAGGATGATGGACTTTGGCAAGAGCCATGCCCAGATGATAAACGGCGGCGAGAAAACCACCGGTTTTAAAGACGTGGCCGGACTGGAAGAAGAAAAGAGCGAGCTGGAGGAGATCGTGGATTTTCTGCGCAATCCCGGGCGCTACACCAAGGTGGGAGCAAGGATTCCCAAAGGCGTGCTTCTGGTGGGACCTCCGGGAACCGGCAAAACCCTGATCGCCAAGGCGGTTGCAGGGGAGGCGGGGGTGCCTTTTTTCAGCATCTCCGGTTCTGATTTTGTGGAAATGTTTGTGGGTGTAGGTGCCTCGAGGGTGCGGGATCTGTTTTCCAACGCCAAACGAAATGCGCCCTGTATTGTATTTATTGATGAGATTGATGCAGTGGCAAGACGCAGAGGAACCGGTATGGGCGGCGGTCACGACGAGCGGGAGCAGACACTCAATCAGCTTTTGGTGGAGATGGATGGCTTTGGCGTCAATGAAGGAATCATCGTCATGGCGGCGACGAACCGGGTGGATATCCTGGATCCGGCCATCATGCGTCCCGGGCGTTTTGACCGTAAGATCGGTGTTGGAAGGCCGGATGTGAGAGGCAGAGAGGAGATCCTGAAAGTGCATGCCCGCAATAAGCCGCTGGGAGACGACGTGGATCTTCACCAGATTGCCCAGACTACGGCCGGGTTCACCGGTGCGGATCTGGAGAATCTGCTGAATGAGTCTGCGATTCAGGCAGCAAAAGAGAATCGGGCCTATATGGTCCAGGAAGATATCCGAAGAGCCTTTATCAAGGTGGGCATCGGTGCGGAGAAGAAAAGCCGGATCATAACCGAGAAGGAGAAGCGGATCACGGCCTACCATGAGGCAGGCCATGCGATTTTGTTCCACCTGCTTCCGGATGTGGGGCCGGTCTATACGGTGTCCATCATTCCCACCGGAATCGGTGCGGCGGGATACACCATGCCGCTGCCGGAAAAGGATGAGATGTTCAACACAAAGGGCAGAATGCTGCAGGATATTATGGTGGATCTGGGCGGAAGAGTGGCAGAGGAGCTGGTCTTTGACGATATCACCACCGGGGCTTCTCAGGATATCAAGGAGGCGACGGATGTGGCCCGGTCCATGGTGACCAGATACGGCATGTCGGAGAAGCTGGGACTGATTCATTACGGAGATGACGGCGAGGAAGTGTTTATTGGCCGGGACCTGGCTCATACCAGAAGTTACGGAGAGACCATCGCCGGTGAGATTGACGCGGAAGTGAAGCGGATCGTGGACGAGTGCTACGAAAAGGCCAGAAAGATGATCGAGGAGCACCGGGATGTTCTGGAGGCCTGTGCGAATCTGCTTTTGGAGAAGGAAAAAATCACCCGGGAAGAGTTTGAAGCATTATTTGTGCAAAATTGCTAAAAACATCATGCGATTTTTGTGAAGTTTGTGCACACTTCTTTGGGAAGATGTGATACTATAATACACGTAAAAACCCCCAATACATTATATAGTTTTTGCTACACCCCATAAGAAACAAAAAATACCTTCTCCTAAAAAAGACAGCATTAACCCCCGCTGTCTTTTTTACTGTCCATTTGTATGTAAATTTATAGGAAAAAGCTTGTGCTGATGAAATATCTGTTATATGATAGTCAGATAACAGCATTTTTGAAGGGATGGGATGCATGGAATTCAATGAGATGATGCAGGCGGAGCGTACCAGACAGTATGCCATGAACATGAGACCTGTACTGAACCGGGCGGCTTTATTCAGCGATGAGAGTGCCAACTATCGGACCCCTTTTGAGCCGGAGATCGGAGACCGGGTGACGATCAAGTTCCGTACCTGGATGGATAATGTGGATGATGTGTTTGTGATCTGTAAAAGCAAAAAAAAATTAATGACAAAAGCATATAAAGACGGTGTTTTTGATTATTATACGTATACCACAGATCCTCTGACCGAACCGGTACGATATTTTTTTGAGATACGGACCGGCAATCAAAAGTATTTTTATAATAGATTAGGAGTATCAAAAGATCTTCAGGAATACAATTCTTTCGGGATCGTACCAGGTTTTCGCACACCAGATTGGGCAAAGGGAGCGATCATGTACCAGATCTATACGGATCGTTTCTGCAACGGGGATCTGACCAATGATGTGGAAGACAGAGAATATATTTATATCAACGAAGGCGTGCGCCGGGTAAGGGACTGGAAGCGGCTTCCTCAGCCCATGGATGTCCGGGATTTTTACGGCGGAGATATCCAGGGAATCTGGGACAAACTGGACTATCTGCAGGATCTGGGCGTGGAGGTTCTGTATCTGAACCCCATCTTCGTGTCGCCCTCCAATCATAAGTATGACAGCCAGGATTATGACCACATTGATCCCCACTACGGGGTGATCGTGGAGGACGGCGGAGAGTGTCTGCCCGAGTGGGACAATGACAATGCCCATGCAAGCAAATACATTCAGCGGGTGGTGAATAAAAAGAATCTGAAAGCCAGCGATGAATTTTTTGCAAAATTTGTGGAAGAAGTCCACAGAAGAGGCATGAAGATCATTCTGGACGGCGTTTTCAATCACTGCGGTTCCTTCAATAAATGGCTGGACCGGGAGCGGCTTTATGAGAATACAGAAGGATATCAAAAGGGAGCCTACATCTCGGGGGACAGTCCGTACCGGAATTTTTTCAAGTTCAACTATGAGCATGGGTGGCCCTACAATGAATTTTATGACGGCTGGTGGGGCCATGACACCCTGCCAAAGCTTTGCTATGAACAGTCGCCGGAGCTGGAGGCATACATACTGCAGGTGGCAAAGAAATGGCTGGAGCCGCCCTACAATGTGGACGGCTGGCGTCTGGATGTGGCGGCAGACCTGGGATTTTCCGAAGAATACAACCACAAGTTCTGGCGTAAATTCCGAAAGGTGGTCAAAGAGACCAATCCGGATGCCCTGATTCTTGCAGAGCACTATGGCAATGCCAATGCCTGGCTGCAGGGAGATCAGTGGGATACGCTGATGAATTATGATGCCTTCATGGAGCCGGTGACCTGGTTTTTGACCGGGATGGAAAAACACAGTGATGAATACCGGGAAGATATGTATGGGAATGCCCAGTCATTCAAGGACGCCATGATGCATCATATGGCGAACTTTTATGCGCCGTCCCTTCAGACGGCCATGAATGAACTGTCCAACCATGATCATTCCCGTTTTCTGACCAGGACGAATCACAAAGCCGGACGGGTGCAGGAGCTTGGCTCTGATGCAGCCGGCGAAGGAGTGAACAAGGGCGTGTTCCGGGAAGCGATTGTGATCCAGATGACCTGGGTGGGCGCCCCCACACTGTACTACGGAGATGAAGCAGGTGTCTGTGGTTTCACAGATCCGGACAACCGGAGAACCTACCCCTGGGGAGAAGAAGATCACAGTTTGCTTTCCTTTTACAAAGAGGCCATCTGTATCCGCAAAGAAAATCCGGTGCTGACCCATGGATCCACCCGTTTTCTGGCGCTGGATTATCAGTTTTTAAGTTATGGCAGGTTCAGCGAGCAGGATCAGATCATTGTGGTCATCAACAACAGCAAAGAAGAAAAAGAGATTAATATTCCCGTCTGGGAGGCAGGTGTTCCAAGAGAGGCCTTTCTGGAACGCCTGATGCTGACTCTGGAAAATGGTTTCAGTCTGGGCCGGGAGGTATATCATGTGAAGAAAGGAATCCTTTATCTGAAGGTTCCGCCGGTCTGCTCCATGATCCTGAGAAGAATATAAAAGAATGTGCCCAAAGACACAGGATACAAAGAAATGAGAAAACAGGAGATACAACAGGGATTCAAGGACGGAGTGCCCATTGCGCTGGGTTATTTTTCCGTAAGCTTCAGTTTTGGAATCATGGCTGCCGGAGGCGGACTGTCCGTCTTTCAGGCGGCCCTGACCAGTCTGACCAATATGACCAGTGCAGGACAGTTTGCGGGGCTTCAGATTATGGTGGCTGGAGGCGCGCTTCTTGAACTGGCAGTGACACAGCTGATCATTAACCTGCGCTATGCGCTTATGAGTCTGTCCTTGTCCCAGAAGCTTTCCAAAGAGGTGACCATGTGGCAGCGCCTGGTCATCGCTTTTGCCAATACCGATGAGATCTTTGCAGTGGCCATGTCCCATGAAAAAGATCTCTCCTTTCCTTATATAGTAAGTCTGCAGGTACTTCCGATCCTGGGCTGGACCGGCGGCACGGCCTGCGGAGCTGCAGCGGGAAATCTGCTTCCGTCCTCTGTGAACAGTGCACTGAGTGTGGCTTTGTACGGGATGTTTCTTGCCGTGGTGATACCGGCGGCAAAAAAAGCGAGACCCGTGCTTTTTGCGGTGATCCTGGCGGCACTTTTGAGCTGTCTGCTTTATTATGTGCCTCTGTTTTCCGGGATCACGGCGGGGATGTCGATTATTCTTTGCACCATAGCCGCATCTGCAGCGGGGGCGGTTTTGTTTCCGATCCCGGAGGAAGGGGGAGAAAAATGAAGGTCTACCTATGCATCGGAGTGATGACGCTGGTCACTTATCTGATCCGGGTGATCCCTCTGACGGTCTTTCATAAAAAAATTGAGAACCGGTATATTCGCTCTTTTCTGTATTATGTGCCCTACACCTGTCTGACGGCCATGACCTTTCCGGCGATTCTCTATGCGACAAAAAGTATGGCAAGTGCTCTGGCGGGAGTGGCAGCGGCGGTGGCTTTTGCCTTCCGGGGAAAAAGCCTTGTGACCGTGGCAGCAGCAGCCTGTCTGGCTGTGTTTGTCACGGAGCTGGTTCTGTAAAAAGTTTCCATATCTCAGGGGTACATCTGGAGGCGAAATTCGTCAAGATGTACTTTTTTTGGTGGAAAAGTTTTGGGGAATGGTTTGAAATCTCCAAAATTCTTTTGAAATCCCTTTCTCCCTATGGTATTATGATAAATGGAAAATAAAAGTTCCATGTTTGAAGTTGCTCTCAGTGAATAAGGGATACACACCCCCTTGTCTGCTGCAGGGAGAAATATAGGAGGGTAATAGAATCATGAGCGATGTAAAGAATACGATTACAAGTGGAAAAGCCGTACTGGGCATTGAGTTTGGTTCCACAAGGATCAAGGCGGTCCTGGTGGATGAGAACAATGCGCCGATCGCATCCGGTGCCCATGACTGGGAGAACCGTCTGGAGAATGGGATCTGGACCTATGCGCTGGAAGACGTCTGGGCCGGGCTTCAGGACTGCTATCGGAAGATGACGGAGGATGTAAAGAGACAGTATGGTGTGACCGTGGAGAAGCTTGGAGCCATTGGCTTCAGTGCGATGATGCACGGGTATCTTGCCTTCGATCAGGGCGGAGCGCTTCTGGTTCCATTCCGTACCTGGAGAAATACAATTACGCAGCAGGCTTCCGAGGCTCTGACCGAGGCTTTTCAGTTTCATATTCCCCAGAGATGGAGCATTGCCCACCTGTACCAGGCGATTTTAAACGGGGAGCCTCATGTGGCGGATCTGGATTTTATCACGACGCTGGACGGTTATATTCACTGGCAGCTGACCGGTGAGAAAGTGCTTGGTGTGGGAAGTGCTTCCGGTATGTTCCCGATTGATCCCAATACGAAAAACTATTATGCTTCCATGATCCGGAAGTTTGACGAGCTGGTGGCACCCAAAGGCTTTTCCTGGAAGGTGGAAGAGCTGCTTCCCAAGGTACTTGTGGCCGGCGATGCCGCGGGTGTCTTGAGTGCAGAAGGGGCAAAGAAGCTGGATCCTACCGGGACCTTGCAGGCAGGCTGCCCTCTTTGTCCGCCGGAGGGAGACGCAGGCACCGGTATGGCAGCGACCAACAGCGTCAAACAGCGTACCGGCAACGTATCCGCCGGGACATCTGTATTTGCCATGATTGTTCTGGAAAAAGAACTCCAGAAAGTGCATGAGGAAATTGATATGGTAACCACGCCCAGCGGAGACGCAGTGGCCATGGTGCACTGCAACAACTGTACTTCAGACCTGAATGCGTGGGTGAATCTCTTCCGGGAGTTTGCAGAGAGTTTTGGCATGGAAGTGGATATGGACAAACTTTTCGGCACGCTCTATCAAAAAGCTATGGAAGGCGACAAGGACTGCGGCGGTCTGCTTGCCTACAATTATTTTTCCGGCGAGCATATCACCGGTTTCGAAGAGGGACGTCCTCTGTTCGTGCGTACGCCGGACAGCAGATTTAACCTGGCGAACTTTATGAGGGCGAACCTGTATACTGCACTTGGTGCCCTGAAGGTGGGGCTGGATATTCTGATGAAAGAAGAAAAGGTGGCGGTAGACCGGATCACCGGACACGGCGGACTGTTCAAGACCAAAGGTGTGGGACAGAGCATTCTGGCAGGCGCCATGGATGCGACGGTGTCCGTTATGAAGACTGCAGGAGAAGGCGGAGCATGGGGCATTGCGCTTCTGGCATCCTATATGATCCAGAAAGAAGCAGGAGAAACTCTGGAAGATTACCTTCAGAATAAAGTTTTCGGCGGGGACGAGGGAGAAAAGATGGATCCGTGTCCGGAAGATGTCAAAGGATTTGATGAGTTCATCAGCCGGTACAGAGCCGGTTATGCCATTGAGCGGGCGGCGGTGGACTGTCTGAAATAAACGTATTGTGTCATATCGCGGCTCCCGGGGACGGCCAGATCGGTTCCGGGGGCCCTTTTGTGTAATGAAAAGTGTCTAAAAAGCAATGGAATCACATTTGTGCCTTTTGAAAGCCACACAGACAAAACACGCGGTATAGACTGGAAAGATTTGGGCAATGCTGTCAGTAAATCAGAAGTTGCCGGTTTGGTAACCATTAAAAAGAGAAATGCAGGAGGTGGCAGATGAATCAGGTAAAGGTGGCGGTGCTTCTGCCTTTGGATCGGTCACAGAAGGAGATGCTGGAGGCAGCGGGAGGGGACCGGTGTGAATTCGTCTATGTGGAGCAGGGGATGACCAGGCAGGAGCGCGCCCCTGTGCTGCAGGAAGCGGAGGTGATCTTTGGAGAACCGGGGATCCGGGAGCTTCAGCATTGTCCGAGGCTTCGGTGGGTTCAGATGAGCTGGGCCGGAACGGATGTATATACCATGCGGGAAGGGTTTCCCAGGCATGTACGTCTGACCAATGCCAGAGGTTGCTTCCGGACCGTGATCGCAGAATATATTCTGGCGGTTCTGCTTGCCATGTGCCGGAATCTGAAGCAGTATGTCCGGCAGCAGCAAAAAGAGTGCTGGAAACCACTTGGCAGGGAGACGCTTTTGTATGGAAAGAAAGTGCTGATCCTGGGCGCCGGGGATATCGGAACCGGCGTGGCACAGCGGCTCAAGGCATTTGGAACTCTGGTCATCGGGATGCGCCGGACAGATCGAAATTATCCGGACTGCTATGACGCCATGATTACGATGGAAGCGCTGGACCGGGTGCTCCCGGAGGCGGATATCGTGATCGGCTGCCTTCCTTCCACAAAAGAGACTGGCAGGCTGCTGGGTGAGAAGCGGCTGCGCAGTATGAAAAAAAGCGCATTTCTGATCAATGTGGGCCGGGGAAGCCTGATCGATACGGAGGCTTTGGTGACGGTGCTGCGAGAAGGCCGGCTGGGAGGCGTGGCGCTGGATGTACAGGAAAAAGAACCCCTTCCGTCCGGACATCCTCTGTGGGCCATGGAGCGGGTGATCCTCACGCCGCACATCGCGGGCCAGAGCTTCGGATACTCGAAAGATACAGAGAATCGGGTGCTTCACGTCTGCTGTCAGAATCTGGAGCGCTATTTAAGCCGGCGGGAACTTCTGAATCAGGTGGATTTTGAGACCGGGTATGTGTCAGAATAGAGAGAAAATCAATGTTTTTACCGTTATTTTTTATCAAAAGGGATTGAAAGCAGTATAGTGGTATGGTACAATAGGATTCGATGGGAAAATTCACTTCCGGAGGGCTTTTAAATCATAATTCAGCGGAGCAGATATGAATGAGCAGTATGTGAAAGAGAAGATGAAATGGTACGCTGAGGCGAAGGGATTGTATGAAGCGTTTGCAGAGCAGGTTCTGACTATTTTGCAGGCACTTATCGAGCAGGAGCTTCCGGATGTGAAGATTGCCTCCTGTTCTTTTCGGGCGAAAAAACCCGAAAGCCTTCAGAAAAAGCTCCGTAAAGATAAATACAACAAGGACAGCGAGATTACAGATCTGGCCGGAGTCCGGATTATCACATATAGTAAAAGAGACATTTCTTGTATTTCTGAGATTATCAAAAGAAGTTTTGAGATAGATATCCCTAATTCTGTTAATAAAACACTTACATTAGGAGAGGATCGTGTGGGTTATCGTGGTGATCACTATGTCATTTTGTTCAATAGTGAGAGGCTTCGGATGCCTGAGAACCAGAGATTCCGGAATCTGAAGTGTGAAGTGCAGGTTACAAGCTTGATTGCCCACACATGGTCAGAGATTACCCACGAAAAAGGTTATAAATTTGAAGGGGAACTGCCGGGGGAGCTGGTACGGAGAAAGAATCTGCTGGCAGGCATGCTGGAACTGGCAGATTTGGAAATGGACGCGTATGTAGAGTCTTTTGATAATTATGTCAATCAAATGGAACAGGAAGCAGAAAAAGGTTGTTTAAAATATCAAATTAATTCCATGTCGCTGGAACGGTTTATGGCCTGGAAATTTACCAGTGTGTCGCCGCAGGTGTTTCGTGATGTAGATTTGGTTTTAAAGGAATTAAAAAGATATGGCCTGGATACAATTAAAGAGTTAAATGAGTTAATACATCCGGAGTTTGAAGAGGAAATCCAAAAATCTAACTGGCGATCCCTGGATGGAATTATACGCAATATACTAATTATAGAAGACGCTGATAAATATTTTACAAAAGTTTGGAATCCGTCTATGAATCAGATGAATCACAAGAATTATGAGTTATATCAAAAATTTGGTGTGGACATTGATCGCATATGCAGGGAACATAATATCTGTATTATATAGAGCGGAGGGAGAATGATGGAAAAGAGGAAATTGTATTTTGGTTACGAAGAGGAGAAAATCCGGGAGATTTTCCGTAATAGCAAAGATCAGGTAGATTCCAACAGCAAGATTGGAAATGCATCCACTTTGTCACAGCTGGCAGAAGCAAGCGGAAGACTGTTAGAGGAAGACAAGGCTTTTTTGCGTGAGATCTATCGTGAATCAGACGAGTAAATTATTTGGAGGCATGATTTTCATATGTCAGAAAAATACAAATGGATGACGGAACAGGAATTCATGAAAGAAATAGACGATTTGGACAACCTGTTGCATGATTTCTGTAAAGGCAGCGAATTGTATCCGTATGAAACTGTGAAAATAAATCTGAAAGCTCTGAGGGATATCATTGTCAGGGTACATAAGAGAAAGCATTATTTTAAAGTTTTTCATGATGGCATGATTACATCGGAGTATAAAGAGACTGCGCTGTATTGTTATTGGATTCTGAAACTGAGGCCGCTGTGGATTGATCCGGATCTGGAAGGTTCTGAACGGATTAATGAGAAATTTGCGCTGCATTTATATATTTCTCTTTTGAAGCAGTATAATAAAGATTTTTCGGAAAAAGACGGAATCAATAAGTTACATATTAAAGAGCTGCTGTATTCATTTCGGTTTCGGGATATTACAAAGGAATCCATGATCCTAATGCTGGAACCATATTATTATGAGTATCTGAAAAGAAACGATACCTTGTTTTGAACTGTGCCATGGAATGAAGATATTTATACGATTTTTTTCTGAAAATAAAATAAAAAAGTACTTGACATTTCGGAAAGTCCGTAGTAGAATATCCATTGTTGTGAAGCGGTGATTATGATTGTAACAACCCGAAAGGGTTTTTACATACATGCGGGTGTAGTTCAATGGTAGAACACCAGCCTTCCAAGCTGGATACGTGGGTTCGATTCCCATCACCCGCTTACACCCGAAAGGGTTTTACATATATGCACGAGTGGCTCAGTGGTGGAGTATCGCCTTGCCAAGGCGAGGGTCGCGGGTTCGAATCCCGTCTCGTGCTTTACATAAAGGGCTGAAATATTGAGGCGTTCAATGTTTCTGCTCTTTTTTTGTAACTGTAAGCATGCCAACTGACAGAAAAGGAGAAACAATAATATGCCGATTCGTATTGCAGAGTCCATGCCAGCTCATGATATACTGGAGTCTGAGAATATCTTTGTCATGACGGAGCGCCGGGCCATGTCCCAGGATATTCGTCCGCTGAAGGTGCTCATCTTAAATCTGATGCCCACCAAGATCGTGACGGAGACACAGCTTCTCCGGAAGCTTTCCAACACGCCCCTGCAGATTGATGTGGAATTTCTGCAGACGGCCAGCTATACTTCCACCCATACGGACCCGGGACATCTGAAGCAGTTCTACTGCGTTTTTGATCAGATTAAAGACCGCCATTTTGACGGGATGATCATCACCGGCGCGCCGCTGGATTATGTAAAGTGTGAGGACACGGCTTACTGGAAAGAAGTCTGCGAGATCATGGAGTGGACCAAGACCCATGTTCACTGTACCTTCCACCTGTGCTGGGGAGCCTATGCGGGGCTTTACTATCACCACGGGGTGGAGAAAAGAGATTTGGAGAGAAAACTGTTCGGAGTCTTTCCTCATAAGATGCTGAAAAGCACGTCCCCCTTGTTCCGGGGCTTTAACGATGTGTTTATGGCGCCCCATTCCCGTGCTACCGACGTGCGCCTGTCTGATGTGGAGGCAGTGCCGGAGCTGGAGGTGCTGGCAGTGACCGAAGGAGGAAGCCTGACCATTGCCAAGACCAGAGACAGCCGCCAGTTTTTCGTGACCTGCCATGCAGAGTATGACCAAAATACACTGGCTTTGGAGTATTTCCGGGATATGGAAAAAGGGCTGACCACGGTAGACCTACCTGTCAATTATTTCCCTGATGATGATCCGTCCCGTGATCCTCTGGTAAGCTGGAGATCCACCGGCCAGCTTCTGTATTCCAACTGGCTGAATTATTATGTATATCAGAGCACGCCGTACAATATTGATGCGATCTGTTAGCACTAGGCGTGTTTGAAAACTGTTTCCGGCAGACACGGGAATGAATTTTCAAACACGCTCTGGGTACTGACACATTTATGTTCTGCTGCATGACGCAGGATGGATGTTCAGCCTGCAGGGAGGAATTCATTTTCATCAGCAGGTCGGAGAAGGAAGGCGATGCGGCGGCAACGTTGACCGCTGACCATGTGGTGTGATGGAAAATCAGGCAGGGAGGTTTGCCTGAATATTACAAGAAAAGAACATTTGTTCGAAATGGAATCATAGGGACAGCAAAAGATAACAGTCAGAATACGACGGAATGGGGTGATCCGGGATTTGCATACAGAATTGATCGAGATCAACAGAGCGCAGATTTCTCCTGCTGTGCTGGAACGGGCAGGAGCGATTCTTCGCGCCGGAGGGCTGGTGGCTTTTCCGACAGAGACGGTCTATGGGCTTGGAGCTGATGGGCTCAATGAGGAGGCGGCCAGGAAAATCTATGCGGCCAAAGGGCGGCCTTCGGATAATCCTCTGATCGTCCATATCGCAGACACAGAGGCACTGAATAAGATCGTCCAGGAGGTGCCAAAGGCGGCAGAAAAACTTGCAGAAGCTTTCTGGCCCGGACCTCTGACCATGATTTTCCACAAAAATGAATGTGTTCCGCTGGGAACGACCGGCGGACTTTCCACGGTGGCGGTCCGGATGCCGTCGGATGAGATCGCCAGGGAACTAATCCGTCAGGGCGGGGGATACATCGCGGCGCCAAGCGCCAATGTGTCCGGCCGTCCAAGCCCGACGACGGCGCAGCATGTATATGAAGATCTGAATGGACGGATTCCTCTGATCCTGGACGGGGGTCCGGTACCCATCGGACTGGAATCTACAATTGTAGACCTGACGGAGGAGTGTCCGGTGATCCTGCGCCCGGGATATATCACCCGCTCCATGATTCGGGAAGTGATCGGGGAAGTGCAGGTGGATCAGGGGCTGATCGAGGAAAATGCTTTGGTCCGCCCAAAAGCGCCCGGCATGAAGTACCGTCACTATGCGCCGAAGGCGGAACTTCTGATTGTGGAAGGCCCCATGGACCAGGTGATTGCCTACATCAACGGACAGTGCTGCGATTCCGGAAAGACGGGCGTAATCTGTACGGAGGAAACGAAGACGTGTTACCCAGGCAAAGTGGTAAAATGCATCGGTTCCAGAAAGGACGAGCGGTCCATCGCCAGTCACCTCTTCCAGGTGCTGCGGGAGTTTGATGAGGAGGAAGTGGACCGGATCTACTCCGAATCCTTTCACACTCCGGGGCTGGGGCAGGCAATTATGAACCGGCTGCTAAAAGCGGCCGGTCATCGAAAAATCTATGTTACATAAAAACAAAATAAAATGGGACAGTAAGAAAAACAGATTTCTCGTTTGCCCAATCTGACGCGCTGACTGTCAGGGTCTTTTGTGCGTATGCAAAACGAAGATCGAAAAACAGCGCAGTCGCATCCAGACTCCGTAAAGATGCCCGGAATGCGAAGCATCCGGAAAAACTAGAGGATCATGGAAACTGGAAGAAGCGAAGCGATACAAAAGTCAGCACAGGTTCGTCCAGACCCTCGGAACAATGCCCGGAATGCGGAGCATCCGGAAAACTTGAGGATTATGGGAACTGGAAGGAGCAAAAGGATACAAAAGTCAGGCATAGTCCTGTCCGGAACCCGGAACAGTGACCGGAAGGCGAAGCATCCGAGTTTCTTGTGAACCATGGGAACTGGAAAAAGGGCGAAGCAGTACACAAATAAGGAGATATGATATGGCCAGAATAGTGATTATGCAGCACCCGCTGATTCAGCATAAGATCGGCATTATTCGAAGGACGGAAACCGGTTCCAGGGATTTTCGGCACATGATCAGCGAGGTTGCCATGCTGATGTGTTATGAGGCAACCAGAGATCTGAAACTGGTGGATGTGGACATTGAGACGCCCATCTGCCCGACGACGGTGAAAGAACTGGAAGGGAAAAAACTTGCCGTGGTGCCCATTTTAAGGGCGGGACTTGGCATGGTGGACGGAATGCTGACCATGATTCCGGCAGCCAAAGTGGGTCATATCGGTCTGTATCGGAATGAGGAGACATTGGAGCCGGTGGAGTACTACTGTAAACTTCCCAAAGACTGTGCAGAACGGGATGTCTTTGTTGTGGACCCCATGCTGGCAACCGGAGGCTCTGCTTCAGCAGCAATCACCATGCTGAAAGAAAAAGGTGTGAGAAATATTCGTTTTATGTGTATCATCGCTGCACCGGAAGGGGTTGAGCGAATGAAAAAAGACCATCCGGATGTGGAACTGTATATCGGAGCCCTGGACGAACGCCTGAATGAAAACGGTTATATTGTACCGGGATTAGGAGATGCCGGCGACCGGATCTTTGGAACAAAATAATTCTGCCAAAGGAGCGGAACGGAACAAAAATCAGGAGCATAAGATGACTGGGAAAAGAAAAGACTACATATCGTGGAATGAGTATTTTATGGGGATTGCATACTTGTCTGCCATGCGTTCCAAAGATCCCAATACTCAAGTGGGTGCATGTATTGTCAGCCAGGAGAATAAAATATTATCCATGGGGTATAATGGATTCCCCACCGGGTGTGATGACGATGAATTTCCATGGGACCGGGAAGGAGGTCTGTATGACAGCAAATACGCCTACGTGACCCACAGTGAGCTGAACGCAATTCTGAACTACCGGGGCGGGAGCCTGGAGGGGACAAAGATCTATGTGACATTGTTCCCCTGCAATGAATGCGCCAAGGCAATCATCCAGGCAGGGATCAAGGAGATGGTCTATGGAGATGACAAGTATGAAGGCACACCTGCCAACCTGGCCTCCCGGCGTATGCTGAAGGCGGCAGGGGTGATCATGACCCCTTACAGGAGAAGCGATAAAACGATTACACTTCATGTGTAACAAAACACAGAACAAGCCGGAAACCCCGGCTTTTCGCTGGTGGCGGACTTTTGACGGCCCCAATTCGCCATAACAGGCAAGACAGGTTTGCAGTGCAGATAATATTTTGGCTTCCAAACTGTTCGGACACTGCTTTCTTAGTTGAAATTGACAAAAAAAGGTGTTACAATATGCTAGAAAATGTAAAGCCATGCAGTCGGATGATATATTAGAAGAGAAAGCAACCTGATGTGTGAACGATATGGCCCTACAATTCTCAATTGAATTTAGAAAAGCAAGGTGGTGAAAAGGTGTTAGAAGAGACTTTAAAGTCAGTAAAGGCTGCAGAGGAGAAAGCGGAGGAGCTTATAAAAGAAGCAGATGCCAAAGCAGCCTCAGTTCTGGAAGAAGCAAAGGCTAAAGCCCAGGCGATGAAAGAGGATACGGCACAGAAAGTCAGATCCTTAAGCCAGAAGACAGCGCAGGCGGTCCAGGAAGAAGGAAATGTGCAGCTTCAGGCAGCCTCGGACGAAGCGGGTAAGGAGATCCAGGCTTTGAAAGAACTGATCGTTCCGAAGAAACCAGATGCAGTGGAAGAGATTATCTCCGCGCTGGTTTGATGAGGAAAGATAAATTATAGAAAAAGGAGGGATGTGGATATGGCAGTATTGCAGATGCAGCGGATCAGTATCTGTG
>CAJTYJ010000031.1 GCA_910583895.1 uncultured Lachnospiraceae bacterium
ATCAAGGTTCATGTTCCTGCCGCCGTTCTCGCGGCGACTTGAATATCTTATCAGAACTCTTTCATTTTGTCAATAGCTTTTTTTAATTTTTTTCAAAACTTTTTTCATTTGAAATCATCCTGACTTCGCAGCCCGCCGTTCTCGCGGTCAGCTTGATTATAATATCACCAGTTTTCTCTATTGTCAATACTTTTTTTACATTTTTTTACCTATATTTCATTTTTATTCAAATTCCAAGAATAAAGAGAATTCCCAAAAGCATGAGAATGTTGTGATCATACACATACCCCATCCACATGCTTTCCTGTATGATCTCACACACATGCTGTCCAAAACCCGTGTAGCTGAAAATTGCCAATACCAAAAAAAGCATCCACAGCACCAAAAGCTGCTGCAAAAAGCCAAACGCTCCGCCCATAAGCCGATTCAGAAAACCAAGCCCGGGCACTTTTACCATCAGCTCCAAGGAAAATACCACTGTTCGGAAAAAAAGCCGAACCACTACATAAGTTATAATCAGCGACAGCGCTCTTGATACAAAAGCATAGACATATTCTTCTGCCATTTCCCCAAAACCGCTTAAGTAGAGCATCCGGTATATGTCACTGTCCATCCCCGCCAATGTTTCCAGAGAAAAAGCACCTGGAAGTATTCCTTCTATAAATTGCGCCACATAAGGGGACGCCAGATAGACTACCAGCAGGGTCAAAAGGGAAGCTCCCAGAGAGATCCCTTTTTTCACAAACCCTTTCCGGTATCCGTCGAAAACCCCATACCCCAGAAACAAAAGCCCCAGGATATCCGCCAAATTCCACATGTTGCATTCACCTCTTATCCATATGTTGTGCCGCAGCCTTTTTATCCTAATTTATTGATGCCAGGGTCAAAAGGTCATGTATGACATGCTTGCATGTCAATACATGACTTTGGGACCCGAAAAAACATGAAAAAGTAGCCCAATAGGGCGGATTTTGAATGTTTTTAGGATTGCGGGAGCATGAAATACGGAGCAATCCGTAGGCATCAGGGGGCAAAAAACCTTTTGACCCCAACATCATTTATTTCAGCCGGATCTGATCTGTCCTTGAAGCGTGCATGACAATATAGCGGCTCTTTCCCGACATGTTATACAGATTGGAGATGGATTCTTCGAATGTTCCTTCAAAAAAAATCTTCCCGTTTCTGTTTAACATCATGAAATCAAACTCGTTATAAACCAGGATATACTCTCCTGAAAACTTCAGTGTCTGATAATCCATATCAAATTCCGTCTCGGCCTGAAGATTTCCCAACACATCATACACCTGCAGAGCATATTTTTTTTCCTCCCCTTCCACCACAAGACCGACATTCTTATCCGAATGGAAGACACTGATGACTTCTTTTTCCAGTGCGATCTCTTTGGTCAGTTCCGGAATCTGAGTCCCTTCATAAAACAAAAGCATACCCGCCCCGAGAACACTGCAGTGGGTTCCGTCCATATAATTGACTTCCGGCATCACGATACCTTTCATGATGCGGGAAGCTACCAGACGATCTTCCTGATTTTCCCCTACAGCAGTAAAATTATAAAATGCCAGGCAGGTACTGATTCCACCATCCTGCACCTGCAGAAACGTAACTGCAAGTTTTGTTGCATCCGCACTCAGAGACATCCGAAGAGGATATCCCACATCCTGAAGTTCGAACTTTGCAGTTACCAGTTCATCTCCATTTTTATTATACAGTTTAAGCCGCATGGCATCTCCGTCCTCTAGAAGTACCGCAACCACCCCCTGAGAAGACACGGAAATCTGCCGGATCGGAAGCCTTGTCTGAATCGCTCCCTGGCTGCCGGTCCCATCAAAGATCAACACCTCTGTTCCGTTCTCCTCAGCAACTGCCACGCTGTTTCTGCATACATGGATGATAGGACTTTGCATATTGTAAGTCTGACTCCACACCAGATTATTATTGGAATCTACACAGGAAATACCATCCTTGCTATATTTCAGCACATAGTTCAGGAACTCCGTATATTGTGTGGTCATTGTGTCATTTCTTTCAAAACTTCGAATCACTTCATAAGTCTCAAAGCTCCGGTTCTTTATACTGACACTTAAAAGAACCATTCCCAAAATCACCGCCCCCACAATCCCGCCCCAAAGGCAGAACATCCGAAGACGGTGATTCCGAAGATTCTTTTTGTAACCCTCCATGTCTGTGCTGGTATTTTCACCGCTTTTGAAAAGCTCTATATTGCTCATCTCTTGTATTCGCTTCCATATATATTTGATCTTCTGTAGTATAGCATTTTCCGTCAAGGAAGTAAAATAGTTTCTCCTACGTATATTTTATCACCATCCTCCAGATCATTGATTTCACAGATCTTCTTTACCATTTCATCCGTTCCGTACCGCACACGGCTGATTTCCAGAAGCGTGTCCCCCACCTGTACCTGATAGCGCTCCGGCTCCTGTACTGCCTGGGAAACTGCCTCTGCCGTTTCCTCTGTATTCTCCTGAGGAGGCTGTTCTTCAGGTGCCGCATCCTGGGGCGGCTGCTCTTCTTTTACCTCTTCCGGCTCTTCCTGAGGCTGTTCTTCCTGAGGTGCTTCCTCCCCTGGCTCCTCTGTTTTGGGTTCTTCTGCCGGAGTCTCAGGCTCCTTTGCTGCAGCCAGCCGGTTTTCAGCTTCCATTCCTTCTTCTATAGAAGGAGTGTCTTCTGCAGAAATCTCCTCCTCCCCAAGACTTTCCGAGATCTGATGCAGGGCATTTTCCATACTGGCCATACGATCATAATTGTTCACCAGAGTCACTCCGATCACCAGAATGACCAGTACCAGAAACATACAGGAAGTATAAAGAAACGCCAGCATCTTTCTTTGTGTGTTCTGCTCTCTTTTCTCCTGCATGACACTTCGAAATCTGGCCGCCGTGCGGTCCTTTAAGACACCTTCCGGCTCGATACCTGCGCCTCCCTTTTTTGAACTCATATATTCCTGCATCCGGTCATTTTTTTCATAATAGATGTAGTAACCGCAGGCAGGAGCAAGTCCGTGATCCTGATACAGATAAAAGATCTCCTCCTGGTCCAGCACATCCGTCTGAAAAAACACCTGGTCTTCCCGGGAAAAATTACGCATATGCAGATGCCGAAGTTCCTCGGTGAGCACCGGAGGAAATCCTGGATTGGCCATATACCAGCCTACCACCTCTTCCCCCTCAAACCAGGTACGGATCTTTTGAAAAATTTCTCTCCAGTGTTCATGGTTGAACCACTCCCGGATCTCCTGTCCCATATCAGCCTCCACCGCTCCGCGGATATAGATGGCTGCATT
This sequence comes from uncultured Lachnospiraceae bacterium, assembly GCA_910583895.1. Taxonomy (GTDB): domain Bacteria; phylum Bacillota; class Clostridia; order Lachnospirales; family Lachnospiraceae; genus Hominiventricola. The sequence continues at coordinate 3,320 of CAJTYJ010000031.1, forward strand.
TCCCTCCGTCCTGCCCAGAAGTACTGCAGTCTTCATGCAGGTCAGATTGTTCTGCGCCATCTGGTGCAGAAAGGTATAGACATAATCCTCGATCAGGATCTTCCTTGCAGACCCTGGTTCCCCGATCTGGCGTACATTCTTTGGAAGTTTCCACTTTTCTTTTGCGTCTCTGTCCTCGATCAGTTCCATTCTCTCACCAGCCTTCGTTTTTGCTCCATGGTAGCATAGAAGTTGTCCTCTTTTTGGCGAAACTGGTATGAAATGGACGGGATTTTATCGACAAAAAGAATGCTTACTCAAGGGGTCATTCTTGAAAGCCCCCCGGAAATATGCTATGCTTTTACCATAAGTTACGGAAAATTGCCGGAAGCGAGGAAGGTGCCATGATCAAAGTATTTCTGGTAGAAGACGAGACCATCATCCGCCAGGGAATCAAACATAATATTGACTGGAACTCCAATGGTTTTGAGCTGGTAGGCGAAGCCGGAGACGGGGAATACGCGTATCCCATGATCCTGAAACATCAGCCGGATATCCTGCTGACGGATGTCAAAATGCCTTTCATGGACGGATTGGAACTAAGCCGGGCAGTAAAAAAAGTACTGCCGAAAACGAAAATCATCGTAATCAGCGGCTACAATGAATTTGACTATGCAAAAGAAGCCATCAAGATCGGAATCAGCGATTACCTTTTAAAGCCGGTCACCTCCGCCAGTTTGATGGAGGCCCTGAAAAAAGTAGCTGACCAGATTCTGGAAGAACAGGAAAATTCCAGGCTATTAGAGCGGTATTTTATAAATTACGAAAAATATATGGAATTTCCGGATCAGACCGATTACAGTGGTGTGGACCGTAAACTGATCAAAAATTTTCTCAAGACCGGCAACGCAGAGGAATGTGGAATTTTTATCGATGAATATTTCGAAGCGGTAGGCGAAGGAAATTACAGCTCACTGCTTTTGCGTCAGTATATGACCATGGATATCTTTTATTGTGTGCAGGAGTTTTTAAAGTCTCTGAATAGGGAAGAAGGCGACGCTCCTGCAGAACTTCTGGATTTAAAGCGGATTACCAAAGCCATTGAAAAAGTAGATGCCACCATGGATTATCTAAAAGAGCTTTTTACCTGTGCACTAAACCTGAGGGATAAAAATTCCGGTGACCGCTACAGTCTTCTGATCCGGGAAGCCAAAGAATACATCGGGGAAAACTACAGCAACAGTGATTTTTCTTTGAATATGATCGCCGGTTATATTGGTGTAAGTCCAAGCTATTTCAGCTCTATCTTCAAGCAGAGCACCGGCCAGTCGCTCATTGAATACCTGACCAAAGTGCGGATCGACCGGGCCTGCGAGCTTTTGAAATGCACCAACCTGCGCACCTCCGAAATCGGGGAAAAAGTCGGATACAACGATCCTCATTATTTCAGTGCAACTTTTAAAAAAATCATGGGACAATCCCCAAAGGATTTCAAAGCCCGGATCAGCCAGGAGAGTACATAAAAAGTGAAGGTAACAGGATTTCGGAAACTGACGCTGAAGATGAGACTTTCTCTTCTTCTTTTTGTAATTGCAATCCCCCTGACCGGCATGATCCTTCAGATTCTGCGGACCATTCAGAACTATTCTGACTCCTACAACCAGATCATGTCCAACCTGAAAATAGCCAACGAATACAACATTACGTTTAAAGAAGATATGGAATATTCCATGTATCGGGTTATGATCGGGCTAATCGATGCCTCCGAATTTGAGAGCGGGGATATTCTGGAAGGCACCACCAAATACGCAACCGTGCTGAAAAACCCGCTCAATATGATCCATTCTGCCAGATATGCTTTCGGCAGCACCATAGAACGAATACCCGGAACGGACAGCGATATCAAAATCCGCGGCATTCTTTCCTGTCTGGACACGTTAGAGACAGCCGTCAGCCGGATGGTTGAGAACTCCGCGCTGCCCGGAACCTACGAGGAAAATGTCTCGATCTGGGAAAATGATATCAAAGGTCTGTGTTCCATGATTCAGGAATACATCACTCAGTATACCTATTATGAACTTTCTCATATGGAAGAACTGCAAAAGCAGATGGAAATCCAGACCAGACAAAGTGTGGGAATCTTTATTGCACTGCTTCTTGGAATCCTGGTCCTTGGTTTCTGCCTGTCCACCATGATCACCAAATCTGTCACCACTCCCATCAATTCTCTGAAAAACACCGCTGAACGACTGGGCCGGGGTGATCTGGAAGCCAGAGCCGAGCTGTATGATCTGGAAGAAATCAATATACTGGCCCGGACTTTTAACAAGATGAGTGACGAGATTGCCGGACTGATGGAAAAAACCAAACAAGAGCAGAAAAATCTAAGGGAAGCAGAGCTGAAGCTTCTTCAGGCCCAGATCAACCCGCATTTTCTGTACAATACTCTGGACTCCATCGTATGGATGGCCGAAGGGAGCAACAGCCGTCAGGTGGTCGAGATGACCACGGATCTGAGTGATTTTTTCCGCACCGTTCTCTCAGGCGGCAACGATTACATCACCATCGCCGAAGAGGAAGGACATATAAGAAGCTATCTGAAGATCCAGAAAATCCGTTACGAAGATATCTTGGATTACAGCATCGACATCGATCCTGCCATCCAAAAGCAGATGATCCTTAAGATGATCCTTCAGCCTATTGTGGAAAATGCCCTCTACCACGGCATCAAAAACAAGCGGGGAGGCGGACGGATCACCATCCGGGGCTATGCTTATGCAGACGGGGTCCGGTTTGAAGTAGAAGACAACGGCACTGGAATGGATGAGGCCGCCCTGCAAAAGCTCCGGAAAAAATTACAGGGCAGAGAAAACCGGCCAAACCCTGGAAGGAACAGTTTTGGCATGTACAACGTAGCCCAGAGGATCCGGATGTATTATGGGGACCGATCCGATATTACTGTGACTTCCAAAAAAGGAGCCGGCACCTGCGTTTTGATTCAGCTTGGACAATTAGACGAAACAAATTATAAAAAAACATAAAACTTTCTTAAAAAAATCGCTTTTTTTAGCCGGAACCGGTGCATCCTGCTCATATTCCGGCTTTTTTAGTGGGAAAATTTAAACTTTTTTCTAAAAATATCCCATGGTAAGCATGCCTTTTCTCTTCTATAATGGAAACTGTAAAATTTATATTTTTCATATCACAAGGAGGAAAAAGTATGAAAAGAAAAGTATTATCCGCTTTGCTGATCGCGGCAATGACCATGGCAACCGTAGGATGCGGCGGCGGCCAGCAGGCTGCTGACACCCAGGCTCCGGCTGAGACTGAGGCCCCGGCTGAAGCAGAGACTCCGGCTGACGACGCAGCAGCTGATGCAGAGGCTCCGGCTGACAGTGCCGCAGCTTCCGGAGAGCTGATTACGGTAGGATATGCCCAGGTTGGAGCAGAATCTGACTGGAGAACCGCAAACACCGAATCTTTCAAATCTACTTTTACCGAAGAAAACGGCTATAAACTGATCTTTGACGATGCACAGCAGAAACAAGAGAACCAGATCAAGGCAATCCGTTCCTTTATCCAGCAGGAAGTAGACTACATTGTAGTCGCACCGGTCGTTGAAACCGGATGGGAAACTGTTCTGGAAGAAGCAAAAGAAGCAGGTATCCCGGTCATCCTTTCCGACCGTATGATGGATGTATCCGATGATACCCTCTATGAAGCATGGGTTGGCGGAAACTTTGTAAAAGAAGGCGAGACCTGCGGAGACTGGCTTGCAACTTATCTGGAAGAGCAGGGACGCGGCGAGGAAGAAATCAATATGGTAACCATTCAGGGTACCATTGGTGCTTCCGCACAGGTAGGACGTACAGAAGGCATGGCCAACAAACTGGCTGAGCATTCCAACTGGAAGATGCTCGACATGCAGTCCGGCGAATTTACCCAGGCAAAAGGACAGGAAGTTATGGAGTCCTTCTTAAAGAGTTATGATGACATTGATGTGGTAATCTGCGAGAATGACAACGAGGCATTTGGTGCCATCGATGCAATCAAGGCTGCAGGAAAGACCTGCGGACCGGAAGGCGATATCATCGTAGTCAGCTTTGACTCTGTAAAAGCTGCTTTCGAATCCATGATCGCAGGGGACCTGAACGCAACCTTCGAGTGCAACCCGCTCCATGGACCGCGTGTGGCGGAGATCATCCAGAAGCTGGAAGCTGGCGAGGCAGTGGACAAGATCCAGTATGTGGACGAGGCATACTTCGATACCAGCATGGATCTGGAAAGCATTCTGGCCGAAAGAGCATACTAATCAGCATTCCCTACATGCTTAGATCCGCATAATGTGGATAGTCATCAGTGTCTATACACGGACTGCCCAGCTTATGTGGTCACAAGAGTATATGATTCAAGCGGCGGTTAGGGCTTTGCGAAGCAGATTCCCATGCCCAAACTGCCGGTTGCTGGTCACAGAATGAACCGTTATGAATGATCAGGAGGCGCAGAGCCGGAGGCTTAGATACTCCTCCCCTGCGCCTCCTTTTTATTGTCAAAAAGGAGGCACCGCTTTTATGGAAAAAGATTCCGTTCTCGAAATGAGACATATTTACAAAACCTTCCCTGGTGTAAAAGCTCTGCAGGATGTGGATTTCACACTGAAAAAAGGCGAGATTCATGCACTGATGGGTGAAAACGGCGCAGGAAAATCCACCCTGATCAAAGTTCTGACAGGCGTCGAGGAGTTTGAAACAGGTGAAATCATGATCGATGGCTGCGACCATCCGATCATCAACCGAAGCCCGCAGGAAGCACAAAAACATGGTATCAGCACCGTGTACCAGGAGGTCAATCTCTGCCCGAACCTCTCTGTGGCAGAAAATCTTTTCATCGGCAGAGAGCCGAAAAAGGGTGGACTGATTGACTGGAAAAGCATGAACAAAAGAGCTTCTGAATTACTGGAAGACCTGGAGATTCATGCAGATGTAACACAGACCATCGACAATTATTCGCTTGCCATTCAGCAGATGATCGCTATTGCACGGGCTGTTGACATGTCTGCGAAAGTACTGATTCTGGATGAACCGACCTCTTCTTTAGATGACAGCGAAGTGGAAAAACTGTTTCAGCTTATGAGAAGACTTCAGTCCGAAGGCGTCGGCATCATCTTCGTCACCCATTTTCTCGAACAGGTGTACGCTGTATGCGACAAGATTACGGTTCTTAGAAATGGTCAGCTGGTTGGCCAGTTCACTACCCAGGAGCTTCCGCGGGTACAGCTGGTTGCCAAGATGATGGGAAAAGATTTTGACGATCTGGCTGCCATCAAACAAGATAATACACAGGAAAAAACCTACAGCGAAGAAGACATTGTAATCAAGGCAGTGGGGCTCGGAAAAAAAGGCTACATCAAGCCTTTCGATCTGGTCATCCACAAGGGGGAAGTTGTGGGCTTTACCGGACTTCTTGGTTCCGGGCGTTCCGAGACCGTCCGGTTGATCTACGGCGCGGAAAAGCCGGATGAGGGACACCTGTATGTAAAAGGGAAAAAACTGTCGGCCAAACATCCGATTCATTCCATGTATGAGGGTATGGCCTATCTTCCGGAAGACCGGAAAAACGAGGGAATCATCGCGGATCTTTCCGTCAGGGAAAATCTAATCATGGCATTGCAGGCAAAACGCGGAATCTTCCACCTGCTTAGCAGAAAACAGCAGGAAGAATTCACGGATAAATATATCGAGACGCTCCAGATCAAGACAGCCAGCCGGGAAACCCCGATCAAATCACTGTCCGGAGGAAACCAGCAGAAAGTGATCATCGGCAGATGGCTTTTGACCAACCCGGACTTTTTGATCCTCGACGAGCCCACCAGAGGAATCGACGTCGGAACCAAGACCGAGATTCAGAAACTCGTAGTACAGCTGGCAAAAGAAGGCATGGCTGTTGTCTTTATCTCCTCTGAGATCGAAGAGATGCTCCGTACCTGTGACCGCATGATCGTCATGCGGGATACCAACAAAGTCGGAGAGTTAAGCGGTGACGAGATGAATCAGACAACAATTATGTCAACCATAGCAGGAGGACAATAACATGAATAAAAGTCTGAAACATATTACTTCACAGCGGTTATTTCTGCCGGTCTTCTGTCTCGCTTTGGTACTGCTGATCAATCTTTTTACCAGACCGGACTTTTTCTCCATCGAGATCAGAGATGGTGTTCTTTACGGTTTTCTGATTGATATCATCAACCGTGCATCGGAGCTTGTGATCCTTGCAGTGGGTATGACGCTGGTTGTATCTGCCTCTGCGGGAACCGATATTTCTGTAGGTGCAATCATGGCGGTCAGCGCGGCCGTCTGCTGCAATGTTCTGACCGGCGGAGAGCGGGCAGCCACCGCTTATGCAAGTCCGCTGATCCTTGGTTTTCTCGCAGCGCTGGTCATCGGTACCCTGATTGGATGCTTTAACGGGTTCCTGGTTGCAAAACTGGAGATTCAGCCCATGGTTGCAACCTTGATCATGTTCACGGCCGGCCGCGGAATCGCACAGCTGATTACCGACGGACAGATTACCTATGTCCGCGTGGACAGCTACAAGATCCTTGGATCTTCTTTCCCGGGATTTCCGGTACCTGCACCGTTTATCATCTCAATCCTTGTTGTGATCCTGACCGCATTTTTACTGAAAAAAACGGCCCTTGGCATGTATATCCAGGCTGTCGGCATCAACAAAAAAGCATCCAGCCTCACAGGTATCAAGTCCGTAATGATCATTTTTCTGACTTATGCATTCTGCGGACTCTGTTCAGGACTGTCCGGACTGATCGCATCCAGCCGGATCTATTCGGCAGATGCCAACAACATTGGTCTGAATATGGAGCTGGATGCCATCCTGGCGGTGGCCATTGGCGGCAACTCCCTGGGCGGCGGCAAATTCTCCATCGCTGGTTCTGTCATTGGCGCCTACACCATCCAGGCACTGACTACCACACTTTACGCCATGCATGTATCTTCCGACCAGATCCCGGTCTATAAAGCGATCGTGGTTGTCATCATTGTAACCCTTCAGTCCTCCGGATTTGCAAGATGGAGAAAAACCATCGCCCAGAAGAAGGAGAGCAATACGGCAGAAAAGGGGGCGGCATAAATGAAAAGCAAACGCAAACTAAATCAAACCAGTTTTCTTCTTCTGATCACCATTGTACTGTTCTTTGTCATGTATGTTATCGGCTGTATTTTGTTCAGTGACCAGGGATTCTCGAAAACCCAGAACTTTCTGAACCTTTTTATCTCCAACGCAGGACTTATCGTCATCGGCATCGGCATGACAGTAGTCATGATCACCGGAGGCATCGACATCAGTGTGGGATCTTTTGTGGCCATGGGCTGTATGATGCTGGCCTGGATGATGGAAAGAGGCGGAATCGGAGCTGTTCCTGCTGTTTTGATCGTACTGATTACAGGTATCATCTTCGGACTGGTACAGGGGTTTTTGGTGGCCTACATGGATATCCAGCCCTTTATCGTGACCCTTGCCGGCATGTTCTTCGCCAGAGGTATGACCGCTATCATATCCAAAGACATGATCAGTATCACCAATGAAACGTTTATGGCCTGGGCCAAGATCAAGGTCTACCTTCCCTTCGGAGGTTATGTCAATAAAAAGGGAGTCATGATCTATCCCTACATCTATCCGACTGTAATCATCGCACTGATACTTCTACTTGTGGCCTTTATCATGCTGAAATACACCAAGTTCGGCCGCAGCATCTATGCGGTGGGCGGAAACGAACAGTCCGCTCTGATGATGGGACTGGATGTAAGAAAAATAAAGCTGAAAGCCTATGTACTGGACGGCTTTTTGTGCGGGATCGGCAGTGTACTGTTCTGCCTGAATACGCTGGGCGGCTTTGTGGAACAGGCGAAAGGATTTGAGATGGATGCCATCGCCTCCGCTGTCATCGGCGGTACGCTCCTTACCGGAGGCGTGGGCAATGTGATCGGAACTTTGTTCGGTGTCCTGATCAAGGCAACCATCGAGGCCTTTATCACTTTCCAGGGTACTTTGTCCTCCTGGTGGACCCGTATCACCATTGCAGCGCTTTTATGTTTCTTTATCGTTCTTCAATCGGTACTTGCCATGCTGAAAAAGAAGAAATAATGCCAGTAAAAAAGAGAGGTTTCGCCGGAATAAACCGGCAGCCTCTCTTTTTCTCTGCCATAAAATTTATCTGAATTTGTAGATCGTCGTCGTATGATAAGCCTGTCCAGCCTCAAAGACCGGCTGGATAAATTCTGGAATATTGACGCTGTTTGGAAAATACTGCGTCTCCAGGCACAGTCCGGAACGTCTGCCGTAATGGGCACCGCCTTTGCCGGTCTGAGGTGTGATGCAGTTGCCTGCGTAGAACTGCACGCCTGGCAGGTCAGAGTACACTTCCATCACACGCCCTGCCTTCTCGTCTTCCACCTGTGCGATCTTCTCTACCTTTCCGTAAGCCGTATTCAGCGCCCAGTTGTGATCATAGCCCTGGACTAAAGTAAGCTGCTCAAAGTCCGCATCGATCTCATCTCGGATCCGTTTCGGCTTTCTAAGGTCCATGGGGGTAGCTTCCACCGACAGGATCCGGCCTGTAGGAATCGCTCCCGGCAGGATTTCGGCAAACCCGTCCGCACAGATGGTTATCTTCTCATCCACAATGCTGCCTGCATCATGGCCTCCCAGATTGAAATAACTGTGATTGGTCAAATTGATCAGGGTCTTTTTGTCGCTGACTCCATCATAAGTAATCTGAAGCCCCATATCAGGAAGCAGCGTATACGTCACAGAGATCTGAAGATTACCCGGAAATCCATTTTCGCCGTCAGAACTCATATAGGAGAATCGCACTGCCTGGATGTCTTCCAGCATTTCTGCGTTCCACAATACTTTGTGAAATCCGTGACAAAAATCTGTGTGGAGATTGTTGCCGTTCTCATTGGCAGGCAAACGGTACTCTGTCCCGTCAATCTGAAAGGAAGCGCCACCGATCCGGTTTGCATTTCTTCCGATCGTGGCACCGAAAAAGCAGCCGTTCTCTTCATAATCTGCAAGCTTGTCATATCCAAGAACCAGATCTTTTTTTTCTCCCTTTGCATCAGGCACCATCAGATTCACCAGGATCGCACCATAGTCCGTCACGGCTGCTTCCATCCCGTTTGCCCCGCTGATCGTGTACAGATAAGCCTGCTTTTTATCTTTTGTCACTCCAAATTCTTTTTTTGTAATCATACTTCTCCTTTACAGCTCCACACGTCCCTCCAGGGCGCGCAAAAGTGTCACTTCGTCAATATATTCCAGATCTCCTCCTACGGGCACACCGCTGGCGATCCGGCTCACTTTGATTCCCGTTGGCTTGACCAGCTTGCTGATATACATGGCGGTCGTCTCTCCCTCCAGACTGGAATTGGTGGCGATGATCACTTCGTTTACCTCTTTTTCCAGCCGGTGTACCAGCTCTTTTAACCGGATATCGGAAGGCCCGATCCCCAACATGGGGGAAATGGCTCCGTGAAGCACATGATACACTCCTTCGTATTTTCCGGTCTTTTCGTAGGCGCTCATATCCCGGGGGTTCTCCACCACCATGATCGTCTTCTGATCCCGGGCAGGATTTCTGCAGATGGGGCAAAGTTCCTGATCGGTCAGCGTCAGGCACTGGCTGCAGTAGCGGATGGTCTGCTTCGCCTTTAAGATCGTGTCTGCCAGTTTCTCTACCCGCTCCACCGGCATATCAATAATATGGAATGCCAGCCTCTGTGCAGTCTTGCCTCCGATCCCCGGGAGTGATGCCAGCTGCTCGATGAGCAGACTGATCTGATTGCTGTAGTATTCCATCAGAACGGGAAGCCTCCGCCCAGACCGCCGGTCAGCTTCGCCATGCTGGCTGCATTGGCCTCATCGGCTTTCCTAAGAGCCTCATTGACCGCCGCCATAATAACATCTTCCAGCATCTCCACATCCTCCGGGTCCACCGCATCCGGATCAATCTGGACCTTTGTCACTTCTTTTTTCCCGTTCACGGTCACTTCCACTGCGCCGCCTCCGGCTGCCGCTGTAAACTCCTTTGTCTCCAGCTCCTTTTGGCTCTCCTCCATCTGACGCTGCATCCTTTGGGCCTGCTTCATCAAATTGTTCATATTTCCCGGCATTCCGCCGCCCGGAAATCCTCCTCTTTTTGCCATCCTTACTGGTCCTCCTGCTTTTTTCTTTTCTACTCTGTTTATGATCCTATGGTTCTGTCCGGGTCCTTATGACTGATCGATGTCGATCTCCATGTCAATCATGCCCGACAAATCAATAACGGGTTCCTCAGCTCTTGGATCACTGCCCGGCGTACAGACCTGTATATGCATCTTCACACCCATTTCCCGCTCAATTACCTGTTCCACTTCTGCTGACAGATCTTTTTCATCCACCGCATGGTTTTTACAGAGGATAATCTGCATCCCGGTACTCCCGGGAAGTTCTCTCAACTGTGCTCCTTTTAAAACAAACTGAGACCAAGTACTGGTCTTTTTACGAAGCTCCTGAAATCGGTCGATAAAAGCCCTCGTATCTTCAGAGAGCGCCTCCCGCGATATTTTTTCCTCCGACTTTTTACCTTGTGCCCTGGAAGGCACCGGCTGACCGGAATCTTCACCAGGAACAGGCACAAAAGTTCCTGCTTCTAACTTCTGTTCCAGACAGGCAATACGATGCAGAAGAGAATCGTAATTCTGCTCCATCGCCGGCCTGCAAAGCTTAATCAGGGCGATCTCCACCAGCACCCGTTTCTGAGCCGCATAGCGAATCTGCCCGGACAGCTCGGAGAATACCCGGATATACCGCATCAGGGTATCCAGATCTGCAAGTTTTTCCTCTTCCTTCATCAAAGCCAGCTGTTCACTGGAAACATCCAGGATCTCTTCCATCCCCGGATCGCTTTTGAGCATCAGCAGATTTCGAAGATACCAGATAAAATCCGTCACAAACTGGGACAGTTCTCTCCCCTGCAGGATAATCTGCTCCAACTCCCGGATCAGACCGGTCACATCCTGGGCGCAGATTCTGCGAAAGAAACTGCCGAATACTTCCAGATCCACTGCACCGAGCACCTGCAGCACCCGGTCATATGTCAGCTTCTGTCCCAGATAAAAAGCAATGCACTGATCCAGAAGGCTCAGCGCATCACGCATGGAACCGTCTCCTGCCTTCGCCACGTAGGAAAGAGCCCGTTCCTCCACTTCCACCTGTTCTTGTTCCATCAGATCCCGAAGCCTTCCGGTAATCGTCTCCGTCGTAATTCGATGGAAATCGTACCTCTGACAGCGGGACAGGATCGTGATGGGAATTTTGTGAACCTCTGTCGTGGCCAAAAGGAAAATCACATAGGAAGGCGGCTCTTCAAGCGTCTTTAAAAGGGCATTGAATGCGCCGATGGAGAGCATATGCACCTCATCGATGATATAGACCTTATACTTCCCTTCTGCAGGAGAATAAGCCACTTCCTCGCGAATCTCCCGGATATTGTCCACGCCGTTGTTGGATGCTGCGTCGATCTCGATCACGTTCATGGACGCGCCGGAAGCAATCGCCCTGCAGGAAGCGCACTCCCCGCAGGGATCCCCGTCCGCCGGGCGCTCGCAGTTAACCGCCCTGGCGAAGATCTTCGCAACGGTTGTCTTGCCGGTTCCCCTGGTGCCGCAGAACAGATAGGCGTGTCCGATACGGTCTGCCCGTATCTGATTTTTCAGGGTGGTCACAATGTGGTCCTGCCCCTTTACATCTGAAAACTCCCTTGGACGGAACTTCCGGTATAATGCTGTGTAAGACATGTTTAGTCACCAAAACTGATGCCGACGATCTTGGCCTCCTCGATGATGCCTGCATTCGGATCCACCATTTTCAGCTTGCCTGCCACCTCTGAGAGCGGTACTTTGCATGTTTCCCCCTGCACAATACCGACCATATAGCCATAATCTTCATCCATGATCAGTTTTGCCGCCCGCGCACCCAGTCTGGTGGAAAGCACACGGTCATAGGGCTTGGGAGAACCGCCTCTCTGGGTATGTCCTGGTACCGTTACTCTGACATCCGCTCCCGTCTTTTGGCGAATCAGATCAGCCAGTTCGTAAGATACCGATGGATATGCATAGTTTGCCATCTTTGCCTTGTATTCTTTTTTGGAAAGCTTTGCGTCTTCTTTGGAGATGGCTCCCTCTGCCACAGCCAGAATCGTGAAGCCTTTCTTTGCCCGGTTTCTTTTTTCGATGGCTGCACAGACCTTGTTGATGTCATAGGGAATCTCCGGTATCAGAACGATATCCGCTCCGCCTGCAATACCCGCATGAAGCGTCAGCCAACCCACTTTGTGCCCCATGACTTCCACGATAAACACCCGGTTATGGGATGCCGCTGTGGTATGAATGCAGTCAATACACTCTGTTGCAATATCCACCGCACTCTGGAAACCAAACGTCATATCTGTTCCCCAGATATCATTGTCGATGGTCTTGGGAAGATGAAGAATATTTAATCCTTCCTCACTTAAAAGATTGGCTGTTTTCTGGGTTCCATTACCGCCTAAGATCACCAGGCAGTCCAAATCCAGCTTCCGGTATGTTGTTTTCATGGCTTCCACTTTGTCAAGCCCATTTTCATCCGGTGTCCTCATATTCTTGAAAGACTGTCTGGAACTTCCAAGGATCGTTCCGCCTTTGGTCAGAATCCCGGCAAAATCCTTGCCTGTCATATGACGGTATTCATTATAGATGAGACCTTTGTATCCTTCTTCGATGCCATAGATCTCCACATCCCCGCCCAGTTCATTATAAAGTCCCTTTGCCACTCCTCTCATCGTCGCATTCAGTGCCTGGCAGTCACCGCCGCTTGTCAAAAGACCCACACGTTTCATAATAAGCTTCTCCTTTACTTTAATATGATGATTGATGATCCGGATTTTCCGGCCGTATTTATCATTATTATAACGCAACCAGGGCCATTTCACAAGTGCCGGAAATGGGTTGCGATTCAGATCCGGACTGCAAATCAGAAAAAGTAAAAAGGCTTTAAAAACGTTGTTTCAGCGAAAAAGGGAAAATTTTGTTGCATCAGCGCGCGATCAATGTTAAGCTTAGACCATAATTTTTTTTGTTGGGGGATATCACTTATGGAACATCATTCACCTGCACCACATACAGACAAGCCTGTCAGATCCCGCGGCAGATTCTCCGGCCGGCTGGGGTATGTGCTGGCAGTGGCCGGCTCCGCCGTTGGTCTTGGCAACATCTGGCGGTTTCCATATCTTGCCGCAAAATATGGCGGCGGAATGTTTCTTCTGGTCTATCTGATCCTGATGCTGACTTTCGGATATGTGCTGATTGTATCCGAGACTGCCCTTGGACGTATGACCAGAAAAAGCCCGGTCGGCGCCTTTCAGACCTTTGGAAAAAGCCTTCCATTCCAGATCGGAGGATGGATCAACGCTGTCGTCCCGATGCTGATTGTCCCTTATTATTGTGTCATCGGCGGATGGGTCCTGAAGTATCTGGCAGAATATCTGAAGGGAAGCTGTCTTCTGCTGGCCGAGGACCATTATTTTACAAACTTCATCTCCGCCTCTGCCAGCGTGGAATTCTGGTTTCTTCTCTTTTCTGCCCTTGTGTTTTTTGTCATACTGGCAGGTGTCAAACAGGGAGTGGAACGGGTGTCCAAGATCATGATGCCCCTTTTGGTCCTTCTGGCCGTCTTTGTGGCGGTCTATGCAGTCACCAGGCCTGGAGCATGGGAAGGCATCGTCTATTTTCTGGTGCCGAACTTTGAAGATTTTTCCTTTATGACCGTAGTCGCTGCCATGGGACAGATGTTCTATTCCCTTTCCATTGCCATGGGAATTCTTTACACCTATGGTTCCTATATTGGAAAAGATGTGGATATTGAAAAATCCACCGGTCAGGTGGAATTTTTTGATACTGCCATTGCGCTTCTGGCAGGCATGATGGTAATTCCGGCTGTTTTTGTCTTCTCCGGCGGGGATATGGAGACCTTGCAGGCAGGACCGTCCCTGGCCTTTATTACGCTTCCGAAGATCTTTGCAAGTATGGGTATGGGAACTTTTGTGGGCACTGCCTTTTTCCTGATGTTCTTCTTCGCTGCACTGACAAGTGCTATCTCTTTGATGGAGACCAGCATCTCTACTTTTGAAGATGAATTAAAGTGGAGCCGGCCCAAATGCTGTATCCTGATGTGCCTGATCATGCTCCTTGTAGGTTCTGCATCGTCTCTTGGCTACGGGGTCTGGGATTCTATAACGATCTTTGGCATGGCCTTTTTGGACTTCTTTGACTTTTTGACCAATTCTGTCATGATGCCTGTTGCCGCGTTTTCTACCTGTATCCTGATCGTCCGGGTGGTAGGTTTTCCGCGGATCTGCGAAGAAGTGGAGCGCTCCTCTGCATTCCGCCGGAAAAAGCTGTATCAGTTCTTTTTAAAGTACTTAGCTCCAATCTGTATCGGGATCATCTTTGTCAGTTCCATTGCAAATGTTCTGGGACTGATCTCCCTGTAAGCAAAAAACAAGGCCCCTTCTGCCTGACTTGGCAGAAGGGGCCATATATTATTTTTCCTGGAATGTGATAGTTTGATAAGGGATTTCGATTCCTTCTTCCCGGAATCTTTCCACCAGTACTGCACGGATATCACTGCATGCCTGGAAGCTGTCATCCAGATTGCGGGTCCATATGGTAGTCTTTAAGATCAAACCATTGGCAGTGTAAGCCTTAATAAACACTTTGTTCTCTTCTGTATTCAAGGTCAGCTCATGTTCCATGCAGATCTTGTGCATCACTTCCATAGCCTTCGCGATATCCGCATCATAGGCGATCTCAATCTCTATAAAATTCCCGACATTCTCGATAAAATTTGTATTTGTGATCACAGCAGAATCCATAACAGAGTTGGGAACTATGCAACACTCCCCGTTAAACTGGCGGATAATCGTATGACGGATCGTGATATCCTTTACATAGCCTTCTGCAATTATGCTGCTCCCCTGAGCGACCCGGATCTTCTCATCCACGTTGTAAGGCCTTGACACAGATAAAGAGATCCCGCTGATCACATTCCCCAGTGCCTGCTGTGCCGCAAAGGTGGCAATGGCCACCATCAAAGAGCCGCTCTGCAAAAGGACCTTGCTGATATCCCTTGTCACTTCAAACTGCTGTAAGAGACTGTAGATCAGGATCACGCTGACCACCACATTCACCGCACTTTTGGTGAAACGCAGGTGGACAGAATTGTGCTTTTTTTCCATGAACAGAAAGATAAGTCCTACCAGCCTGTTTAAAAGTATCTCAGCCACAACAAAGATTACAATTTTCAAGATGTTGCTCATATTTCCCGCCTCCTCTGTCTACTATTATATGGAAAAGCGACACAGGAGGCAACCTGTTTTCTATGATTGCAAATTCAGTTCAAAAGATTCCCCGACCTTTTCATAATCATCGCTGATCTGTCCGCTTTCCTCAGGAAGCTTCACCACATTCAGCGTCATGGTCACCGAGTCAGCCTGCTCCTCAATCCTGCCGTCATAAATGATCTCCTCATTGGACAGATAACCGGACTTTTCATCCGATCTTCGAAGACCAAATTCCACCTGATGTCCTTCGCTGTCTTTCGCCATCACCTGGATCAAATAGCGGGTGGAACCAGACGTTGTAAAAGAGATCCTCTGCTCTAGTTCATTCATAGTGAGTTCCTCCAGGGTAATGATTACACCGTCCGGCAGCGTGAACTCTCTGTCAATGGAAATCTGTCTGGTATCTGCCATCAAGGAAGCTCCGTCTGCGGAAAAAGCAAAATCCCAGTTTCCTTTGATCCCATCCTGATAGCCCAGTTCTCCAATCGCAATCCGAAATTCGTGTTCCAAAGACAGATCAAACCCCGGAATGTAATACCCCATTTCTACGCCCAGAACGGTCTGTTCCTCGTCCAGAAAGTCTGCACTTCCCCCGCCGCCTCCGACTACCTGTTCTCCATCCACATAAAGCCGCTCCATGGGAGTATAATACTGGCTCATAGGTTCTCCGTCTTCCCTCTGAACCGTATAGTTCACCGTCAGTTTCTCCTCGGAGACCACCGCCTCCTGCAAAGTAACCACAAACCCTTTATCTGACACGGATGTGCGGATAACATCCCGGTAATCTGCCAGATCCTGGGACAGCCCCAGAGCATTTTCAATGCTCCAAGTGATCTGTTTAAGAGCCGCATGAACCTCCCCTCCATACACCGCTGTCCCTGCAAAAAGCACAACTGCTGCGCAGGCTGCCGCTGTCATTTTCCCATATCTTTTTCTGACTGCTGCCTTCTCCTGATGAATTTTGTTTAACACTGCCATTTCATATCTTTTTATCTCCATCTCCTGCTCCCGGGGGCTTCCCATGAGACAATCCCCGTCTGCCAAAAGATCTGTCTGGATCTCATTTGCCAGTCTGTATGCTTCTTTGTTCATGCTCATACCCTCTTCCTTTCTCCGAATTTGCTGCGGATCTTTCTCTTCCCCCGAAAGATCCTGGCATAGACATTGTTTCTGCTGAATCCAAGGGCTTTTCCTGCCTCTTCCGGTTCTTCCTCCATCAGAAAAATCCGGCGAAACAGTTCCTGATCCTTAGAAGACAGGCATCTCAGGATTTCTTCTGTTTCTTCTGATAGCTCCTGCTCTGTCAGCTTAAAAAGCTCTGTATCCTCGCCAGGGATCTCAAACTCCATCTCATCTAGTGACACCGTCTTTTGCTCTCTTTGTATCTTTCGCAGGGTATCAACCGCTTCTAGCCTGGCCACGCCTGACGCCCAGTTTACAAAGCTTCCTTTCCGCTCGTCAAAACAGTCAATATTCCTCCAGATTCCCAGAAAGATATCATTCATGCATTCCTCCACCCTATCCGGGGCAGCAAACAGTCTTTTTTTCACAATGGAGTTCAAAAGTTTTCCATAGGTCCTGATCACATACACAAGTCCTTCCTCGCGGCGTCCCCGGATCAAGTCCACAAAATTATTCTCATTCGCCTTCATAGACAGTTACCTCAAAAAATATACCTGAATTTTGTTGATATCGTAAGCTTACGAGACATCCTGCCTGCAAAAATCTGCCGATGCCTTTTTGATGAAACCGCCGGACCAACCGCCCTTTTGGTTCCTTCACTGTATATTCCGTTCGGCAGAGGGTAATATCTTACACTTTTAAAAAATTTTTTTCACTTTTTTCCAAGCTCCCAGAATACCACGGCACTGGCTGCCGCCACATTAAGAGAATCCACTTCATGAGCCATAGGGATGCGTACCCGGTAGTCACAGTCTGCAATGGTGTCTTCCGACAGACCGTCTCCTTCTGTCCCCAGGATCACTGCAAGCTTCTCCTCCGACAAAAGCTTTGCATCATCAACAGAAACTGCATCCTCTGTCAGAGCCATGGCTGCCGTTCGAAAACCAAGACTGCGAAGAAGCCCTATCCCATCTTTTGGTCCAGTTCTCTGTTCATCCAGATAGGTCCAGGGGATCTGAAACACCGTCCCCATACTCACCCGCACCGCTCTCCGGTACAAAGGATCACTGCAGTCTGAAGTTAAAAGCACTGCATCCATATCAAGTGCAGCGGCGCTGCGAAAGATCGCTCCCACATTTGTGGGATTCACCACATTTTCCAGAACAACAATCCTGCTGGCAGCTCTGCAGACCTCCTCCGCAGTCCGAAGAGGCGGTCTTCGCATGGCACACAACATTCCCCTGGTCAGTTTATAACCGGTAATCCGGGAAAGGATCTCCATATCAGCAGTATAAACGGGAATCTTCGGACATCGGCTCTTGATATCTCTTAGTTCCTTTTCCAAATATCTTTCTTCTGCCAGAAAAGACAAAGGCTCACAGCCTGCATCCAGTGCACGTTTGATGACTCTGGGACTTTCAGCGATAAAGATCCCTTTCTCTGGCTCATGGCGGTTTAAAAGCTGTATCTCCCGAAGTCTTGCATACACATCCAGCTCCGGAGCCTGAAAATCCGTAATTCTGATCACATCGCGCATAATTGTTCTCCTTCTTTTTTGTGACGATCTTAAAAAATGCGGCTCCGAAAAATCCGAAGCCGCATCTTTATTCTGTATTTATTTTTTTAATCCGTGCATCCCGCTTTGAACCTTAGACCGGAACGTTACCTGCACAGTTAACTCAGCCCAGGCACCCTTGCGGCACACAGAAGGTCCCGCTTAGTGCTGCTTTGTTCCCAACCTGACACGGTTCACAGGTTCCTGTTGCGCAAGACCCAGACATCAACGCCACTTATGCAGGGCAGCTTCCGACCAACCGGCCCGGGGCGGGATATCACTCCTACTATGGCGGATTGTAGGTACAGGGCACCGCCACCTCCCCAGCTGCACGGAAATCTTATGACAATAATTAGAATGCCTGTACAGTATATCCTGTTTTCAGCCTTTTGTCAAAGGCTTTTTCCTGTGTTCACGCAGTTCCCGAAAAAAATCAGTCAGCATAGCCGAACATTCTTCTTCTAAAACCCCTTCTGTCAGTTCCACCTGATGATTAAAGGCAGGAACATCCAAAAGGTTCAGTATGGATCCTGCACACCCTGCCTTGGGATTGCGGCTTCCGATCACCACTCTTCTGATCCTTGCCTGCACAATGGCTCCTGCGCACATCTGGCAGGGTTCCAAAGTGATGTACATCGTACAGTCATCCAGGCGCCAGTCACCCGCCGCCTTGCTGGCTTTGCGGATCGCCAGAAGTTCCGCATGGGCCAGTGTATTCTTATCTGTATTTCTCCGGTTATACCCCCTGGCAATAATTTTATCTTCTTTTACAATCACACAGCCAATAGGAACTTCTGTGAGCTTCCATGCCTTACGGGCCTGCCGGATGGCTTCTTTCATATATTTTTCATCTTTCGTAAGAGACATCCTCCACACTCCTTTTGCAGCTTCCGAACTTTGGACAGCGGATGCACTTCTCCCCGCCCCGCGGGTATGGAAGAAAATGACTGACATCCACCGGGACATCCTCCCAGTCCGCCACATATTCCTGTCTGCCCGGACGTCGGACCCAGATTCCTCCGGTTTCCGAGAAACGCACATTTTTCTCCTGGATATTGTCCGCGTCAACCGATCCCTGCCACTCTAAAGCTCCATTTTGGCTTTTCAGTTCTCCCAGGTAAATTCCAATGGTCCGCCCCTGATGGTAAAAGTAAATATATGCACTTCCAGCATCTTCTCCCCGATGGCAGTATCCCTTCAGATGAATTCCCAGCCTGCACCTGCCGCCCCGCACTTCCGCCTTTACAAACCCGGCATTCTTCACCTGTTCTCCCTGATCATAAGCATAGAGATATGCAATCTGACGCCTGTATTCTTCCATAGAATGTCCCTCCTGTCTTACCGGATCATTCTATGCCCGTCCATAAGCCGTTATGCCTGTTTTTATCTTTTGGAACTATTTCTGTCTGCCGTTGCCCGGTTTGTAAACTCTGCAAACTGCTCAAGTGTCATGGCTTCTCCCCGGATCGACTCCGAAAGTCCCATCTCCTGAAGCACTTTTATGGTCATTTCCTTGGAAATCCCAAGTTCAGGCACATGAGACAGGCCATTCTGAAGCGTCTTTCGTCTCTGGTTAAAAGAGGCCCGAATCACCGCGAACAGCAGCGATTCATCTTCCACTTTTACAGGAGGATCTTCATAAGTCTGGAGCCGGATCACCGAAGACCCGACTTTGGGCCGCGGAAGAAAACAATTCGGCGGTACATTGGCTGCAACATAAGGTTTTGCATAATACTGCACCGCCAGGGACAAAGCTCCATAGTCCTTTGTCCCTGGCCCCGCCTGCATCCGATCCGCCACTTCTTTTTGCACCATCACTGTGATGCTGACAAGGGGCACTCGTTGTTCAAAAAGCCCCATGATGATCGGTGTTGTAATATAATAAGGCAGATTGGCCACTACTTTTGCCGGCCGGCCGGCATTCTTTTTTTCCAGCAGCCTTTTTAAGTCAACCTTCAGCACATCTTCGTTGATCAGCTCTATATTTTCATATCCTTTTAAGGTATCATGAAGAATCGGCATCAGCTCTTTATCGATCTCGATGGCAGTTACCCCTCTTGCCACAGAGGCCAGATGTTGGGTCATCGTCCCGATGCCGGGGCCGATCTCCACCACATAATCATTTTCTGTAATCTCTGCCGCCTTCATAATCTTGTCAAGTACATGAGGATCGATCAGAAAATTTTGTCCGTATTTTTTCTGAAAGATAAATTGATATTTATTTAAAATTTCAATAGTACTCTTAGGATTCCCTAAAGTTGGAACCGGTCCTGCCATCCTGTCATCTCCCATCCAGCCCATAAAAGCTCTTTGCATTTTTTTCGGTTACATGGATGACCTCCTCTGCCGTCACTCCCAGAAGCCTGCCGATCTCCTCTGCCACATAGATCAGGTTCCTGGAATCATTCCTTTTTCCGCGGTAAGGAACCGGTGTCAGATAGGGACAGTCTGTCTCCAAAAGCAGCCTGGACAGAGGTGTATGCTGTACAACTTCCTTCAGCTTTTTTGCATTTTTATAGGTTATCACTCCGCCAATCCCAAGACAGTAACCCATATTTATATACTCTCTGGCCATTTCTTCGGAATAAGAATAGCAGTGAATCACTACCCGCATGCCCGGTTCATGTACACTTTTTAAGATCTCCATCGTATCCGCGGCAGCCTCCCGGCTGTGAACAATTACCGGAAGTGAGAGCTCTTTTGCCAGCTGAAGCTGTCGGAGAAACCATTTTTTCTGTACCTCATGGTGCTCTTTATCCCAGTAGTAATCCAGGCCTGTCTCTCCTACCGCCACAATCTTTTCTTTTTGGCACTGCTCTTTCAGCCAGGCAAAAGAAGACTCATCAAGTGATCCCACTTCATCCGGATGTACGCCGGCTGCGCCATAGACAAAGGGATACGCTTTGCAAAGTTCCACCGTCCTTTTTGTTCCTTCCAGACTTGCCCCTACATTGACAACAGTGCCCACACCTTGTGCCGCAAGAGAGGAAAGCAAATCCTCCCGATCATGGTCAAAGGCCTGATCGTCATAATGCGCATGACTGTCAAATATCATATCCACAACTCCCATTCTGCCATTTTGATAACAGTATAGCTGTTTTGCAAAAGCAATGCAACAAAAAAACTAAAGCCTTACTTCATATTCTGCTCCTGCAAACGCAAGCCCCATACCGTCTCTTAAAGGGCACAGCTCATAGGGGTTTAACTGAACCTGATCCGCCCAGGTACCATTGGTGGAGTTTAAATCTTCCACATAATAGACAGCCCCATCACAGGTAATTCTTGCATGAATCCGACTGATTGTAGGCGCAGGAATACATCCATCCACACTGTCTTTTTTCTTGCCCAGCAAAAATGTGTCTTCCCTGATTAGAAAATCCGGGTACTCCGGATTCAGGCTGTGCAGAAAAAGTCCATCTGGCTTCTCTTTTTCCAGGTATGCCGTCTCCAGCAAAGGATTCTCCTCCCGCAAAAACAGCGCAGAGCCGCTTCGAAGCTGGTCTGCTTCTGCCACATAGGATTCGGTCACTGGCTGTCTGGTCTTCTTTCGGAAAAAATTTTTCCAGCTTCCGGTCTTTTCAAGTACTTCCTCCTGGACGGACATCTGAGGCTCCAAAGACTCGGCCTTTGGCTGCGGCGGAGGTACCTCCTTCTCCTGCTCCGCATGCCGGTGGAGAATCTCCGGCAAACTGAAGTTTGGTTCCAGTGCATTTTGATACAGTTCATAGCCAAAGGCAATTCCTTCCGCGTCACTTTTATCCAGTTTCCCTAATAGATACTCAGAAAGCTCCAAAAAGGATTCCCGGATCTCCTTTTCATGTCCTGGATAATAGCACAGAAAGAGTTTTTCTGAATGAGTATCCAGATACACAGACTGGGGGCTTAGAAGAAAATGTTCTGGTCCCAAAAGATATTCTTTTGCTGCATCCAGCACTCTTAAAAGCTCTTTTAAGAGCCCCCGAAGCTGTTCAAAATTCAGTTTTCTCCGCTCATACAGAAGCTCCATACTCTGTCTGCCTGTGATCTCGTAATAATATTCTGTCCGGTCTCCATACTGCTGTCTTACACAGGGAAGAAACCCATAGATCCTGTTTTCTGTAATCATGCGGATCTTATAGGTATCTTCCGATATATTCTCATCGGTCAGTATCATGTAATTGCTGTTCAAGTCTCTTTTATATCGTATTTTCATCCTTTGATCCTCCATCTATTGAAATTTCCTCTTTTTTATTGTCTGGATTTTTGTCTTTGTTTAACAGCCATCTGCTTCTTCGAACTGTCTCGCACGGCTGTACTTTGTAGATGGTCTGCTGCACCTCAATACCGTTCACCGGGATAAAACTTCCTGTGCCGGATACCCGAATGCGGATTCTTACCGGGTCCACCTTCACTTCCACCGTTTTGTCCTGCAGCCATAAAAGTCTGCCGGACAGCTTCTGTGACAGTTCCTGTTCCACTTCTTCCCTTACCTGTCGGTCTGTACGCCCGTCCGGATAGCATCCTTTCATCCCAGTCTCCAACACGGTGTGGATACACACGGCATAGTCATGTGCATACAATGTAAAAAAGACCAGGTAAACCAACAGCATGCAGATCCCCGGTACCAGACAGGCAGCCTCCACAATATATCTTCCTTTTCTTTTCATTGCCATACTCCAATCAAATATGCAGCCGTCAAAAAGGGGACCAGCGGTACTTCCCGTATCCGAAAGCAGAAGCCGTACAATGTCCCCATTCCAATCCCAAGAAAAAGAAGATATAAAAGCTCCGGTACCGAAAGCCACATTTCAAGAGCAAGAATAAGCCACCCATCCCCATATCCGATCTGCTCTTTTCCCAAATAGCCAACTGTCAGAAGTAAAAAGCCCAAAAAGAACCGGGGAGGCTCTCCTGCTGCCACCTTGCAGAAAAGTCCTGTCACTCCCAGTTCCCCAATTACCCAGAGTGACAACTGCCGCTCTTTGATGTCTTCTGCCGAAAGAAAAAGCAGATGCCCCAGAATCCAAAACCGCTCCATTGCGCTCACCCGCTCCTGCTGCAGCGGGAACAGCAGGGCCTTCCCTCCGCCTGTGACCAAGGCAGAGCCAGAATGGTACGCTTTAGCCCCTGGCAGTTTACATTGTTGTGATAACTGTTACCATAAACCGTAATATAAACGGTTCCGCCTGCCTCCCCCCGGCGGATACAATATTCACAGGATGCATATTTTCCGCCGGAAAGATTGCGTTCCCCCTCCAAAGATCCAAAGGAAATCTGGCGGATGGACAGCCGCAGGTAGGTGCAGTCTCTGTTTTTGTGATACACGGTTCCTTCTGGTGTTATGTAAACAATTTCCTCACCTGCACTATTTTGAAAAGATTCCCCTGTATAGCCTACCCAGCAGCGCACCACCGCACTTCTGACGGTGATGTTTTTTCCAAAGGAAAGATGAGAAAACGGGAGGGATATTATCTGTGCATCATACAGCCGGATATAGGGATCTTTTTCACTCATCTGCCCTGCCGTCACAGCAAGAGCCTCTGCCCGTTCCATCAGTTTTCGGCTCTCTTTGGACTGTTCGGACGTAAAAGCAAAAATATACAAAAGCGCCGTGATTGCACACAGAAGGAAAGGGAGCACAAGCGAAGCTTCCAGAGTCATACTTCCTTTTAAGAAGGCACCAAGAGATGCCCTTCTGACAGCCGGCCTATCCGTAAAAAATTCTTTTTCCGGGTGGGATATCTGGAGATTTTCATTGTATGTTCTGCTGTTGCAAAAGGGCATCCCTCCATGCCTCCTTTCATTTATTCATATCCATAATTTCTCTCCAGATACAGATCATCGATCCATACCTGAGCAGTCAAAAAGTCCACACAGTGATCAAGATGCAGGTTTCGACACGCCTGCGTCCGGCTCAGCTCTCCTTCGATGATATCCAGTGCCCGCATGGACAGTTCTTCCGGAGACTGCAAAACAAGAAGCATTCGAAGACAGGTCTCATAGCCGATTCCCTTTTGCGCGGTCACCGGCACATCATATTTCCCCGGATCTCCAAGAAGCGGAAGCAGGCCTGACAAGGACACCTGCCAGTCTTCTTCCGTCTTCACTGGAGACAGCTCATAACCTCCCAAAAGCTGACGTACTTCCACCAGGCTTTCTCCGTAAGCCCAGCCTAAAAGAATCAGCTGTTCCAAGCTTTTGACCAGCCCCCAGTTGCCCGTCATCCCAGCCAGAACCACAGCCAGCGCTTCTGCTCTCTGACGAAGCTTCGGATGACTCAGCAAAAAGACATAATTTGTCCCTTCCCGAAAAAGCAGAAGTCTTGTAAGAACCGCATTCAGATTTTCCGGATCAGACCCTTTGCCGGCGATCAAATATTCCAGCTGGTAATCCAGATACCCTTGTTCCCTTGGGTCTTTTAGCATCTCCTGGGCCTGCTTTAGGTACTCACAGAGATAACTTATGAACCACTGCCTTTCAAGAAGCGATGAACCGGCTGCCTGGGATACTCCGGCCCCCACTGACAATTCCCGGTGAGAGGGTGCTGTCTCCAGATCAACTGTACGGCCTGATACCGTACACCCATCCGGAACCGCAACTGACAAAGAGAATCCCTTCCATACACCATCCCATTTTTTGGCCTCCGGATCCATCCGTTCATCTTCCTCTCCATCCTCCTTTTCCTCATAATTTCGGACACTGCCCTCATAAGCTTCACAGTCTTCCTGGAATCTTTTGATGTTCTCTTCTTTGTCCCTGGAAAACATCTCCTGCAGCATCCAGTCCTCCGCCAAAGAAACTCCACTTTTCTCCTTCATCACCCTTATGGCCTGACGGTAAAATGCCCCACCCGAGCCGTCTGTGGCCCGAACCATATTTTTTACATGGACTCCCTGCAGTGTAAGTCCCGGCAGAAAGCGATCCGACCGGTCGGTCAGATTGTTCTTCGTAAATTGCCACAGATGGCTGCACAGCTCGTCCTCCCGCTCCTGTCCGCCTCCAAAAGAAGTGTCCAGATAAAAGAGATCATACTGTGCAAGCAGGTGAGGTTCATACTCCGAAAATAAGGAGAACATGCCTGCTTCCACAGCCTGCTCCGCCTGTTTTCTTTGATACTGCTTCTGCACAGACTGAAGACAGACCAGATACAGGCTTAAAAATACGAGAAAACTAAGAGCCATCCAGACGGTGATCTGTCCGGACGCTTTCCTAGACGCTCCGGCTCTGAGAGACAATTTTTTCAAAAATCTCATTGACGACTCCTGTGATCTGGTTCTTAAAGATAATGACCAGGCCAATCAGCACTACGATGATCAGGATTACTTCCACCACACCCATACCACTTTCGTCTTCCCAAAAGTCCTTTATAAATTGTGTAATTCTTATTCTCATATACGATCCTTCCTGTATAACTTGTTGTTTGATTAGGTCTGAAACGATACTGCCGCCGGATACATGATAAGGATCAGGATCGTCAAAAGCATGAGCATCATGGGCAGAAGCAGTTTGCTTTCACACTCTTCTCCCATTCGTTTTGCAAGTGCCTTACGGTTTTCAAAAGCCTCCCTGGACTCCTCCTGCAAAAGTTCTGCCAGATTCCTGGTTCCTTTGCGGAGATTTTGGCTTAGCAAAGTGCCAAGCTTCAGATAAACCTGTATCTGACATCTGCTTCCAAACTGCTCATATGCAAGGGCCTCCGAAACCCCGCTTTGCATCTCGTAAAGAGTCCTTTTCATCTCCTCGTAGGCCGGACGGCGCTTTTTTGTATCTTCTACTTTTTTCTCATACTGATCCACCAGCCGTTCCCAGGATTTTCTGGTACTGATTCCGGCTCCCATGTACAGGCTTAGGCGGCTGACAATATCCGGATAATCAAGCTGCATACTGCGCTCTCTTTTTTTCTGTTCCTTATCCTTCTCCTGATTCTGTCCGGACGCAAGCGCGACCAGAGAAAGAAGCGTAAGCCCCAGCATCCACATCCACCGGTCATCTAACGGACGATACCACACCACTGGTTCTCCAAGCAGCATGTCCGGCAAAACCACCTGATCCTTTGACGCTTCCTGGAGCATTTGCAGCTCAGATTCCAACATCTGAAGTTTTTGCTGGGTATCCGGATTCACCGGCGGACATACCTGGATCTCCTGCTCCCAGGTAAGACTTTGGTCTTCCAAAGACAGGACCGCCTGTACCTGAACCGGCACCGCATCTTTCAAAGAAGTATTCTTCACTCTGCCATCCGGATCAAGATAATCCCAGGAATCCAGATACCACTGGACTGTGATACTGGTATCCGGATAAACCGCCGGCATGAACACACTGGAAAAGATGTGTTCATAATCCTGATTGTCTTTTAAAAACAAAGGTCCAATCCCTTCCTTTGCTTCTAAAAGTCTGGCAGACAGTGCTTCCCTTTCATAAGGCACTTCCTGCAGCACAAAAGAAAAAGGATAGGTCTGATCTTGTAATTCCACCAAAAGCTGCTGCTTTTGGTCTCCCTCTCCACTTTTCGGCCGTGGCAGACAGGTAAGAGTCTCCCGGCTGATCACACTGTAGAAAAAGCAGGCCAGACTCAAAGCTCCCCCAACCAGTGCAACCAGCAAAAACTTTGTTTTATATTTCAAAATGCACCATCCTTTTCCCCAGCAGACAGGCCCCAAGATAAAGCACCAGACATGCCGTGGCCACCAGAATTCCCGCAGGATTATGATAGAGTTCTTTCAAAAATGCTCCGGAACCAACCCTTACATACAGCAGGACCGCCGCCGGCATCACTGTCATAATTTTCTGTTCGTAAATCTTGGAGGCAAGAAGGGTAGTGATTTCTCTTCGGGTATCCATAATCTCTGCCATCTGAGATGCCGTGCTGCGAATGACAGCGTTTAAACTTCCTCCGCTCTTTCTGGCAGCACAGAACACTTCCACAAAGCTTTTGACCTCCTCCGATGACTGCCGGTCGGCAAAATCCTGAAAAATCACCTCAGGGCTCTGCCGGTTCTCTAGCTTGGCCAGCATATCCCGAAGCTCCTGCATCATGATATCCTTTTCGGAAAACATCAAGGACAGTTCTCTGCAGGACTGCACCATGGCATTCTCGACCGAATATCCGGCAGACAGCGAGGAAGAGAGGAGTAAAATCCACTCCCGAAACGTTCTTTGAAATTGTTCTTCTTCCTTCTGTCTCCTAGAGGCCCGGCATTCCCGGCACCACAGGATAAGAATCGGAAGTAAAAATGGAATTGCTAAAAGAGAATCGTAGAACAGCCACGAAAAGGCCAGAATGAGAAATACTCCTTTAAGAATATCCAGAAGGGGTTCTTTCCGGTTCCAGATCCACCCGAATCCCGGCACGCTGAAATTTTTCAATCTTCTTCATATCTCCTGCTTTTTCCTGTATCCCGCAGACTCTGCCGGATACTTCCCCGGTTTCCCGGAAGAGGAACAGCGGATGAAGCGCCACCTGCTCCCCTTCCATACCGGTTACTTCTGTAATTTCCAGGAGCCTGCGGCTTTTGTCCCGCAGTCTCCCAAGATAAACGATCAGGTCGATCCCGGAGGCAATCTGCCTCCGAATGGCCTGAAGGGGCAGTTCCATCCCCATAAGTACCATAGTTTCCAGCCGGCTGATGGTATCATGAGTACTGTTGGCATGACAGGTGCAAAAACTCCCGTCGTGGCCTGTATTCAGGCAGGTCAGAAGTTCAAATGTCTCCGCTCCGCGCACCTCTCCAACAATAATTCTGCTTGGCCGCATGCGAAGCGATGCCTTGATCAAGTCCCGGATCGAAATCTCTTTGCACTCCTCCATTCCTGAAGTACGGGTTTCCAGACGCACCAGGTTCTCCACGTTCTGGATCTGAAGCTCTGCTGTATCCTCGATCACTACTACCCGCTCACCCTCGGGAATATATTCAGAGAGCGCATTCAGAAATGTCGTCTTTCCGGAACCGGTGCCTCCGGCCACCAGGATGGAATATCCGGACCGGACCGCATCTCTTAGAAAATCGGCTTCCTCCCGGGACAGACTCTCCAGTTCCAAAAGTCTGTCCATGGTGATGGGCCGCTCAGGGAATCGTCGTATTGTGATGATCGGCCCATTCACCGCCACAGGTGGAAGGACAACGTGCACCCGGTCACCGTTCTCCAGCCTCGCATCCACGATAGGTGAAGACTCGTTGACTACCCGGTTGCAGGCGCTGATCATCTGCTGAATCACATCCAAAATCCGTTCTCTGGAATAAAAATTCTTTTCCCAGCGCAGGATCTGGCCCCCGCGTTCCAAAAAGATACCGTCCATACCGTTGACCATAATTTCCGTAACTTCCGGCTCTTCTAATAGTTCCTGAAGGACGTCCATCTTTCGAAGCGCGTGAAACAGCTCCTTTTTCATCCGGCACTTTTCATCCAGAGAGAGATACTGTTCCTTTCCGTAAGCGAGAATTACTTCGTCGATCAGATCCTGCATCTCTTCATCAGACACTTCACGACTTAAATCTACCTGCTCCAGGATCTGTTTTTTCAGTTCCTCAAATACCTTCGTCTCGCCAGATACTGGTTCCATGATACCTCCTATTCCTGCAGAAGGCCCCTGATATAGCATCCAAGTTCCTGCTGCGGCAGCATGAAGAGATCTTCTTCCCCACAGGGTCCTTCCGGACTCCCCGGCAGTTCCAGCCTCTGAACTTTCTCTAACACATCCATTGCATCTGATACCTGCATATATCGCTGCCATTGGCGAAACCTTCCCTGGGAAATCAAATCCTGTTCAGCCGGAACATAGAGACCGGTCAGCTGCCGAAGCAGATCGACGCTATGTCCCGCAAGTATACCCAGATCCAGTATAAGTACATCATATGTACTCTGTGTACGGATCAGATACAGCAGACGCTGCCACTCCTCCGTTGTAATCTGCACAAAGTCTGTATAGGATTCACAGGATGGGATATAGTCCATCCGGTCCAGTTTTTGAACCATACTGTTCAGACGATACAAAAACGAACTTTTTTTCTGTCTAAGATAATAAATCAAGTCGGATAAGTTCCAATGATTTCCACCCATGAGTTCGGATAATCCGGAACATTCTTCCAGATTCAGATATAAAACATTCCGTTCTTCTGCGAGGATTTGCCCTAATGTAATTGCAAACTTATTCTTTCTGATTCCGCCTGATGGGGCATATACCCCGATCACCTTGTTGTCCTTAAGCACTCCGGTGCAGTATTCCTCCTCCTCTTCCTGATCGGAGTAGTAATACATAATTTCCCGAAGAATATTTTCCACAGACTGATACTTGTACACTGCCGGATATCTGTGAAGCTCTTTTGGAAGACCTCCCTCGGACAATAAGATCACACATTCATTCCGGATGGAATCTTTCAGATCCTCATACCAGGTTGCCGATATCAGCAGGATTTCGATCTCTTCCTCAGACAGAGCCTCCCTAAGCTGTTCTTTTCGGGTACACATTCTTACCTGAAACAGATAACTTTTCTTCAGATTCACGTATTCCCGGAACGCATCCGCATAGGAAGCGTCGGAATCCGCAATCCACAATCTTGTGTTTTTCACAATTACCTCCTGCAACACAAAATCCGGTTTCTTCATGCTGCAATTTTTAATGGAATCTGACTCAGAAATCATTTGAGCCCATGGCGAATGCCACCTTTTAGATAAACGTTTATCACAGTTTCAATTATAGAGAATAATCTTTTTCTTGTAAATGGTGTTTACAATTTGTTCACAATTTTTGGAAAAATGTCACAAAAAACGAAAGGCTGAGATTGCATAAAGCAGAGAAACCCCGCTAAGTCCAAGGGTTCCGGATGTCAAAAGGCTGAAAAGATTGATCCCTACCAGCCACGGCAACCCCTGGGATTCCAGCAAAAGATTGATGCCATAGATGGCAATTCCGCCCATGGCCGCCCGCAGGCAGAAATTTAAGAAAAACTCTGTCTTTCTTTTTACAGTCACCAGAAAAAGCACGATCAGGCACATGCCTGCGATCACAAGAACTCCTGTCTGTTTTTCCAACATCTTACGCCTCCTTGTCTGGTTCACTATATGAAATCCGCTGAAAAATATTCCCGTTTCCGTATAAATTTTCCAATTGGAGACTATACTGATAGTAACCTATTTCCCGAAGACAGGAAGGAAGATGCAGATGAAACGCACAGACCAGAAGAGGAGCGCCGATTCCCGCAGACAGCAGCTTTTAGAAGATATTGAAAAGACCAAATATGCCTTGGACTGCGCCTACTCCAACTTTGAGAATGTGGTCGATCCGGACCTGATCGACTCCTCCATCTATGAACTGAAAGCGGTGCAGATGCGCTACCGGTTCCTGCTAAGACAGGCGGAGCTTTTAGACTCCGCCACTTGATCGTTTTATGGTTTTTTCTGGAATTTTCAGGCGCGGAGATGGGAAAGCTTTCATCTCCCGCCTTATAGTTTTCGGATGAACCGGGCAAGATCTTTGTCACTGCCCATAATCATCATATGGTCGTCTCCCATAAACCGGTACTCTGCATCCGGCATCCTCATGGAGCCGTCTTTCTCCCGGACTCCCAGAATGCTGATATTATAATTTACACGGACATTCAGCTCCCGGATGCTTTTGCCGACCCAGCTTTTTAAAGGCAGCACTTCATAAATCCCGTAATCTCCCAGATCCACAAAATCAAATACATGGTTGGCGCTGGATTTTTTCGCGATTTTTTCCGCAATATCCCGCTCTGGATAGACAACTTCATCGGCACCGTTTCTCAGGAGAAATTTGGCCTGCACATCTGTGCTGGCCCTGCTCACGACCCACCTGGCTCCTAGCTCCTTTAAAAGACTCGTGATCTCCAAACTGCTCTGAAAGTTCGTGCCGATGCACACAAAGCAGGAGTCAAAATTGCGCACTCCCAGTTCTTTTAAGACCTCAGGCTTTGTACAGTCCCCAATCTGCGCGCTGGTCACCAGGGGAAGACAGGGTGCCAGGCACTCCTCTACCTGATCCACGACCAGAATCTCATTGCCGAGGTCAGCAAGCTGGCTGCACAGATAGTGGCCAAACCTGCCCATTCCGATAATTAAAAATGATTTCATAAACAATGTTTCTCCTGACTTGAAATTTTGCTTCCGTCCTCCTGCTTCCAAAAGAAGACGGATTTCTGCATGTTTCTGTATTTATCCAGGCTTTTGCAGTTTTTAACCGATATTGATTCGTTCCATGGGCTGACGCAGGCCCGATTTTTGTTTTTTATCGGTAAAAGCCAGCGCAAAGGACAGGCTCCCGATTCTGCCGCAGTACATCAGAAGTATCAGAATGATCCTGGAACCGGTACTGGTCTGTCTGGTAATGCCTGTAGTCATGCCAACCGTATCCACCGCCGAAAAAGTCTCCAGGAGCACATCTGTCAGAGGCAGGCCGTCCAGGGCGCAGATGAGAAAGGCAGCTGTCACCGCCATGGATAACGTCAGCGTAAATACCACCGCCGCTTTTTCGATCATTCCATCTTCCAGCCTTCGCCCGTAGATGTTGACCCCGTCTCTTCTCTGAATCATGGAAATAATATAGCACAAAAGCACCATAATCGTAGTCGTCTTGACTCCTCCTGCTGTGGAACCGGGATTGCCGCCAATCAGCATAAGAATCAGTGTGAGCAGCTTTCCTGCATCGGTCATCGCCCCCACATCCGTGGTATTAAAGCCCGCAGTCCTGGGCGTTACGGCTGCAAAGAGCGCGCCCAAAAACTGTCCGGAACCATCAAGCCCGGCCAGCACATTGTTTCGCTCCAGAAGCCAGAAAAGGCCTGTGGGAACTGCCACCAACACCACAAGGGCAGTCAGCACCATCTTGGTGTGCAGAGTGTATTTTCGTATATGGAATCTATTCTTCTCAAGATCCCTCCATACCACAAATCCAAGCCCGCCCGACAGAATCAGTCCCACTGCCGTCAGATTGATCAGCCAGTCGTTTTCATAGCGAACCAGGGAAGAATAGGCTTCAAACCGTCCCATCAGGTCAAAGCCTGCATTGCAAAAAGCCGATACCGAATGGAAAATTCCGTAGTAAATTCCTTCTAAAAGACCAAATTCCGGCACAAAACGGAGGGAAAAAAGGACGGCTCCAATCCCCTCAATCCAAAGGGTCCCTTTCACAATCAGCTTTGCCAGACGTACAATTCCCCCAAGTTCCAATGTATTTACACTGTCCTTCAAAAGGCCCCTGTCCGCAAGACCGATCCTTCTGCCCATCAGAAGGAGGATCGTCACACCGATGGTCACAAATCCCAGACCGCCGATCTGAATCATCAGAAGGATCACCAGCTGCCCGAAAAGACTCCAATGCTGATAAGTATCCACCACCGCAAGTCCGGTCACACAGGTGGCGCTGGTAGCAGTAAAAAGAGCCGACAGAGGATCCGTCCACGACGTCTCACGGCTGGATACCGGCAGCATCAAAAGACTGGTCCCGCACAGTATGATAATAAAAAACCCCACCGCAATCCACTGGGTCCGTGTCAGGCGGTTGCGCATTTTTGCAAACATAATCATCCTCCCTGCCGGATCTGACTGAACTTTCCGGCTTTTTTAATTATAATACCCACTCTTTCTTTTGTCTACCAGTGTTCTGTCTGCATCATGAGAAAGGCATGAATCAATAAACTGTGAATATTCTGTAAACAAATATCATATCTGATGTTTTTATAAATCGATTCTGGAACAAAAGCATGATATTTGGCGATACTCTGAAGAACAAATTTTCATCAGCAAGACGGAGAAAGAAGGCGGCGCGGTGGCATCATTGACCGCCGGCCACACAATCTCATGGAACAGAAACCACGATTCATCCCTGCGTTTGCCGTGTTTCCCGTCCATGGCAAAAACCTGGAAATATATCTTTCTGGTTGCTCACACGGACAGATTTCCCAATGCACCGCAACCGGAAATTCAGACACAATAAGTGTCCATAAGATCCAAACTGCCGCGACCTGGATACAAGTGTGTGGCCTGGATGAGATCCGTGACGGAATCTGCCTTTTCCAAAGAAAAGTTTTGAATTTTCTCCTACCTATTTTGGAAAAATAGTGTTATGATAGATACAGCAGTTTAGAAAAGAAAAAGGAAATATATGGATATCAACAAATTAAGTGAAGAACGCATCCTTATGGCACAGGAAGCAGAAAAGGAAAAAGAAACCCTTGCCTGTATCAATAAAGAGATCAAAAAAAGAAAAGACTATATCCGCTCCCTTCATCTGCTGGAGGAGAGCCGGTATGATAACAGCCAGGCCAGAAAACAGTACAGCGGGCTTCTGCGCATTTTAAAAAAATATCAGGTGGATTTGGAACAGACCTCCGAAAGATTCCAGCAGATGACCCGGGCCATTCAGGACTCCAGCCGGGGACTGGAATTCGGGCAGAAGGGAGAAGACAGAGCAGCGGAAGCCATGGAACTTTTAGGCGACAAAGTCATCTCTTTGCAGAATCTCCGTCTGAAATACGACAACCTGGACATCGAACATGACCTGGTCATCATCGCACCCACGGGCATTTTCTCCGTGGAAGTGAAAAATAAAAGAAACAACGGCACCATCTCGGAAAAGGGCATCCTGCGAAGCGGATCCCATTCAGAAAACCTCATCGAACAGATCCGCCGCCATACCAACTCCTTAAGCCGCCATCTGGAGGATATTTACAAAAAGCAACCGCAGATGAAGAAGAAACTGAAAGTATACCCGATTATTTTATGGGCCAACGACCGTTCCAACGTCAAAGATCAGTTTCGGGAAGTACCGGTCTGTTATATCAACCGGCTGGAATATGAGATTTTTAAGAAAGACCGCTACACCGCACGGCTGTCCAGAAATGAGATGGAAGACATCAGCGCTAAGCTAAAGAAAAGAAAGCACCAGAATCGATTATATCCTCTCTGCGTGGACAAGTCCTATCTGGACGAACTGACAGAATACAGCCTGCAGGATCTGAAAAAACAACTGGAAGACACTACCAGAAGACTGCGGATCGATGAATATGACATCCGGACCCTGGACAAAAAAATCCAGAAAAAGGGAAAAGGCATTTTTTCCAAGATCGGAGAACTGTTTTCGAGAGATACCATCTGACACATCCGATATACAGGATTACAAGGACATCTCCCCTGCGAGTCCAAAAGCAAAAAAGACCAGCCATACCGGTCCGGCCGGATATCCTGGTCTTTTTTCCTGCTATCCAATGGGAGCCTGATAAAAGCTTCCGTAAAAATTCTGTGTCTTTAATACATTGATGATGACATGCGGGTCCTCAGACCGCATCAGTTCGATGATCTCCGACGCCTCATAGGAAGATACCACCGTGTGCAGCAAATACATTTTTTTGTGGCTGTAACCGCCCACCGCCTCCACACAGGAGATCCCGTGGCGATATTTCTGTACATACGCCTTCATGACGGCCTCAGCGTGCATGGTGGTGATCTGCAGCGTCACCCGCTCATACCGATGATGGAAAGAGGAGATCGTCCGGGTGGAGATAAACTGGAACAAGATGGAATAACCGGCATAAATCCATCCAAACATAAATCCGAAGATGCAAAGAAGGATCACATTCCCCGCAAATACCTGTTCCCAGATGGAACGCCCGGTTCTGTTGGACACATACAAAGCGATGAAATCCGTCCCGCCTGTGGATGCATTTCCCTTCAGCGCAATGGCCGTGCCGATACCATAGAGAAAACCGCCGAAAATCACGTTCAGCATCGTATCGTCAAACAACGGCTGAAACCGGCAGACTTTCAGAAGAAAGCTGGCCAAAAACACCTGCATGAGCGAATAAAAGGTAAACCGTTTGCTGATGCTGCGGCTGCACAGAAGTGCAACCGGAATGTTCAGGGCAAGCATTCCAAGAGAGGTGGAAAAGCTTCCTCCGTACAAAGATGCGATATCGTCAATCAGGATGGCAACTCCTGTAAAACCGCCTGACAAAAGCCCTGATGGACGGATAAACACCTGGATTACAAACGCCTGTATAAACGCCGACGCGGTAACTGCAGCAACCGTGAGGATTCTGCGTATCCCCTTATTTTGTTTCCATCTTGCCCACATATTGTCTCCCCCTGTTTTCCGGCTGATTTGACTGTCCCTGTACTCGGACGCACCATTCTGACTCCATATACATGCTTTTACCACACACTTTCCACAGAACGCACAGAAACCCTGACATGCAGGGCGCTGTAGTTTCTCCGCTTTGCAGCAAAATATTTGTGCTGGTGTCCTGTCTGCCCGGTGACCAGCCGGCAGTCTGAACATGAAAACTGCTCCTTAAGATCCAGACTGCCTCCTAAGTCCTGTTTCTTTTAAAATCACACAGCAACGAAACGGCCTGGCACAAAAAGCAGCTCTGCTTCACTTTGTCAGATCCTGGTTCCTTCTCTGACTCTGGACACCAGTTTTTGCACAAGTTCTGACGAGACCACATCATATTCGAATGTATGTTCTCCACCTGCAATACTGTAGGAAATCCCGTTCTGCACCGTCGTCGGATCCGTCTCCCATGCCTTGCAGGAACTGTGAACCTGATGAAGCCCGGTATATTCCATCAGTTCTGCCGCATTGTCCGCATTGACGCCGCTGCCCGCCAGAATCTGGATGTCTTTCCCGTAATCTGCCTGCAGCTTTTTCAGCATCTCTCTGCCTTCTGCCGCCTTTGGCTTCAGACCGCTGGTCAGCACCCGGGTCACGCCCATGGCAATCAGCCGTTCCATGGCGGCAAACGGATCCTTCGAGCAGTCAAAAGCCCGGTGAAATACGGCTTCTCCTCCCATATTCCGGATCTTCTCGGTCAGTCTCAGATTACGCTGTTCATCCAGAGAGGCATCCGCCTGAAGACATCCGAAAGCGATCCCGTCCGCTCCGCACCGAAGCAGGCTTTCACACTCCTTCATCATCACCTGAAACTCTTCTTCCGTATAACAGAATCCCGCACCTCTTGGCCGCACCATGGCAACCACCTTCAAAGACGGAAATTCTTCCTTTACCATGCAAAGCGTACTCTCTGTGGGCGTCAGTCCGCCCAGCATAAGGGCGCTGTTCAGTTCGATCCGCTCTGCTCCCCCAAGCGCCGCCTGTTTTGCATCATAATAGCTGCCGCAGCAGATTTCTACAATCTTTCCTGTCATCTTTTTACGC
The DNA here is from genome assembly GCA_910583895.1 of uncultured Lachnospiraceae bacterium. Classification (GTDB taxonomy): domain Bacteria; phylum Bacillota; class Clostridia; order Lachnospirales; family Lachnospiraceae; genus Hominiventricola. Next base: position 39,560 of record CAJTYJ010000031.1, read on the forward strand.
CTTTTCTCTTTTTTATAAAATCAAAAACCCCGCTGCAAGCAATGGGGTATCAAACTTGCAGCGCTGCGAAGCAGCGGAGTATTTGACCCTCGCGGCAGTCGCCAAATGTCTGCAAGCAGCCACTTGGCTCGTTGCTCGCGGGAATAAACGGCACGAAATTTCTGCCCCTGCAGACGAGGATACTGAAAAAGTCCTTTTATGCGGAAATGACTATTTTTTCAGTGACCTCTAATCGGGGGGGCGTTTATCATGCATTTCCGGCAATTTTCATACATTAAACTATATATACTACAAAAGTCCCAGACGGTAAAGCCCCAATGCATAGATTTTTGCATTTTTTATCAGGTCCGTTTCTTTCATCCATTCGTTGGGATTATGTCCGATGCCTTTTTGTCCCGCAAAACTCGGACCAAATGGCACGATCCCGGGCATGGCCTTGGCATATGTGCCTCCGGTTGTCGTCACCGGTGTCCCGTCTTCTCCAGTCACCAGCTCATAACATTCCTTCAGTGCCTGTACCATGGGACTTTCCTTATCAAATACCACCGGATCATAGTTCTGTACAAGCGTAACCTTCTGGTCCCCCGCTTTTTCCCGGATCCTTTCCAGAATTTCATCAATGGTATGGCCGGCCGGATAACTGAGCGCCGCTTCAAAAGAAAGCGTCTGCCCGTTCATCCACAGCTTATAATTGCGCATCTCCATAACGCCGTATTCCGGATGGGAAAAATCGATGCCCAGCCTGTCTCCGGTATTTTTTGCGCCGATAAAATACTGTGTCACAAAATCACAGAACGGTCCTGCCTCTTTTGCTTCCACACGGATCACGGCGCGTCCCCGCTCCGCATACACCACCGGAAATTTGCAGTCCGGCGTAAATCCGTATACCGGAGGCTGTTCCTTCGACAGATAATAACGCAGATCCTCAAATCCCGACTCTTCATCGCACCCGAAGATGATCCGCACCCGATGCTTTGGTTCATACCCCAGTTCCTTCAGCGCGTACAGCCCGTACAGGCAGGCAAGAATCGGTCCCTTGTTGTCCAGAACCCCCCGGCCATACAGCACACCATCCTCTGCGTATCCTGCAAAAGGCGGCTGCTTCCATCCGTCTCCGGGAGGAACCACATCCACATGGCCGATGGCGCACACATAATCGTCCCCTTTGCCGTACTCCACATAGCCCATGTAATTGTTGAGATTCACAGTCCGAAATCCCAGACGCTCCCCCATCTCCAGCGCCTTCTGAAGTGCCTTTCTGACCCCTGGCCCAAAAGGTGCACCCGGCTGGGCTTCCGTCTCCACACTGTCAATCCGCACCAGTTCCAGGATATCCTCCATCATCTGTTCTTTCAGTGACTCTACTTTTTTCAAAATTCTCTGTTCCACAGATCTCTCCCCCTTTTTCCCGGCCAGTCTGCAAATCATGAGTCTGTCTCTATCTTTGCGCAGCGCTGTGTGGCTTTCAGCTGCTGAAAAACCGGGATGTCCGCCTCAGACGGACTTATGAGACAGACAAAACCCGTTTTCTCTCCAGATCCGTTCACGCCGGATGCTGCGCAGACAGACCAGACATGACAACGGTTATCTGCCCTTCCCGGCGGCAGCCGGAATTGTGACCATTGTCCCGGTATCCTTACACCTCGACAACCGGCGCCATACGAGTCCGCATATATTCCTCCATCCATTCCTGAGATGCAGGCGCATACGTGCAGCGGCCGTCCTCCTGACGCTCCACCAGATACACCTGAGGGTCTTTTCCTTCGGTCACCACCGCAAAAGAAAATCCTTCGATGTTCGTTGCAACGCCCCATTCGCCTTCCTTGTTCATGGCAATCAGCGACAGATCCCCCGCTGCGCTGCGCCGCTCCTTCAGTTCTGCGTCCAGACGGTTTACCGCCGTCTCACAGGCCTCCTGCGGATGCATGCCCTCCTTCATCAGCCGGACAATCTCATAGGAAATGCAGCCCTTCATCAGGTCTTCCCCAAGACCTGTGGCACTGGCACCGCCCACTTTGCTGTCCGCATAGAATCCGGAACCGGCGATGGGCGAATCCCCCACCCGGCCTTTTTTCTTCATAAACAGACCGCTGGTGGATGTGGCCGCCGTCACTTTTCCGGCGCTGTCCAGACAGACCATGCCGACCGTATCATGTCCGGAGTAAGGTTTCAGCTCCAGCTCCCGCTGTTCCTTCACCCGGTTCCGGTAATGGGCCTTCGCCCGGTCTGTCAGCATGTTCTTCCGTTCAAAACCTTCTTTATGGGCAAATTTCTCCGCGCCCTCTCCCACCAGCATGCTGTTTACCTTTTCCCGGCTTAAGCGTCTGGCGATGGATACCGGATTGGCATAGTCCTTTACTGCCGCCACCGCGCCGATATCCAGCGTATCTCCGTCCATATACGCCGCATCCAGCTCCACTTCCATTTCTTCATTGGGCAGTCCGCCGTAACCCACCGATTTATAATACGGAAAGTCCTCCACCTCCCGGATGGCCGTCTCAATGGCGTCTCCTGCATTCTGTCCTTCTGCCAGCATATGCGCGCCCTTTTCCACGCCTTCCGCCGCCATTCTCCATGTTGCGATCATTCCCCACATGATCTTATCCCTCCTGTCAAATATTTACAATTTTCCATTAATATTTCCGAAACCCGGGGGGCAAATCTGAATTTCAGATTCCAAAGCAGCCGCGATCATACTCTGTTTCGCCTGCCAAAACCCGGCCGCCGGAAGGGAACGGATACCGGCAGGCAGGCGCTCAAGGGCGTTCCTGGCAGGAATAAAGTCCACCTCTTACACAGACTTAGGCGCGACAGCTCTTTGGAGCGTCTTAGTCGAAGTCAGAAGTTCGTTCAGTCCTGCGTTGCCCGCGCCTGCCAGACAGCATCCGTTCCTTCCCGGCGGCGTCCTCTTCGGCATCCTTTACAGCATTCGGCCCTTTTAGAAGCAGACGCTCTGCTTCAGCGCTTCCAGTCCCGGATCTCCATCCGCCAGCGCCTTCGCCACCTGACAGATATGTTTCAGAGAATCATTGAGCCCCATGCCGCCCTTCTTCGGCGTCTTCACGATCATCACCTTATCCTTATAGGCAGCGATGGTCTCCTCGTTCTCCTGAGACATGGCCGCAAATGCCTTTGCCTCCGTCGTCCGGTTGATATCGTCCGCCACCCGCGCACACATGGCAGCATAATCTGCGTAGTTAAATGCCGGCCCGCAGATCACAATGTCCGGTTTTACTTTATTTACCATGGCGCACAGCTTCCGGCTCACTTCGTCCGGATCTGCCAGATAGGTTCCGTTGCCGCAGCACAGGCACGCCATGACCCGTCCGCCGGTCTCCTTCAGAAACGGCTGCATCATCACCGCCGGTCCCACCGCTTCCTTTTTTCCGGTCAGCGGCACCATGGTGTCATCCTTCGTCCCAAGTCCGGACTGGATCTGGTCAAATATCATCACAATCTTCATGGTATCCCTCCATCGTCATTGTACTTGTCTTTCTTACATATCGTCAAAGGACAGATCATCCAGTGAGAAATCGTCCTCGTCCTCTGTCTCGTCCGTTCCCCTCGTCTCATCCGCCAGATACTGCTTATCCATCATCTTGATAAACGGCATATACAGGAAGACTCCCAGAATCAGAAGCAGCGCCTGCAAAACTGCGCCCTGCCATCCGGTGGACAAAAATCCGGAGATGATAACCGGCATGGTCCAGGGAATCGCAACTCCGGTACAGATGGGTACCAGACCAATGCTCATACAAATATAGGAAATAATAATATTAATCGTCGGCACCAGCATGAACGGAATCAGCATCATCGGGTTCAGCAGGATCGGAAGTCCGAAGATGATCGGCTCATTGATACCAAAGCATCCCGGAATAATCGCCAGTTTACCCAGCTCCTTGATCCGCTTGGACTTGCAGAAGAGCAGCATGGCGATCAGAAGCGAAAGTGTGGAGCCGGCTCCCCCGAAGGTTGCAAACAGGTCCTGAAACTGCTGACAGATAATATTCGGCATGGCATCTCCCGCCTGGAATGCCGCCAGATTCTCTGCGGACAAAGTCTGCAGAATCGGGTTGAATACTGCACCTACCACGGAACCGCCGTTGACGCCGAAGAACCAGAAGAAGTGCAGGAAAATGTATGCAATCACCATGGCCGGAAGGGTATTTCCAAGAGCCAGAAGCGGTGTCTGCAAAATCTCAAATACGAAATCAAAGGCATTGCCGTAAGGCGTCATGGCAAAGACCACATTGATGATAAAGAACACCAGCACGGACATTCCCGCCGGGATCAAAGCCGCGAAGGATTTTTCCACGGTCGGCGGCACGCCGTCGGGCATCTTGATGACCCAGCCCTTGCTGTCCACCCATGCATACACATGGACTGCCAGAAAGGCACAGATGATGCCCACAAAGATACCTTTGGAACCGACCCATCCCAGCGGGATACCAGATACCACGGACTCTTCAAACAGAATCTGATACGGCATGATCAAAAACCAGCACACCAGCGAGATGGCTGCTCCGAACAGCCGGTCCACCTTCATCTGCTCTGCAAAAGAATAGCCGATTCCCACCACTGCCAGAATGGCCATAATGGAGAAGGTAGCATCTGTGGGTTTTGAAAAATAGGAGGTCCAGTTTTCCCCGAAAAACTGTCCCCAGAATTCAGCCCACCCCGGAATCGGGAAGTTGGCGATCAGCAGGAAGAAAGATCCTACGATCAGCAACGGCATGGATAACAGAAAACCGTCTCTGACGGCAATCAGATACTTATTCTTTCCGATTTTTTCTGCCAGCGGCATGAAAAAACTCTCTAATTTTTGTAACA